>CAWAWT010000011.1:0-72084 GCA_963785855.1 uncultured Alphaproteobacteria bacterium
CTTGAAAATCAGGCCGGTTTCTACGGCTCGCAGATGACCGCGATGGACAATGCGACCCGCAACGCAGGTGATATGATCAATCGCCTGTCGATCGAGTACAACCGCCAGCGCCAGGCGGCGATCACAACCGAACTCGTCGAGATCATCTCGGGCGCCGAAGCGCTCTGAACAAACACGAAGGCAAGGAAGATAGTTATGGCAACCGCCGCCGAGACCAAGCCCCGCACTCGCGCCAAGAAGGCCGCTCCGGCCGAGACGAGCTCGATTGCGGTCTCGACCAGCAACTCACAGGGCGCATCAGCCAGGTCATCGGCGCCGTTGTCGACGTGGCGTTTGAGGGCGAGCTTCCACCGATCCTCTCCGCGCTCGAGACCGACAATGGCGGCAACCGCCTTGTCCTTGAGGTCGCTCAGCATCTCGGCGAGAACGTCGTTCGAACGATCGCGATGGACTTCGACCGATGGCTTGACCCGGGGCCAGACGGTCAACTCCATGGATCTCGAATCCGAGTTCCGGTGGGGCCCAAGACGCTCGGGCGAATCATGAACGTCATCGGCGAGCCGATCGACGAGCGCGGCCCAATCGGAAGCGATATGTCGGCCCCGATCCACGCCGAGGCTCCGCCCTTCGTCGACCAGTCGACTGAGGCTGCGATCCTCGTCACCGAAATCAAGGTCATCGACCTCCTCGCCCCTTATGCGAAGGGCGGCAAGATCGGCCTCTTCGGCGGCGCCGGAGTCGGCAAGACCGTGCTCATTCAGGAGCTGATCAACAACATTGCCAAGGGTCATGGCGGCGTTTCGGTGTTCGCCGGCGTCGGCGAGCGGACCCGCGAGGGCAACGATCTCTACCACGAGTTCCTTGACGCTGGAGTTATCGCCAAGGACGCCGATGGCAACCCGACGCCGGAAGGCTCGAAGGTGGCGCTCGTGTTCGGGCAGATGAACGAGCCGCCCGGAGCCCGCGCCCGAGTTGCGCTTTCGGGCCTCACCCAGGCCGAATATTTCCGCGACCAGGAAGGCCAGGACGTGCTCTTCTTCGTCGACAACATCTTCCGCTTCACGCAGGCTGGCTCTGAAGTGTCAGCGCTTCTCGGGCGTATTCCTTCGGCCGTGGGCTATCAGCCGACCCTGTCGACCGACATGGGCGCGCTTCAAGAACGCATTACCTCGACCCACAAGGGCTCGATCACCTCGGTCCAGGCCATCTACGTGCCGGCCGACGACTTGACCGACCCAGCACCGGCAACCTCTTTCGCCCACTTGGACGCGACGACGACGCTGAGCCGCGCCATTTCCGAGCTCGGCATCTATCCCGCCGTCGATCCGCTCGATTCCGTCAGCCGGGTGCTGACCGCGGCGGTCGTCGGGCAGGAGCATTACGAGGTCGCCCGAGCGGTCCAGGAGACGCTCCAGAGGTACAAGAGCCTTCAGGACATCATCGCCATCCTCGGCATGGACGAGCTTTCGGAAGAGGATAAGCTGGTCGTGAGCCGCGCTCGGAAGATTTAGCGCTTCCTTTCGCAGCCGTTCCACGTCGCCGAGGTCTTCACTGGTATTCCAGGCAAGTTCGTCCAGGTCGAAGATACTGTCCGTTCATTCAAAGCGGTCGTGAACGGCGAGTACGATCACCTGCCCGAGGCAGCCTTCTACATGGTCGGGGGGATAGACGAAGCGGTCGCCAAGGCCGAGAAACTGGCTCAGGAGGCCTGAGACTTGGCCCAAGAGCTGCGCCTCGAAGATTGCGTCAATTCTGTCTGCCCGTGGTCCGGCAAGCCGGTCAGCGCGGACAGCCTGACATTCTACAAGGGTCGGGTCGTCGGCTTCTGCAATACCGGCTGCCGCAACAAGTTCGAGGCAGCCACGCGCGCCTTTGACGGCGCGATTGAAGGCAAGGAATAATGGCCGATCTGCATTTCGAACTCGTCACTCCCGACCGGCAGGTGATGTCGGAGGACGTCTATATGGTCGTCGTCCCAGGAACCGAGGGTGAGTCCGGCATTATGGCCGGCCGCGCGCCTTATATGACGACGCTCAGAAACGGCGAGGTGGCGGTCTATCGAAGCGCCGGCGCCCAGCCCGAGCGTATTAACGTCACCGGCGGCTTCGCCGAGGTCAGCGAGCGCGGCCTGACCGTCCTTGCGGAGAGCGCAGGCTGATCTTCAAACCAAGTTCTTTCGAAACATAATTAACGGTTCCTTAGAGCGTCTCACCTAACCCTCGTCGAAAGTCGAGGGGTAAGCGGATGCGTCACGCGCCGGCAAGTCAGTTCGAGCGAGCACGGTCGATTGCACCGGCCGAGGGTTTTGACGTCACCATCGTGATGCCATGCCTGAACGAGGCCCAGTGCCTTCCGCATTGCATTCGAAACGCCCAGGAAGCGCTGCGCCTCATCGCTGCGAAATACGATCTCACCGGCGAGATCGTCATTGCGGACAATGGCTCGACTGACGGTAGCCAGGCGCTTGCCACATCGCTTGGAGCACGCGTTGTTCGGGTCGCCCTTCGCGGTTACGGCGCGGCGTTGATCGGCGGCAGCAAGGCCGCTCGCGGCACCTACATCCTGATGGGTGATGCTGACGGCAGCTACGACTTCGTCGATGGCGTAGCGATGATCGGTGAGCTCGAGGGGGGCGCCGAGCTTGTCATGGGATCGCGCTTCAAGGGCGGAATCGCTAAAGGCGCAATGCCGTGGAAGAACCGCTATATCGGCAATCCGATCCTCACCGGCATTCTCAATCTTTTCTTCGGCGCCGCCATCTCGGATGCTCACTCTGGTCTCCGCGCCATTCGCAAGGACGCCTTCCTCGACCTCCGACTGAGCGGCAGCGGCATGGAGTTCGCGAGCGAGATGGTGATCAAGGCCGCTCTCAAACGGCTGCTCATCGTCGAAACTCCGGTCAAGCTCCTTCCTGACCTGCGCGACCGGGCCCCTCACCTTCGCCCCTGGCGCGACGGTTGGAGGCATCTTCGCTATCTCTTCATGCTCTCTCCGACCTGGCTGTTTGCAATCCCCGGCTTTGCCGCCTTCCTTTCCGGAACTCTTATCCTTGGCGTTGCGATCTTGCGGTCGCTCGGCCTTACTGGTCGCACGACCTTTGGCCAGAGCTGGATCGTCGTCGGCGCGCTCCTCGCCACGGTGGGGCACATGGCTGCCCTCATGGGGGTCGCATCTCATGTCTACGGCGTTCGTGCAGGTTATCGCCTGCCACGACCGTGGCTCCGCACCGCTCGAAGCGTCCTGAACTTGGAGAGCTGCGTTATTTTCGGTTTGTCACTGATCGGCATCTCGCTCCTCGGCTTGGTCGCGGTCGGCATCTACTGGGGCAGCGAGAGCTTTGCTGCGCTCCCCTCGATCCTGCCGATCTCGCTCGCCGGACTGATTGGAACGATCGGACTTCAAACGATCCTCGGCGGCTTC
Source organism: uncultured Alphaproteobacteria bacterium (assembly GCA_963785855.1). Lineage (GTDB taxonomy): Bacteria > Pseudomonadota > Alphaproteobacteria > Sphingomonadales > Sphingomonadaceae > Sphingomicrobium. The sequence continues at coordinate 3,421 of CAWAWT010000011.1, forward strand.
CTCCTTGCAGTCCTGTGCGACAACGAAGCCCAGTTCATTCGGCCCGATGTTGCGATTGACGTGCGTTAAGGCTCGGCCACGAAGCGCACTGGGATACCATGCAGCGAGACCTCGATTTCATTTACGTGGGCGCCCCCAAGGCCGGCTCGACGTGGCTCTTCGAAGTACCTTCGAAGCCATCGGAGACTCCTTTATCCTTCCCTCGAAGAGCAGCGGTTTCTTCGAGACTGAAGAAATCCGACCATTGGGTTCCTATCGCGCGCTGCTCGATAGCGCGCCAGCAAGCGTGAAGGTCGGAGAGATCGCGCATGACGCATATGTATATTCCCCAACCGCCAGCCGGTTGAGGGCTGCCTTTCCGAATGTTCGAGTGCTGGCCTGCCTGCGCGAGCCGGGCGATTTTGCCAAATCTACCCTGAAGTGGTGGTCAACCCATACACGCCGCTTCGGGAGCGAGGTCGAAGAAATGACCCGGCACCCGCACTTCCGCCGGCTCATGGATTATCAGGCTTGCCTCGAGCCCTTCTTCGCTGAGTTTCCCAAAGACCAGATCAGGGTCCTGTTCTTCGATGATCTGTTGCTCGATCCTCGAAAATTTCACAGCGAAGTCTGTCAGTTCATCGGCCTTGACCCAGCGATTGAGCGCCCAAGCCTGACGGACGTCGTCAATGGCTCGCACCCTGCACGGATGCCGGCGATTACGAGATCTGCTTACGCCCTTGGAGGTGTGGGCCGCCGCCTTGGCCTCGGGAAGGTGGTCGAGCTTGCAAAGCACGCCCCGGTTGTGAAGAGTCTGCTCTACTCCGGCGCGCCTGCGCCGGCGAACCCTGCAATTCTCGAGGCGTCGCGCCGTGAACGCGCGCTCGCTCGCGAGAATTTCGCTTCGCTCGAGCAACTGGTCGGCCGCAAATTGCCAATAGGATGGCGCGAGGCAGCGGCTCGATGATAACCAAACCGATCCTCATAGCCTTGTGGCTGATGGCGGCGCTGTTTTTGGTCGCTTCGCTTTTCCAAATGCTGGGAATCACGCTCGGGGATGTCGGTCGAATGATCGAGGCGGCTCCGGCGTGGCTTTTTGTCGCGGTTTCCGCAATCACCCTGGCAAACCTCGTGATAGGCGTCGCACGCTGGCAAACCGCCAAAGCTTGGCTAAGCCCAGCCTCGCCCCCGGTCGCATTTGGGACGCTCCTCGAAGCAACCACTTGGGGAGCGCTGCTCGGGCAGGTCACTCCCCCGCAACTGAGCATGTCCGTCGCGCGCTGGATAGCCGTTAGGAACAGAGCTTCGGTCGGCGTAACGCTGTATGAAGGACTGTTCGATCTGGTCGCGCTCGGTTCAGGAGCGATCGCCGGTATCGCGATTCTGGAGCTCAACCTGGGAAGCTCGGTGTCGGTCGTCCTGTTCATCCTGGCGAGCCTGGCCGGATGCCTGTCAGTCCGAAAAGCGATGTCCGCCGGACATTTGCTCTGTCGCCATTTCTCGCGCGTGGGGAGTCGAGGAACGGTCCTTGCCGCGACCCTTGCGGATGCTTTCGAGCGAGCCAGCAGGGCGCCCCTAAAAACGCTGATGATCCTTTCGGCCTGGTCGTTCGCAAGGGTGATGCTCCTGTCCGTTCGTGCGCTGCTCGTCGCAACCGCGTTCCTCGACCATTTCAATGGGGTAACGGTATTGATCGGCTATCCGGTGATTGGCCTCATCAAAGGCCTGCCGGTATTGCCCGCCGGTCTTGGAATAGCGGAATGGACCTGGACCGGTCTGCTCGTGCTTGCTGGAGCAGCCGCGCCGGCCGCTGCAATCACGGCCGTAGCCTTAAGAGTGGTGAACCTCGCGGCTCTGGCGACGGTCATGCTCGTCCTTCTTGCCGTTCGTGCGGTGCGAACGATGGCCTCGACGTGGAGAGAGACCGCGCGACGGCTTCGGTCAGGTCTCAATGGAACGATGATGGACGGTCATGTCCACCGTATCTCCCGCTATACCGTCGTCGCGATCTCGTGCGCACTGCTTCACAACGCGATACTGATCGAAATGGATATGCTCGGCGCGAACGTCTTCTGGTGCCAGGTCGCCAGCGCTGTCGTCTTGACGCCGGTCGGCTACTTCGCCCAGTCGGTCATGACTTTCCGCTCCAGTCGGACATGGAGCGAATTCGTGAAATACGCAGCGGCGCTGCTCACCAACTTCCCGCTTGCGCTTTTCCTTCTGTGGTTTGCGCGAGACCTTCTCATTCTGCCGATGTGGAGCGCGGCGCCGTTTTCTTGTGCCGCAATGTTCTGCTGGAATTATCTCACCAGCTCATGGGCTTTCTCGCGCGGCGGTCTGGTTGCGGAGGTGCCGGCTCGTGGCTGAGGCCATTCGCATCGGCGTTGTTGGTCTTGGATGGGTCGGACAGGCACGGCATGTGCCGACCATCCTTGCCGATCCGCGATTCAAGTTGGTCGGTATTGCCGATCGTCGCGAAGATCGTGCGCGCTTTGTTGGACAACGCATTCCCTTGGCCCGGTCGAGCGCGTGTTCCCGGCTCGCTGAGATCGACTGGATCGACGATGTTGACGCGATCAGCGTTGCGACTGCACCGATGGCGCACCACGATCTGGTCCGCGAAGCGCTCGACCGCGGACTTCACGTGATCACCGAGAAGCCGTTCGCGATGTCGGTCGAAGAAGGCTCCGCAATGGTCGAGGACGCTGCGAGGAATCGCAAATGTCTGGCTGTCGTTCACAATTTCCAGTTTGCCCGATCGATGCGCCGCCTCAAGCGAGACTTGGCCGAGAGCCGGCTAGGCTCGATCCGAGGCGTTCGAGCGATCCAGCTGGGCAACCCGTCGCGGCGGCTGCCGAGCTGGTATGAGGATCTTCCGCTAGGCCTCTTCTACGATGAGAGCCCCCACCTTCTTTATCTCCTTTCGAGCGTTGCCGGAGAGCTTGCTCTCGTAAAAGCAGTCGGCGCTGAGAGCCGCAGCGGAACTGCTACGCCGGCGCAGATCGATGCATGGTTCACCGCGAAGGGCGCGGACTACCCAATCACATTGTCGTGCAATTTCGAATCCAGCCTCTCCGAATGGTATCTAACCGTCCACGGCGAGAAGGCGGTCGGAATCGTCGACATTTTCCGCGACATCTATTTGCGGTTGCCTAACGACGGCGGACACGGGACGTCGGAAGTCATCCGAACAAGCCTTGCTGCGACGGCTCAACATTGGTGGCAGCACCTCACGAGCGGTGTTCCGCATCTCGCCGGCAAGTTGCGCTATGGCAACGACGAGGTGTTTGCGCGGTTCGGACGCGCGATCGTTGGCGAGAAGGACGCTTTGAAGCCAATTGACGCGGCAATGGCCCAACAAATTCTGACGCTTCAGCACGCGATCATTTCACAACGGGAAAGGGTCTATGCATGAAGATTGACCGCGACCTCTTGACCGATTTCGTCGCGCGTTATCCAGCGCAACCAGCGACTGCTTTCTGGCGCGGCATTGAAATCGATGTCCTCGGCAAGGCGGATATTCCTGACGGCCTTGGGCTCGACCTTGGATGCGGGGACGGAATTCTGACGGACATTCTGTTCAAGCGGATCGGGCGCAAACCGCGGCTGGTCGGCATCGACCCCGACCCACTCGAGACCGACGCAGCGCGGAAATACCGCTTCTACGAGCGAATCCACACGAGCGGCGGGGACTCGATCCCGGAGCCGGACGCCACGTTTGATTATGTCATCTCGAACTCCGTGCTCGAGCATATTCCGAGCCTCGAACCGGTCATTCGCGAGGTCGGACGAGTGCTGAAGCCTGGCGGCAGGTTCTTCTACACCGTCCCTTGCCCGGGCTTTCACGACAATCTCGCAGGCTCGATCGATCGCTGGATCCGACCGCCGCAAGATATTGCAGCAGCTCGACAAACGGCTCGCGCATTTCAATTATCTAACGCTCGAAGACTGGAAGAACCTGTGGACGGCGACGGAATGCGGGTCGAATCGTGTCACCGGTTATCTCGGTGAGAAAGCGACAAAGCGCTGGGAAACGCTGTCGCGCTTCACCGGTGGATTGCTCCACAGCTTCACGCTCGGACGCAGGCGACCGATCGAAATACAGCGCGCGCTCAAGCTTCGCGCTTTTCAGAACAGCGGCAGCTTTCCGCGCCCGATTGCGGCGGCGCTTTCGACGCTGATCGGTGCCGGGCTGGGCGGACGGGATGAAGCTGACAGCCCCTCTTGCCTGCTCGTGGTCGGGAGCCGCGTTTCGAAATCCTGATCGTCTCGGCCTTTTTCGAGGGGCACGGCGGGGGGATCGAGATCGTCGCGGGAACGATGGCCCGCGCGCTTGCCCGCCTTGGTCACGAATGCCGCTGGGCGGCGGCCGCTTTCGACACGCCACCAGCTGACCGGCTGATTGAGCCCGTCGCCCTTCGAGTCGACGGATCCGCTCGAGCGCTGGACCGGTCTCCCAATGCCGCTTCCAAGCCGAGCCGCCCAGCGCCGGCTCGAGCAGGAAGTCTCGGCGGCCGACGCCGTGATCGTTCACGACGCGCTATACGTCAGCTCGCTGCTCGCGGCCCGCTACGCGAGCAAGCACCGCAAGCCCTGGATCCTCGTCCAGCACATCGGCATCATTCCCTATACAAATTTCGTTCTGAGATTAGCGATGGCAGCAGCAAACCGCTTGATTGCACGGCCGTTGCTCGCGGCTGCGCCTCAAGCCGTGTTCATCAGTGATGCAGTCCGAAGGACGTTCGCTGGACCGCGCTGGAAGAGTGCGCCGTCGCTCCTTCTCAACGGCGTCGACCACCAGCTCTTCCGGTTTCCGGCGGCCGCGGACCGGCGCCGTGCGCGTCAGCGCTACTTGATGTCCGACGACCGGCGTGAACTCTTGTTTGTTGGCCGCTTCGTCGAAAAAAAAGGGCTCTCGACTTTGCGCGAGCTCGCCAGTGCCAATCCGGATTGGCGCATTTCGCTCGTCGGCAGCGGTCCCATAGACCCAGGCACTTGGAATCTGACGAATGTTCGACTGTTAGGTCGAATGACGCGCGAGCAGCTAGCGGAGCTTTATCGCGCAGCCGACGCGCTTGTGCTGCCGTCGGTCGGTGAAGGATTTCCGCTCGTGGTTCAGGAAGCGATGGCTTGCGGATTGCCGGTCTTCTGCGGGTCTAGACAGCGCCGCTGCGGACCCCGGTGCTGAAGGCATGCTTCAGGCGCTCGAAGTCGAGCCGACCGATCCCATTGACACGGCGCGCCGTTTCGCAGCGGCGATCGGGGCATCCAATGTTGGTCCCGACGAGGGTCTGAGCGCTTACGCTCGAAAGACTTATGATTCCGACAGAAATGCGCGCTGGCTGGTCGAGCGGTTCGAGCAGCTGCGGTTCCTGGAAGAGAATCCGGGACGACAAGCTAGGGTTGCGCTCGCCCAGGGCTAGAGCTGCCCTGCTCGCCCGTGCAGTTCTTCGCAACCGCACCCAATTCGCTGAAATGCTTCGAATCCAATGCATCGAATGGCACCAGACCGAGCGGCCGCATCTGATTGGCGCCAACGAATGCGATAGTCCCACGTGCGCAAATGATGTGGATGTCGGCGGCCGTAAGAGTCGCCGATGCGAGCCGGATCGGGCGGTTGGCGAGATCTGGCCGGTTTCGGACCTCGTCCGCCACAAACCCGGTCCCTTCCGTGTTGACGACGACCATGTCCGCGTTGGTGTGCTCGATTACTCGATTGAGCCTTGCATATGGGTCAACGAACGCGTGCGCTTGCCAAAACAAGAAGGGGACGCTGCCGCAAACGGTTGCGATCGTGCCCATGCGGACGAAACCGCGCACCGCCGCTCGGTCCGAGAAATCGCGCCAGCCATAAGCGGCTAGCAAGGCGCAATTACCAATCAGGCCGTGCAGGTAGCGATAGCCCCACCCGTGGCCCTGATAGGGGAGCAGGAATGCCATTGCGACCGTCGTCAGGAGAATGCCGTAGACTAGAGGTCGAGCAATGCCTTCGTTTCGGCGGACGGCGAGGGTTCCAAGGGCCATCATTGGAACGAGCGCAAGATTTTGCCAGGTTACGAAGCGCAAGATGTTAGCCGCAATGAGCTGCAGGGTGTCGGGATTGCGATGAATTAGAAGGGGAAGCACGCGCGAAGCGACAAAGCCAGAAGCACCCGATTCAGGACCGGCCGCGGCCTTAAGGCCAGCGGATGCGGATACCAGATGAGGATAGGAGACCCAGAACAGCAAGAAGACTCGTACATCCCCAAATAGGCTGCAGCTGTCCGCCATTCGCCGCGCCGCCGCAGATGGTCAATGAACGGTGCCGCGAAGAGCGGATGGAAAACGACCTGATGGAGGCCGATCGCGAGGAAACCGATTCCGATCGCCATCGCGTGGCTCGCTCGAGTTCCGCGCAGGTAAAGTGCTAGCCAGACAAGATTGAGCGCGAGATGGCCGGTCATCGCGTAGGGCGTCATCGCGCTGATCAGAACCTGCGCAGACGTTCCATAGAGCAATAGGGCAACCAGCTGCGCGCTTCGACTGCCCGGGAAAAGGCGCTGTGCGATGTCGAACAATGCGACAGCGCCAAGCGCTGCAAGGAGCGGGTTCAGCAACGCTGGATCGAAGACCATCCCGAACGCAGCATGAAGCATTGCGTTGACCGGCATATAGGATGAGACCCAGGCTGCGCTGCCCGGCAACGGGAGCAAGAAAGCAGGCGTCAGCGCCTGCGCATAGGGCCTCCAGCCGATCGCCAGGGGATAAGCGAGATGGCCCGAACGGAAAACGGCCATGTCGAACACGACCATATGCTCGTCGCGGGTCAGGGGATAGTTTTCAAGCAATAGATAGGCGCCGCCCCACACGAGGAATGCAACCCCTATCGAGATCGCAGCGACCCGCCATCGGTTCAGCCAGGGATCGGGTTCGGCCCAGGGCTCATCTATGCGATTTGAAAAAGCCCCAGCGATCAGGAGCGCAATCGATGCAACGATCACCAAGCTGTCCTGCCGCTCGAAGAAGAACCGCGGAAGGCCCGGAGGAGCAGTCAATGCAACGAAGAGCGCCAATAGCGCGAGCGCCAAGGCAAGCCGCAACGCTAGCTGGCGAAATTCGAACCTTGGTCTTGAAGCGCTCGAACGAATGGCCCGTCCCCTCTTCGCAATCGGTCTTGAAGGAAAATGGTTAATCCGTCCTCAACTGGGTCAGTTGCCGGGGTTAGCTTTTTCTAAAAGTTTCTCGCTTATTCACCCTGACTGAATTTCAGCAGCGAACGCAGGTTTGGGCATGAGCGCATTTGGAAAGCGGGGCGGAATCGGGGGTGCACGCCCGAGCTTCGGCACTGCCAAGCCGATGAAGGGCGGTCCAGGCGGATCTGCTTTTCCAGCCTCGCTTGATGAAGGCGGGGAGCAATTTCCGCCAATCGAAGAATTCACGCCGCCAATGGATTTGTCGCAAGACGATCTTGGCGCCAATGTCGGCGCTCCTCCAAACGGGGCCATGGACCGTCTCACCGCGCGCCAGAACGGCGCCGGCGATCAGGCAAGCAGCCGAGCCGAGGGCTTCGAGGCATCGGTCCACCGCATCAAGGAGCAGGTGCTCCCGCGCCTTCTCGAGCGCGTCGATCCCGAAGCTGCTGCGACGCTCAGCAAGGACGAGCTGGCCGAAGAATTTCGACCGATCATCTCTGAAGTTCTCGCCGAACTGAAGATCACTTTGAATCGCCGCGAGCAGTTTGCGCTCGAGAAAGTGCTGGTCGACGAGCTATTGGGTCTCGGCCCGCTCGAGGAGCTCCTCGCCGACCCCGCGATCAGCGATATCATGGTGAATGGTCCCGATCAGACCTACATCGAGCGCAAGGGCAAGCTTGAGATCGCCCAAATCCAGTTTCGCGACGAGGAACATCTGTTCCAGATCGCACAGCGGATCGTCAACAAGGTCGGCCGCCGAATCGATCAAACCAGCCCGCTCTGCGACGCGCGCCTCCAGGACGGCAGCCGCGTCAACGTCATCATTCCGCCGCTGTCGCTTCGCGGCACGGCCATCTCGATCCGTAAATTCTCCGAGAAGCCGATCACGCTCGACATGATGAAGGGCTTCGGCTCGATGTCCGAGAAGATGGCGACCATCCTGAAGATCGCCGGCGCGTCGCGCATGAACATCATCATCTCGGGCGGCACGGGCTCGGGTAAGACGACGATGCTCAACGCCTTGTCGAAGATGATCGACCCCGGCGAGCGCGTGATCACAATCGAGGATGCGGCCGAGCTTCGGCTTCAGCAGCCGCACTGGCTACCGCTGGAAACTCGTCCTCCTAACCTCGAGGGCCAAGGTGCGATCACCATCCGTGATCTCGTCATCAACGCTCTACGTATGCGTCCCGACCGAATCATTCTCGGTGAGATTCGCGGCCAGGAGTGCTTCGATCTCCTGGCGGCGATGAATACCGGTCACGACGGCTCGATGGCGACTCTCCACTCCAACTCCCCGCGCGAATGTCTCGCTCGTATGGAGAACATGGTGATGATGTCGGACATCAAGATTCCGAAGGAGGCGATCAGCCGCCAGATTGCGGATTCAGTGGATCTCATCGTGCAGGTGAAGCGGCTTCGTGACGGCTCGCGTCGCACCACCAACATCACCGAGGTCATCGGCATGGAAGGCGACGTGATCGTCACCCAGGAGCTATTCAAGTTCGAATATCTGGACGAGACTGCAGACGGCAAGATCCTGGGCGAATATCGCTCGATGGGCCTTCGTCCATATACGCTCGACAAGGCGAAGCAGTACGGCTTCGACCAGCCCTACCTCGAGGCCTGCCTCTAATCCTTAGAAGCTATGGGTTTGGGTCAGCATCAACGGCTCATATCCGATCACCGTCGGGTCTTCGGCTTCCTCCCATAAGCGCCGGAGGCTCTTCGGCAGAGCGTCGCGAACCTTGTTGATCTGGCCTTCGGAAATGTGCCGCGAGAGCAATCGGAAGACCGAACGGACGGCTTCCCCCGGATCAACCGGCCGCGTGTCGCTCAGCCATTCCGCGACCTCGCCGACGAAATCCTCGCGGCTTCGCAGCTCGCTCGGCATGTGGCCCGGTTCGAACTGGTCGTAATAAACTCCGCGGATCAGGAGCGGCAGCTGGGCTCCGAGATGCGCCGCAAGATTGACCGTCAGCCGGTCCCTCAGCTTGTGCAATACGGTCGACAAGACTTTCCAGGCGACCTGCTTGTCCGGGCCGAGGTCGTTGCAGATCTCGTTCAGCCAGATGTGCGTGGTTTCCAAGGTTCGATCAAAAACGTCGAGTCCGCTCGCGCTCATGGTCCGGCTCCTGATGGAATCGCGGTGGTCCTCAACGCGAACGACTGGAACAGCCGTGCGTTCCCCCTTTTCGAGGATCCTCTGGACCACGTGCGCTAGGGACGGCGACGGTGCTTGGTGTAGGAGCCGCCGATATGCCGATTTTCGACAGCGCCGAACGGCTAATCTATCGCGTTGCCGGATTGCCGGTCGCGCTCGCAGTGTTGCTCGGCGCCTACGGATCGTCGGGCGCCGATCCCCTCCGTCACGCCTTTGCCGAACGATATTGGCATCCCGATAATGCTGCCGAATTGGCCGAGCTCGCGACCGGAATCGCCATCTCGCCGTTCGCTTTCCTGCTGGCCTCAGCCTGGTTCACTGCGCGCAACGGCTCAATTACCCGCGCACGCTATGGCCGCAGCATAGCGATGCAGCTTGCCGATCAGTTGAGCTTATATTTCTCCGCCGGCATCCTCCCGCCCTGGTACTATATCTTCTCGCTCCACGATGATGGCAAAAGACGCGCCTCCAGCTTCATCGAGCAATTCGAAACCAAGACCTGCTATTTCCGACTGCTGAAGCAGAGGGGCGGAACGCCGCTCCAGGACAAGGCCCGTTTCGCCGACTTCTGCGCGAAGCACGGCATCCGCACCATCGAGACGCTGATGCAGTTGAACGGCAGCGATCCCGGCCAGAGCCTGCCCGATCGCGACCTCTTCGTGAAACCAACGCGCGGTAGAGGTGGACGCGGCGCACAGCGCTGGGACTTCAACGCGCCATCGACCTTCGAGAGTCCGGCGGGCGAGCAGCTGGGGAGCGCCGATTTGCTGACGCGGTTGGTTGAGCAATCCGAGAAGCTGCCCCTGATCATCCAGCCGCGAATGCGCCCGCATCCTGATCTCCTTGCGCTCACTGCAGGCGCACTTCCGACGGTCCGGGTCCTCACCTGCCTCAACACCAAGAACGAGCCCGAAGTCATGGCCGCGATGATGCGCACCTCATTCGGTGACAACCGGACCGTCGACAATCTTCATGCTGGAGGTCTGGGCGCGCTGGTTGACCTGGAAACGGGAACTTTGGGAAAGGCAAGCAACCTTGGAATGGATTCGAGGCTCGGCTGGATTTCCGCGCATCCCGACACCGGCGCGCAAATCGAAGGAACACCGATCCCCTGCTGGGAAGAGACAAAGGTGCGCGCGATTGCTGCCCACCAAGCCTTTAGCGACCGCGTCGTTGTCGGCTGGGATATCGCGATCGCCGAGGACGGCCCTATCTTCATCGAAGGCAACGGCAACCCCGACCTCGACATCCTGCAACGCTTCATGCGCGTCGGTTTTCGCGAACACCGTTTAGCAGGGCTGCTCGCCCATCATTTGAAAAGGCGCGGCTTGGCGATTGAATGAAGAAGAAAATGTCGAAGCGGCAACTAGCGGCGGGGCTGCCTGACCGTGACGACAGATTTGGGCAATTTTCGACTGCCTTCCCGCGAAAATTCCCGCCGCTGCTTGACCCGTGGCCAACGTTGGTCAGGGTTATTTCTGCCGCTTCCGTTCGAAAGCATCGATGAGATGAGCCTGAAAACGAAATTATCGCAGATCGGTCAGCGTTGACCAAACTTAGGTCCGCAAGCATCGCCGAGGCCGAGGCGATCGCGGCTATCTATGCGCATCACGTTCTCAACGGGACGGCGAGCTTCGACGATGAGCCACCCAATGCAGGCTTTTGGCGACAGAAGATTGCGGCGGTTCAAGGGAAGGACTGGCCATTTCTCGTTGCCATGTTGAATGATCGGCCGGTTGGCTATGCTTATGTCACTCAGTTCCGCGACCGGGCCGCATACGCTTTCACCTGCGAGAACAGTATTTACGTACACCCGGAGCATCTCGGTCAAGGCATTGGCAGACGCCTCCTGACGGCATTGATCTCAGCCGCTCGCACCGCCGGCTTTCAACAAATGATCGCCGTCATCGGCGGGGCAGAACCGGCTTCGGTAGCCTTGCATCGCGCCTGCGGCTTCGTTGAAGCGGGCAGACTGAAGTCGGTTGGCTTCAAGTTCGGCCGGTGGTTGAATTCGCTATACATGCAGCGCAGCCTCGCCGAGGAATAACGCCGCGCTTTGCGGCCGGAGGGCCTAGCTCCTTCTCTTCGCCGCATCGTCTGCGAACTCGCAGTCCATTTGCCGTGCCTGAATTTGACGAGAGCCTGCTTGGTGGATGTGCGGTGAGAACAAGGCTCAACCTTCGTCACTGATCGGAGGGGTGCAGCGGACGAAAGGATGACTGCACAGCGGAACCCGCCACCCATGAAATCCTTTATGCGGCTGCTTCTGGCGACAAGGAATGAACCAACAGCGAGAAGCTGCTACTCGGATCGATATCAGGTTGGAAACATGTCCCAACGGAGGTTTCGCTGACATACAAAAGGCCGGTATGAACCTCTTCGACCATCACCGCGGTATCATGCCGTCGCTTATGAGGAATTTCGATTGGGATGCGTCACCGATCGGCGCTCCGCAGGCGTGGCCCCAATCACTCGTGACGATCGTCGACCTGATGCTCGCCTCTCGCCAGCCCATGTTCCTGGCATGGGGACACGAACAAACTTGGCTCTACAACGATGCCTTCATCCCCATCCTTGGGCAGAAGCATCCCCAGGCGCTTGGCTCGCACGCCATGGAGGTGTGGAGCGAGGCACGTGCGGTGCTGGAACCAATGTTCAAACGCGTGTTCAATGGCGAGTCCGTCCAAATGGACGACTTCGCGCTCCTACTGGATCGGAACGGCAAGCTCGAAGAGGCGCATTTTAGTTTCTCCTACACTCCTATCCGTGACGACAAAGGGACGATCCGCGGGCTATTTGGCGCTTGCATTGAAACAACGGTGAAGGTGCTTGCGGAGCGCCAGGCGCTCGCCGAGCGCGAACGTTTCGCCAATTTATTCGATCAGGCACCGACATTCATGGCGCTCCTGACCGGGCCTGAGCATCGGTTCGAGTTTGCCAATCCGGGTTACCTGAAACTTGTCGGGAACCGTGAGATCCTCGGACGCACCGTTGCCGAGGCGTTGCCTGACGCTGCCGCGCAGGGGTACGTCGAACTGCTCGATACGGTGCTCGCGACCGGCGTTCCATATCGAGCAGAAGCGGCCCCCTTCCTTAGCCAGACCGACATCGACGAGCCCATCACAGAACGCTTCGTAGATTTCGTGTATCAGCCAATACTCGGGGTCGGCGGAACGCCCGAGGGCATTTTCGTCCAAGGGGCCGATGTCACTGAACGGGCGATCGCCGAACGGACGGTTCGCGAGCAGTCTAACTGGCGACAGGCCGTCGACGAGCTGAATGTCAGGTTCAACGAGATCGTCGAGCCGGAAGACATAGCGTTTGCCGCGGCCGAAATGCTGGGAAAAACGCTTGAGGTTAGCCGCGCCGGCTACGGAACCGTCGATCCGGCGAACGAAACGATCGTGATCGAAAGGGACTGGAACGCTCCGGGAATTCAAACCCTCGCGGGCGAACTCCATTTCCGCGACTACGGATCGTATATCGAAGATCTCAAGCGCGGCGAGACCGCGATCGTAGAAGATGCAGACCTGGACCCGCGGACACGTGACGGGGCCGATGCCTTGAAGGCGATTAGCGCTCAATCGTTCGTAAACATGCCCGTCACTGAACAGGACGGCCTGGTTGCGCTCCTCTATCTCAACCACAACGAGGCGAGAGTTTGGCGCCCCGAAGAGCTTGCCTTCATTCGCGAGGTTGCGGCGCGAACGCGCATGGCAGTCGAACGACGCCGGGCAGAAAGCGAGCTGATCGCACTGACAGCGACGCTGGAAGCTCGCGTCGAGGAGCGTACCGCGGAGCGAGACCGTGTTTGGCGCAATTCAAGAGACTTGCTTACCGTCGTTGGATCGGACGGCATCTTCCGGCGCGTGAATCCTGCCTGGGAGACAGTGCTGGGATATCCACCATCCGTGCTTGAGGGAAAGAGCTTTCTCGAGTTCATCTGGCCCGAGGACGCACTAAAGACTCAGGTCGGGCTGGACCGTGCGGCATCCACCGAAGACCTTACGGCATTCGAAAACCGCTACCGACATGCAGACGGGACACCGCGCTGGATATCCTGGCACACCGCTGTCGAAGGCGATCACGTCTACGCCTACGGAAGGGATATTACGCACCAGAAGGATCAGGCCGCGGCGCTGGAACAGGCACAAGAGGCCCTCCGTCAAAGCCAGAAGTTGGAGGCGATGGGGCAACTAACGGGTGGCGTCGCCCATGACTTCAACAACCTCTTGACGCCAATCATGGGTAGCCTCGACATGCTCCAGCGGCGACGCGTCGGTGGCGAGCGCGAGCAGCGGCTGATCGATGGGGCGCTTCAGTCGGCCGAGCGCGCGAAGACCTTGGTACAGCGTCTTCTGGCTTTCTCCCGGCGGCAGCCACTCAAGCCGGAGGCCGTCGACGTGGGCGGTCTGGTTCAAGGAATATCGGAGTTGATCGGCAGCACGACGGGCCCGCAAATTCGCGTGGTCGTGGAAGTCGCGGACGAACTTCCGTTCGCTGTCGCCGATCCGAACCAGCTCGAAATGGCAATCCTGAACCTGAGCGTGAACGCGCGCGACGCAATGCCCGACGGCGGAACACTGCGGATCGCGGCGGAAAAAGGGGCAGCGACGAGCATCAAGGATCCCGATCTTGTGCCCGGCGATTACATCCGGATTTCGGTTGCCGATACCGGGATTGGAATGGACAAGGACACTCTTGCTCACGCGATCGAGCCGTTCTTCTCCACCAAGGGCATCGGTAAAGGGACGGGCCTTGGCCTCTCCATGGTGCATGGATTGGCGGCCCAGCTTCGCGGCGGTCTGCGCATTTCAAGTCACGTAGGGGTCGGAACCAACGTCGAGCTTTGGCTGCCTGCGACGACAGCGACGCCCTCGTCAGCGGATGTCGACGCAAGCGTGCCCGATAGCCGCGAGGGTGGATCGGTGTTGCTGGTTGACGACGAAAGCGTAGCACGCCGAACGACGGCGGACATGCTAACCGACCTCGGCTTTGCCGTGACGGAAGCCCAATCTGGCGAAGAAGCGCTCAGGATACTTCGTCGGGGGGAGGTTCCGGACCTCCTAATCTCCGATCATTTGATGCCAGGCATCTCGGGAGAGGACCTTGTTCGTGAAGCGCAGTTACTCGGCCCCCAAATGCGGGTCTTGATTGTGTCCGGGTTCGCCGGGCTCGATGAAATCTCACCCGATATTCCCAGGCTGAACAAGCCATTCCGACAGTCCGAGCTCGCAAAGGAGATTGCGAAGCTGCTGCCGGAAACTGGGCGATGAAACCCCCGTTGTTACGCGAGACTGGGCACGCGAACCGACAGCAATCGGGCGCATTACATGTTGGTCTGGTCGGCGCGGCACATCGCTTGGAAGATCAGCTGCCCCTTCAGCATGGTTTGGAAGGGCAAGTTCCGGACCCACGTTATAGCTCGTCATGGAAAGCGACCCGAGCGAATAGCCTTCGATGAAAGCCTGCGAGCGTCCTTCCGCGGCTGCCATGCCGGCGGTGTAAAGTAGCGGGAGGTAGTGGTCAGGCGTCGGCACGGCTTTGGCGAAGTCTGGATGTTCGCTGAGCTTTAGAATTTCAGAAGGATCGTCGGCCATTTGAGCTCTGACGCCCTCGTCAAACCGCTGCGCCCAATCCGCCCCTCTGGTCGGCTGGTCCCATTGGACAAGCCTCAGGTTGTGGACGACGTTGCCGCTGGACAGGATGAGCACGCCGCGATCGCGCAACGAGGAAAGTCGGACACCAAGGTCAAAGTGGTAGGCGAAGGGCTTCGTTGCGTTGATCGATAGCTGAACGACTGGAACGTCGGCTTTTGGATAGAGATGCGCGAGCACGCTCCACGTCCCATGATCGAGACCCCATTCGTCCTGGTCCATCCCGACCCACTCCGGTTGGACTGCTTCCACGACTTCGTGGGCTACGTCAGGCGCCCCCGGCGCGGGATACTGGAAATCCAACAAGGTCTGAGGAAAGCCGAAGAAATCGTGGATCGTGCGCGGCTTGGCCATCGCGGTAACCGCCGTGGCACCGATATACCAATGTGCCGAGACGACCAGGATGGCTCGCGGGGGAGGCAATATTTCGCCCAACGCGCGCCAGGAACGGGTGAAGCCGTTGAGCTCCAGTGTATTCATCGGGCTGCCGTGACCGATGAACAGTGCAGGCATTCGGCTCATCGCAACCTCCTGCTGCGGCAACAGCTCGCAGGTTGGGTACGTTCCGGAAAATGGGCGCGTCGCCGGCTGCCGGGGTCTTTGAGGCTCTTAGGCGTTGGACGAAGAAGGCGGTGCAAGGCCGCCCCGTTCAATCGCTCAGGCCGCCTGCTTCCACTGCGGCCGCAGTTCGTTGTGCTCGGGGCACGGTGCCACCGCACCTTGAGGCAGCCCGGCGAGTTCGTTGGCGAAGCCGTGATTCACGTCGCGGTGATGGGCTTCATCCGCCCGCACAACGAGAACCACTTCACGCAGCGTCGCTGCGCCGCCGTCCTGTTGATCGTTCGCGAGGCCGCCTCTTTTCGCCAGACGGATCCAAGAGGACCTCCAATGCAAATGTCGGAGTGGCTCGCCTTGCCGTCGCGCTCAGGGCTGCGGTTTACACCTGAGGCATCGCTTGCCGTCAGGGCAGGTGAAGTCTCGCTGCCTGGCCGCGGAACCTCGCCCCCGTCATCTGAAAATTTAGCGATTGACCCTATATTTTTCCGATTATAGAAAAACAACATACTAAACCATAATCCAAAGGCCGGAGAACTTCGGCAATAGGATTGCGGTGAAGTTTGGGGAAAGGCGAGCGGCTCGCAGCGCTCAGCGAGGGGGAGAGTTGCCGACATATACGGCGTTCGGAATGACAACTTGCTTTAAGGTAGGGTGACCGCCAGCGCCTCCGGAGGAGCATGGTCGGCATCTCGTTGAATTTTCGGATCCCGAAACGCGAACAGCAATGACGCGAGAATCATTGCGGCGCGCGGGATTCTCAAAGGGAGAGGATTTCAAATCATGAGGAAGCCGAATTTTCTGTCATTCGCCGCGATGCTGGCGGCAACGTCGAGCCTGTCCTTCGTCGCGACCGCGGCCCACGCTCAGGACGCAACCAACGCGCCCGGCGGGGCTACGGCGCCGGACCAGTCGCAGAACATCGTCATCACGGGGCTTCGTGCCAGTTTGAAGAAGGCGCTCGATATCAAACTGAGCGCCGATCACATTCAAGACACGCTCGTTGCCGAAGACATCGGCAAGTTGCCTGACCAGAATATCGCCGAAGCTATCGAGCGCATCCCGGGCATCGTCGTGTCCACTGCCACGGTGAACGGAAGCGGGCAGTCCGCCGGCGAGCCGACCGAGATCTCGGTGCGGGGCTTCTCTCCGGAATTCGCCACGGCGCTATACAACGGAAGAGTGCTGGCAACCAATTCCGGTGGCCGCGAATTCGACTTTGACGTTCTGCCAGCCGATTTGATCGCGCGCGTCGATGTTTCAAAGTCATCGACTGCCGATCAGCCCGAAGGCGGAATTGCCGCAACAGTCAATATGATGACTTTCCGGCCGTTGGATTTGAAGCGGAATACCTTCACCGCATCGGTGCAGGGTAATTACGATCAGCAGCGCGGTGAAATCACGCCGCAAGCCTCCGCACTATTCAGCACGAAGTCGTCGGACGGACGCTTTGGTATTCTGGCAGCAGTTTCTTACATCAACCGCAAGGTTGAGAATAAGCGCATCTACTCGGCGTGCCTCAACAGCCCATCGAACGTAAACGTGGGTGGGCAAATCGTTTCCGGATTTGTTCCTTGCTACACCGAATGGGAAGTGAATCCGACAAGTCGTGAACGCAAATCTGCTGTGCTGGTTACACAATTCAAACCCACCGACCAGCTGGTCTTCACTGTCGATGGGCTATATTCAAAATTCAATATCAACGATAACACTCAGGGGTTCTTCACCGGGAACAATAATCCGTCGGGTACCGTGACGGTAGGCTCGGACAATACTGTCACCAGCTATACGGGCGGGACCGGTTATTCGGGTATCGTCAACTACGTACGACCTGAACTGTCGGAAACAAAGGAACTGGGTTTCAACGCCAAATTTGATCCGACACCGCGCTTGTCGATGGTCTTCGATGCCTCTTGGTCAAAAGCGACCAACAATAACGGCGGCAATCAGTCGTGGTCTGAAGCGGATTACGGCGCCTTGCCTAATGCCACTTTCAACCTTGGACCGGACAATCTGCCGGTCATGAGCAATCTTGGCAATTTGCAGCCATCTCCCGCGCTTGTCGCCGGCTTCCATGACTATGAAGGTCAGGACTTCATCGATAAGATTTACCAGTTCGACGGCCGCCTGAAATATGAAATCGGCACCGCCTTTCTAAAAAATATTCAGGTCGGAATAAACAATTCGCATCGTGCCAAAACGCAGCTGACGGTCAAAACGCCGGTCATCAACGGCGTTGACCTGACCTCGGTGGGCGATGGAATTATCCTCCCCACCAGTTTGTATTCGCCGGTGAGCGGGATCAGTAATTTATTTGGCACGGGGATGTTCGGATCCGGGTTGCCTGGCTTCAGTGATGCGGCGTTTGACGCCTATTTGCTCTCGCCGGCAGTGTTGGCGACTTACACCCCCGCCCAGCAAGCTGCATTGGCAGCCAACGGCGGCGGCTTCGCAGCGCAAATAATTCCGAGCAGCAGCGGTGAAGTGAAGGAGAACACAACGGGCGGCTTCATCGAAGCGGCCTTTGGCGGCGATCACGCCTGGTCGGGCAACATCGGACTTCGTGCGACGAAGACCAGCACGATATCAACCGGCTCGTTCGCACAGCCGATTTTATTGCCGGGCAATGCCAACCAGCTGGCTTTTGGCCCGCCGTCTCCGATCGAGCAGCGGGGTTCCTATTTCAGGCTGCTTCCAAACGCCAATCTCAAGGTCGATTTGACCCCCCATCTCATGGCGCAATTCGCGGTCGCAGAAACGCTGACGCGGCCAACCTTGTCGGCTCTGCTGATCGAGGCGAGCTATAGCATCCAACGCCCGCCTTATTCGATCAACCAGGGCAACCCCAATCTCAAGCCCATGTCGGCCTGGAATTACGATGCTGCGCTAACGTGGCATCAAGGTTCCAACTTCTTGAGCGTTGCGCTCTACAACAAGTCGGTCACCAACCTGCTTGGCAACGGCATTTCCAATGTAACCTATCTGGGACAGCCGTTTACGGTCTATCAGCCGATTAACATCAATTCCGAACACTTCACCGGATTTGAAGTTTCTGGCCAATATACGTTCAGCACGTTGCCCGCCCCCTTCGACGGGCTCGGGGTCCAGGCCAACTATTCTTACACTCATCCGTCGACGGCTTTCACCAACTCCGTCACTTATAATTTGGTCGGCTTCTACGAAAAGGGTCCGATCCAACTGAGGGTCGCCTACAATTGGCGAAACGCTCAGGTCCTCAGTGGGAACGTCGTAACTGTGAACGGGAAATCGGTTCATAATGATGAGTTCCAAGCTGCTTACGGGCAGCTGGATGCCAGCATTCAATATACGGTGATGAAAAATCTCGTTGTGTTCGCGCAGGCTCTCAACCTGACCGATCGAAAATCGATCAAATATTGGGGCGTGCCGGACCGCATCGAAGATTACGAAGGCTATGGTCGCCGTTTCGGCGTTGGTGCCCGGGTGAAGTTCTAGGGTCACGACAAAACAGGCCACCTGCGAAAATCGCCAGCAATGCAGGTGGCCTGATTTTCTCAACGGCGCGCCGGAGATTTAATCTGCGCGCTCTTCCTCCCGCCACCTTTCAACGGGAGTTTCGACCTGTCCAATCAAGCTGAATTGCCTGGATAACAACATTGGCCGTTATGAATTCACCGTCTCGCCCCAGTCATTCGCTTCCTTGCAGCGCAACGCGCTTTGCATCGATTGAGGCAGGCGGCACCAAGTTCAACGTCGGAATTGGCGGGTCAGACGGGGTCCTTCACAGGCAAGCCCAGTTCGCAACCCGCTCGCCGGATGAAACCATCCGTGACCTGATCGAATGGCTTGATGCAGAGGTTGCGAAGGATGGTCCGATCTCAGCTATCGGCTTGGCGACATTCGGGCCAATCGATACCGACCCGGGCTCCGTCACCTGGGGTCGGCTGGGGCCGACACCAAAGCTCTCATGGCAAGGCACGGATCTGATCACACCGTTTCGATCTTACGGTGTCCCGGTCGCGCTCGATACCGACGTCAACGCCGCCGCATTGGCCGAATGGCGCTGGGGCGCCGCACAAGGATGCGCGCGGCTTTGTTATCTGACGATCGGCACCGGCATTGGTGGCGGAGCCGTCCTGGATGGGAAGATGCTGTCCGGCCGAAGCCATCCTGAGATGGGCCACATGTTCATTCGCCGTCGCCCTGAGGATGAATTCAAGGGTGCCTGCGCAACTCATGGCGACTGCCTCGAAGGACTGGCAAGCGGAACGGCGATCCACGCCCGCTGGGATACCTCGCTGTCGAAACTCGGTGCTGACCATCCGGGTCACGAGATCATCGCCAGCTATTTGGCGCAGGCCTGCGTCAATGTCCTTGCAACGCTCGCACCCGAGAAGATCGTCCTCGGCGGTGGGGTGATTGGAACCGAAGGGCTGCTCACCAGGGTGCAAGCTCAGTTCAACCTTCTGGCTCGAGACTATTTCTCGGGCTTTGCGGCCGCCGACATCGTTCTTGCCAAATTGTACCCCGTTTCCGGATTGATCGGCGGCCTCGCGATTGCAGACCTCGCACGTCAGCAAAACCAGAGCTGAGCTCAGAACCGCTCGAGCATCTCCAGCGAAGGAAGCAGGAAGTTTTGAAACGGCAGGATAGCTGCCCCAATTGCCGGCGCGTCCGATGACAGCTTGGCGCGGCGGACGTCGATCCACTGGGCCGAGCGGGCATCTTCCTGTCGCTGCTGGCACAGCGTCGCCAGGCGGTCGAGCAAATGTTCGGGCAGACGCCCGCCGAGCATGATCGCGTCGGGATCGATGAACTGCCTTACCTGAGCGAAGATGCTGGTGAGATATCCGCACGCTTCCTCAAGCCATTCATCGACCACTTTTGCGCCCGACCCATCAAGATGCGTCAGGTCATCGGGACGCGCGATCATTAGTCCATGGCTCTTCAGACGTTCCGACAAGGCGCCGAGAGAAACCACATCCTGCAGCGAGCAAGTGACACCGGCCGGAGTCTTCACCTGCATGAATCCGATTTCGCCGCTGCGTCCGTTCTCCCCTCTGAAATAGTTCCGGTTGATGACAATGCCGCCGCCAAGCAGGACGCTGATGAGAATGTAGACGAAGGTCGGGGCATCTAGTCCGTGACCGAATTGTGATTCGCCGATTGCCGCCGCGACGGCGTCATTCTCAACGAAGGTCGGACCCTGGTAGGTCAAACGAAACAGCCCGGCGACATCGATGTCCGCCCAGCCAGCATAAGCGGGCGGCTTGCCCGGAAAGGCGAGCGTTCCGAGGTCGTCCGGCATTGCTATCCCGAGGCCTGCCACACGACTGAGGGGAATTTTCGATCTTGTTGCCAACGTTTGCCACGCATCGGCAAAAAAGCTCCGCGCTTTATCGGGCAGCGCAAAATTGATTTCAGCGGAAATGCGTCCCCTGAGCCGGCCGCTTAGGTCCAGTGCCACAAGCGTGAGATGGTCCCGGTCGATGTTTAGCCCGACCGAATAGGCGCCATCGGGATTGAGCTCGAGTACCCATGCTGGCTGGCCGCGGCCAGTTGTCGCCCGCTCGGCCTCGATGATCAGGCCCGCCTGCAAAAGCTGCCGCGACACGTTGACGATGGTCGGTTTGGTGAGCCCGGTGATGTTCGCCAATTCGCTTCGCGTAACTCGCTTGTGCGTGCGGATCTCCTGAAAGACCACACGTTGGTTGTGATTGGCGTCAATGTCGAGCTTCAGGTACGGTGGGGCCTTTGCTGGGCTCTCCTCATCCGTCGCTCCACCGCGCTGGGAGCGGAACGGAAACATGTTGCGCGACGAGTTCACTTGGATGACCCGGCGACGATCCGAACGGAGAAGCAAGGGTCAATTGCCATGGTCGTAGCCCTTCAACAACGCCTCGCCGATCGGCGACAGACGCGCGCGCATGGGGAGGCTCGCGGCACCGATCAGCGCGACGGCGGCGCCGAGGCGCGCGGCCTGAATTCCAGCATGGCTGGGAATTTGCGGCGCACTCTCGAGCAACAGAGTGTTGCAGCGCTCCGCAAGGCGTCTCAACCACTCTTGGGGAAACCGGCCGCCGAGCAGCAATCCGCCAGGATTCAGCAGGCAGTTGATCGAAATCAGGAGCGGGAGCAGGTCGCTGCACGCCGCCTCCAGCCAGGTTTCGGAAACGTCAGGCGGAGCCTGATGACATAGCCGTGCGTCACGCTCGACCGCCACCGCCTCGCGGCACCAGGCGACCTCGGCGTCGGGAAACAGAAATCGCTTCTGGCTGGGATGAGCCCCCCTGAACAAGGCCTGGTGCATGACCAGACCCCCGACCGGCTTCAGGTCCATTAGGATGAAGTAATAGGTTTGGAGTGTTGCGCCGATGCCGAACAGCAATTCGCCAGCCGTTGCAGCGGCTAGATCGGAGTCAATGTAGATCGGCATGTCTCGCGCTATTTCGGAAAGGGCCATCAAATCGATGCCAACTGCGTCGCTCCCGGTCCCGCCATGAGAGCTTCGGCTCGACGCGATGCTGTCCGACGTCGCCACTCCAAGTCCAATAATCCGTTCCCGGCGAATCCCTTTGGTCAGGTCAACAAATTGGTGCTGAAAGAATTCGTTGACGCGGGTTCGGGACGAGGACGGCAAGCTCGTTGTCGATCGCCGGACGGAATGTCCCAGGGCGTCAATGACGATCAATGATAATTGGTCTTCATCGACATGCAGACCTATGGAATAGCAACCTTCCGGGTTGGCCTCGAGATGGACTGCGGGTTGTCCTCGGCCGCCGTAGATGCGTCCGGTTTCCGAAACGAGCTCGCTTCTCACCAAGCTTTTCACAATGCCCGCGATCGTCGGCTTGGCCAGACCCGTCAGTTCTGTCAGCGCGTTGCGGGTAATCGGTCCCTTGGTGCGAATGGCCTGATAGACCAGCCGCTGGTTGTAATCGCCAGTGAGCTCGAGATTCGTGCCTGACAGACTGGCCTTGATCCGTCGCACAACTTGCGGCTGAGTATCTGTCATGTTGGAGCGGCTAGACCGAATTTCCCCCGCCGGATGGCCCAATACACCTCGGCTTAAACCAATATCACCGACTAATCCGATTTCTCGCTTTGAGAAGCCCCAAAGCGATTGACAAAGTCCAGCATAAATTAAAAAAACAAAAACCCATACTTATCGTCGGGGAGGGAGAGAGGTATGAGCCGGGTCAACATCTTCACGGTCGTGGTCGCCTCGCTTGCGGGGTTGCTATTTGGTTTCGATACCGCCGTCATTTCCGGCGTCACGACCGCGCTTCGGACCGTCTTCCATCTTGGCGCGGCGGGCCTCGGCCTGACGGTTTCCATTGCCCTCATCGGTACCTGCGCGGGAGCACTCGTCGCCGGGTTCCTCGGAAACCGGCTTGGCGGCCGAGATACGCTGAAGCTCGTTGGCCTGTTGTTTGCCGTGGCCTCAGTTGGCTGCGCTTTCGCTCCCACAGTTTATGTTTTTGGCCTTTCCCGGTTGGTGCTCGGATTCGCCGTCGGCGGCGCGCTCGGTACTTGCGCCCGTTTATATCTCAGAGATCGTCCCGGCGCGGCGGCGCGGCTTCATGGTCGGTCTCTTCCAGTTCAATATCGTGTTCGGCATTTTGCTCGCGTATCTCAGTAACTACCTTGTCGGTCAGCTTGTAGCGGGTGACACCGAGTGGCGCTGGAAAGTGGGCGTCGCGGCAGTCCCGTCGCTGTTTTTCTTGGCCATGCTATTTCTCATCCCGCAGAGCGCCCGGTGGCTCGCCGCGAACGGCCGCTCAGCCGAAGCCGAGAAAAGCCTGAGGCAAATCGGCTCGACCGAAACTCTTGCCGACATCACTGCGCCCGAAGAAGGACATGGGCACCTCAGCTGGCGCTTGCACAAGAGGCCGATCATCTTTGCAATGCTGCTTGCATTCTTCAACCAGTTCACCGGCATCAACGCCATTCTCTACTACCTCAACGACATTTTCGCTGCGGCAGGCTTCGGGAAAGTATCAGGCGATCTGCAGGCGGTCGCAGTAGGCCTCGCCAATCTGCTGGCAACGATGGTCGGCATGACGTTCATCGATCGGCTAGGGCGCAAGAAGCTGCTGGTCTCGGGCGCTCTCGTCATGTCGGTCGCGCTCGCAGGAGTCGCTCTCATCATGGGCACTGGTCACGGATCCAGCTATCTGCTGATCCTCCTCGTGCTCTTCATCCTCGCATTCGCCTTCTCGCAGGGGGCCGTCATCTGGGTCTATCTGTCCGAGATCTTCCCGACCTCGGTTCGCGCAACCGGCCAGAGCATGGGGAGCGCCACCCACTGGATCATCAATTTCATCATCACGCTGCTGTTTCCGATCATCGCGGTCCACTCGCGGGCGCTGCCGTTCGTCGTCTTTGCAGCAGTGACGCTGGCTCAGGTTTTCATCGTCGGACGATTTTTCCCCGAAACTAAGGGCGAGACCCTCGAGCAGCTGGCGGGATCACTCGCACGTCACGAGGAGCTTGCGTGAAAAAGTTCGCACTTACGCGTGCCCAATTCATTGCCGGGCTTGGCGCGAGCGCCGCGCTAGCACTGAGCAAGGGAAGCCGCGCCGCCGCTCATGTCGGATCACACCGGCGACATGTGAAATATTCCGACTGGGAGCTCGGGCCCTTCTCGCGAGTCGCCATCGAACCCGTGATCAGGCCGGACCCTAACGCGGTGTTCGACTGCCCGATGCGCAAGCGTCCCGTCAACTGGATGGCCGCGCACACCTTCAACCCCGCCTCCGTCGTCAAAAACGGAAAGATGGTCGTCCTCTTTCGCGCGGAGGATAACCCCGACGAAAAGGTCATCGGCTTTCACACCTCGCGCCTTGGCTATGCCTCGTCCGCCGATGGCGAGCATTTCAAGGTCCGCGCGGCGCCGGTTCTCTACCCTGACGAAGACAGCCAGAAGGCGGCGGAATGGGAGGGCGGGTGTGAGGATCCGCGGCTCTGCGAAGGCCCCGACGGCACCTATTACGTCACCTATACGCAATGGAACCGGGATCGCGTGAGGCTCGGCCTCGCTTCCTCCCGCGACCTCATTCACTGGAACAAGCATGGCTCCGCATTCGCAGGTTCCCGATACGAGCAACTGAGGACGAAATCGGCGGCGATCATTCAGAAGATCGACGGCGGCCGAATGAAAGCCGCTAGGATCAACGGCAAATATTGGATGGTATTCGGAGAAGAATCAGATCCACGTTGCCACGTCTACCAACCTGATCAACTGGTCACCGGTCGAGCGATCCGATGGCGAACTGCTTGTATTGATGTCGCCGCGGCCGTTCCACTTCGACAGCGACCTTCCCGAAGTCGGTCCGCCGCCACTTGTGACGGGCAAAGGCATCGTCATGCTGCTACAATGGCAAGAATTCGGAATCTCGACGCCAGCCGCGACCCGACGATTGGCGCTGGGGCCTATTCCGGCGGCCAGGCGCTGCTCGACCTGAATGACCCGGCGAAATTGCTCGAGCGAACCGACAAGCCATTCATTCGCCCTGAGCTGCCCTTTGAGAAAAGCGGACAATACAAGGCCGGAACCACGTTCCTCGAGGGTCTGAGCTATTTCAATCGCAAGCTTTTCCTCTACTACGGAACCGCCGACACCTATGTCGCTGCTGGCCGTGGCCGACTGGAATGAATGACGGGCCGGTCTCGGCGCCAACGCCTCTGAAGCTGAAGTCGAGAGCCGTGGAAAAGCCATGGGGCCGGGAGGATTTGCCGGACATCTTCCCCAATCCCGAGCGCCGGAGGATCGGCGAGGTCTGGTTTGAAGACGGCCGAAGGCAGCGAACTGCCATTGCTCGTCAAATATCTCTTCACCAGCGAGCGGCTCTCGATTCAGGTTCATCCGAATGATTCGCAGGCCCAGGCTCATGGTCTCGCCGGCGGCAAGGAAGAATGCTGGTACATCCTTGACTGCGATGAAGGTGCCTCTCTCGGCATCGGACTCACGCGCACGCTCTCTCAACCAGAGATGCGCGCGGCAATTGCGGACGGCGGCATCGAAGGGCTGATTTCAGATGGAAGACCGGTCAGCCGCGGCGATTTCTTTTTCATCCCTGCAGGAACAGTGCACGCCATAGGTGCTGGAATCACGCTCGTGGAAATCCAGCAGAATGCCGACGTAACCTACCGGCTTTATGATTATGGCCGGCCGCGCGGGCTCCACCTGGAGGATGGGCTCGAGGTCAGCCGCCTGTCTCCTTACCCGCTTGTCCCTTCCCACGCCGCAATGGGCGAGAGCCGAATCCTGCTGACGGGCATGGCCCGGTTTCAGGTCGAGATGCTGTCGTGGCGTGGTGGAGCATCGGTCCGGCCCAGCACGACGGGGCGGTCCTGGTTCATTCCGCTGAAGGGCAGCGGAACAATCTCCGACCAGCATTTTCGACCGGGCGAATGCTGGCTCGTCGAGCGGGCCGAGCCAATCACCGGCGTCGCTGAGGGCAGCGCCCTTGTCGCCGCTTGCGACGAGCCCAACGCGTGAGCTCTGGAGCCCCAGTTGCGACCGCAGAGAAAATCAGGATGACGAGAGACATTGCCAGGCGGTTTGCGGCGAACCCACTCCTTTCGCCCGGCGACCTCAGGCCGAGCATGGATGGGTTGGAAATTGCCTGTCTCCTAAATCCCGGCGTGTTTCGCTTCGAGGGAAAGACCTGGCTGCTGGTTCGGGTCGCCGAGCGGCCGAGGCAGAGGCAAGGAAAAGTGTCCTTTCCAATCCTCGGTGAAGATGGGACGACGCGGATCATCGAGCTCGACCAGAATGATCCCGATCTTCGCAGCGACGACCCGCGCAGCGTCACCTACAAGGGTGAGGATTATCTGACCACGCTGTCGCATCTGCGATTGCTCAGCTCGGATGACGGCGTACATTTTGAGGAACCGGAGGGCTACTTGCCGCTCGCCGGCTCAGGGCGCCAGGAAAGCTACGGGATCGAAGATTGCCGAGTGTCGCAGATCGGCGACGTCTATCATCTGACCTACACTGCAGTGTCGCCGAGCGGGGTCGGTGTTGGGCTGCGCACCACGAAGGACTGGCGGCACTTCGATTGTCATGGAATGATCCTTCCGCCCCACAACAAGGACTGCGCGATCTTCGAAGAAAAGATCGATGGTCGCTTTTTCATGCTGCACCGCCCTTCCAGTCTCTTTGTCGGCGGGAATTACATCTGGCTCGCATCATCGCCTGACGGATTGCACTGGGGTGACCATCGCTGTCTGTTGCGGACGCGTCCGGGAAGTTGGGATGGCGCAAGGGTCGGCGCGGGAGCCGCGCCGATCAAGACTGACCAGGGCTGGCTCGAAATCTATCACGGCGCAGACGAGAACAATCGCTATTCCCTGGGGGCCTGTCTCCTTGATCTGCAGGATCCGTCCAAAGTGCTGGCAGTGACAGACGAGCCGCTGATGCGGCCGCTGGAGCCCTATGAGCTGTCGGGTTTCTTCGGCCATGTCGTCTTCACGAACGGGCACGTGCTCGACACCGATGGAGACACGCTAACTCTCTATTACGGCGCGGCAGACGAATTCGTGTGCGGCGCTCAATTTTCCATAAGAGAGATATTCTCGCTGCTGAAGACGGTCGATGGTTAGCAAGCTCCGGACAGAGCTGGCATTCTTCCGTAAGCAGCCGCACAATTTCCGGACGCTCATCCTGACCAACATGGTCTATGCGCTCGTCGGACCGGTAATCGACACGTTCGTTTCAGCCTACATCATGCGCTCGTCGAACGACCCGACCAAGGTCGTCATCTACCAGCTGACCATCTACACCGGCATTCCCCTTACGTTCCTTTTGAACGGGTTTCTCCTCAGGCACTTCAATATCCGCAAGCTGTTCTCGGCAGGAATGCTGCTGAGCGGTGTTTCAATGCTCGCAATGATGTCGCTGAAAACGCTGAGCAACGCCGGCATTGGTGGAGCGGGACTGATAATGGGGATGTCATTCGGCTTCTACTGGGCAAACCGAGACACGCTGGTCCTGGATGTCACCGACGACAGCAACCGCAATTACTATTACGGGCTCGAAACCTTCATCTACACGATCGTCGCGATCGTGATGCCGTTTGCAATCGGATGGTTCATCCATGCGCAGAAAGATGAAGCGCACGTGCACACTGCCTATCTCGCGATTGTCGGGATTGCGTTCTGTATCACGATCTTGGCGTCGCTCGTTTGTCTGCGCGGCCGCTTTGCCAACCCTCCAGCAAAAAGAATTCATTTATCTAAGGTTCCACCCGCTGTGGAACAGGTTGCTGCTCCTCGCGCTGCTCAAGGGACTGGGTCAGGGCTTCCTCGTTACTGCGCCATCGATGCTGATCATGACGCTGCTCGGCGACGAGGGATCGCTTGGCTTTGCGCAGACGATTGGCGCGCTATTTGCGGCGGTTGCCATGTATGTTCTCGGCCGCGTCACCAGCCCCGACGACCGCATCAGGATTTTCGCTGCCGGGCTGCTGCTGTTCCTGCTTGCGGCGCTTTCGAACGCAATCCTGTTCAATGCCGCCGGCGTCATCGTGTTCATGCTTTTCCTGTTGCTCGCGAAGCCGCTGCTCGATCTCGCCTATTTCCCGATCCAGTTCCGAGTGATTGACATCGTGAAAAAGCTCGAGCGACGCAGCGAGTTCAGCTACATTCTCAACCATGAGGCGGGCCTTTACGTAGGGCGCTTCAGCGGCGCGCTCGCGTTCCTCCTGCTCGCCTATGATTTCTCTACCGCCATTGCTTTGCGTTATGCGATCCTGCTGATCGCAACGATCCAGTTACTGTCGGTTTTCGTCGCGAGGAACATCGTTCAAACGGGCAACAGCCTCGCGCCTGGGGAGATCGACAACCACGGCACCACGCTTCACGCCGAGGACGCGCTGGTCACGCATCCGACCTGATTAGCACCCCGCGCCGGTCAGGCGTGGCATTTCGCCATCCGATCGGCGTCAACCGCGACGGCTAGCGATTGCGTTGCATTGCTCGCATCGATCTTCCGCTTGTGAGAACGGTTGGCGAGCCAGCGCAGCTGATCGTCGAACATTGCACGAAGGAGGGTCTCGTAAACTGCGAGCTTTGGCTGAATTGCGCCGGTATCGAGCCGTATCTTCCGGTCATATTCAATCGGCTTGAAGCGGCCATGGGCATGCTGCGGCGCATCCCATCGCTCAAGAATAGTCATCGCCGCACTCGGGAATAGCGCCTGCAGCCGCTCGCTTTCAGATCGCGTGCAGACTGCATGAAGCACAAGTCGGTTCGGCACCCATTCCTCGAGCGTGATATCGCCGCGCTCGAACTGGAGGCGCATCTGCTGACGATCGAGGATCCTTGGCTGGTTGAATCCGTGAAAGAAGTGGACTGGCGCATTGCCTTGGTAGATCACCTCGCACTGCGCGATGTCCCATATGCCGCGCTGGCCTTGACGCTCGAGGCGCTGCGCTGCTGCCACCTCTCCTTT
Organism: uncultured Alphaproteobacteria bacterium; assembly: GCA_963785855.1. Classification (GTDB taxonomy): domain Bacteria; phylum Pseudomonadota; class Alphaproteobacteria; order Sphingomonadales; family Sphingomonadaceae; genus Sphingomicrobium. The sequence goes on from CAWAWT010000011.1 coordinate 32,386, forward strand.
GCCGAGCCATCCTGCGAACATGTCGAAAAAGTGTACGCCATGCTCGATGAAGACGCCGCCACTCTTGGCGTCGTCCCAGAACCAGTGGCCAGGCGGCAATGGTTCGTCACTCGCATAGTTTTCAAAGAAACCATGGATGAATGAGCCGAGCATTTGCGTGTCGATCAGCGTCTCGACGGCATCGTAGAGCGGATTGTAGCGTTGCATGAGGTTGACCACGAACAACAGCCCATGGTGGTCCGCGCAGCGGCTCAGCTCTTGCGCATGTGGCAGTTCGATCGCTGCCGGCTTCTCGCAGATGACGTGCTTGCCCGCGTTGAGCGCAGCCAGGCTTTGCTCATAGTGGAGGAATGGCGGTGACCCGATGTAGACAAGGTCGACTGCCGGGTCGGCCAGCAATTGCTCGGCGCTCTTATGGACCTTGGTCCCGGGATGAGCAGCCTTAAAAGAGGCAATCGATTCTTCATTCGCGTCGTACACGCCAACCAGTTTTGCGTTCGGATGCTGGGCGAATTGCGACACTGCGAACCGTGCAAAACCTCCGGCCCCGATCACTGCTAACCCGACTTGCTCGTCCATTGAAAACCCTGCCCGCTCGTGCCTTGAAGATTGTTTAGTATATTGTTTTTTTATAAACAATCTTCGCCATTGGCTTGGCATTTTGCCCATGGCGCGTTGAGCCGGGCGTGGGCTGCGGCCTAGGATTGAGGCTCTGTCGATGCGATCCGCAGCGAGGTGCGCCACACCGCAGGGCGTCTGGATGGCGCAGGCCGAGGTACAATGCAGAAGATTTCGCAATTCCTCGGCCACACACCAACGAGGGTTACCGAGCGGAGATACGCTCGATACAGTCCGTCGTTTATGAAGGATGCTGCTCCGGCGTTGGACTTCTAGCGAAAGCTTGCCACGCAAAGATTTTTTCGTGTGGCAAGTTTCAGTTGACGTCGCTTGCCACACAAATTTGCAAAGTCGCTCATGGCATTTCTCCTTAACTGACACCGTGATACCACGATACCCAGATACTTGACAAGTGTGGTGGCAAGGAACATTTTGCTTCTCATGAAGGCCGCTAAAGCAATGACCGTCAGGCTATCGGAGGATCAGGCCCAGGCGCTTGAGACCGTTTCGAGCGTTGAGAACATGCCGGTTTCGGACATCATTAGGGCTGCGATCGAAACTCACATCGAAGCCCGCAGACACGATCCCGCATTTCAAGCTGGTCTTCGTGAGAGGATCAGCCAAGCTCGCCGGTTGCTCGATCAGAAATGACCATTCGTCCCGACAAACACATGCGGGTCTCCAGCCTCTCAGTTGAAAGCAGGATTCTCGGCAATGAGACCTTCGCTGCGATCGCTGCTGTCGAGGGGATGTCGCTCGGTTCGGCAAGCCGTGCGCGCCTCGCAAGCATGCGGGAACGTCACCTCACTCATGGTGAGCAGCGGGCCGAGATCATCCGCGCCTATCTAGAGAGTAAATAGCGATCCTCGGAGGTTATGACGCCTTCGACCAGCAGGACCCCTATTGCTACGACGGCACCTCCGTCCTCAAAAACAAGCTGGGCTTAGAGGGAGCTGAGGCGCTCGAGGCCTTCGAGCTCGAAATGACGACTTTGCGGGCAGCAGAACCGCTCCCCGAGGGCGACTTCGATGTTCCTCACTACCGTGCGATCCACCGGCATCTCTTCCAGGACGTATATGACTGGGCGGGAGAGACGCGAACCGTGCAAACGTCAAAGGGAGGCAATCTTTTCTGCCTGCCGGCGTGCATTTATCCCCAGCTTGCTCAGCTGTTCAATCGTCTAACCGGACCGCCGGACGGTTGGGCTTCTACCGAAGAAGAGTTCGTCACCTTCGCCGCGGACTTCCTGGCCGAGCTCAATGTCATCCACCCCTTTCGCGAGGAAAATGGTCGCGCCCAGCTTAGCTTCCTGCACCTTCTCGGCCACGCTGCTGGCTTCCCGTTCGACTTTTCAAGAGTTCAGCGAGAGAGCTTTTATGCCGGCAATGATTGCCAGCTTCCACCTGCATCTCGCGCCGTTAATTGCAGAACTAACGACACTCCTGGTGTCGATGAACCCCGACCCCCAGTCTGAATGAACGTCGGCCAACGGGTTTCACCAGTAGAATACGGGCTGCACGGGCGCTTTCGCGCCGAGGAGGGCCATTTCCCCGAAGGTAATGGGGCACGACAACGTGCTTTTCGAGGCGCTGGTTCAATTGAACCGACCGAATACTGTGCTCTCGCGGACAGTAAGTTGGCTAAGTCACTGAAAAGAAATGGTGGGCGTGGCAAGGATTGAACTTGCGACCCCTGCGATGTCAACACAGTGCTCTACCACTGAGCTACACGCCCACCCGGGTCAGCCGATTGGCTTGGAGAAGCGGCATTTAGGGAGCAGATGCGCGAGGCGCAACAGGCTTTCGAAGCGGACTTAGAGCCGTCCGTGCTGATCCTCTGCCTGGAAGATCCGGTCGACCTCCATCACCAGGTCCTTCAGGTGGAACGGCTTGGACAAGAGCTTCGCCTCGGGCGCGGTGCGGCCACTTTGCAGCGCAACAGCCGCAAATCCGGTGATGAACATGACCCGAATCGATGGGTCGATTGCGCTCGCCTTCTGCGCGAGCTCGATCCCGTCCATCTCGGGCATAACGATGTCGGTCAGAAGCAGATCGAACCGCTCCCTCTCGAGCAGTGGCATCGCCTCGGTGCCGCAACCGACCGCCTCAACCTCATAGCCGACACGCTGCAGCGCTCGCTGCAGATACTCACGCATGGACGTGTCGTCCTCAGCCAGAAGGATTCTCGCCATCACCTTCTCTATGCGCTGATCATTTGCCTTTTGCCAGAAGCGAATAATGGGGTTCATGCGTTGCAGCCCCTTCACGCGAGTCCTAAACTGGCACAGAAAGCCGGACCCCGCTCTCGAAAGTTGATTGTGACGCCGCTCGCTTCCCCAGTCATCCACGCGCAGCGCGGTGCCCTGCCTTTGCTACTGTCCGTGCCGCATTCCGGACGCGAGTATCCGGATTGGCTGATCGAGAGCGCGGCTGGCGGACGACGAGCTCTTTCCTCGCTTGAAGACCCGTTGGTCGATCGGCTCGTCTGGCGGGCGCTGAAGCACGGCTGCGGAGCGGTGATCGCAAGAGCGCCCCGCGCAGCAATCGATTGCAACCGCGCCGAGGATGACATCGACCCCTCGGTTGTCGATGGCGTCCATCGTGCACGAGTTACGGCACGGGCGCGCGGCGGCTTGGGGATTATCCCCTCGCGCACGCAACTGCATGGCTATCTATGGCGACGGCCCGTCACACCACTTGAGCTCGCGTCGCGGCTCGACCAAGCGCATCGGCCGTATCACCACGCGATCGATCAGCAGATTTCTCTGCTCCTCGACCGGTTCGGATGCGCGCTCCTGATCGACTGCCACTCAATGCCACCCCCTGCCAAGGGCGTCGCGCCGATCGTCTTCGGCGATTGCCGCGGGCGAACTGCGGACGGCTGGATCAGTCGCTCGGCAATAAAAATCGCTGGGAGCTGCGGGTTCGAAGCTGATCTCAACGATCCGTTCTCCGGCGGACACGTGATCGACCGTCACGGCTCACCTTCGCGCAATGTCCATGCGCTTCAGCTGGAAATCGACCGTCGCTTCTATCTCAACGAGGACTTCCAGGAGCCGGGCGCGGGCTTTGACCGTGTTGCGGCGTTCATTGAAACCCTCGCAATCCAGCTCGGCGAAGCAATGCTCGGCCGCCAATATGCGACGGCGGCCGAATAGCATTTAGGCGTCGGCCGGAGCGGGTTCCGGAGCCTGGGCAGGAGCTTTCCCAAGCTGCATCTGGCGACCGAAGACGGCTCGCATCTCACTCAGCGAAAAGAGGTGGGCGTAGAGAAGCGGCAGGATACCGTTCTGATTCAACTTTCTCAGTTCATCGCCTCGTAAGTTCCTCAGCTTCTCCTCGTCCACCATTCGAAAACCACGGTAGACGAACGGCTGTTGGAAACCTTCCGGCTGGATCGCGACTTCGCCGTCCATCAGGAGGTCGGCCTTGTTCAATTCCTCGACGAATGCCGCCGTCCGCTGGCCTGCAGCCTCAAACTGCTCACAAAATTGCAGGATCGCCTTCGTCGCTTCGCTCGGCTGATCGCCATCGAACAAAGGCTGGCCCTCGTCGAACTCGCCGACCGCGTTGGCGCTTGAATCGAAGCAGAGGGAGAGTTCGTCGCTGTCCGGCCGGAGGCGCGCCAGCAGGAACGGATATCGGCGGATGTAGGCCGGGATGTAGAAGCTCGGGTCGTAAGGCCGACCCTCTTCGTCGAGAAAGACGTTCACGCCCTCGTTGAGGCCCATGAGCGCGATCGGAACCGAATTGTCTCCAACCGAAAATACGATCGGATAGTGCCGCTGCACCAGTGAGAACTCGTCGACCGTCACCGGCACGGCATGAGTGAGCGCGATCTGCGGCATGCGAAGGAGCGTGCGCACCTTCATTTTGCCGTGCTGAGTTACGTTCAGCGGCTCTAGGGCATTGTAGAACAATGGTAAGTTCTGGTTGGGGGCGGCTGTCGCCATCCTGATCGTCTCCTGGGGGCCGGGCTTACGGCCTCACTCCCTTGAGCCGGCCGGCAATGTTCGACGCGCCTCTATTGTCTGTGCCACTTTAAGGCAAGCGGCGTCGGCTCGGCGCACTTAGGGTTTAGTTCATTGAGCATTCAACGCTTCGCTGCGAAGCCGGGAGAAATGGCGGTGGGCTGCAGATGATCCCGGGAGCGATCCTCAAATTGGGGCCGTTATTGTTCGGTCTGCTCATTGCCCAGCCGGGCCTCGTCGGCCAATCGGTCACCCGCCTCGTGGTACAGGACGAAGTGATCCTCCGAGTGCCGCTCCAGCCACGCCCCTTGATGCCTCGAATTGAGTGGACTGAGCGAAAGGGACCAAAATGCATCCCGGTTGGGGCGCTGAGGCGCGCGATGATGTCGGGCCCACAGCAAATCGACTTCATCGTGGCATCCAGCAACCGAGTGCGCATTCGTGCGGTGCTCGACGAAGACTGCCCGGCTCTCGACTTTTACGGCGGTCTCTATCTTCAACCGCAGGATGATCGACTGTGCGCGCACCGCGATGCAATCCACTCACGAATGGGCGGAAGCTGCACGATCGACCGGTTCCGCGAGCTCGTTCCCAAGATCGTCGACTAGCAGACCCAAGCGCGCCCTTGGATTCGGGCTCCCCGATACCCACATTCCTTGACAAGCCAACGGGCTTCGCACACGCGTGTAGCCGCTCCGGCCGCTGACTCTGCGAGCCAATATTTATCCGGAAGAATCAATGAGTTTCGCCGATCTCGGCCTTTCCGACGAATTGCTCCGCGCCGTTAGCGATAGCGGTTACGACGAGCCGACACCGATCCAGCGCGCCGCGATCCCGTCGGTGCTGATGGGGCGCGACCTTGTCGGAATCGCCCAGACGGGCACCGGCAAGACCGCCGGCTTCGTGCTCCCGATGATCGACATATTGCATCAGGGCCGAAGTCGCGCACGGATGCCGCGCTCGCTGATCCTCGAGCCGACCCGCGAGCTTGCGATGCAGGTTGCGGAGAATTTCGAAAAATACGGAAAATATCACCCGCTCTCGATGGCGCTGTTGATGGGCGGCGTTCAAATGGGCGACCAGGTCAAGGCGCTCGAAAAGGGCGTCGACGTGCTGATCGCGACGCCGGGCCGGCTGATGGACCTCTTCAGCCGCGGCAAGATCATGCTTACCGACTGCAAGCTCTTGGTGATCGATGAAGCCGACCGAATGCTCGACATGGGTTTCATTCCCGACATCGAGGAAATTTGCGCAAAGCTTCCCAAAAGCCGCCAGACCTTGCTCTTCTCGGCGACCATGCCACCGCCGATCCAAAAGCTCGCCTCAAAGTTCCTCAACGAGCCGAAGCGGGTCGAGGTCGCCCGCCCGGCGACCGCCAACGTCAATATCGAGCAGCGGCTGATCCAGGTCCGGTCAGACCGGAAGAAAGACGTTCTGCGCGACATCCTTCGGCATGAGGAGTTCAAGAATGCAATCGTCTTCGCCAACCGCAAGACGACGGTTCGCGAGCTTGCGTCCAGCCTGAAGCGATCGGGTTTCGCGGTAGGCCAAATTCAGGGAGACATGGACCAGTCCAACCGGATCGCTGAGTTCGACCGTTTCAAGAATGACGAGATCACGATCCTGGTGGCATCCGACGTTGCCGCTCGAGGCCTCGACGTCAAAGGCGTCAGCCACGTCATCAATTATGACGTTCCGTGGCAGCCGGACGATTATATCCATCGCATCGGCCGCACCGGGCGCGCCGGAATGAAGGGCATCGCGATCACGCTCGCTTCGCGCGAAGATGGCGAATCCATCGATCGGATCGAGAAGCTCATCGGTCACAAGATCCCGGTCGCCGGCGTGAGCGAAGAGGCTCGGGCCGAGAAGCCGCCCGCTCCCGAAAAGCGAGCGAAGACGAAAAAGACGCCAAGGGCCGCGGCGCCCAAGGCAGATCTCCCAAACGACGAGCCCGGACCGCCGGAGACACGGGAGAAGAGCTCTCCCGTCGTCGAGGACATCAAGTCGGACTGGAACGGCCCCCTTCCTGGCTTCCTCTCCGTCGGCGCGAGCTAAGGCACATCAATGACACTGGAATGCGCTTCCGCGCATTCCTAGCTGGCCATCCCAAGCCCAGGAAAAGGGACCCAGCATGACCGAATATGTGCCGCCGGAAGTTTGGACATGGGAAAGCCCAAGCGGCGGCCAGTTCGCGAACGTCAACCGTCCGACCGCCGGGCGCAACGCACGATCAGGAGCTAGCAGTCGGGAAGCATCCGCTGCAGCTTTATTCACTCGCCACTCCCAACGGGCAAAAAGTCTCGATCATGCTCGAAGAATTGATCGCGAAAGGCCACAGTGACGCGGAATATGACGCATGGCCGATCCGCATCGGGGACGGCGACCAGTTCGGAAGCGGCTTTGTCGCAATCAACCCCAATTCGAAAATTCCGGCGCTGGTCGACCGGAGCGGCCCGGCGCCGGTGCGCGTATTCGAATCCGGCGCGATTCTCCTCTATCTCGCCGAGAAGTTCGGCGAGTTTTTGCCAGCTTCTGGTCCGACACGCGCAGAGACCCTTTCGTGGCTCTTCTGGCAGATGGGCGCCGCACCCTTCCTCGGCGGCGGGTTCGGCCACTTCTTTGCTTATGCACCGGAGAAGCTCGAATATCCGATCAACCGCTATTCGATGGAGGCGAAACGGCAATTCGACGTGCTCAACCGCCGCCTCGCGGAAAGCGAATATATCGCCGGCCCCGACTATTCGATCGCCGATATCGCGATCTGGCCGTGGTACGGCGGTATCGCGCTTCGCCGAAGCTACGAAGGCGCGGACGTCTTTCTCGCAACGCATGAATATGAGCATGTCCTGCGCTGGGCGAGACAGATCGATGCCCGTCCGGCGGTGAAGCGCGGCCGGATCGTCAACAAGATGAGCGGCAATCCAGCGGAACAGCTTCACGAGCGGCACGCGGCGAGCGATTTCGAACTGAGGACGCAGGATAAGTTGCAGCCGTCAGATGAGACCGAGGCGGTGAGGGACGATGCAATCTAGGCCGAGCTTTCGCTCACTTTGCGCCAGCGGCACGAATGTCCGCTGCAAGACGTCGGATCAGCGCCTGTAGCGGTTCAGGAATTCGCCGGCGAAGCCACTCAGCCGCTGCTCCGCAATCGCCTCGCGAAGGCTCTGCATCAGGCGCTGGTAGAACCAGAGATTATGCTCAGTCATCAGCATCGCACCGAGGATCTCGCCCGACTTGACGAGATGGTGGACATAGGCGCGCTCGAAGGTCGAGCAGGCGGGACAGGGGCAACCGGTTTCTATGGGATCCGTGTCCTCGGCGAAGCGCGCATTGCGAATGTTGAGCGGACCCTCGTTGGTGAACGCTTGCCCGGTCCGGCCCGAACGCGTCGGAAGCACGCAGTCGAACATGTCGATTCCGCGAACCACCGCCTCGACAATATCGTCGGGTTTGCCCACGCCCATCAGGTAGCGAGGCCGGCCGGCGGGTAACATCGCAACCGCGAACCCGAGACAGCCTAGCATCGCGGCCTGCCCCTCACCCACTGCGAGCCCGCCTACTGCATAACCGTCGAACCCGATATCAATGAGCGCTTCGGCCGATTCGCGCCGTAGCGTCTCGTCGAGGGCGCCCTGCTGGATTCCGAAGATGGCCGCGCGTGCGGCGTGCTCACCGCCGCGGTTGAATTCGTCCTGGCTGCGTTTCGCCCAGCGAATCGAGCGCTCCATGGCTTCGCGCTGAGCGGCTTGTGTCGACGTTGTCGGCACAAGCTGATCAAATTGCATGACGATATCCGATCCGAGAAGCCGCTGAACCTCGATCGAGCGTTCGGGACTTAGCATGTGCCGCGATCCATCGAGGTGGCTCGCGAAGGAAACTCCCTCCTCCGTTACCTTGGTGAGCTCGCTGAGGCTCATGACCTGATAGCCGCCGCTGTCGGTCAGGATCGGCCGCTTCCACCCCATGAACCTGTGGATTCCCCGAGCTTCGCGACCCGTTCTGCTCCGGGCCTCAGCATGAGGTGATAGGTATTGCCAAGAATGATGTCGGCGCCGCTCGAGCGCACTTCTTCGGGCCGCATCGCCTTCACCGTCGCGGCCGTTCCCACCGGCATGAAGGCGGGCGTCCTTATTTCTCCGCGCTCCATCGCTATCATGCCGGCGCGCGCATTCCCGTCGGTCGCGGCGATGGAAAAGCAGAAATGGCTCACGCGCCTGCGCTTAGCGGCTCTTCCTTTCATCGCAACTCGGACGGGGTAGCCAAGCCGAGTTCCCATGTTAGTGCCCGCGCGATGCCGCACATCCAGGATATCGACCGCTTCCTGTTCATCGTCGGTGCGCCGCGCTGCGGCACGACGACCATGGCGCGCTGGCTCCAGGCACACCCGCAGGTCCTATTCCCGTTCGTAAAGGAGCCGCACTATTTCTGGCAGCACGACCTTCGCGGATTGGGAGATTTTGAGCTCAGACGCGTGATCGAGCATGATTATCTCGATCATTTCTTCAGCCCACCGGACCAACGTCAGAGCTTAGGTGCAGACGCGTCGGTCTCCTACCTCTACGCGCCCGAGCGGCTCGAGCCGGTGCTAAGGCTATGGCCAGACTCACGGTTCGTCGTCGCTGTTCGCGACCCACTGACAATGCTGCCCTCGCTCCACAAACGGCTGATCTTCACGGGCGACGAGAATATCCGCCGGTTCGAGGACGCATGGGCGGCAATCCCTGACCGCGCTGCCGGCCGGCGCATCCCATGGAGCGCAATCGATCCGCAGTGGCTCCGCTACGACGAGGCCGCGCGCTACGGCAGCTATATCGAGCAGCTGTTCGCGGCCGTGGGCAAGAAAAATTGCCTGGTGATCGTGTTCGACGACCTCGTCGCCGATCCGGCGAGTGAGTAGAATCGGCTGCTCGAGTTCGCGGACCTTAGCTTGGTTGCACCGCCGGGACTCGAAGCTGAGCGCGAGAGCAAGGGCGTCCGGTGGATATTCTTGCAGCAGCTGCTGAAGCGGCCGCCCAGAGCGCTCCTGCCCTATCTCGCAAGTGCCCGGTTTCTTGGCCGGTTCGACAAAGCCGCAGGCAAGAAGGTGGAAACGCCAACCCCGGCAAGTCCCGCCGCTCACTCCGCAAGCGCCTTCTCAAATGGAACCGGATTCCGGACGAAAATCGGCCCCTTCCGATTGTCGTCCAGCACGAGATCAAGGCCCAGTATCAAGCGGAGATCGACAAGCTGGGCGCGCTCATCGGCCGCGACCTCAGCCATTGGCTACAGCCGCGGGAATAAGGCGGATCGGGATACTGACGCTCTGGCCGAGTTTCCGTTAAAGAGTCGCCGTCCCGACTCGGAAGAAGGGGGATTTCCATGGCAACGATTGCACCACCGCGTCCTGAGCAGACGATTCAGCCGGATGCGCAGAAGCTCGAAGATTTCATGCACAAGATTGTCGGCGACATGGCCGCCGCGATGAGTGGAAGTCTCGTTATCACCGGCACGAAACTGGGTCTCTACAAGGGCCTCGCCGACATCGGTCCAGCGACAAGCGCCGACCTTGCAAGGCACCTCAGCCTCGACGAACGCTATGTTCGAGAATGGTTATCCGCCCAGGCGGCGAGCGGCTTCGTCGATTATGATTCGAACAGTGAGCGGTTCTCGCTCAACGCCGAGCAACGGATGGCGCTCTCCAACGAAGACTCGCCCGTCTTTGTCGCTCCGGCGTTCGAGCTTATCGCCTCGACCTATATCGACGAGCCCAAGATCACCGATGCGTTCCGAAGCGGCGCAGGCGTCGGCTGGCATGAACATCACGAATGCCTTTTTCGAGGCTGCGAGAAGTTCTTCCGTCCGGGCTATCGCGCCAATCTCGTCGCAGGCTGGATCCCGGCGCTTGATGGCGTTCTCGACAAACTGCAGGCCGGCGCGAAAGTCGCCGACATCGGATGCGGACACGGCGCCTCGACGATCATCATGGCCGAGGCATTTCCCAGGAGCGCCTTCTTCGGATTCGACTATCACGACAAGTCGATCGAGCGCGCCCGCGACGCAGCCAAGGAAGCTGGAGATATCCAGAACGTGAGGTTCGAGGTGTCCTCGGCGAAGGAAGCGCCAGGGCGCGACTTCGACTTGATCTGCTGCTTCGATTGCCTGCATGACATGGGTGATCCCGTCGGCGCCGCACGGCACGTCCACGAGATGTTGAAGCCCGACGGCACCTTCATGATCGTCGAGCCCAGAGCCGGCGACGAGCTGACCGACAACCTCAATCCGGTGGGCCGAATGTATTATTCAGCCTCGACGATGATCTGCACACCGGGGTCGAGGGCGCAGGAAGTCGGGCTGGCGCTAGGCGCTCAAGCAGGAGAGAAGCGCCTTAGCGCATTATTGCATGAAGCCGGCTTCACACGCGTCCGTCGCGCAACCGACACGCCGTTCAATATGGTGATTGAGGCGCGACCCTAGGTCGGCGGCAAAAGGTGGGCACAAAAGCGGGAGACCCGTCGATGGCGTGGGTGCTGACGCGGCTTTAAGAGTTAGGCGCCCCAACACCGACGAAACGACGTGCAAGGGCCCCCTCCCGTTCGTCGTTTGCCCCCCACGGCGGCTATGCCTCCCCGGGGACGCCCGAAACAGGTTAAGACCAGGCCCCCAACGGGGCGAGATGAGCATCGTTCTTCGAGGCTCCGTTGATTCAAGTCGCGAACACCGTGGCTGATCAGCCACGGCGACATGCTCGCTGGGGTCCGTGATGCGGATCCCATCGAAGATGGACGTCCCCGCGGCTTTACTGCCTAGTTTGTCGGCTGATCGGATCGATCGAGAATGATGGGGTCAGTGAACGCGAGGCCGACGTGCCCGTTCTGCGTCCATTTCACGACGGCCGGCACAAGAACTCCGCCTTCAAAACGGACATGGACCTTTGCTCCTGGCGACAGGTCCGAAACGTGATCACCCATAACCCCGCCCTCGGAGACATTGTGGATGGCAAAGCTCGTCGGCGAACCGTCGATAAGCAGTTTCAGCTTTCGGCGCTTCGCTGGGACCCGGGGGAAGCGGCGCTGGTCAGGTGACGAAGAAACATTGCGTCGCGAAACCATCGAGCTCGCCTCCTGGCGAGCGGTCTCTGCGAGCGCGATTGCGGTTCCGCAAAAACCGCACTCCGCGCTTAATCGGCCGATATACCATTGAGAGCGGCCGCAGCCGGGACAATGGTTGGGCTCGTTAGCGCGATAAACAATGTGATGGCCGCGCTTCGCGAGCGCCTCCGCGAAGGAGCCCGAGGCACGCTCGTAAACGAAAACGTCAGACATCCGGCCAGCTCCACTGAGCATGAAGTGTCACCCAACCTGCCAGCAAACGATTTCGAACTCGTTACTCGTATGCCGCACGCCATGCAGGGAGGCCCGCTCTCCTTTCGCGAATGGACGCATCCCATTCATCGTTAGTCATTTACGTCTTCGTTAACCATAATGTCGCACAAGGGACCCGATTTGGTTGCAAAAGGGTAGTGAAGGCAATGAAACTTCAATTGTCCAAAGCTCGCATCTGGGCCGTGTTCGCCGCGATCGTTGCGATTTCGCTGCTGGCCTTCGGCCAATGGCTCTTGGCCATAGTTGCGACCGCAATAGGTGGTGCGGGTTACGTCGTCGCGAGAGCCATCGAAGATGTTCTCGACAGACAAGAAGACGCGCAATTTGGGAGGTGAGCCATCGCGCTCATTCCCCCCGATGCGGGAGATGTCATCGTGATCCAATTTAGTCCGCATGCGCTCGTCTATCAGGCGCTTGATCAAGTGCTGAGCGACGGAACGATTGCACCTGGTACACCTGGCGCGGTGTTTGCTGCGATTGATCAGCTACAAGACAGTGCCGCACCGAGGAAACACATCACCTGCGCCGAAAACATCGCCATCGAGATTTATCGCCTGCGCTGCTCGCTCACGCTTTCAGATCACCATGGTTCGACGGCGGTTGTCGACCGTCTGAATGCACTAGCCGAAGAATGGATGGCGGTCGCGATCGACTGATTCCATCTGAGGGCGCCTCCCCGGAGTAAAAGTGATTTCTAGGTTGGTCTGACACCTTGTCTGATGCTGCCATCTGTCCCGGCTTCTGATGCGGTGACGATGAGTGCCGCGAGCCCGTTTGGGGGTCGCCGACCGGATCCAGGCGGAAAGCTGCAGCGAGCATTCGCTGCGCCAGATTCCGAGTATCGCCGTCTCACCGCGGCAGTCGTCATAAAGCGAAACCGAGTTCTGAAGATCCTAATTGAGTGGTTCCGGGAGAAGCAGGCTCGCATCGCCGTAACTGTAGAAACGGTAATCATTTTCAATGGCATGGGCGTAAGCCTCTTTCATAAGCTCAAGCCCCATCAGCGCGCTGACCAGCATGAACAGGGTCGAGCGTGGCAGGTGGAAGTTCGTAATCAGGCCATCGACCGCAAGGAAGCGATAGCCGGGCGTGATGAAGATGGCTGTGTCGCCCTCAAAAGGTTGAATGACGCCGTCCGCGTCCGCGGCGCTTTCCAATAGCCGCAGGCTGGTCGTTCCCACGGAAATCAGCCGTCCTCCCGACCGACGGACACAATTCAGCCGCTCGGCAGTCTCGCCATCGATTCGGCCCCATTCGGCGTGCATCTTGTGCTCGTCGATCCGCTCGCTCTTGACTGGAAGGAAGGTGCCGGCGCCCACGTGGAGCGTCAGCGTCTCGCGGCCGATGCCTCGCGCATCCAGTGCCTCGAGCAGCCGCGGCGTGAAGTGGAGGGCAGCAGTCGGCGCTGCAACCGCCCCCTCCTCGCGCGCGAACATTGTCTGATAGTCCTCACGGTCCGCCTCATCCACGAGACGCCGCGAGGCGATGTACGGCGGCAACGGCATTCGGCCCGCCCGTTCGAGCAACAACTCCACAGCTTCCTCTCCGTGGAAGTGGAGCAGCGCTGATCCATCGTCCGCTTTCTCGACGACGGAAGCCGCTACGCCTTCGCCGAAGTCGATCGTGTCGCCGACCCGTGCCCTTTTGGCATTGCGTAGGAACGCCTGCCATTCACGCGGTCCCTCGCGCTTGTGCAGAGTGGCGCCGATGCTCGCGTCCCCTCGTCGCCCCTCGAGCTGCGCAGGAATGACCTTGGTGTCGTTGAAAACGAGCACGTCACCTGGTCGGAGCAGGCCCGGCAGCTCCAGCACTTCATGATCAAAGATCGACTTTCCCTCGATTTCGAGAAGCCGAGCACTATCACGCGGCCGAGCGGGCCGGAGTGCGATACGTTCAGCAGGAAGGTCGAAATCGAAGTCGGCGACGCGCATCGCGCCCGGCTTAGCCGCCGAGATACGCCCTCACAATTTTTGTGGGGTCGGAAGGCGGCTCGCCAGGTACGATCTTGTCGACAACGTCCATGCCTTTCACCACTCGGCCAACGACCGTGTATTTGCCGTCGAGTTCGGGGTGCGGCACGAACATGATGAAGAACTGGCTGTTGGCGCTGTCGGGACTATCGGCACGCGCCGCGCCCACCGTTCCGCGAAGGAACGGGACCGACGTGAACTCCGCTTTCACGTCCGGAAGGGTGGATCCGCCCTCGCCTGTTCCCTTGGGATCGCCGCCCTGAGCCATGAAGTCGGCGATCACGCGGTGGAAAGTCAGCCCGTTGTAAAAGCCCTGGCGCGACAAAGTGCGGATGCGCTCGACGAATTTCGGAGCGAGGTCGGGGCGAAGCACGATCTCGATCGTGCCGCCGCTCGAAAGGTCAAGGAACCAGTGATTCGCGGGGTCAGCAGCGACTTCAGCCGGCGCGAGAAGGCTCGGCGCCGGAGCAGCAGCAGGCGGCGCTGCGGCAACGAGTAGCGCGGCAAGGGGCGCCGCGAAGAGCAACTTATCGAACATATCTCTCCCCGAATTCCGATCCTGGACATCTGGATCAAGCGGCTGGTCCGCCTATGACTTTTTGTTCAAATGTCGCCGAACGTCTTGGGCGACCGCGGGCGTGACGAACTTGTCGATCGATCCACCGTAGCGCGCAATCTCTTTCACCAGCTTCGATGCAATCGGCTGAAGCGACGCGCCCGCCATCAGGAAAACGGTTTCGATATCGTCGTTCAGCTGCTGGTTCATGCCCGCCATCTGGAATTCATATTCGAAATCCGCGACTGCCCTTAGCCCCCTGAGGATTGCGGTGGCGCCTTGCTTCTGGGCGAATTCCATCAACAGGGAATCGAATTCCACCACCTCGATATTGCCCTGGACGTCCTTCACCTCGCGACGAACCATAGCCAGTCGCTCCTCGACCGCGAACATCGGCTCCTTCGACGGATTGGTTGTGACTCCGATCACCAGCTTGTCGACGAGGTGCGCGCCCCGGCGGATGATATCGAGGTGCCCGAGCGTTACTGGATCGAACGTGCCGGGATAGACTGCCACTTTCATCAGTGATCTCTTTCTATCGCGAAGCGCGCGATGGCGCGCAGGAGGTCGGCCTCGCGGCCGTGGCCCGACAAATGTTCGATCGCCTGGGTGACGAGAAATCCAGCCTGCTGCCTCGCCCGGTCTTCGCCGAGGAGTGAAACAAACGTCGCCTTGCCCGCGTCGGCGTCTCGGCCGGTCGGCTTGCCTGCGGTGGCCGCAGTTCCGCTATGATCGATGAGGTCGTCGGCGATCTGGAATGCCAGGCCGATGTTGCGTGCATAACCGCGATAGGGGGTGCGCGCCTCGACCGGCATCTTCACCATGATGCACGCCGCCTCGACTGCATATTCAATCAGAGCACCGGTCTTTAGCTGCTGCAGCCTCGTGATCGCAGAAAGGTCCACTTCCTTTCCCTCGGCTGCAAGGTCCATCATCTGCCCGCCGGCCATGCCATTCGGCCCCGCGGCGCGCGCCAGCTCGAGCACAAGGTCGGAGCGAACCCACGGATCTTCGTGCGTCGCAGGCTGCGCGAGAAGCTCGAACGCGAGCGCATGAAGACTGTCGCCGGCAAGCACTGCCGCCGCTTCGCCGAAGGCCTTGTGCACTGTCGGCTTCCCGCGGCGAAGCTCGGCGTCGTCCATGCAGGGTAGATCGTCGTGGATCAGCGAATAAACATGAATGGCTTCGACCGCGGTCGCGACGCGAAGTGCTCGCTCGCGATCGATCGCGAAAAGCCGAGCCGCGGCAATTGTCAGCAGCGGGCGAAGCCGTTTCCCGCCACCGATCGCGGCATGGCGCATGGCTTCATAGAAAATATCGCGCGTGTCGCCTTTCGCCGCGAGCAGCTTCGCGAAGAAACGATCGACATCGGCCGAGACAGCCTTCGTCTCGGCGTCTAGCTCGTGGGCAAGCCGGTCGACCGTCTCAACCGGCATCGAAAGGCTTGAGGCCCGCGGGCTTGCCGTCGCTTCCAAAAGCGATTTGCTCGATCCGCGCCTGAGCATCCTTGAGGCGAGCCTCGCAATGTCGGCGCAGCCGGTCGCCCTCCTGATAAAGCTCGATCGATCGATCGAGAGGCGCTTCACCCTTCTCGAGCGTGCGAACGATTTCTTCGAGGCGCTTCAGGGCGTCCTCGAAGCTCAGCTGTTCGACGTTCACTGTCTCGCCGGTTTCCATTTTCGGAGTTTGAGCCGCGCTACCGCTCAAATCAAGCAATCAGCTATTCGCTCGGACGGTTGGTGAACGGATCGCGGATGCCAGGGAAGATCTCGTCGCGGAGCACTTCATCACCGGTTTCCGCCAGCGCCGCTTCGGCTTCGCGCGCGTGTTGCTCGCGCTCGCGCCGAAGCTGCTCGATCAGCGCTTCCCGGTCGCTGTCGAAGCGAACGTCGGTAGGAGCTTCCTGACCAGCTGCCTTGGCCGCCTTGGCGACAGCCGCGTCAAGCTCGCGCTGCGTCGTGAGGCCGAGCGTCACCGGATCTTTTGGCGTGATGTTCGCCATGTTCCAGTGGGTACGGTCGCGGATTGCAGCAATCGTCGTTCGAGTCGTCCCGATCAGCTTGCCGATCTGGCCATCGCTGACATTAGGATGGTTCTTGATGATCCAAGCGATTCCGTCCGGTTTGTCCTGGCGCTTGGAGACCGGGGTATAACGAGGTCCCTTCGTTCGGCGTACCGCTTCGGGCTCCTTCCACATCTGGAGCTTATGGTCGGGGTCCTTCTGACCCTTCTCAATCTCGTCGTGGGTGAGCTCGCCGGCGCGGATCGGGTCGCGGCCGGTTAGCTTGGTCGCCGCCGTATCGTCGGCAATCGCCTGAATTTCGAGGATGTGAAGGCCGCAAAACTCGGCGATTTGCTCGAAGGTCAACGATGTATTGTCGACCAGCCAGGCGGCGGTCGCGTGGGGCATCAGAGGCTGGGCCACTGGGATGTCTCCGTATCTATAAACAAATTGGGCCGCCCCTTCCGGAGCGGCCGACGTGGCGGGCGATGTAAACCTGCACCGTCTTTGGGGCAAGGCCGCTCAGGCGTCCATGGCCAGGTAGTGCGGATGGCCTTTGATGCGCTCAACCCACTCAAGAACGTGGGGATAGGACTTCAGCTCGAAATCGGCATCGCCTGCCACGTGAGTGTAGGCGAAGAGGCAGATGTCAGCGAGGCTCATCCCCTCGCCCACAAACCACTCCCAGCGTCCCAGATGCTCATCCATCAGCTTCAGCGCGGCGTTCCCGGCGGTTCGCTTCGGGGTCATCTGCAACCGTTGCAGATCGGTGAGTTTGTCCGCACCGAGATAACGCATCCAAAAGCGCAAGGTCGCGATATTGGGCTCGTGGTTATATTGCTCCCAGAACATCCAGCGCAGCATGTCGGCGTGATCGAACCGTTCGGTCGGGATCAAGTTCGAGCCCTCCGCGACATAATAACAAGCAGCGTTGCTTTCAGGGATAAAGCGATCGCCAACCTGAAGCACGGGAATGCGCCCATTGGCATTCACGCATTGCAGGAACTCGCTTGTCCGGGTCGCCCCGTTCATGATGTCATATTCGCGGCGATCCAAATGAAGGCCGAGGATCGCTGCAGTGAGCCGTACCTTGTAGCAATTTCCCGAAAGCGAATATTCGTGGAGCAGCAACCGTTCGCCCATGGCCGCCTCCGCAGTTTGGTCAGCCTACCTCTAGCACAATTTTGCCGACGTGAGCGCCCGCTTCCATCCGTTCATGCGCCGCGCCAGCTTGTTCGAGCGGGAAAACCTCGTCGATCACAGGCATCAATCTGCCGCCCTCGACATAGGGCCACACGGTCTTTGCGATTTCGTCGGCGACCATTGTTTTAAACTCGATCGTGCGCGGCCGAAGAGTCGAGCCAGTCAGCGTCAGGCGCCGCCGCATGATGTCGAAGATCGGAATCTCGGCGGTCGCCCCATGCTGGACCGCGATCGAGACGTGGCGCCCCTCCTGTGCGAGGCAGGCGAGATTCCGGGGCAGGTAATCGCCACCGATCATGTCGATGATCACATTGACGCCTACCCGCGAGGTGACCCGGTGAACCTCTTCGACAAAATCCTGCTCGCGATAGTTGATCGCCGCTGCGGCTCCAAGTTCGAGCGCACGGGCGCATTTCAGATCGCTTCCGCAGGTGACGATCACATGGAGTCCGAAAAGGTTTCCGAGCGCAATCGCCATGGTCCCGATCCCGCTGGTGCCACCATGGACGAGCACCCAGTCGCCATCGGCTGCAAAGCCGCGCTCGAAAAGGTTTACCCAGACCGTGAAGAGGGTCTCGGGCATTGCCGCGGCCTCGATCAATGTGAGGGCATCCGGGACGAACAGGCAGGTGCCGATCGGGGCAACGCAATATTGGGCATAGCCGCCGCCAGCGACGAGGGCGCAAACGTTTCGTCCAAGCAGCTCCGACGGGCCATCGACAACCTCGCCGGCGATCTCGAGGCCAAGGATGTCGGGCGCCCCCATCGGCGGCGGATACAGACCTTTGCTCTGGAGCACGTCGGGCCGGTTGACGCCTGCAGCGGCAACCTTGACCAGAACTTCGTCCTGACCCGGTTGCGGCACTCGCCGATCGACCAGCGAAAGCGCCCCGTCAGCGGCAACGATCGCCCGCATCGAGAATGGAAGGTCGGTCATCCGATGCGGCTTATTGACAGCGCATTAGTACCGGTCAACGATTTCGGCGTGGATTTGGACGACCTTTTCCCGAGCAAGCCCGACGATCCGCTCGTTGCGCTCGCCAAGCAGGACCTCGATCCGATGTCGATCGAGGAGCTTAATGCGCGGATTGAGGCGCTCAAAGTTGAAATTGCCCGGGTCGAAAGCCACATGAAGCGGGTGCAAGACCACCGCTCCGCGGCGGAAGAACTGTTCAAGAAGTCATGAGCGCCCGGTCATGCCACCGATGCATGACGGCCTCATTCAGACTGCCAACAGCTCGCAAGGCGATAATCTGGGGAAAAGCCGGGACATGGCTCTTGATTGCCGCGTTCGTGCATATGACATTCCATCCAAGGCCCGCGGGCTCGCCCGTGGCAGCGGGAGTATTTGACTAAATGCCTAGTTTCGCTCGCGAGCTCGAACAGACGCTGCACAATGCCTTGGGAGAGGCCAGCAAGCGCCGTCACGAATATGCGACGCTCGAGCATCTTTTGATCGCACTGATCGACGATGAGCATGCATCGAAGGTGATGACGGCTTGCGGAGTCAGCCGCGACGAGCTTCGCGCCTCCGTGAAGCAATATCTCGACAATGAGCTTGGAGCGCTGGTTGCCGACAGCGCAACCGACCCAACGCCGACCAGCGGATTCCAGCGTGTCGTCCAACGCGCGATCCTCCATGTCCAGTCCTCGGGCCGCGACGAGGTCACCGGCGCCAACGTGCTCGTCGCCCTCTTCTCGGAGCGCGAGAGCTATGCCGTCTATTTCCTGCAGCAGCAGGATATGAGCCGCCTCGATGCCGTGACCTACATCAGCCACGGCGTCGGCAAGGGCGATAGCTCGCCCGAAGCGCGTCCGCCCGAAGGCGCCGAGGAGAAAGGCGAGAAGGAAGGCTCGAAGAAGGAGTCCGCCCTCAAGCAATTCACCGTCGACCTCAACGAGAAAGCGCGCGCCGGCAAGGTCGATCCGCTGATCGGCCGGATGCCGGAGGTCGACCGCACCGTTCAGATCCTTTGCCGTCGCTCGAAGAACAATCCGCTCTATGTGGGCGATCCCGGCGTCGGCAAGACCGCCATTGCCGAAGGGCTCGCGCGCAAGATCGTCGAGGGTGACGTCCCCGAGGTCCTGAGGCCCGCGACCATCTACGCGCTGGATATGGGCGCTCTTCTTGCTGGTACACGCTACCGCGGCGATTTCGAGGAGCGGCTGAAATCCGTGGTCTCCGAGCTCGAGAAGATGCCGAACGCGATCCTCTTCATCGACGAGATCCACACCGTGATCGGGGCCGGCGCCACCTCGGGCGGCGCGATGGACGCTTCGAACCTATTGAAGCCGGCGCTCTCCAACGGCGCGATCCGCTGCATCGGCTCGACGACCTACAAGGAGTTCCGCAACCATTTCGAGAAGGACCGAGCACTCCTCCGCCGGTTCCAGAAGATCGACGTCAACGAGCCGACGATCGAGGACACGATCAAGATCATCGCCGGCCTGCGTTCCTCGTTCGAAGGGCACCATAACGTCCGCTACACGTCCGACGCGATCAAGTCCGCGGTCGAGCTTTCGGCGCGTTACATCCACGACCGCAAGCTCCCCGATAAGGCGATCGACGTCATCGACGAGGTTGGCGCCATGCAGATGCTGGTGCCGCCGAGCCGCCGCAAGAAAGTGATCACGCCCAAGGAAATCGAGGCCGTGGTCGCAACCATGGCGCGGATCCCGCCCAAGTCGGTCAGCGCCGACGACAAGCAAACGCTCGAGCATCTCGAAGCCGACCTCAAGCGAGTTGTCTTCGGCCAGGACCTCGCGATCGAGAAACTCGCCTCGGCGATCAAGCTCAGCCGCGCAGGTCTGCGCGATCCCGACAAGCCAATCGGAAATTATCTATTTTCGGGCCCCACTGGCGTCGGCAAGACCGAGGTCGCTCGCCAGCTCGCCTTCATCATGGGCATTCCGCTCCAGCGCTTCGACATGTCCGAATATATGGAGCGGCACGCGGTCAGCCGTCTCATTGGCGCGCCGCCAGGCTATGTCGGATACGACCAGGGCGGCCTCTTGACCGACGCCGTCGACCAGCATCCGCACAGCGTGCTCCTGCTCGATGAGATCGAGAAAGCGCACCCGGACTTGTTCAACATCCTGCTTCAGGTCATGGACCACGGGAAGCTGACCGACCATCACGGCAAGACGGTCGATTTTCGCAATTGCATCATGATCATGACGACGAATGCCGGTGCCGCCGACATGGCGCGCGAGAGCATCGGCTTCGGCGCCGCCACGCGCGAGGATGCGCAGGAGGACGCGGTCAAGAAAATGTTCACTCCGGAATTCCGCAACCGGTTGGATGCGATCGTGCCCTTCAGCTATCTGCCGCCAGCGGTGGTCGCGAGGGTCGTCGACAAGTTCATTCTGCAGCTCGAACTCCAGCTCGCCGACCGCAACGTCCACATCGAGCTCGACGAGGAGGCGCGCGAGTGGCTCACGACCCGCGGCTACGACAAGCTTTACGGTGCGCGGCCAATGGGCCGGCTCGTCCAGGAGAAAATCAAGCAGCCGCTCGCCGAGGAGTTGCTGTTCGGCAAGCTCGTCAATGGAGGTGAGGTCAAAGTCCGGATCAAGGACAATGCGCCAAGCTTCGAGATCGTCCCAGCCCCGCCCAAAGCCGCGAGAACCAAGCCGAAGAGCAAGACTGCGGCAAGGAAGAAGACTGGCGGCGAAGCGCCCGCCGCAGAGTAGCTTTCAGAATTTTCCGCAAGCGGCCGGAACTTAGAATCCCTGCTGCTTTCATGTGGTTCAGGATTGAGGCGTCTGCGGGATATCCCTGAGCCTGAAGCCGGTGATTCGCGTTGTGTAGTCGCATTGGAATGAGCGCTTTCGCTTCCCGTCGTCGACCGTTCCCCAGATAATGATCTTGCCGATCGAGTGCTGTTCGGCATCGATGATGTGGACTGCGCCATATTGCTCTGCTTGTTTGGTGCACGCATCCTGAGCCTGCGGCTGAAGCGCTTCGTTGCTGCTGGGCTTTCCCCGTGCGGCCTCGGCTGCCATCGAAACCGCGCTCAACGCCATCGAGGCGACACAGCCGCTCAGCGCCAGCGCGACGACCAAACCAAGTGCGGGCAAGACAAAAAAGCGCTTCATGCCCGCTGACTTCTACGCTCGAGCTCGAAAAGCGTGCAAGCCGAGCGCTGGTCTCTATTGATTGTCGTGCGCCTCGATCGTGCCCTGGGTTGCGCCTCCGGCGGCGTTCAGATGAATAACAAAAGGACTTCCGTCTTTTGACTTGCCGCTGATCCCATCACCGCTCGCTGCGGCGGCGACGCCCTTCTGTTTGAACTGATCAAGGAAATAAGCACGAGTCTGGTCGAACGTGCCCGGAGCCTTGAAGCTGATGTCGACAGTTGAACCCCGATCACCCGCGTTAAGCTTGAACCCAGTGATGTTGCTTCCGGGCATAAGTTTTACCCCGTCGATATCGAAATCGCCGCCATGCATCATCGAGCCCGGGACCTTCACCTGCCCCTGGATGAAGGGCACGTTGAAGGCGATGTTGCCGGTCTCATCGGCATTGATGGTGACATTGCCATCGCCGTTCTTGCCCCCGTCGGAGTGGATGTTGCACGCGCCGAGCAAGGGCAGAAGCAAAAGAAGGGCTGAAGATTTCATCGGATGACCTCCTGTATTATTTATATAACACAGTAGTGTTAGACTTCGTCAAGGCTCAGGAAAGAGCCCGCGCCACCTCCTCGCGCGATTGGCGGTGAAGTGCCCAGAAATTTCTGACGCCGCGACCGGCTAGCCGCTCCTGAAGCACCGTCATGTGCGAATTCCAGCCTCCGCCGAAATCCTGCGCGCCGGTGGCGCTGGTGATGCCGCTATGGGTCACGACCAGTTTGGTGCGATCTCCCTCCGGGAACAGCTCGAAAGTGACGATTCCGTTCGTCCCGCCCTGGAACGTGGTTTCGAGGAGCCGGGGCGGCTCAAACCGGATCACTTTCTCGTTCCAGGTGCGCCCTTTGTAGGGCGCGTAGTCTTCGGGATAAGGAACCTCGTCGTCGGACAGATTGTCGTGATCGTTCAAAAGCTCGAACTCACTATCCGGCACGCGCGTCACTTCCGCCCATGAACCATTGCCGACGAAGATCCGCCTCGGTGAGATAGCGCCAAACAATATCCCGCGATGCGTCGAGCATGCGTTCGAGCCGGATCGAATCGGGCGCAATCCTTTGGATCGGGGCAAATGCGACTTCAGCCATTATTCGTCTCCATCTGGCGAGAAAGCGTGTCGAGGATCATCGTCCAGCCGCTACGGACCGGCTCGGCATAATCTGCCCATCTTGCCGGGATTTCGTGGGTGAGCGTGAGGCTGCAACCGGCCGGGATATCGACGAGGTCGACGGTCACTTTGGACCATTCTCCTTCTTCGGTACCGGGACCGCGAAATAGAAATATGAGCAGCCGCGGACGGTCGATCTTTAGAAACTGTCCATGATGGTCGGCATCCCCTTCCGAGCGGCGATCGGTTATGAGGAAGCGCCCTCCGACCGTGGCGTCGATATCACAGCGGACGATCACGCCGGCCGGAGTCGCGAACAAGAAATTCCTGGCTTGGTCGGGATCGAGCCAGGCATCGAAGACCCGTTCGGGGGGCGCTGCAAACTCGCGCTGCACGGTGACGATCGCCGGCGCGCTCATCGAGATTGCCCCTTGTCGCTTTCAACCAGCGCCTGGAGGCGATCAAGCCGAGTGGACCAGAACCTCTCCCACTGACGCAGCCAATCTTCCGCGTCCTTCAGCGGCCCGGGCCTGAGCGCGCAGATCTGCTTGCGTCCTGCCTTGCGCCGCTCGATCAGCCCCGCGCTTTCGAGCACCTTCACATGCTTGCTCGCGCCGGCGAATGACATTGCGAAGGGCTCGCCGAGCTCTCCTACGGATTTCTCGCCAAGGGCGAGGCTCGCGAGCATCCCGCGCCGCGTCGGGTCAGAAAGCGCATGAAATGTCGTATCGAGTTCGATTCTCAACCATAAGGTTTAAGATAATGCGGCTCAAAATATTGTCAACCAATTGGTTTAATTATGAACGGGCTTTCGCGATGGCTTGCCGCTCTCTAGGCAACCGGCGAGGTCGGATTGGGAGAGTAGCATGAGCATGAGCCGCTGGTCGGTAGCGAGCGCGATCGTCGCCGTTGCGGCACCCGTCGTCGCCGCGCCGGTTGGCAATTTCAGCGTTGAGCGACTGTCCAAGGTCGACAAGACCCTCGCATCGGATGCGTTTCAAGGCCGGGGCACTGCGAGCGCGATCGAGCCTACCGTCATCAATTACATCGCCGGCGAGCTCAAGGCAGCAGGCGTTCAGCCTGGCGGCGACCTCATCGACGGCAAGCGTAGCTGGTTCCAGGAAGTGCCGCTCCTCGAATCCGAGATTGTCGGAGCGCCCGACATCAGTCTCGATGAGAACGGCGCGAAAGTTCCTCTCCAGCAGGGACCCCAGATCGCGGTTCTGCCGCCGCTCAACGGCGCGAAGCAGGTCGACATCCATGAAGCGCCGCTGGTCTTCGTCGGATACGGAGTCGACGCGCCGGAGCGCGGCTGGAACGACTTCAAGAGCGAGGACATGCACGGCAAGATCCTGGTCGAGCTAGTCAACGATCCCGACTTCGAGGCCGCTCCTGGCGAGCCCGTCGCGGGCAAGTTCGGCGGCAAGGCGATGACCTATTACGGCCGCTGGACCTACAAATTTGAAGAAGCGGCGCGTCACGGCGCAGCCGGCGTGATCCTGATCCACGAGACGGTGCCGGCCTCTTATCCCTGGCAAGTCGTCGAAACGTCCAACACCGTTCCTCAATTCGACATCGTCCGCGACAATCCCGCGGCGCAGCACACGCAGTTCGAAAGCTGGATTCAGCGCCAGCTCGCAGCGGAACTGTTCCAGCGCTCAGGCATCGATCTCGACAAAGCAAAGGCGGCAGCCCGCCAGCCAGACTTCAAGCCTATCGCGCTCAAGGCGACCCTCTCCGCCCGCTATTCGGCGAACCCGCAAATCATCACCAGCCACAATGTGGTTGGAATCCTGCCCGGAAAGTCACATCCCGACGAGACGATCATCTACTCCGCTCACTGGGACCATCTCGGCGTCGGAAAGCCCGATGCGACCGGCGACCGGATCTACAATGGCGCGGTCGACAATGCGACCGGCGTCAGCATGATCATCGAGCAGGCCCGGGCCTTCGCGAGCGAGCGCGCGTCCCGACCGCTCAGTCGTCTTCCTTGCCGTCACGGGCGAGGAAAAGGGTCTTCTGGGAAGCAGCTACTACGCCACTCATCCGCTCTACCCGGTCGGCAAGACGGTCGCCGTGCTCAACACCGATGCATTGAACGTGTGGGGGCCGGAGAAGAACTTCAGTATCTCCGGAACCGCAAAGCTCGACCTACTCGACGATCTCATCGCCGAAGCCAAGCGCGATCGCCGCAACTTCACGCCCGATCCGCACCCCGAAAGCGGCGGCTTCTACCGCTCCGATCATTTCTCCTTCGCCAAGCAGGGCGTTCCTGCGATCAGCTTCGAGGCGGGCAATGATCTCGTGAGGGCGGCACCGAGCGCGGCGAACAGCTCAGCCGAGATTATACGAACAAGCATTACCACCAGCCGAGCGACGAATGGCAGCCGAACTGGGATTTCCGCGGCATGGCCGAGGATGATGCTCTTCTGCACCGCCTCGGCCTTCGGCTCGCCAATTCGCGCGAGTGGCCCAATTGGTCGGCCGACAGCGAATTCCGAACGATCCGCGATAAGAGCGCGGCCGACCGCGGCGAAAAAGCCGCAAGTCGCTCCGACCAATGAAAAGCCACGCCGGGGAGAGCGTGGATGAGTGAAGACGTGCAAGAGACGCCGCATCCTCGCGGGATTGACTGGGTGCCCTGGGCGATCTTCGCGATCCTTGCGCTCGCGCTCATCGCGATTGTTTGGCTCACTCATCGAACCCAGCCCGAGCTCGCACTGCGGACCGCAAAGACGGGCTGGCCGCTGACGCCCGAGCAAAAGTCGGTCAACTTTGAGACCGCCGACCTGACTTTCGAGATTCATCCGGAGCATCGGCGCATCGACGGCCAGGCGACGCTCGGCTTCCTCGTGAAATCTGCCGATCCCCAAGCTCCAGTTCGATCTTGATCCCGAGCTTCCGATCAAATGGATCTCAGCTGATGGACAACGGGTGGCTGATTCCGCGTGGAAAAACGCGGGCGGCCTCGTGACCGTCAAACTTCCCGCGCCAAAGCAAGCAGGCGACCGGCTTTCGCTCACCATTGCCTATGGCGGCAAGCCGCACGTCGCCAAAAGGGCGCCGTGGGACGGCGGCTTCGTCTGGGCCCACACCAAGGATGGTCGCCCTTGGGTCGCGACCGCGGTCGAAGGCGAAGGCTGCGACCTCTTCTGGCCGTGCTTCGACAACAGCATGGTCGAGGTCGCCTCCGTCACCCAGCACGTCATCGTACCCAAGGGGCTTGCGGCTCCGTCCAACGGCCGCCTGCTCGGAGTGGATCACCTCGCAGACGGCCGGACGCGTTGGAACTGGCGAGCGCGCAGTCCGAACAATTACGCAATAGCGATCGACGTTGCGCCGTACCAACTTGCGAAAACCATCTATCAGAGCCGCTACCATTATCGAATGCCAGTCCAATATTGGTACCTGCCCGGCGAGAACAAACAGGCCCAGAAGCTCCTTGCAGAAATGGTCCGGACGATCGGCTTTTTTGAAGCGACGGTCGGTCCCTATCCCTGGTCGGACGAAAAGATGGGAGTCGTCGAAACTCCGCACCTCGGAATGGAGCACCAGACGATCAACGCTTATGGTAACAACTACAAGTCAGCGCCCGAAGGCTTTGACTGGCTGATGAATCATGAGTTCAGTCACGAATGGTTCGGCAACCAGCTGACCAACGCCGATTGGGATGACATGTGGCTTCACGAGGGCTTTGGCAGCTACATGCAGCCGGTGACCTTGGCATGGCTCAATGGCCGGATGGGTTACGACGCAGCGATGTTCAAACAGCGTCAGACCATCGCCAACAAATATCCAATCGTCTCGGGCCATCACCAGACAGAGGAACAGGTCTACGACAACAAGACCGGGCCCGGGAACGACATCTACGTCAAGGGAAGTTGGGTGTTGCACACCCTCCGCGGCCTCGTCGGCGACGAAGCCTTCTGGCGCTCGGTACGCCGTGAGGTTTACGGTCGGCCGGATCCGCAGCCTGGCAATTTCAAGCCGCGCTTCGGCTCGACCAACGAATTTGAGGCGATCGCCAGCGAGGAATCGCACCGCAATCTCAAATGGTTCTTCGACGTTTATCTAAGGCAGGCGCACCTACCGCGTTTGGTGACGTCACAGCACGGTAAGACACTGAGCTTGCAGTGGACGACGCCGCGAGGCCTTCCCTTCCCGATGCCGGTCGACGTTGAAGTCGATGGACAGCGCCAGACGGTGCCGATGAGCAATGGCCGCGGCTCGATCACGCTTCCAAGCCCCGACAGTTTAGTGACGGTCGACCCGGATTCGAAAATCCTCCGCCAGAACGACGCGATCGACCGCTATCGTGACGATCAGGCCAAGAACCGGCCGAAGACCAGCTAGATTTGGCGTCTCACGAAGGGCCAGGTGCCGGGGCCTCCTCGCTAATCTCTGAGACCCTTCAGGAGACGCTTGAGAAGGCGCTTCCAGAAGAGTAGTTCGCCTTTCGTTCCAAAAGAGCAGGAGAGCGAAATGGCTGACCTTAAATTTCTACACGAATCCGCAATCGCGCGGACGAATCGTCCGCTGGATGCTCGAGGAGGTCGGCGCTTCATACGAGACGGAGGTCATCCCCTACGACCAGATGAAGAGCGAGCGCTATCTCGCCGTCAACCCAATGGGCAAAGTCCCGGCGATCAAGCACGGCGATCATGTCGTCACCGAAGGCGCGGCGATCTGCGCCTATCTCGCCGACGCCTTTCCCGAGGCGGGGCTCGGCCCGCGCGACGATGAGAAAGCGGATTACTATCGCTGGTTTTTCTACGCGGCCGGGCCGATCGAAGCGGCGGTCTCCAATCAGGCGATGGGCTGGGTCCCGACGCCAGAGCGCGAGCGCATGTTCGGTTACGGCAATTTCGACAAGGTCGTCGCAGTCGTCGATGAGCTTTTTCCTCGCGCGATTATGTTTGCGGCGACCGCTTCACCGCCGCTGACGTCTATGTCGGCTCGCAGATCATGTTCCCGATGATGTTCAAGATGTTTCCGGAGAAGGACAGCTTCCTAAGATATCGCGAACGCCTGCAGGCGAGGGACGCCTACAAGCGCGCCGCGGAAATCGACGAGAAGATCATCGACGAGATGGGCCTGAGGCCGCCCCAGCCGCAGCCGCAGCCTGCCTAGGCATAGAAAAAGGGCCGGAGAATCGCTTCTCCGGCCCTATTTTCTTGATCTGCTCGAGCCTAGCGGCGGTTGCCCATGAAACGTAGCAGGAACAGGAACATGTTGATGAAGTCGAGGTAGAGGTTCAGCGCCCCTATCACCGCCGACTTCGCCATCGCTTCGCCATTGCCGGCGACCGCGAAATAGATGCTCTTGATCTTCTGGGTGTCATAGGCGGTCAGCCCAGCAAAAATCAGAACGCCGAGCGCACTGATTGCAAGATTGAGGCCCGGCGAATGCAGGAAATAATTAAGCAGCATTGCGACCAAGAGTCCGACCACGCCCATGATGAGGAAGGTTCCCATCGCTGAGAGATCGCGCTTCGTGGTGTAGCCGTAGAGGCTGAGACCCAGGAACGCCGCAGCCGTCGCAAAGAAGGCCTGTGCCACCGATGCTCCGGTATAGACCACGAACAAGCTCGAGAACTGGACGCCGACGAGCGCCGCATATAGCCAGAACAGGCTTTGTGCAGTCCTCGCTGAGATGCGATTGATCCCGAAGCTCAGCGCGAAAACGATTCCAAGCGGTGCGAGCAATGCGACCCAGAACAGTGGCGTCGCCTGGCCCGTCGCCGGGTTGACGATCAGATTGATGAGACTGCTGTTGGCGAACAGCATCGCGATGATGCCGGTCAGAAGCACCCCCGACGCCATATAATTGTAAACCGACAGCAGGTACGACCGAAGGCCCACATCGCGGGCGGCGCGCGGAACACCAACCGTTGCGGCGGGGCTCACGCCAGTCGTGCGCGGGTCATTCCATTCAGCCATTTCATCTCCTTCGCGCGGGGACACATGGCCCCGTATCGCTTCCGCAATATATCGTGGATGACCTTAACGACTTCAAGCGAATCCGAACAAGCCGTCCAACGATCGGAATAATAGAGGGCTGGCCTGACCGACTGCTGAACCTATATTCGCCCCCGACATGGCCAAAAAAGCGATCAAGACCAAAGCTTCGGCGCTGCCCGCCGTCACCATCGTCATCGAGTGGGAGAATGCCATCGATGTCGAAGATAAATGGACCAGGGCCGCAATGGCCGCGCTCGAACGCGAGATCGCCACTGTTGGCCCGCGCATGGCTGAGAAACCCCGCGTCATGTATCTCTACAACAAGAGGACGGTCGATCCGACCATCATCGACCAAACGCTCAAAAGCGTCGCTCCGCGCCTTAAGGAACTCGCCGAGCTCGAGGTGATCCCGACCGACGGCCTTACTTATTACAAACTCAAGAATTTCGGGATCGCACAGGCGAAGACCGACATCTCGATCATGCTCGACAGCGATGCTGCGCCTCAGCCCGGCTGGCTGGAGAGCCTGCTCAAGCCCTTTTCCGACCCGGACGTCATGGCCGTCGCCGGCTTCACCTTTCTCGGGCACGACGATCTCCTGTCGCGAACCATGGCGCTCAGCTGGATCTTCGATCTTCACGATGAGGGGCGAAAGACGGTCAGGCGACACAAGATGCACGCCAACAACGCCGCCGTCCGGACCGACTTCTTCCGCGAGAATCCCTTCCCCGACCTGCCAGCTTTCAAGAAGCAATGTGGTTTCTGGCTGCGCGACATTACCGAGCGTGGCTACGGCTTCGTCCGCACCGAAGGCGCGCAGACCATCCACGCGCCCCACCCCGGTTTCCGCTTCCTCACCTGGCGCGCATGGATCACTGGAACGGACCGCGATTTCCAGCTCTTCCAGACCAAATCGCGCTCGCGGTTCGTCCGGATCGGGCGCGCCGCCGGTTATTCGGGAGGTCGTCTCGCAACCTCCTGGTGGCGGATCATGACGAAGGGCGGCAAGGTCGACCTACCGGTCTGGCAGCGCCCGGCGGCAATGATGATCGTGCTCGGTTTTTACGGAATAGCGTTCGCCGGAGCGTTGACCAGCGCGCTCACCCGAAGCTTCGAGCCACTGGCCAAGTCAAAGCGGCCGAGAGCCAGCAAAGCGGCAACTGCCTAATTGAGCCCGCAACGAGGGTTCAATCGCCGTGCTTGCGCTTGTGAACCGGATAGTCGGGGATCGGCTGAAGCACTCCGAATCTCTCCTTGAGCGGCGGGTGATCGAGGGGCGGCCACGGGATTGGGGCAAGCGGCAGGTCGCAGTCGGGCAAGCGATCGAGAAGGTCGCGTAGCAATGTCAGCCGCCCGACGCGCTGGTCGTTGAAATCGACCAAAGTCCACGGCGCGAAGTCGGTGTAAGTCGCCTCGAGCATCACCTCGCGAGCGGCGGTATAAGCTTGGTATTGCTCGCGTGCCTTGAGATCGATCGGCGAAAGTTTCCAGCGCTTCATCGGATTGTCGAGGCGCTTCTCGAACCTTTTCTCCTGAACATTCTGGTCACAGCACAACCAATATTTGAAAAGCAGGATACCGGCATCGATCAGCTGGCGTTCGAATTTCGGAGCGGCCTCGAGGAAAGCTTGCACCTCATCCTGGGTCGCGAAGCCCATGACCTTCTCGACGCCCGCCCGGTTATACCAGCTGCGATCGAACAGCACGATCTCGCCGGCCGCTGGAAGGTGCTCGACGTAACGCTGGAAATACCATTCCGTTTTTTCGCGATCGCTTGGGCCGGGAAGCGCGGCGATCCGACACTGGCGCGGGTTGAGGACCTTCGAGATCATTGCGATTGAGCCGCCTTTCCCGGCAGTATCCCGTCCTTCGAAGATGACGATTAGGCGCTGCCTGGTCTCGGAAACCCACCTCGCCATTGCGCTGAGCTCGTGGGCCATCGGGTCCAGCAGTTTTGCATAGCGTTTCTTGCCGAGCTTGCTCTTGCCGCCCATCGCCTGCCCTCTCCAGCGTCTCGTCGCATGCAGAGGCGCTGATTGAAACCGATCTCCCAGGTCTACCGTGAGTTCATCCGCTAGAGAACGCCGAAGAATTGCCTCCACGAGATGACCGAGGAAGATCCAACTGCAAACGGCCGAGTTGGCCTCAACGTCATTCAGCGCGCGCGGCTACCGATATCTCCCGGCGGCCGGTCTGCGCGCAGCCATCCGGTAAAGCGGCACGTCGCGAGCCGAGGCTGCGAAATAGTCCGCGTGCAGCGGGAAAATGCTGATAGAAGAACTGGAACCCGTTGCGCGCGCCCTGGGCGACGGCGTGCATGATCTGGCTCCGCTTCTCAGTGGTCAGGTCGCGCAACGTCCGATCCGCGCAGCCCCGCAACCCGTCGCCTTGGTTGAAGCACAGTCCTCATGGTGTCTGCTCCTTGAGCATTGTTTCGATAACGAGCGCGCTATCGTTCGCCACGAACTCGCAGAATCTGGACCCGGCCGGACTGATGGTAGGATGCCGCCAGCGCTTCGACGTCGTGTTCGGGTCCGAATTCGAACATGACCGCGATCTAGGTCAGCTCCTGGCCATTGCACAATCCGGCGATGTTTGCCGTTAAGCGCGCGTCATGCACCGCCTGTTCGTCGCCGTTCGTCCACCGGAATTCATTTGCGACCTTTTGGTCGATGCAATGGACGACAGCGCCGACTTTCGCTGGCAGACCAACGAGCAACTGCATCTGACGCTACGCTTCATTGGCGAGATCGAACGACCGATCGCCAACGATCTCGCCGACGCTTTGGGCCGAATTCGGAGCGGGCCATTCGAGCTCAAGATCGCGGGCGTTGGCCGTTTCGAGCAGCGCAATTCGGGCGCCCTCTGGGCAGCAGTCGAACCGCGGACGCCAGTCTCAGCGCTCGCGTCCAAGGTCGAGCGCTCCTGCCAATCCGTCGGCCTCGAGCCCGAGCGCCGAGCCTTCCATCCGCACATCACGCTCGCCCGCTGGAACGGCCGCCGAACTCGCGAAGTGCAGAGCTATCTGGGCAAGGTGCAGTCGCTCTCGTCGGATCCCTTCGTGGTCCATGAGTTCATTCTCTTCGAAAGCCGCCTGTCGCGACATGGAGCGCATTATGAGGAGGTCGCGTCCTACCCGCTGCGTTAGGATCGGCCATGACGCAGCTCCAGCTGCGACCACTCTTGGCGGCAGCCCGAAAAAATCCGGCTGATGTCAGCCAAAGGACCGCAAGGACCGCGCCAAACAATAGAGCTTTGGAGGGGCCCCCGGGCAGGTTGCTGACGACGGGGCGGTCGCGATTGCAATGCCGAGCAACGCCTGCATGATCGCGATTCCAATCATGGTCCGGGCCATGCCGCGGGCCGAAACCAGGCGGAGCAGGAGCCGACCACCGCCGCCATGACCAGCATGAAGGAGCCGATGCCATTGCCATCGTCACGAACGACCGTGGTCCATAAGGTGAGAAGCGCGGTCGCGATCGCTACGGCAACGCCCCACGGTAAGCCCGCCTTGAGCTCGCCGGTTCGTCGACTTCGTTCGTTCCTGTCATTCCACGCTTCCCGCGGTCATTACCTCCTCCCGTTATGGCATCAGCGACGATGAGCGTCATGAGCGGCACGTGAGGAAGGCGTGATGCTGGCCCGTCCTTCAATCGCTGAAGCGCTCCGCTTCCAACCTTCGGGGCTCACGGAAACCTCGCAAAAGGCGGGAGATTAGTTCGCGTCCTTCAGATATTTGTCGAACCAGTCGACCATCCGCTGGAGCGAGTCCTGCTGGTGTTCGCGCTTGCTGAAGCCATGACCTTCGTCCGGATAGAAGACGAAATCGACCGTGTTTCCCTTGTTCTTCAGGGCCTCGACCACCTGCTTGGCCTGCGCCGGCCGGGACTCGGATGTCGTTCTCGCCCTGCTGCACCAGGCAGCGGCGCCTTGACCGCGTCGATGTAGGTGAGCGGCGAGGTCGCGTCATAGACCTTCGGGTTCTGCTCCGGGCTCCCAAGCAGCGACTTCTGATACGCCTGTAACAAAGCGTCCTCATGCTGCCACATCGTTCGCCAATCGATGATCCCGAACAGGTCGACCGCCGCAGCGAACGCGTCCGGTTCGCGGCCGATCGCCATCAACGTCATGAAACCGCCGTACGACCCGCCAAAAATGCCGACGCGCTTCCCATCGACAAACCCGCTGTCGACGAGAAATTGCTTGGCCCCGAGCTCGTCCTTGAGGTCGCCTCCACCAAGGTCCTGGAAGTTTGCCTTCTGGAAGGCGAGCCCGTAGCCGGTCGAGCCGCGCGGGTTCGGCTGAATCACGACATAGCCGCGGCTTGCGAGCGCGGTCGCGTAGCGGTTGAACCCGTCGTTGGTCTGCCCGGTCGGCCCGCCGTGCGGCATGACCACAGCGGGATTGCTGCCGTCGCGCTTAAGGTTGAACGGCATGGTCACAACAGCGCTGACGAGCGTCCCGTCGTAACTCTTGTAGGTGATGATCTTGGACTTCGGCAGATGCTCGGGCTCAAGGCTCGCCATCGCTAGGTGTGTCAGAGGCGCCATCGTGCCCGAGGCGACGTCGAACGCCTGGAGTTCGCCAGGAGTATCCGCGCCCGAATGGAGCACTAGCAGGCGGCGCGAATCGGGTGTGAATGGTTGCGTCCCGCTCGTCCCGTTCACGCCCGGAGGCATGGCCAGCGGCTGCTCGGCCAGGCTCGCGAGATCGACGAGCTCGAGCCTCTGCCGCCCATCTTCACCGGTCTGCACGACCATCGATCGCCCGTCGGGGCTGATCGCCCCGCTCGATTGCTCCCACGGCGTTGGCTTGAGCGTCCGGATCGCCCCTGTCGAGGGCATGAAAACTCCGGCATGAAGCTGCTTCGTCTGCTCGTTCGTCGTAATCGCGATTAAAGAGCCGTCCCGCGTCGCATCTGACGCGGTGTAGACCACCCCAGCCTTGCCGAGCAGCTTGGCTGCCTTGCCACTCGCAACATCCACCTTCCAAATTTCGTTCGCGGTTCCGTCGGCGAATCCGCGGTTTGCGATCAACGAGCGTCCCCCATCGGTCCATGCGACCGCGTTCCAGCGCCACTGCGGGTCCGCCTCGTGAGTGAGCATTCGGACCGCGCCACTCGCGATGTCCATGACCGCGAGATTGACCTCTCCTTCGTTGCTGCGTTTGGTCGACAGAGCGATCGCTCGCCCGTCCGGTGCAATCAGCAGCGAATCCTCGCGAAGATCGGGAGTTTTGGTGAGGTTTCGGGGCGCCCCACCGGCGGTCGGAACGGCATAAATATCGTATTGCTCGTTTCCGCCTTTGTCCTGCGTGTAGATAGAGCGTCCCGCCGTCTGGCGATATCGCGAAGCCCGCCTGGCCGTCGTCGCTTTGGGTCAGCTGGACAGGCCAACTGCCCGACGCGTTCATCCGCCAGATATTGTACCTGCCCGTGAGGTTCGTCGACACGAACAGCTGCCTTCCGTCCGCGCTCCAGGCAGCATCGTAAACGCCGCGCGAGAACACGAGATCGCCGATCGGCACAGGCGCCGCCTGCGGATCGCTCGGCGACGCCAAGGTCCTGGGATCGCTGACCGGCCGCGCCGGCGTCGGAATTTCGGCGGCAGCTGCCGTGGAAAGCAGAAGCAGCGCCAGCAAGCATGAATGGTTCATCGATCTCGCCCCTAATGTCCTGTTCAAGCGGGGACTTTGGCACCAACCACCGGCCAAGCCAACGCTCGCAATTTGCCGCAACAATGCCCATATCGCGAACGTGCCGCGTTGACCCGCAGGGGCGGCTCCTTTAATTAGAACAAAGCTGGAACAGAGCCCCCTAATGCTGACTCATATTTCCGTCCGCGGAGCCCGCGAACACAACCTCAAGGGAATCGACGTTGATATCCCGCGCGAGAGCCTGACGGTGATCACGGGCCTCAGCGGCTCGGGCAAGTCCAGCCTCGCCTTCGACACGATCTATGCCGAAGGCCAGCGACGCTACGTCGAAGTCCCTGAGCGCCTACGCCCGCCAGTTCCTCGAGATGATGCAAAAGCCGGACGTCGAGCATATTGACGGCCTCTCCCCATCGATCTCGATCGAGCAGAAGACGACCAGCCGAAACCCGCGCTCGACCGTCGCCACCGTCACCGAAATCTACGATTACCTGCGCCTTCTCTGGGCGCGGGTCGGAATCCCTTATTCTCCCGCGACCGGCCTCCCAATCGAGGCGCAGCAAGTCAGCCAAATGATCGACCGAGTAATGGCGCTACCCGAGGGCAGCCGCCATTACCTCCTCGCTCCCGTCGTGCGCGGCCGCAAGGGCGAATATCGAAAAGAGCTCGCCGAGTGGCAGAAGGCGGGCTTCACCCGAGTGCGCATCGATGGCCAGTTCCACGCGATCGAGGAAGCTCCCGCGCTCGACAAGAAGTACAAGCACGACGTCGAGGTGGTCGTCGACCAAATCATCGTTCGCGAAGGTATCGAGGCGCGCCTTGCCGATAGCTTCGAGACCGCGCTGAAGCTGGCCGAGGGCCTCGCCTACCTCGACCCCGCCGATCCCCAGCCGGACGCCGAGGCTCCGACCTCCGGAATGAAGCTGGACTACGCTCCCCCTGGCCGCATCCTTTTTTCCGAGAAATTCGCCTGTCCGGTCAGCGGCTTTACCATCGCCGAGATCGAGCCGCGCCTGTTCTCGTTCAACGCTCCGCAAGGCGCCTGCCCAGCGTGCGACGGGCTCGGCGAGAAGCTCGTGTTCGACGAGGACCTCGTCGTCCCCAACCACGCGCTCTCCATCGCCAAGGGAGCGGTCGTCCCCTGGGCCAAGTCCAACCCGCCGTCGCCTTACTACATGCAGGTCCTCAGCAGCCTCGCCCGGGCATATGACTTCGACCTCCACGTCCCGTGGAAGGACCTGCCCGAAGAAGCGCGCGACGTCGTCCTCCACGGCACTCACGGCCGAGCAGTCACGCTGCGCTTCATCGACGGCAGGCGCAGCTACGAAGTGAAGAAGCCGTTCGAAGGCGTCATCGGCAACCTCAACCGACGGATGGCGCAAACCAAGTCCGCCTGGATGCGCGAGGAGCTCAGCCGCTACCAGGGAAGCCGCCCATGCGAGGTCTGTCACGGCGCCCGACTCAAACCCGAGGCGCTTGCGGTGAGGATTGCCGGTGAGGACATCTCGAAGTCGACCCGCCGAAGCGTGGCCGACGCTTACGTCTGGTTCGCAAGCCTCCATTCCAAGCTCAATCCGACCCAGAATGAGATCGCCAAGGCCATCCTCAAGGAGATCAACGAGCGCTTGGGCTTTCTCCACAATGTCGGCCTCGACTATCTCCACCTCGACCGCACCAGCGGAACTGTCGGGCGGCGAGAGCCAGCGCATCCGTCTCGCCTCGCAGATCGGATCGGGCCTCTCGGGCGTCCTATACGTCCTCGACGAGCCGTCGATTGGACTTCACCAAAAGGACAACGATCGCCTTCTCGAGACGCTTAAGCGCCTCAAATCTCTCGGCAACACCGTGCTCGTCGTCGAGCATGACGAGGACGCGATCCGCCATGCTGACCATGTCATCGACATGGGGCCGGGCGCCGGAGTCCACGGCGGCGAGGTCGTGTGTCAAGGGACCCTCGACGAGCTGCTAGCCTGCAAGGGCAGCATCACCGCAGACTATCTTTCCGGCCGGCGCGAGATCCCGCTCGGCAAGACCCGCCGAAAGGGCAGCGGCAAGTTCGTTACCGTTCAGAACGCCACCGCCAACAATCTCCAGGACGTGACGGTCAAATTCCCGCTTGGCACCTTCACCTGCGTCACCGGAG
Organism: uncultured Alphaproteobacteria bacterium; assembly: GCA_963785855.1. GTDB lineage: Bacteria > Pseudomonadota > Alphaproteobacteria > Sphingomonadales > Sphingomonadaceae > Sphingomicrobium. The sequence continues at coordinate 69,057 of CAWAWT010000011.1, forward strand.
TCAGCGGGAGCGGCAAGTCGTCGCTCACCATCGACACGCTCTACGCCGGCGCGGCTCGCAGCTTGAACGGCGCGCGCATCCCATGCGGCCCATGCAGCGGCATCAAGGGCCTCGAGCAGCTCGACAAGGTCATCGACATCGACCAGTCGCCGATCGGCCGAACACCGCGCTCGAACCCGGCGACCTACACCGGCGCCTTCACTCAGATCCGCGACTGGTTCGCCGGCCTGCCGGAGGCCAAGGCGCGCGGCTACAAGCCCGGCCGCTTCAGCTTCAACGTCAAGGGCGGCCGGTGCGAGGCGTGTCAGGGTGACGGCCTCATCAAAATCGAGATGCACTTCCTGCCCGACGTCTACGTCACCTGCGACGTCTGCCACGGCGCCCGCTACAACCGCGAGACCCTCGAAGTGAAGTTCAAGGGCAAGTCGATCGCCGACGTGCTCGACATGACCGTCGAGGATGCAGCCGACTTCTTCAAGGCCGTCCCCGGCATTCGCGACAAGATGGAGATGCTGAAGGAAGTCGGCCTTGGCTACGTCAAGGTCGGCCAGCCGGCGACGACCTTGAGCGGCGGCGAGGCGCAGCGCGTCAAGCTGTCGAAGGAGCTTTCCCGCCGCGCCACTGGCAAGACACTCTACATCCTCGACGAGCCCACTACTGGCTTGCATTTCGAGGACGTGCGCAAGCTACTCGAAGTCCTCCACCGTCTTGCCGACCACGGCAACACCGTGGTGGTGATCGAGCACAACCTCGACGTCATCAAGACGGCGGACTGGGCGATCGATCTGGGACCGGGCGGCGGCGTCAATGGCGGGCGCGTTGTTGTGGAAGGAACACCAGAGACGGTGGCCGCGACAGCGGCGAGCTTCACCGGCCAGTATTTGAAGCCGTTGCTGGAGCGCGCTTCGGTGAAACCGGAAGTGGTGGAGGTTGCGCCGAGGCGGCCGAAGCGTGCACGGAAGGTCTCAGCAGCAGACGAGGACGAACTGGGGCTGGTTGCTGCGAAATAGGCTCGCCATTTCAGCTGCGATCTGCCGTTTCGCTGAAATCGCTCCGGCGGAGCGTCGGTACCAGTCGGCGCTCATCCCCAAGCTTGGCAATGAGGCGGTCTCTCATCGGCCGAGGCGCCGAGGCACAGGCGGTTCCAACCAAATTTCGGTTAGTCCCAAGACGATACTGAAGCGAAATCATCGGCACGGCAGCCGTTTACGAGCGTTAGCTGACCAGGATCGTAAAGGAGGTTCGCTTTGGACGCAGAACGGATCGTCGCCGTCGGACTGCTGACGCAGCGGGACGTGAACCTGCTTGGGCCGACATTCGAGCGGCTGTGGCCGATCGAGGAAGCGCCGTCCTTTGCGGATTTGCTTCGGACGATCGACGAGGTCGACCGAAAGGTCACGGCCGGCGAGCCGGCATCGTCTCCTAAGAGCTAGTTGGCGCTTCCCACGTAATTGGCGGCCGCGGCACTGGGATCCAGGGATGGCCGGGTCGCGTCATATTGGCGGGACTGTTGGAGACCCTGGCGCTGTTCGTCGCTTAGCCCCTGTTCCCATTGCGTCTCGGCGTCGGCCTGCAAGGCAGGTGGCGCGATCTGGGCGGGCCCGCCTTTATCGATCCGGTCGGCCATCTGCCGAAGCAATGACCGCGCAGCGAGGTTCAGAGCCCAGTCCGGAGCATAGGCAAGTCGCTCCTGGCTGGTGCCCGCGAGAGCCGAGCGAAGAACATCATGATCGCCGTGGATTTTCGCGGTGATCAGCGTCGACTTGCCGCCGTCCTGGGATGAGAAGTCGAGCCTTGCATTCGCGCCCTCGCTGCCGGCGAAGAGGATCGAGACAAGGAGCTGCCGGTCTTGCTCGCGATCGACCCGGATCTCGTAGGGCAACCGCTTTCCTCCTTCGAATGAGGTCGTGCCCGACTGCGGCATGTTGTCGAGCGACTGCTCGACCGCTTCGTAAGTATCGCTCGGGCTCTTGTGCACGACCTGTTCGCAATCGCGTCCATAGACGCATCCAGCGATGCATCCCGTGCCGAGCAACGTCGGTCCGATGAGCCACTTCCACATGCCAAAGAGCGTAGCTCAGGCCCTGCTAATGGAGGCTTAAGCGGCGGAATTAGAGCCTCGAAACGCCCTTGAAACCAAATTCGAATAAAGTCGTTTGTGCGTACGAAACGGCCGCTTTCGGCCAGAAACAACAGGGTTTGCAAGGTGGCGGACTATAGGCTTTATGGCCTCGATGGGGTCAATAAGGTCGCGTCCGGCGAATGGTTCGAAGCCGACGACGACGAGACCGCAATAGAGATCGCAACGAGGATGATGGACGGGCACGACTGCGAGCTCTGGCAAAGCTCGCGGCTGGTCGCTCGCGTCGCGCATAAGAACGGGCACTAAAACGTCGCAACGAAGGAGGCAGGCAATTGCGCCACCCTTCAGGCATCCGTGACTAGTCGACTTTCGCCTTCGCGACCGCCTCCTCGAGCGTCTTTCGGTCGTTCCCATGCTGCTTGATCAGCGCGATAACCTGGTCGTCACTAAGCCCATGTTTCTTGCCGAAATAACGAACTTCGGCATGGTCGCTGGCGGCGACTCGGCCGCGATCGCTCTGCGTGTTCGACATCTTGCCTGCTCCTCTTGAGATCGAGACGGCGGGCGCTTCACTCAACTCTGGCTGAAGCCCGGCGTCCAAACAGCAATAGGCGTGTTAGGCCGTGAGCCGCCAGCTTTATCGCCAGTCAACTCTTCGCGCTCCGAAGCCGCGGAAGGAACACCGCTCCCAAAGATCTGAGCCGTCCGAAAGCTCCGGCTCGACCCGCTCGCCTATCAGCCGCGCGAGGGTGTCAGGCGCTCTTTGCGCGCTGCTCTGCCTTTTTCACGAACAGGCGCAGCCAAAGCGGGATCGTCAACAGCCCGAACTGGCTGAACGTCGGAACAACGAACGCCAGCAGCAAAGCGATCAGTGCACCCGCAGCGACTCCCCATCCCCGAGCTCGCGTACGGGCAATGACGAGGGGATCGGCATGCTCGGCGACC
>CAWAWT010000012.1:0-30818 GCA_963785855.1 uncultured Alphaproteobacteria bacterium
TCGCGGGCGAGGAAGGCGCTTCGACATCGTCGTTGGGCCGGACGTCACCACGCTCAAGCACCAGCTGTCGGATTTTCTTCCAGGCGATGCCATTTCGGCGCGCATGTCGAATGATTCGGTAGTTCTCGAAGGCATGGTCAACAACGCAGTCGATGCGGACCGCGCGGTCCAGATCGCCGATACCTTCGCTCCGGGCAAGGTCGTCAATCTCCTCTCGATGGGCTCTGCGCAGCAGGTGATGCTCGACGTCCGGTTCGCGGAGGTGAAGCGCTCCGCTCTGTCGCAGATCGGCGTGAACTGGGGTTTAATGGGCGATACCGGGAAGCTCACGGGCAATCTCGGCGGCGGTACCAGCACTCACCCGTTCACTGACCCGACGTACCGGCGAAGTGATCGGTTCGCAGATCCTGCGTGGCGCGATCACCGACAGCTTCGGGATCATCTCGCGCACTTTCCGCGCGTTCGGCGCGAATTTTAACGTTCAACTCGACGCGCTCGAACGCAAGGGAGCGATCACGACTCTGCCGAACCGACGCTGGTCGCTCTGTCGGGCGAGACGGCGAGCTTCCTCGCGGGCGGAGAGTTTCCTGTGCCGGTCGTGCAGAACGGCGGTGGCGGTGGTGGAGGTGGTGGAACAATGGTAGTTCGGCGATAACGGTTGAGTGGAAGCCGTTCGGAGTCAGTCTTTCTTCACTCCGACGGTTCCTGCCGACGGCGTCATCAACATGGTTGTCGCGCCGGAAGTCAGCTCCATCGATCCGACTGCGTCGATTGTGATCAACAACTTCACGATCCCGGGCCTTCAGACGCGGCGTGCGAAGACCACGCTCGAGATCCGCGACGGCGAGAGCTTCGCCATGGCGGGCCTCGGTCCGCCAGGATTTCCAGGACACGATCCGCCAGGTGCCTTTGCTCGGTTCCCTTCCGATCATTGGGACTTTGTTCCGTTCGACCGGCTTCCAGCATGAGGACACCGAACTGGTGATCCTCGTCACCCCTCACTTGGTGCGGCCGGTGCCGGAGGGAGCGCTAAGCTTCCCACCGACCGCGTCGGGCCACCGAATGAGGCGGACCTGCTCTCAATGGGCGGACCGATACGGGCGTGCCGCCGCAGCGAGGCCGTTCGTCGTCCCGGGAACCGCCGCCGCCGCCTCCGCCCCCACCCCGCTGGTGGCGGAATGGCGGACACGAAGAAATCCTGTCGGATTCGAGAAGGACTATGGCCATGTCCTCTAGGCGCTTTTTGTTAGTCGCGATCGCTTCGGTGGCGCTCACGTCGTGCAACACTGCGCAGACTCACATCGGTGATGAGGACCCGGGGTTCGGCGAAGCGGTGAAGTATAATTCCGCAATGCAGACCATCAATCCGGCGCCCGTCTATGCTGCCAATTCGACCAAGCCAGGGAGCAACGGCGAGGTCGGGGCGGCCGCGGTCAAGCGATACCGCACCGACAAGGTCAAGGCGGTCGAGATGATGCAAACGACCAGCGGGACGGCGGCAGCGGCGGCAGCGGCGGCGGCAGCGGCATGAGCGGCGGCGGTCCGCAATAAGGATGCGACAGCATGATTCGCTGGGTGCGAAGGCTGTGGAGGAATGGTGACGGTGCGGTCGCGCCGATCATTGCCCTGTCGCTGACTGCATTGATCGGCGTTGGCGGGCTCGCCTTCGATTATGCGCATCTCGCAGCGATGCACACGGAGCTTCAGGATGCCGCCGATCACGCTGCACTCGCCGCCGCGACGCAACTCGACAACGGGAGCGATTCCCAGACGCGCGCAACGTCTGCGGCAGAAGAGTTGATCACGAATACGACGCGTTTCGCGAAGCAGGATTCAACACACGACGGCAATGTTGAGGTTGTGACTGTTGAGTTTTACAAAGCTTGGCCGTCGACGACGACGACGACCGTCGGCGAGCACTTGAATCTACGTTAAGGTCACCGTCGATACGCGCGCTGCCAATTATGCGTTCACTCCGGTGGTTGGCGCAGTGTACGGGGAGCTCAATGCGAAGGCTGTCGCCGGCGTGAGCAGCGCGGTGTGCGGCGTCGTGCCATTCTTCGTCTGCAATCCTGCGAGCCCGCCAGCAACACCGATACGCAATATCCGGTCGGCGGACTCAATCCAGGCACCGGCGTGGTCATGGCGCAGGGCGGCACGCAGTGGGGACCGGGCAACTTCGGCTTTCTCGACCAGCTCGGCAAGGCGCGAACGGTGTCGCGGCGGCCCTCGCGTCCAACTCGCTTTTCGGACTTTGCCAACAGACGGGCAACGTAGCGACCGAGCCGGGCAACGTGTTTAACGCCGTTCGCGACGCTTCAATCTGAGGTTCGACTTCGATCCCGGCAATGCCTCGGCATGCAAGAATGGGCCCTGCACCGCGTCGGCAAACGTGATCAAGGATGTCCTAAGGCCACCACTGGCAACAAGCAGTGCCAGAGTTGGGCACAGACGAAGCAGGCGCTACAGACGTTACGACGAATTTGACCCCGCCACGCTACTTCCCAAGGTCGAACGCAGCACTCCCCACCACTGTCATTCCCAAGACGATGGGATCGCCGCGGGATATCTGCCATTATTTCCAGAACTCCGCCGGCAATTATCCGCTGTGTGCGAACAATCGTATGGGCAATGGTAGTTGGGATATCGACGCTTATTTCCGGACCAACCATCCAAGCGCGAAGTGGAAGACCGACCCGGTCTCGAGCTACGGCGACGGCAATGTCACACGATATCAAACTTACTTGTGGGAAGCCAAAGATCCGTCGCGGCTTCCAACGCAGACGATCGGCACGACCAAGGCCTACGGCGCACCCCAATGCGAGCTTCCCGGAGTTGCGCCGGATCCTGCCGGCGAGGACCGGAGGCGCATCACCGCTGCGGTGGTGAATTGCCATTCTCAAAGCTTAACGGGAAACGGACCTCCAGGTGGCGGGCTACGCCGACATGTTTCTTGTCGAACCTAGCGTGTCCAGAACGAGATGCACCAGGTGCGGTAACTTCACGCTGGGTGGCAGCGACACCGATTACGTCAACGCGTACGGCAGCAACAACGACATCTACGTTGAGGTGATCGGCGCTTCGGGAACGGGACAAGGCGGTGGGGTTCCGGTGATCACCCGGCGCTCGGTTCCGCACCTCGTCGAGTAGGCCCGAGATGTTGGGCGCTTATCGGAGACAATTCGGGAGCTGCGGCGGCGGAGATGGTGCTCGTCGCACCGCTGCTGATCCTCCTCATGTTCGGCGCGACGGAGCTCGGCTATTATTTTTACTCCGAACATGTAGTCGTGAAGGCTGGTCCGTGACGGAGCACGTTTTGCATCGCGCCAAGGTTTTGAAAAATTCACTTGCCCCGGCACCGTCGATTCCGGGGTCGCAAGCGGACATTAAACACCTTACTCGCAACGAACCAGCTGAGTGAGGGGCAACGGGCGGCTGCCGGCCTGGACGAACGACAATTCCGTCGTGGTGGCGTTGACCTGCGCCGACAATTCTTCCGGGACCTACGGATCGATCTACGAGGGGCTTAGCGGAGTGCCGGTCGTCACGGTGACGGCGACGGTTCCATATACGTCGCTCTTCTCGGCGGTCGGCTTCAACTCGCGCGAATCTCACCCTGACGGCAACCGCGCAAGCGTCGGTGACAGGCGGATGACTGCGCCGTCCCCAGATCATAAGGGATTGCGACGGAGCCGCGGGCGCCGAGTTCGCGCTGGTCCTGCCTCTGCTGATCCTCTTCATCTTCGGCATGATCGACGTCGGCCGTTACTTGTGGACGGTAAATCAGCTCGAAAAGGCGACCCAGATGGGCGCCAGATGGACGGTAGTGAACAACATGGTTGCGAGCGGGCTGGGCACAAAAGATTACGGATCGATTCTCGGCCAGGGCGCGACGATTCCGAGTCGCCAGTTTTGGCAAACTGCACTGTGACAAATACTCCGGAAGCCTCACGTGCACTTGCGACAGCAATTGCAGCGGGATTGAATTATGACGGCAGACGCGACCGCCTTCGGTTCGATGGTAACGCGGATGGCCGGAATCGCACCGGAGCTGACCGACTCCGAAGTCCAAATCACCTACACCAATTCGGGTCTCGGCTACGCCGGCGATCCGAATGGTCCTGACGTTTCGCCGATCGTGACGGTGAGCACGCGACCCAACTTCGTTCCTTTCTCCCCGCTCGTCCTGTTCGGCGGGTCGTTCAACCTTCCCATCCGAAAGCGCTTCGCTCACGCTTGAAGACGCGCAGGCACGGATTGAACTGAGGCGCCGTACAGTGTCCGTGATCACACCCAACGAAACGGCGATGAACTGGAAGGCCAGCAAGCGCGAGCAGGCGGTGCACCTCTATCTGAGCGGCGCCGAGGGCGATGCGGCCGAGCTTGCCGCCGCGCGCGTCGCCGGCTTGCCGGTTCATCTCAGCATCTTGCCGACGACCGACTGGATCAATCCGGAGGAGCTCGACGGCGCGGCAGCCGCGGTCATCCAGGTCGACGCCGACAGCGCCGGCCTCGGTCAAGCGCTTCCAGAAGCTCGCGCAGCTGTCAGAGACGCCGCTGATCGCCGCCGCTTACGAACCGCCGCTCGCGCTCGTCCGCGCGCTGATCCGCGCCGGTGCGCACGACGTCGTTCCGCCTGCCGCTGAGTTTCGAGGACTCGAAAGCGCGCTCGCGCCGCGTTGCCGAGCAGCTGAACAGCGCCGTTCGGAAGCGGCGACCGCAACGAAGGCGAAGCTGGTCAGCGTCATCAAGAGCGTCGGCGGCGTCGGCGCGACGTCACTGCTCACGCAGCTCGCGATCCGCTTCGCCGAGAATGAGGCGGCGCACGGGCCGCGAAGCCTGCCTCGTCGATCTCGACGTCCAGTTCGGCGATGTCGCGTTCCAGCTCGGGCTTCGGCCGAAGCTTTCGCTCGTCGATCTGCTCGAGGCCGGCGCGCGGCTCGACGGCGACCTTGCTGCGCGCGACGACGACCGAGCATCGCGAGCGGGCTCAAGGTGATCGCCGCGCCGCGCGACATGATGCCGCTCGAGGGCATGAACAGCGACCATATGCTGCGGATCGTCGACATGGCGACGCGCGAGTTCGGCACGCGTCTTCGTCGACCTTCCGACGAACTGGACGAACTGGTCGCTTTCGCTGGTCGCGCGATCCGATCTTGTCGTGCTGGTGACCGAGCTGACGGTCGCCGGTCTTAATCGCGCGCGGCGGCAGCTCGATCTGCTTGCAATCGCAGGACCTCGGCAACCTCGACGTGCGCGTCGTCGTCAATCGCTTCGAAAAGGGACTCGCGCGGACCGTCAGCCTTGCGGACGCCAGCCAAGGCCCTCGGCCGCGACGTCAGCTTACACGATCGCGAACGACTTCGCCGCTGATGCGCGCGGCGATCGATCGCGGCGTCCCGATCAATGAAATCAAGCGCAAGACGGCGCTCGGCAAGGACCTCGACATCCTCGATGCCGGAATTGCCGCGGCCCTGCGGTTGGAGCGATGAACATGTGGCAGATCCGTAAACCGCAGCAGGGCTGAGCTGGTCGACCTCGAAGCCGAGCACCAGCGCGCGCTCGACGAGCATCGGCTCGTCACCGTCGGCGACGCCGGCGCCTTCGCCAAGCGCGACAAGCACACCGAGCTCAAGGTCGAGCTTCACCAGCGGCTGATCGACCTCATCAACCTCCAGGCGCTCGAGAAGATGTCGCGCGCGCAGATCGAGGCGGAAGTCGGCGACATCGTCGCCGAAGAGCTCGCCAAGCAGAACGAGGCGCTGAACCACGCCGAGCGCAAGCAGCTGGTCGGCGACGTCCTCGACGAGCTGCTCGGCCTCGGGCCGCTCGAGCCGCTGCTCAAGGATCCGACGATCACCGACATCCTCGTCAACGGCCACGACCAGGTGTTCGTCGAGCGCTACGGCGTGCTCGAACCGACCGTGGCGCGCTTCAAGGATGAGAAGCACCTGCTTCGGATCATCCAGAAGATCGTCTCGGCGGTCGGCCGGCGCATCGACGAATCGTCGCCGATGGTCGACGCCCGCCTCGCCGACGGCAGCCGCGTCAACGCGGTCGTGCCGCCGCTCGCGCTCGACGGATCGCTGCTGTCGATCCGCAAGTTCGCGCGCGTGCCGATCAGCATGGACCGCCTGGTCGAGATCGGGAGCATCCCGCTGCAGGTCGCGGAAGTCCTGAAGGCGATCGTCGGCGTCGCGGCTGCAACGTGCTTGATTTCCGGCGGCACCGGTTCGGGCAAGACGACGCTGCTGAACGCGATGTCGGCGTTCATCGACGGCCGCGAGCGCATCGTCACGATCGAGGATTCGGCCGAGCTTCAGCTCCAGCAGGAGCATGTCGTCCGGCTCGAAACGCGGCCGCCGAACATCGAGGGCAGGGGCGAGGTCGCGCAGCGCGACCTCGTCAAGAACGCGCTGCGCATGCGGCCCGACCGGATCATCGTCGGCGAGGTTCGCGCCGGCGAAGCGTTCGACATGCTGCAGGCGATGAACACCGGCCACGACGGCTCGATGACGACCGTCCACGCCAATACGGCCCGCGACGCGCTTGTCGCGCGTCGAGCAGATGATCGGCATGAGCGGGATCGACATTCCGGCACGGTCGTCGCGTGCGCAGATCGCGTCCGCGATCCACGTCGTCATCCAGGTGGCGCGGCTCGCCGACGGCCGCCGCAAGCTCGTCAGCGTCTCCGAGCTCACCGGCATGGAGGGCGAGGTGATCACGATGCAGGAGATCTTCCGCTTCCGTCAGACCGGCGTCAGCGCGGACGGGATCATCCAGGGCCGGTTCGAAGCGACCGGCATCCGACCGCGCTTCCTCGACCAGGTGATGGCCCACGGGATCACGCTTTCGGCCGACCTGTTCCGGCCCGACGCGAGGTTCGAAGCATGAACCCGATCTGGATCCGGACGCTCGTCCTCGTCTGCATCTTCGGCGCCGTCGTGCTTGCCGCCGAGACGCTGATCGGCGCATGCGCGAGCGCGCGCAGCGAGGGAAGAGCGATCAACCTGCGCCTCAGCCTGATCGGCCGCGGCCGGACGCACGGCGAGACGATGAACATCCTTCGCCGCGCGGCGTCGACGGTTCCGCAGGGACTCCCGCCGCTCCTCGACAGGATGGCGCGCAGGTTCGAGCGAATGCTGATGCAGGCGCAGCTGACGATTCCGACCGGCCGGCTGATGCTGTTCGTGTTCTCTCGCGCCGTTCGCGATCTTCTTCGGCTTGCTGCTGCTGATGTCCGCCTGGTGGGGCATCGGGATCAGCTTCGGTCGGATCGTCATCAGCGCGGTCTTCGCGGTCGCTGCTCGGCGCGTTCCTTCCGCTGATGGTCGATCAACTTCAAGGCGACGCGAATGCGCAAGCGGATGGAGGAGCAGTTTCCGGTCGCGCTCGACGTGTTCGTGCGCGGCCTTCGCGCCGGCCATCCGATCGCCGCGGCGCTCGAGCTTGCTGACGGTCGAGATGCCCGATCCGATCGGATCGCAATTCGGCATCGCGGTCGACGAGGTCACCTATGGCGCCGAGCTCCGCGACGCGCTCCAGAGCATGGCCGAGCGGTGGGATCTCGACGACATGCGGATGTTCGTCGTGTCGCTCTCGGTCCAGAGCGAGACCGGCGGCAATCTCGCCGAAATCCTCGAGAATCTCTCGCAGGTGATCCGCGAGCGGCATGCGATGCTGATGAAGGTGCGCGCGCTTTCGAGCGAAGGGCGGATGACGGCGGTCGATGCTGACCGTCCTGCCGGTCTTCACCTTCGCGGTGCTGTTCATGTTCAACCCGCGACTTCTTCCTGGATGTCGCGAACGATCCCTGGTTCGTGCCGGGATTCGTCGGTGCTCATCATCCTGTACGTCATCGGCTTCGTCTGGATCCGCCAGCTGGTCGATTTGAAGGTCTGAGCAATGATTGAGCTTGTCGCCGAGAACAGCGTTCTGCAGACTGCTTCTGCTGCTGTTCGCTGTTCGCGATCGTCGCGGCTGCGGGCTATTTCATCGCGCAGGCGGTCGCCGCCCGGCAGCTGTCGAGGCAGCAGGCTGCTCGAGGCGGCGGCGGCACGATCGGCTAGCGCTCCACGTTCAGGGCTCGCTTCGCGCCGAGCGGTCGAAAGCGCGTGGCTCAAGCTCGTCAACTCGATCGAGAGCCGCGGGCTTCAGCCTCGTCGACACGAAGGACGCGGCGCTTCGCCAGAAGCTAATCGCCGCGGGCTATCACGGCGCCCTACGCACCGCGGGTCTACACGCTCGTCCGGCTGGTGCTGGTGATCGGCCTTGCCGGTCCTTGCGCTCACGCTCTTCTGGCTCGGCGGGTCGAGCCCGAGCCTCTTCAAGCTCTACGTCATACTCTGATCGTGCGCGCGTCGCTGGGCCTTTATCTGCCCGAGCCTGTTCATCCGCGCGAAGGCGGATCGGCGCCAGCAAGCGCTGATCAACGCCTTTCCCGACGCGCTCGATCTGATGCTCGTTTGCGTCGAAGCCGGGCCTCGGCCTCGAGGCGGCATTCTCACGCGTCGGCATGGAGATGACGAGCTCGCATCCGCTGCTCGCCGAGCAGTTCGGCGCGGTCGTGCTCGAGCTTCGTGCCGGCCGCAGCCACGAGGATGCGCTTCGGCGAATGGCCGATCGCGCCGGCGCCGACGACATCCGCGCCTTTGCAACCTTGCTGATCCAGTCGACGAAGCTCGGCTCGTCGATCGCGCAGACGCTGCGCATTTATTCTTCGGAAATGCGCGAGAAGCGGCGCCTGAGAGCCGAGGAGAAGGCGCACCGCTTGCCGGTCCTGATCTCGATTCCGCTGGTCGCATGCATGCTGCCGGTGCATGATCGGCGTGTTGATGCTGCCGGCGTCGATCCGCGTGGTTCGGGCGGTGATGCCGGCACTTCACGGAGGTTGAAAATGAACGGGGGGCTCAAAGCTGCATTGCTGGTTTCGGGTGTCACGCTCGCCGGCTGCACGACGACTACGCAGGAAGTTAAGGTGAGGCCGCTCGATCCGGCCGCTGCAATCCGGAACAAGGGCGACGAAGTCGCGGTCGCGCGGGGGCAGCTTGCGCTCGGCAACGTCGGTCTTGCGCTCGAAGCGTTCCACATCGCCCAGAGAGCTCGGCCATACGACCCAGCACCCGCGGCCGGAATTGGCGATTGTTACGCGGCGATGGGCCGATACGACATTGCGGAATCGAGCTATGAAGTCGCGCTTTCGCTCGCGCCGCGCGATCATGCGCTACTTCTCGGGCTTGCATCCATCGTCGAGCGAGGTGGCGACTTGCGTCGGGCTTCAGACATCCGCGCCGAGGCGGGTCGGTTCCAGCGGACCGCGCAGATTATGGCGGCGCAAGCTGCAGCAGTCGGCGCCTGCAGCCGCCGCGAAGCAAGCTGAGCAGCCGTCGCAAATCGCGATGACGGGAACGATCACGGTCGATCTGCCGCCGGCAAGACCGGCGGACAAGATGGTCGTCGGGGCGCTGCACGTTGCTGTTCCGACGCTGACGGCCGACGAGCATTTGGCTGCGTCGGAAGCCGCCCGCATTGCCGAATCCGGAACGGGTGCCTCCGCCTCCCTCGCGCGACATGGCGCTCGCAATCGAGGCAACTTCGCCGCGCCTCGAACGACTTTCCTCCGGAGAGATCGCGCTTCTTACGACCTCGAAGATAGCGTGGGCTCCGAAGGCTCCCGAAAGAACTTCGGTCACAACGGCTTTTCGTGCGCTTCCCAAGGCCCCCGACCGGACGGGAGTTTCGACGGCGCTTCTCGAGCCTTCAACGACGGACACATCCAAGCTCGCAAAAGTCTCCGAGTGGCCCGACGAAGCTTTCGGGCCGAACGCAGGTCGCTACCGCCGTTCGTTGGATTTCGCTTTTCCCGTCGACCAGCAAAGCGAGTGTGCAGGTCCTGAACGCCGCCGGGAAGGCAAGGCGTCGCGGCATCCGCGCGCAAGATCCTCAGCGGACGCGGCTGGCGTGCGGTAGCGATCGGGAACGCGTCGCTGTTTCGGCATACCAGCGTGGTGCTCTATCCTAAGGGCCGCGCCGCCCTCGGCCGCAGCCTCGCGGCGCAGTTCGGAGTGAAGGCGCGCATGATCAGGACAGACAGGGTCGTCCTCTTGCTCGGTCACGATCTCGCTGCCCGGATCGCGAGCCAGCGCAGGTCATGATCTTCGCCGTCGCGGCGGCAGCGAGCCTGGCGTCCCAGCAACCTCCTGCTGCCGCAGCTGCAGTCGCCGATCCAGCGATCCTCAACGATGCGTCTCATGCAATCGATGCGGGGCGGCTTAACGAGGCGAAGCTCATTATCGCCCGCGCCGTCTCGCAAGGGTCGAGGGGCGCGCCGATCGAGCGGCTCACGGCAGATCTTGCGTTCGCATCCGAAGACTATCTGCAGGCCTGGAGTCTTTACGAGCATCTAATTGCCTCCCCAGAAAAGCAACCAGGAGACTGTGAGAAAGGCGCAATAGCCGCTCTGCAGCTCGGCAGGTTTGGTGACGCGCAGCCGCTCGTCGACTGCGCTGCGGCCTCGGCAAACCCGACCTGGCGCACATGGAACGCGCGCGGCGTGCTTGCGGATTTCAAACATGACTGGCCCATGGCCGACGAAGCCTATGCTCGAGCTGCAGAGCTCGCACCTCGCGAAGCGCGGGTTGCGAAACAATTCAGGGCTGGTCGAAGCTCGTTCGCGGCGACTGGGCCGCGGCGATCCCATTATTCGAGCGGGCCGCGATGCTTGACGGCAAGTCCGATCGGATCACGAACAATCTCGAGCTAGCAAGGGCGGCGCTTGCCTCCGATCTCCCGGGGCGGCGCGCGGGCGAAAGCAATGAGGATTGGGCAGTGCGGCTCAACGACGCCGGCGTTGCCGCTGAGCTGCTGGGTGACAGGATGCGAGCGGTCGCCGCATTCACCCAGGCTCTCGATGCAGTCCCGTGTGGTATGATCGGAGCGTCCAACAACCTTGCTACGCTAGGCGCAAATTGAATTTGATCGCCGGTGCCCCGCTTTGGCTCGACCTTGTGCTTGGCTTTGCGATAGTCGCTGCAGCGATCGAGGATGCCGCGCGATTTCGGATTTCCAACCTGACCAGCCTTTTGGTGCTCGCCGGGGCAATCGCCGCCGCAATGATCGTCGGGCCATCATGGAGCCTCTGGCAGAATCTTGTAGTGCTGATCGCCATCCTCGCGCTGGGACGGGCGCTTTTGCGGCCGGTTGGCTGGGGGGCGGGGATGTCAAGTTGTTCGCCGCTGCCGGTGTGTGGTTCGACTTGCGTGCGGCTGTCGGCTTCGTGGCCGTTGTTTTCATGGCCGGCGGGCTGGTGGCGATTTGCTATCTTGTCGCACGACAGTTTCGCCGCAAGGAGACCGACAAAAAGGACCGCCGCATTCCTTATGGCGTAGCGATCGCAGTCGGCGCCCTGGCGATGATCCTGATCAGCCGACAGGCGCCGAGCGCGCGCGAACGCGCTTTTTCAACGCTCACCGCCGCGCATCATCAGACGTGACGACTCGTTTGCCGCATAATACTAAACAATTGGATGCCCCGCGTGGATTCGAACCACGATTGACGGAGTCAGAGTCCGTAGTCTTACCATTAGACGACGGGGCAGCTCGAGAAGCGGCGAGATAGAGAGTCGCTCCTAATCATGTCAACGGCGCGACGGTCCGACGAGGCATCTGTCGTGCCCACGCTATCAGCAACCGCGCTCCGGACTTGCCCAAACCCATATAATTGTGATTAAAACCGGACCAAGTCAGCCGCTTATTGTCGGGCGGTGAAGGATAGAAACGGTGTCATGGCGCAAGATGTCGCCAGTGCGCCGGCCCTGCGGCAGGTATATCGCGAGCAGGGCGGGCCGTCGGATCAGGGTTCTCCGCCGCGGGAGCCGCATCGCCACACATATGGAGCGATCGACCTCGGCACAAACAATTGCCGACTGCTGATCGCGCGCCCGACTAACGGCGGGTTCACAGTCATCGATGCTTTTTCGCGCATCGTCCGGCTCGGCGAGGGACTGTCGCGGACTGGCGAACTATCCGAAGAGGCGATGGACCGAGCCGTGGGCGCTCTCTGCGTCTGCGGTGACAAGCTGAGGCGTCGCAATGTTTCCCTGTCCCGTTCGGTTGCGACCGAGGCCTGCCGGCGCGCGACCAATGGGCGCGAATTCGCCGAGCGAGTGCGCGACAAGACCGGCATCGTTCTCGACATCATCGAGCCCGTGGAGGAAGCGCGTCTCGCCGTCCTTGGCTGCCACAAATTGCTCGAGCCCGGCGACGGCCCGGCACTCATCTTCGACATCGGCGGCGGCTCGACCGAACTTGTCCTGATCGACCAGGAAGAGGGGACGCCGAAGATTTCGCGCATGGTGGAGCGCGCCGTGGGGCGTGGTGTCGCTGACGGAAAGCGAGGGAAAGGAAGCGCTCGAAGGGCCGGATCGGATTAAGGCTTACATGCGCATGCGTGAGCGCGCGCGGCGGGCCTTCGCCAATTTCGCGACAATGCTTCCGCAGAAGCGCGACGGAATTCGCCTGCTCGGCACGAGCGGCACCGTGACGACCCTTGCAAGCGTGCATTTGGCGTTGCCCTTCTATGACCGGCGCGCGGTCGACGGGCTCCATGTGCCGATCGAGGCAATGCAAAAGATCAGCGGGATGATCGCCGGCATGGATTATCAAGAAAGGTCAGCTCTTCCCTGCATCGGCAACGAGCGCGCAGATCTGGTGGTCGCAGGCTGCGCGATCCTTGAAGCGATCATGGAAATCTGGCCAGCCAAGAACCTCGGCATCGCCGACCGTGGCATTCGCGAAGGCATTCTCCGTTCGCTGATGGCGCGCGATGGCTGGAAATTGTGAAGCGCGTAAGGACTGCGAAGGGCCGCAAAGTCTCCTCGACCCGCTGGCTCGAACGGCAGCTCAATGATCCTTACGTAAAGCGCGCCAAGGCGGAAAATTACCGAAGCCGTGCCGCTTACAAGTTGCTCGAGCTCGACGAGCGGTTCGGGCTACTGAAGGATGTAACGGCGGTGGTCGACCTCGGCATCGCGCCGGGGGGCTGGAGCCAGGTCGTTCGCCGCAAGTTGCCAAAGGCGAGCATCGTCGGCGTCGATCTGCTGCCGACAGACCCGATCGAGGGAGTCACCATCCTGCAGATGGATTTTATGGATGAAGATGCGCCGGAACGACTGAAGGAAGCGCTCGGTGGTCCTGCCGACCTCGTCCTGTCGGACATGGCGGCGAACACCGTCGGCCACCAGCGGACCGACCATTTGCGGACCATGACGCTGGTCGAAGCGGGACTGGAATTTGCCCGTGAGGTGCTTCGACCTGGCGGCGTCTACGTCGCAAAAGTGCTTGCTGGCGGTGCCGACAGTGAGCTGGTTGCGGAGCTGAAGCGCAGCTTTTCGACCGTGAAGCACGCAAAGCCCCCCGCGAGCCGCAAGGATTCGAGCGAATGGTACGTAGTGGCGCAGGGCTTCAAAGGATCAGCAGGCTAGCGTCCGCCCAACCTTCGAAAATGATAGCGCCCGTTCACCGGCGTCGCCTGATAGTTCTGGCCCGAAGCGCAGCTCACTTTGAAGACGCCAGGCGCGGCGCCCTCGACGCTGGCGACGGAATCAACTGCTCCGCACGAATAACCGATCTTTTCTATCGTCCGCGCAATCGTTCCCTTTGGCAGCGGCATCGCTGCGGCGACAGCTGCAGGAGCGGGAGCCTGTGCGGCGAGCTGGTCGGCGGCCGCCTGAATTTGGGCGTCAGAAGGGATCTCGGTGGGATGACTGGTTTCTGCTACCTGCGCCAACGGATCGACGGGTTGGTGGGGAGCAACAATCTGCGGGCTCGGCGCCGTAATTTTGGCATGTGCCCGCGGCTCGAACCGCCGCTCTGGCTTGGGTTGCAACGCGAGCACTTCGGGCGGAGCCGCGATCACCGGATTCGTCTGCGCCTTGGGAAGCGCCACAGTGACGGCGGCTTCCGGCTGCGGGTATTGATCAGAATCCCCACGAACCCACAATCCTGCGAGGGTGCCGATGATTCCGGCAGCCGCTACGAGGCCCACTAATGCCACTGCCGGCCGCTTCCATTCGAGCATTCGGACTTCGCCGTCGAAAGCTCTTTCCTCTCGCGCATTGCGGACCGCGAGCAGCTGCGCGACGTGGCGTTCGAGCGCGGCGTCCGAATCCGCCTTTTCATCCGCAACGGGGCTCGCGGCAGGCTCCAAAACTGTCGGGATCGCCGGCTCGCGTAGTGACGACGCGATGAAGGAAGCGATTCTCGGTTCTGCTCCTTGTTCCAAGCGGGCTTGCAAGCTCGGTTCCCGAGGCGGAACAGGGGGATTCTCACCAGCAATCTGCTCCGCAAATCCCGTCCATGCTGATCCCATGAATCCGCTCTTGCTCCGCACCGTCGCAGTTACGATCGATTGGCGCGGTTGCATCTCCGACGTCAGGCCCAACGTGCGATCATAGGCGCGACGCTTGGCGGGATTGCGAAGTACCTCGAATGCGACGCCGATCTGGGCAGCGCCGCTTAGCGATCGAGTGCCGAACATGCTCATCGCCCGGGCGAAGGCTCCAGCGATCTCCCGCTCGCTTGCCGCTGGCGAGAGCCCTAGAGTTTCATAATGATTTGGAAGTAACTTAACCGAACTGACCATTCGTGCCCCCATCCCCGCGGCGCGAGTCTCTTAAGTATCGGACGATGTTATCTTTTTAAGCTGGAATCCAGCTCGGCTCGGCGAAGAATCCAGCCGCTTCATCGGCAACACGGGCGCACTTGCGCTACACAAGACGAATTAAACGCAACAGGCCGACCTCAGCTCTTCTTCTGCCGCTCCGCGTCGATCGCCTGTTTGAGCGCGTCGTAGCCGACCGCGCCATTCATCACTCGGTCACCGATCACGAAGAGTGGTGTGCCAGTCGCGCCGAGCTGCCCGGCTAGCTGGAAGTTGCGCTTTAGCTCGGCTTCAATGTCGATGTCCTGCTGTGGCTGCGCGGAGATCGCAGCAGCCTTGGCAGCGGTCGCTACAGTGTCCGGTGCGGGTCTGCCCGCGGCCCACAAGGCATCATGAAACTTGGCGAATCGGCCGATCTTGGAAGCTTCGAGCGAAAGCCGCGCTGCGATCACGCTGTCGGGCCCAAGGATCGGCAATTCGCGATAGACGACCCGCAAACCCTTGTCCTCCTCGAGCAAGCGGTCGACCGTGGGGTTGCTCGCCTTGCAATAGGGGCAGGCATAATCGAAGAACTCGACCATGGTGACGTCCGGCTTCGCGGCACCTCGCCACGAACTTCCGAACGGAGTTTCGATGGCCGCGCGATTGGCGGCGAGGACCGGCGCATATTGCGCGTCGCGAAGGGCATCAACGGCGTCGGACAGGATCTTGGGATCGGCCAGCAAGCCCTGCCGGACGATCCGGCTGCTAAGGACATTCGAAAGAGCGAAGAAGAGTATCGCTGCAGTTAGCAGCGATCCGACTATCCCTCCCGCCAGCGCCGCTCCGAACGTCCCTCGGTTCCGCGGCGCGTTATCTGCGTGGTTCACTGGTATTTGGGGTCCCGGTATTTCTTGTCTTTCTTCGCCAGTTCGGCGCGCGACACCATGGCAATATCTTGGGCACGAAGATAGTCCGGCGATCCCGGCGGGATTCCCTTCATCGCCATCTGTGCGTTTGCCAGCGCGATCTTGTTGTTGCCTTCGAGATTGTTGCGTTCGGCCGTGGCGAGCAAGGCCCGTCCCTGATCGCCTTCATGGTCATAGATGATTCCGAGCTGCAGCCACGCGAAAGGATCCTCATTGTCTTTGTTTACAGCCACTTTCAGGATCTGCTTGGCTTCTTCGAAATTCTTGGGGTCGTCGGTTGCAACCAGCGCGTGGCCGAGCATCGCAGCGATCATCGGCGCGTCGCCCGATCGGTTCGTGGCTTCCCTGAGCGGCGCAATCGCATCCATCGGCTTGCCGTCCTCGAGTAGGATCTGGCCTTTCAGCTCGAGAAAGTAGGGATCGCGCGGATCGGCTGCGAGAAGCGCGTTAGCTTCTTCTTCCGCCTTCTGGGGGTAGCCGCCGAGGTGATAGGCATAGGCGCGAGCGTAATGCGCCGGAATACTCTGGTCGCTTTCGGGATAACGGAGCACGGCCTGTTTCGGATTTACGTATCCAAGAAGCTTGGCCTTCACTCGCTCGAAGCGGGCCTCGAGCTGCGGATCGATGGGCTTGTTCCAAGCGGGATCAGATTGCAGCTTCTGCTGGAGCGCCTGAATACGCTCCTGTGAAAGCGGATGGTCGCGATCGAAGCTGTCCTTGGAATAAATCGCGAGGCGGTATTCGAGGTTCTGAAGCTTCCCAAAGAAATCCAGCATGCCTTTGCCGCTGATTCCGGCTTTGGAAAGCAGGCGAGACCCGGTCGCATCGGCCGTGGCTTCCTGACCTCGCGTGAAGGCCATCATGTCTCCGAGCGCGGCTTGCTGCCCCGCCATCATGATACCCATTCCAGCGTCGCCCGCTCCAGCGGCGATTGCAGCGACACCAAGGACGAGCGAAAGAATGCTGATGCCGGTCGCGTGTTTAGCGCCTTGACCGCTCCGAATCGCGTCTCCGGCAATGACGTGGCCGAGCTCGTGGGCGACCACGCCTTGGACCTGGTTCACATTGTCAGCTGAGTCGATCAACCCGGACTGAAGATAGACGGTCTGACCCTGCGAAACGAAGGCGTTGATCTCGGGATCGTTCAGAAGAACGACCTTGACGCTGTTCGGGTCAAGTCCCGCTGCCTGAACGAGCGGCAGCGACATATCGTGGAACAACTGCTCAGTTTCCGTGTCGCGAAGGACCTGCGGACCTGAATTGTCATCCTGCGCGGCTGCCGGCTGCCAGCTGGCCGTCGCGAGGATCAGCGCAAGCATGAACAGGCGCGCGATGCGGGCAATCGGCGACGTCATCGCGTGCCGATTACCACTTCTCGCGCTGAACCGGCGATTAAATCCTGCCTTTCGGGTAATTACCCGAAGGTTCGCTGCCACCATCCGCGACGCGGCTCAGATTCTGTCGGCGGCTGTATCATTGTTCGCAGCTGGAAGGCTGACCTGCTCCTCAATTGCGGCTGCGGAGTCAGGCTCGGAAGCCTTGGCCCGGCGCTTGCGCGCAGGCTTGACCGGCGGCGCAGCTTGCTCCGCCTCCTGGGCAGGCGGGGCCTCAACGCGCGAAGTCTCGGCGGCGGTGGCGTTCGGCTCAGCAGTTTTTTTCGAGCGGCGCCGTTTCGGCTTTGGTTGCAGTTCTTCGACCGCTTGAGTCTCAGCGATCGGCGGTTCGTCACCCATTGGACGCTCGACCATCGGCGAACTGTCGGGCTCGATGACAGTCTCGGCCGACTTCTTGCGAAGCGGTCTGACTGCTCTTGCCGCCGCGTCGCCGCCGGCGTCGCTTGCCGGGTTCCGGCTCTTCAGCCTTAGCCTCGGCTTGCTCAGCCGGCTGCTCCTCGACAGCAGCTGGGAGCTCATGTTCTGCCTCGGGCTGAAGGGCAGGCTCGGCCTCACCGCCTTCGCGCCGTCCGCGGCCACGGCCACCGCGGCGCCGGCGACGACGCCGGCGGATTTGCCGCTCGCCTTCGCTGTCTTCGCCGTCTTCGTGATCCTCGCGATCTTCGCTCGCCGCCTCGGCCTCCTCCTCGTCGTCCTCGAGCGAAATTTCGAGCGTTTCTTCGCTCGGCTCTTCCTCGAGATCGACTTCGACCGGAGGGACGGCAACGGGGGGCGGACCGGAGCTGTCGACGGTCATCCGCGCGCCTTCGAAGCCGTCGTCGATCAGGATATCGATCGAAACGCCGTAACGCTGCTCAATGTCCGCAAGCTCGCCGCGTTTCTTGTTGAGCACATAGACGGCTGCCTCCTTGCCCGCGCGGAGGCAAATACGCTCGCCGCGACCGCGGGCCGCCTCATCTTCGATAATTCTCAGCGCCGAAAGCCCTGCCGATGCAGCGGTGCGCATCAAACCGGTGCCATCGCAGTGTGGACAAGGCTTGGTCGAGGCCTCGAGAACCCCGGTTCGAAGCCGCTGCCGGCTCATCTCCATCAAACCAAAGCTAGAGATTTCGGCCGATCTGGATTTCGAGCGCGATCGTTCTTCAGCGCTTCCTTCATCGCCTTCTCGACCTTCCGGACATGGTTCGAATGCTCCATGTCGATAAAGTCGATGACGATGAGCCCAGCCATGTCGCGAAGGCGAAGCTGGCGCGCGATCTCCTGAGCGGCCTCCAGGTTCGTGTTATATGCAGTTTGCTCGATATTGTGCTCGCGGGTCGACCTCCCCGAGTTGATGTCGATCGAAACCAGCGCCTCAGTCGGATTGATGACGAGATAGCCGCCGGACTTCAGCTGAACGATCGGCTGGTACATGGCGCTGAGCTGGTCTTCGACGCCGGAGCGCTGGAAGAGCGGGGTCGTATCCGTATGCAGCTTCACGCGCCGCACGTGGCTCGGCATTAGGAGCTTCATGAACCCCTTGGCGGCCTTGTAGCCTTCCTCGCCCTCGACAATCACTTCCTCGATCTCACGATGATAGAGATCGCGGATCGCACGTTTAATGAGATCGCTGTCGCGATAGATTAGAGCCGGCGCCGTGCTTCCCAGTGTCCGTTCCCGGATCTCGTCCCAGAGGCGCGCGAGATAGTCGAAGTCGCGCTTGATCTCGGTCTTGGTACGCCGGAGTTCGGCGGTGCGGACAATGAGCCCCATCGTCTTGGGCAGGTTGAGGTCCGACATGATCGACTTCAAGCGCTTGCGATCGGCGCCGTTCGAGATCTTCCGAGAGATGCCGCCGCCATGGCTGGTGTTGGGCATCAGCACGCAATAGCGGCCCGCGAGGCTGAGATAGGTGGTGAGCGCCGCACCCTTGTTGCCACGCTCTTCCTTCACGACCTGAACCAAAAGTACCTGGCGGCGCTGGATCACGTCCTGGATCTTGTAACGGCGGCGCAGAGCCTGCCGTTTCTTGCGCAGTTCGTCCGCCGCCGATTTATCGACTGGGGAGCGCGAAGAGCCGGTTCCCGCTTCGCTGGTGGTGTCCGTTGCTGTCGCGGTCGAATTGGCGATGTCGAGCTCGTCGTGAAACTCTTCGTCCACCGAGCCGGAGACTTCGGATGCTTCGAGTTCGGCGTTGCGGAGGCGCTCCTCCTCAGCTGCATGCTCGGCTTCTTCACGAAGCAGCGCTTCGCGGTCGGCCTTCGGGATCTGATAATAATCGGGGTGGATTTCGCTGAAGGCCAGGAAGCCGTGGCGATTGCCGCCATAATCGACGAACGCCGCCTGAAGCGACGGCTCGACCCTTGTGACCTTGGCTAGATAGATATTGCCTTTGAGCTGTTTGTGCTCGGCGGATTCGAAGTCAAACTCCTCGATCCGGTTTCCTTTGACGACCGCTACCCGGGTCTCTTCCGGGTGGCGCGCATCGATAAGCATGCGCATGGACATTGAAATTTCTCCAGGCGCGCGGGCTCTGCGTTTGAACGCTCCTGCGCGCGATAATTGAGGCCTCGCCGGCCGAGTACTGGCGGCTTGCGATGGCAAGATGACTGGAAAGCGCGTCTGCTTGACGAGCCATCCCGCGGTCTTTCGCGGGGAGCACCGCTTCACCGAAGAGCGGATGAAGGGCGGTCTGTGGCGTCATTCAAGCTTCAACCTCGTGGAGCCGCGGCCCGTCGCACCGTCCGCGGCTTGGATTTCCCCAGCGGACGCCGGGGAAGTGAAACTGAGTTAGCATCGCCGAGTCTGCGCCGCAACACTTGCTCGCGGCGCATGAAGAAATGCTATGGCGGCAAGCGATGCTCGAGAAAGTTTCCACCCTCGTTATGTTCGGCGCGACGGGCGACCTTGCCCGACGAATGCTCATTCCCTCGCTTTACGGACTTGATTCGGACGGGCTTCTACCGGATGAGCTCAGGATCATCGGCACCGCGCGGACCGAGCTTGACGACGCCGCATTCCGTGAGCGCGCGAACGAGGCCCTGAAAGAGCATCTGACCGCTGGTTTCTATTCCGAAGGAGTTGCCCAGCGCTTCCTCGCCAGGCTTCATTACGTTCCGCTCGATATCAACGATCAATCGCACTTTCGAGATCTTGCCGGAAAAGTGGGTGACCCTTGCCACGGGGTCGCGATTTTCCTCTCAACCGCACCCTCCTTGTTCAAGCCGACGATCGACGGCCTCGAAGCGGCAGGGCTGGCTTGTCCGACAGTACGCATGGCGCTCGAAAAGCCTCTCGGAACCGACCTCGAATCAAGTCGTGAGATCAACGACGCCGTCGCCGGGGCCTTTCCCGAAGACCGAACGTTCCGGATCGACCATTATCTCGGCAAGGAGACGGTCCAGAACCTGCTCGCACTTCGGTTTGCGAATTGCTTTTTTGAGCCTTTGTGGAATGCTGCGCATATCGAGCACGTCCAAATCACGGTTGCAGAGACGATCGGGGTCGAGGGCCGCGGGGATTATTATGATAAGTCGGGCGCCCTTAGGGATATGGTGCAAAACCATATGCTCCAGCTGGTCGCGCTCGTCGCGATGGAGCCTCCGACGGATTTCGACGCCACGTCGGTCCGCGATGAGAAAGTTAAGGTGCTTCGCGCGCTTCGGCCGATCACGGCCACCGACGTCGAGCTCAACACGGTCACTGGTCAGTACGCGCGCGGTGCGATCGACGGGGAGGCGGTGCCCGGCTACTCGGATGAGATTGGGCGCGACAGCACGACCGAGACCTTCGTGGCCTTGAAAACTTATATCGACAATTGGCGCTGGAAGGGTGTGCCCTTCTACCTCCGCACCGGTAAGCGGATGCCGATGCGCGACACGGAAATCTTCATCCAGTTCAAGGATGTGCCCTATTCGATCTTCGCTTCACGCGGAGCGACGACCAAGCCGAACAAGCTGATTATCGGTGTGCAGCCCGAAGAAAGCATTGAGCTTCGGCTGATGGCGAAAACTCCCGGGCTCGACCGGCAGGGCGTTCGTCTGAGGGAAATTCCGCTCGACATCGGCCTCGCCAATGCCTTCAGCGAGTATCGGCGTCGCATCGCCTACGAGCGCCTCCTCCTCGACCTGATCGAGGGTGACCCGACCCTATTCGTGCGCCGTGACGAGGTCGAAGCGCAATGGTCCTGGATCGACCAAATCCGCGCGGCCTGGACCGAAAAAGGCATTATTCCGCGGCCCTACCCAGCGGGAACCTGGGGACCTTCAGCAGCGATCGCACTCACGGAACGTGACGGAGTCAGCTGGCACGAATAAGGCCCAACCAAATTTTGTTAACCATGTTCGCGTGATATATACATGCGGGTCAATGAGTTGGGGCGCATGAAACGAGCATTGCGGAACGAAGGCGCGATCGTTGGCACGGCATTTGCCGCGCTTGCAGCTGGCGCATTCCTGTTCGTCATGTTCGACCGTAGCGGAGCAGAGGCTCAATCGACTGTAACAGTGAACCTTCCGGCACCGGTCACCGACCAGATCTATGGCATCCCTGAGGCCAGGGGACGGCCCATCGTGGTCATCGATCCCGGTCACGGCGGCCGCGATCCGGGTGCAACCAGCGTTTCCGGGCAGGTAAGCGAAAAGGATCTCACGCTGGCGCTCGCTACTGAGCTTCGGGACGATCTTGTGAAACACGGACGTGTGCGGGTCGCGATGACCCGCAACGACGATCGATATCTGACGCTAGAAGAGCGTGCGGACGTTGCCCGCAGGCTCGATGCGGCAATCTTCGTGTCGCTGCACATGGATCACGCTCCAAATCCGCTCGCGCGCGGAGCTACCATCTACTCGGTATCCGACGTTGCATCGGATGCCGAAGCTGCGCGTGTGGCGGCTTCGGAAAACGCAGGCATTAACGACAATATTTCCGATGGTTCTGTCAGGGGCATGTTATCGGACCTTGCAATGCAGCAGCAAATGAGCGCGTCGGCCGATCTCGCAGCTAGGCTCGTCAGCAAGTCATCAGGCCGGTTTGAGCTGCGGCCGAACCCGCATCGTTTCGCTGATTTTCATGTGCTCCGCCGTTCCGACACTCCCGCGGTTTTGTTCGAGGCGGGCTATATCAGCAACGCCGATGACGAGGTGTTCCTTCGTTCTCCCGAACAGCGCTCCAAGATTGCCCTGGCACTTGCCACCGCGATCGAAACCGACGTTGCGGCTCGAAACAGGCATTAACCGGCTTTCCGCACCAGTCGCGAACGGCTAGACGCTCGTCCGGATGAAATTCGAGCGTCTGACCTCTCCCGACTGGCAGCTTCCCGACCTCGTTGCCTTCAACGAGCGAGTGCACAATTGGGTCGATCCCTTGTGGGCGCGACGCTGGGTGCGCTGGCTCAGCTGGGCTGGTGCCGCGCTATTCGTGCTCGTCGCTGCAATGTGGATTTACTTCGCGGCCGGCCTTCCGTCCGCCCAAAGCTTGCTCGCCTATCAACCGCCACTTCCGACCAATGTTCGGGGCTACGACGGAGATCCGGTCCAAACCTTCGCACGCGAACGCCGGGTCGACCTTTCATACGACGAAATTCCGCCGTTGGTGGTCCGCGCGTTCATTTCGGCGGAAGACAAGGACTTCTTCCATCATCACGGCATCGATCCTTCCGGATTCGTCAAGGCCGTCTTCAATTACACGACTCACTTTGGCCGAGGCGGGCGCGTTGCAGGCGGTTCAACGATCACGCAGCAGGTTGCCAAATACCTGCTTCGCGACAGCAGCTACAATGTTGGCCGCAAAGCGCGTGAGGCGATCCTCGCATTCCGTCTCGAGGACACGCTGAGCAAGGAACAGATCCTCGAATTATATCTCAACTCGATCTTCCTCGGGCGGAACGCTTATGGTGTTCAAGCCGCCGCTCGCGCCTACTTCGACAAGGACGTCGATGAGCTGACCCTTCCCGAAGCTGCCTATCTCGCAATTCTTCCCAAGGCGCCTTCGAACTATGATCCGGTGCGAGCGACGCAGAAAGCGCTGGATCGCCGCAACTATGTGCTGCGTGAGATGTACCGCAACGGCTACATCACCGAAGCCCAGTGGAACGGCGCAGCGTCAACTCCGCTGGCAACGATCCGCTACGGCAGCAATGAGAAATTTCGCCAGCAGGGCGGCTATTTCATGGAGGAGGTCCGGCGCGAGCTGATCCGCCAGTTCGGCGAGGATGCGAAGGACAGCGCGAACAGCCTCTACAGCGGCGGTCTTTGGGTTCGCTCCTCGATGGACCCGAAAATGCAGGATCCGGCGGCGCAGGCGCTTCGTGACGGACTGGTCAAGTTCGGCGGCGGGGGCGGCGGCTGGAAAGATCTCGGCTTGAAGATCGATGTGTCCGGCGACTGGGCTGGCCAGCTCGATCGCGCGCCCGTCGGCACGGGCTATCCGGATTGGCTAAAGGCGGTGGTGCTGTCGACGAACGGAGGCGCGGCAACGATCGGATTCACGAACGGGTCAACCGGAACGCTTCCGGCTTCCGGAGCATCGATGCCTGTTCGCGGCGTTGGCGGGAGCGCCTTCGATGCACTCAAACCCGGCATGATCATCATCGTCAAGAAAGGCGATGGCGGCGGCTATGTGCTGAAGACAGTTCCTGCGATCTCCGGGGCGATGCTTGTCGAGGAGGTTCACACCGGCAGAGTGATGGCGATGCAAGGCGGGTTCGACGTGCTTGGCTCGGCGTACAACCGCGCGATCCAGGCCCTCCGCCAGCCGGGATCAGCATTCAAGCCGATTGTCTACGTGACTGCGCTTCAGAACGGCTTCACGCCCGCGACAATTGAGCTCGACGCGCCATATTGCGTCGACCAGGGGCCCGGCCTCCCGCAGAAGTGTTTCGTAAACTTCGATCACCGTTCCGCCGGTCCACACACCTTGCGATGGGGACTGGAACAATCACGCAACCTGATGACTGTTCGCGCCGCGGCCAATATCGGCATGCCGAAGATCATCGACACGGCCCGCAAGCTCGGCGTCGGAGACTATCCAAACTATCTCTCGATCGCGTTGGGCGCAGGCGACACCACCGTCCTCCGCCTCACGAACGCCTATGCGATCCTCGCGAACCAAGGCCGATCGGTGAAGCCGACGACGATCGACTATGTCGAGGATCGCAACGGCAAGGTGATCTATCGAACTGACAACCGCTGCGCTCTGATGGGGAACTGCAATTCCGCCAACTGGGACGGCGGCCCCATGCCGCGGCCGCCGAGCCGTACCCGGCAACTCGTCGATCCGATGGCCGCGTTCCAGATGGTCCACGTAATGGAAGGCGTGATCATAAGGGGCACAGCTACGGTGCTTCACGACCTCAACCGGCCGCTGTTCGGGAAGACGGGAACGACCAACGGACCGACCAATGTCTGGTTCGTCGGCGGAACGCCCGACATCGTCGCTGGAGTTTATCTCGGCTATGACAGTCCGCGCCCGATGGGCGGCTGGGCACAGGGCGGCCGGATCTCGGCGCCGATCTGGAAGGAATGGGCGCTGAACGCGCTCAAGGACCAGCCCAAGGTGCCGTTCGTCGCACCGCCGGGGATCCGCTGGATGCGAATCGATCGCGCGAGCGGGAAGCCGGTGTTCGGTTCCTTCCCGACCTCGGAAGATCCGAAATCGGAAGTGATCTGGGAGGCCTTTCAACCGCAGACGGAAGCGGTCCACAGCAGCCGGAGCACCTTCGGTGACCCCTATAGCCCGCAATATGTGCAGTTGTGGCAGCAGGCGTCGCTAGCCCAGCAGACAGCAACCCAGAACCAGCCCGGTCCACAGCAGTCGCCGCTGCACTCGGCGCCGGTAGCAACGCTGCCGAAGCAGCAGCCAAGCGGCTTGCCAACTCAGAACTCGCTCTAGTAGCGGTTCTCCCGAAAGGTTCTCGACTATGCGCGCCGAAGCGCAGGCCCATATCGACCAGATCAATGCCGCTACCGCGCTGCTGCGCCGGTTCCTCGATTGGGACCGCGCGCTAAAGCGGCTGGACGAGCTCAACGCCCAGGTCGAAAACCCAACGCTCTGGGACAATCCCAAGGCAGCACAGGATGTAATGCGAGAGCGCCGCCGCCTCGAAGAGGCGATCGGCGCCACCCGCAAGCTCGAGCGGGAGCTCGCGGATACGTCCGAACTGATCGAACTTGCGGAAAGCGAGGGTGACGATTCGCTCGTCGAGGACGGCATTCGCAGCCTTGCGGAGCTTGCCGAGCGCGCCGATCGTGACAAGGTTGCAGCGTTGCTGGCGGGTGAGGCTGACGCCAACAACGCTTATGTCGAGATCAACGCTGGCGCCGGTGGGACCGAAAGCCAGGACTGGGCCGAGATGCTACTTCGAATGTACACGCGCTGGGCAGAGCGGCGCGGGTGCAAGGTCGAGATGATTGATCACCATTCAGGCGAACAGGCAGGAATCAAATCGGCAACGATTTTGATCAAGGGAGAGAACGCCTACGGCAATGTGAAGACCGAAAGCGGCGTTCACCGTCTCGTTCGGATTAGTCCGTATGATGCCAATGCTCGGCGCCACACGAGCTTCTCGAGCGTGTGGGTCTATCCAGAAGTCGATGACGACATCGATATCCAGATCAACGAAGCCGAGCTTCGCATCGATACCTATCGCGCCTCGGGCGCGGGTGGGCAGCACGTCAACACGACCGACAGCGCGGTGCGCATTACGCACATTCCGACGGGGATCGTGGTCGCCTGCCAGAATGAGCGCTCCCAGCACAAGAATCGCGCATCGGCATTCAAGCAGCTTAAAGCGCGATTGTACGAAGCCGAGCTTCAGAAGCGTGAAGCGGAGGCGAGCGCTGCCAATGCTGCCAAGACCGACATCGGCTGGGGGCATCAGATCCGGTCCTATGTACTCCAGCCGTACCAGCTGGTGAAGGACCTAAGAACGGGAGTCACTTCGACCGCTCCTGGCGACGTGCTGGACGGAGACCTCGATCGGTTCATGGCTGCAGCATTGTCGCAACGGGTCACCGGCGAAACGGTCGAGGTCGAGGATGTGGAATAGGGCGGCCTTACTAGCGCCGCTAATGCTGCTGTCCTGTCGGGCTCAGCCGACTGAGCCGCATTTTCCAAGCGCGCATCGTGACGTCGCGCCGATCGTCAGCGACACCTTCTCAACCGAGGATGCTCGTGATCGTCTGGGAGAAGCCGAGCAAGTGATGCAACTTGCCGGAATCCGGCCCGGGATGTGGGTCGCGGATGTCGGCGCGGGGGAGGGCTATTACACCATCCGCCTGGCTCGCGTCGTTAGCGCGAAGGGACGAGTCCTCGCCGAGGACATCGTGCCCGACGTCACCGTGCAGCTCACCGACCGCGTCCAGCGCGAGCGGCTTGACAATGTGGCGGTGCGGCTTGGCTCGCCCGACGATCCGAAACTGCCCGCGCACACCTTTGACCGGATTTTCCTTGTCCACATGTATCATGAGGTAGCATCGCCCTACGCTTTCCTTTGGAACATGCGCGAAGGGCTGAAGCCCGATGGGCTCGTCATCGTCGTTGATGCAAAAAGGCCGGTCGAACGCCACGGCATGCCGCCGCTGCAGCTCAAATGCGAGCTCGCGGCGCTGAACCTTCAACCCGTCAAATACAAGGTCCTGAGCGGGAACGAATCCTACCTCATGGCCTTCCGAGCGGTCGGGCCGCGGCCCGAGCCGCAGGCAATCAGGCCTTGTACGACCTGAAAACCAGCCCATCCCGCGGGAGCGGCCAATAGAGCTCCAAGCCAATGGCGCGATGATTGTGCGCCCGTAATGAGGCTCGCCTGTTATCCGTCGGTCTTGCGCCGCGCTCCGGAATGATTATATCGGCTTCATCCGAAAATATACGGCTCCGCCGCACGGTGACGTGCGCCCGGGGCTTTTCCCGTCCTCTCCGGGACAGGGTCCGAGTTGGCGCACGGACCGAACGCATTGGAGAGGGTCACGGGGCAGCGCTCCACATAAGCCCGGGTAAGAGCCGGCAAATCAAGCGGAGCGCAGGAACCCCTGCGCTGCCGCACAGCGCAGGGAAACACATGGCCACCAAAGCGATCGACGCACCTCGCAACACCACCAGCGGGGCCAGGACGAAACAGCGGCGAATCCGCAAGATCTTCGGCAATATCCACGAGATCTCCGAGATGCCGAACCTCATCGAGGTTCAGCGCGAGAGTTACGAGCAGTTCCTCCGCTCGGACCCGAAGACGGGCTATGTTTCGGGCCTCGAGAAAACGCTGCGGTCGGTGTTCCCGATCGGGGACTTTGCCGGCACGGCGCATCTCGACTTCGATCATTATGAACTCGAGGATCCGAAGTATGACACCGATGAGTGCCGCCAGCGCGGCCTCACCTACGCCGCCCCAATGCGTGTCACCCTGCGGCTAACAACGTTCGAGATCGATCCTGAGACCGAGGCCAAGTCGGTGATCGATATCAAGGAGCAGGACGTCTACATGGGCGACATGCCGCTCATGACGATGAACGGCACTTTCATCATCAATGGCACCGAGCGCGTCATCGTCAGCCAGATGCACCGCTCGCCGGGCGTCCTGTTCGACCATGATCGCGGGAAGACCCATGCCAGCGGCAAATATCTCTTCGCCGCGCGCGTGATTCCATATCGCGGCAGCTGGCTCGACTTCGAGTTCGATGCCAAGGACATCGTCAACGTTCGGATCGACCGCAAGCGCAAGCTGCCCGTCACTGCGTTGCTCCACGCGCTTGGAATGCCGAGCGAGGAAATCCTCAACACCTTCTACAATCGGGTCGGATACACGCGTGGAAAGAACGGCTGGCAAATCCCCTATGTCGCCGACGGGTGGCGTGGCCAGAAGCCTACTCACGAGGTCGTCGATGCCGATACCGGCGAGATCGTCTTCAAGGCGAACGAGAAAATCACCCCGCGCCGCGCCAATCAGGCGGCAAAGGACGGCGTCAAGAACCTCATCATCCCGACTGAGGAAATTTTCGGCCGCTATTCGGCGTACGATCTGATCAATGAGAAGACCGGGGAAATCTACATCGAGGCAGGCGACGAGGTCAGCGAGGAAAATCTCGCGAAGCTCGACGCGGCGGGGGTCAAGACGCTCGATCTGCTCGACATCGATTTCGTGAACACGGGTCCGTGGATCCGGAACACTCTGAAGGCCGACAAGAGCGAAGATGGCGACAGTGCGCTCGCCGACATCTACCGCGTTATGCGCCCTGGCGAGCCGCCGACGCGCGAGACCGCGGATGCACTTTTCTACGGCCTGTTCTTTGACTCCGAGCGCTATGATCTCTCCGCGGTCGGCCGAGTAAAGCTCAACATGCGCCTCGGTCTTGACGTCGAGGACACCGTCACGACGCTCCGCAAGGAAGACATTCTCGCGGTCGTCCAAGAGTTGGTGAACCTCAAGGACGGCAAGGGCGAGATCGACGACATCGACAACCTCGCAAACCGGCGCGTCCGCTCGGTTGGCGAGCTGCTCGAGAACCAGTACCGCGTCGGTCTCCTACGCATGGAGCGCGCGGTCAAGGAGCGTATGAGCAGCGTCGACGTATCGACGGTCATGCCGAACGACCTCATCAACGCCAAGCCGGCGGTTGCCGCGGTCCGCGAATTCTTCGGGTCTTCGCAGCTGTCGCAGTTCATGGATCAGACCAATCCGCTGTCTGAAGTTACCCATAAGCGTCGCGTCTCGGCGCTTGGGCCGGGCGGCCTTACCCGCGAGCGCGCGGGCTTCGAAGTCCGCGACGTCCATCCAACGCACTATGGCCGGATCTGTCCCATCGAGACTCCGGAAGGGCCGAACATCGGTCTCATCAACAGCCTTGCGAGCTTCAGCCGAGTCAACAAATACGGCTTCATCGAAACTCCGTACCGAAAGGTTGTCGAAGGGAAGGTGACGACCGAGGTTGTCTACCTCTCAGCGATGGAAGAGGCGAAGCACACGATCGCCCAGGCGAATGCCGAACTCGACCCCAAGGGCGGCTTTGCCGAGGAGATCATTTCGGCTCGTCGTAACGGCGAGTTCTTGATCGCTCCGCGAGAGCAAATCACGCTGATGGACGTCAGCCCGAAGCAGCTCGTCTCGGTTGCCGCCTCGCTCATTCCGTTTCTCGAAAATGATGACGCCAACCGAGCGCTCATGGGTTCGAACATGCAGCGCCAGGCGGTTCCGCTGCTCCGCGCCGAGGCTCCGCTAGTCGGCACCGGCATGGAAGAGACGGTCGCTCGCGATTCCGGCGCAGCGATCGCCGCCCGCCGTCCGGGCGTAGTCGACCAAGTCGACGCAGCCCAAATCGTCATCCGCGTTACCGGCGATCTTAAGGCCGGTGAATTGGGCGTCGACATCTACACCTTGATGAAGTTCCAGCGCTCGAATCAGAACACCTGCATCAACCAGCGTCCGTTGGTGAAGGTCGGCGACACTGTCGAGGCAGCCGAGATCATTGCCGATGGTCCTTCTACCGAATACGGCGAGCTTGCACTCGGCCGGAACGTGCTCGTCGCGTTCATGCCGTGGAATGGATACAATTATCGAGGACTTGATCCTCATCTCCGAGCGGATCGTGAAGGACGACGTCTTCACCTCGATCCACATCGAAGAGTTTGAGGTCATGGCCCGCGATACCAAGCTCGGGCCTGAGGACATCACGCGCGACATCCCGAACGTTGGCGAGGAAGCGCTCCGCAACCTCGACGAAGCGGGCATTGTTTACATCGGTGCCGAGGTAGAGCCGGGCGATATCCTGGTCGGCAAGATCACGCCGAAGGGCGAAAGCCCGATGACTCCGGAGGAGAAATTGCTCCGCGCGATCTTCGGCGAGAAAGCATCCGACGTCCGCGACACATCGCTTCGTTTGCCGCCGGGCGTGTCCGGAACGATCGTCGAGGTCCGTGTTTTCAACCGGCACGGAATCGACATCGACGACCGCACCCGCACGATCCAGACTGAGGAGAAGGAGCGACTCAAGAAGGACGCCGACGACGAGCGTGCGATCCTCAACCGAGCGACCTTCTCGCGGCTAAAGGAAATGCTGAACGGGCAGGTCGCTACGGCCGCACCGAAGGGCATAAAGAAGGGCTCGACCCTCGATGATGCGACGCTCGAAGGGGCGGAGCGCCACGAATGGTGGAAGATCGCGGTCAAGGATGACAAGCGCCAGGCCGACCTCGAAGCCCTGAAGGGCCAGTATGACGAGGCGGCCGACACGATCCAGCACCGATTTCAGGATCGCGTCGGCAAGCTTGAGGCCGGTGACGAGCTGCCGCCGGGCGTGCTCAAGATGGTCAAGGTCTTTGTCGCTGTGAAGCGCAAGCTGCAGACGGGCGACAAGATGGCCGGCCGTCACGGCAACAAGGGAATCATCAGCCGCGTTTTGCCGATCGAGGACATGCCGTTCCTCGAGGACGGAACTCACGCCGACATGGTGCTGAACCCCCTGGGTGTGCCGAGCCGAATGAACGTTGGCCAGATCTTCGAGACTCACCCTCGGCTGGGCCGCTCGCGGCCTTGGAAACCAAATCCAGCAGATGCTCGACGGATTGATGAACGCGGCAAGGACGTTGCAGGCAAGGACGTTAAGGCGATCCGCGCCAAGCTCAAGGAAGTCTATGGCGACGGCTATGCCAAGGACATCGACGCCCGCGACGATGAGGGCGTGATGGAGCTTGCTTCCAATCTGACCGCGGGCATCCCGATGGGCACTCCGGTGTTCGACGGCGCTCGCGAGCCCGACGTCAGCGCGATGTTGGAGAAGGCGGGTCTCGACACGTCGGGACAGGTCACCCTGTTCGATGGCCGCACCGGCGAGCCGTTCGACCGCAAGGTGACCGTGGGCTACATGTACATGTTGAAGCTCCACCACCTGGTGGA
>CAWAWT010000013.1:0-64823 GCA_963785855.1 uncultured Alphaproteobacteria bacterium
CGGTGACCATCAACGGCTGAGACACTCCCGCAACGCCGAACGCGAGAACCTCGGCCGCGCTCGATCAACACAATCAGCGCGAAAGTTACAGCAGGTCGGATTTTCCACTATCGCCGATATGGCTCGCCGCTTCGGAATGCCACCATCTCGACCTATCCGTCGATGGTGCTTGGCCGTCGAGCGACGTCCGGCCCCATCGACACGGACAATGCCGGGCTTCGTGTTGGTCGCCAACAGTGGCGTGGCTGTCACTCCCTACGGGATCCGCGGGTCGTGACCGCGGATGGCCGCCTTCTCTATCAGCACGATGCGGATGAGAGCCGAGTTCTCGTCGCGCCGTGGGTCGCCGCGGAGATGATGGACCTGCTGCAATCGGCGGTTTTGTCTGGCACTGGCGGTGCTGCTCAGACGGCCGACCGGTCGCTGGCAAAACCGGCACGACAACTGCGAACAAGGACGGTCGGCTTTATGGCACTTCGAGCGGCCTCTGGATGGGTCGTGACGATGAAACGAGACCGTAGGAGGTCTGCAGGGTGAACGGCGCTGCGCGCGCTTTCCACGACTTCATGAGACCGCGGCCGTAGCCAATCGCCCGGTTGAGCAATTCCAGACGCAGGTACCAATGCCCGACTGGCAGCTATCTCCTAGAGGGAGCTCTACGGCGACCAGCCTGCTGACGCCAACGATATGGGTTCGATGGGTCGACGAGAACGGGCATGCCGCTCGGCGCTCCGCGACCAAGGCTATCACCGTGCTGCAGCAGGACCAACCGGACGGCTCCGAGGCAACCGACGCAGCAACATCTTTGACGAAGCGTTCCCGCCGGAGCACCCCGCGGTCAGGAGGCCTCCAGGTTCGTCAGCACAGCCCCAGCCGCAGCCGAGGCAGCCCGCCTATCCTGGCCAGCCTGCACCGCAGCCGCAGCCCCAGCCGCGGTCAATTGCTCCGTGATTTTGATTGTCGCAGCCGCGGACCTACCCTTCGTAGCAACGCTTCGTCGGAAGCCCCGGACCCGAACAGCCGCACCTCCAGGCTCCCAAGTCGGGCCCGTGGTTCAGGTGCACGAGATGCGCGACCTCGTGCGCGGCGACATGCAGAACAGGGCCAGGATGAGTTTCGCCAGCTATCTAATTCGTCCGTTCGAAGAGCAGCTACCGATACGTAACCGCATCTCCGATCGTCACCGCCCGCGGTGTCACTGCCGCCATTGCCGCGAATTCAGCGATGTCTCGCGCCAAATCGCGTCGCGCGCACTACGCTTCAGATAATCCTCTAAGCGCCGAGAAATTCCGGCCTGAGGCCCACCGCAGCGCAACTCCGAGTCCACCAGCGCTGGACCGCCCGCGAGGCCTAGTGTTCGTTCCAGCTGATCGCGACTTCGCACCCCCAAGCGGGATCGATGCGCCAGCGACAAAGCAGCGGCCGCGGCGCGACCTGGGTCCCAATCCAATCGCGTTGGTCGAGAGCCCAAGCCAGTGCTGCTCGGCGATGGTTCGCCATGGACAGGTGAGCTTGAGCCTGAAGACTCGCTCGGAGCCTCAGGCGCAGCCGGCGAGCGGTTCGCAAGCGGCGGATTTGGATCGGGAGTGGCAGCGCCGCTTCGAGAGCAGCTTCATAGGCTGATCGTCCAGCTCGCCCACGTTCTCCTTTTTGCCATGTCTGAGCCGCGCGTAGATTGGCCAGCTTCGTGCACTGACGTCGCGGCTGCCGGAGATCAGATAATGCCATTTCGGGCAGCGGCTCGCCGTCCGCACGCAATCGATAAGCGCAGGTCTCGGGCAGCCAGATAAATCCCCAAGCTGCGCTGGTCGAGCTTCACGCAATCGGAAACCCGTTCCATGCCGTTTATAATCGAGGCATCGCCCGTTCCTTCGATCTAGAAGCTTGCATGCGACATTTGTTGCGTAATGCCCGTCTCGTCGTCTTCTAGCTTGTGAGCACGCCCGCAACCGTCGCACAGCGCCTCCCATTCTCCTCGGTCGAGCGTGTTTAAGGGTTTCTCCCAGAACGGGCGCGGGCTGTTCATGACAAGGCGAGCCTTGCTCTGCTAGCTTATTCTATCAGCGGGTATTGTCGGGGCTAAGTCCATGAAGTCTTTGAATATCGCTTTTGCGATGAGTGCACTGGTCCTGGTTTGGGTTCTGCTGCAGCCCAACTTACCGGGACCGACACGCAGGCGTTCGTCGATGCAGCTCAGAAACGTGACGGCGCAAAAGCCACCCAACTGCTTGCTTCCCATCCGACCATCGTCGACACGAAAGATGCGAATGGCGACACGGGACTGATCATCGCGTTGCGGGCATCCGATCAGGCATACCGCGGCTTCCTCCTCAACAAGGGCGCCATCGAACACGTCGAGGCAAAATGGCGACACCCCCTTGATCACGGCGGCTAAGGCAAGCTTCGATCAGGCCGCCGAGTGGTTGATCGGACTTGGTGCGAAAGTGGACGCTACAAACAGGTCGGGCGAAACGCCGCTGATCATTGCAGTCCAGCAGCGTGACGAGCGCCTTGTTAAGATTTCTGCTCGCTCGTGGAGCCGACCTGGGACCTAGAAATGATCTTGGTCGCTGGCTACTGGCCCGCGACTACGCAAAGCGTGATGCTCACGCTCGCAATATCCTGAAGCTGATCGATAGCGCCAAGGCACCTAAAGGCGCACCCTCCGAGCCAACTCAGAATTGCCGAGCCAAGGATCGATCTGCGCGGACAATCGGCGCGCGGCGCGACGCGCGAAGCGGAGGAGCTCCGCCTTGCGGCGGGGGCCATCTGTCGATGGCGCCGCGTGACGGACGATCGCAGCGTCATACCGATCAGCAACGATGAGACCCGCGTCGCCGGAAAGATAACGCTCCTTGTCCAGGATATGCGCCAGGTATGGCGGCACGGCCCAGAAGAAACAGTCGCAATAATCGAGATAATCGGTCCACTTGCCGTCGCCGAGTAGGTCCGCCTTCGCCACCTTGATCTCGACGATCGTGAAGCCGCCTTTCGAGTCGATCGCCATGAGGTCGGCTCGCGCACCATTGGGTAGCGGCATCTCGCAAATCGCGAACAGGTCCTGCCTGGACCGGAATAAGCGCGTGACCCCGCGCGCAACGTCTGTGCGATCGGGGGTTCGTCGGAAAAAACAGCTGGGGAGTCAAATTTGGCTCGCCATACCGTCGCAACAGAATGGCAACAAATGAAAATGTGCGGGCGCCGAAACTCACGCCGTGCCTTCCAGAAAATCCTAACGGAAGAAGACGTGATTGCCGATGGAAGCCACGAACAGCCAGGCGAAAACGTAGCGCGCGTGGAAAAATAGCGCTGTCGAGACCCATCCTCGCGATCGCGACCGCAGTCTGCCACTGGCCCTTGTCATGCGCCACACGCGGTAGCGAGCGTCCGTGAAATGAACGAGAACTGGCCGCGCTGGAACAGCACCCCGCAATAGGTAGAAGGAAACCGGCCTCCGCTTGAGGGTCGCGATCACTTGACCCACCGCTAGCTGTCCCGCGAGCGGTTCGCCCTTCGATTCGAAATAAATGCCGTTGCGAGGCAATCGAGCTCGTCGCCTGCCCGCCTCCGGTCCGCGAAGGCTCCGCGACCATAGACGCCAAATCCTCCGACGGATCGACTGCCTGTCTCGGCCAGCTGCTCGGGAGTGGCGGTGACCACCGCTTCGGCATCCGGCTGCACATCTCCGGTGAGCTCGGGTCGACCACTTCCGGAACCGAAGCCTTCGCGAAAGTCGAATTGGCAACGGCGACGAGCGTGGGATCGGTCTGGGTCCAGCCTGCGCCGGCAGCGATACTCGCAGCGGTTAGCGCAGCACAAAATCAGCAGCGCCGAGCCGAAGAAGCCAAGATATAAGCCGTAATAGTGCGGTGAACCACCGAAATTCAGGCGCGCCCTTACGCGAATACTACCGCGCGTGCCTGCCGTGATACCCCGTCTCGCGTGGCATCCTTCGGCGTGAGTTGCCAAGAGGATGCCCCCGCTCTTGTTGTTGAACATAGGTTTCCAGTGGCTTGGCCGTGGGGGTCAACCCACGCCGATGAATTGTTCCGGATCTGCGATATCGAGCTCAATCGCCCAGAGATCCTCGTTGAGCCGTGCGCGATTGGCGACGGTTCCCTGCAACCTCTTCGGGAACCTGCCGAATCGCTCGGTCCCAACCGTCTCCCAACGATAGCTTCCGTCGATGTTCAGAATGCGCTCCAAGCAGGCGAAATGCCGGCCTCGGCTCGTCACTAGCAGGAGCAACGACCCGCGCTCCGCGTCACCTTTGAATGATTGCAGCGAAATCGCCGCTCCGCGATTGCATGCTCGACCACGTGCCACCTCAAGACAGCGCCGGGAGCCGCTCGCTCAAGCTAGCGGCGCTGCGTCTGTCGGCGCCCATTAGCCGCGGCGAGCGCATCGCGACTTCGCGCGCAAGCGTTGTTCCGCTGCGGGTCACGGCTGATCGTCGCTAATGCCTTCAAATGCTCGGCTCCGGCGTTCGCGGCGAGCAGCAAGGAACACGAGGTCAACCGGGTGCCCGCCCGTTGATCGCCTTATAGTCGAGCGGTTCTGAGAGACGCACGAGAGGCAGTAGATTTCTTGCTTCAACCCCTCGATCTTGCCATGCGGAGTTGCCACCCCCTGACCAAAACCCGTCGATCCGAGATGTTCGCGCTCGGTGAGACTTTGCCGAGGATCGTGGCCGAATTGAGCGCTAGTTTGCCGCGAAGCAAAGTTGGCCAGCTGCTGAAGCAATGCCTTCTTGTTGCCACCCGGAAGGCTGGTCTTGATACCTTCGAAATCAAGAAACTTGAAAGGTGCATCGTTTAGAACCTGCCACCGGATTAAATGGACCACCGACCGACCAGAATGGGATTTTCAGCCGGCGCGGGGTTCGACCAGTGACATTTCGATCTTCGCGGCGGTAAACCATGTTGAAGTTGCCCGTTGCTATTTTTGAACAGCAACGCATTGGTGTTCCTGAGATCCATCAGCATGACGGCATCGGAAAGCTCTCGTTGTTTGGGATGTCGACCTGGTCTCCGCGACGATCGTGGGGTGGGCACTTTCCCTTCGCGGCTCTCCAACGCGGCGAGAAAGACTCGCGTAGCGCATCCTCTACGAAGGTTTGTGCTGTTCGTCGACCATCTATCCTTCAGATGGTGCATTAGCAGCCGTCTCGATCCTGTCGGCAGCGCGCGTCTTTAAGGCCATTTGCGGCTCGCG
This sequence comes from uncultured Alphaproteobacteria bacterium, assembly GCA_963785855.1. Classification (GTDB taxonomy): domain Bacteria; phylum Pseudomonadota; class Alphaproteobacteria; order Sphingomonadales; family Sphingomonadaceae; genus Sphingomicrobium. The sequence continues at coordinate 5,215 of CAWAWT010000013.1, forward strand.
CGCGCTGTGCGAGGCCTTCATAATGATGCCCGAAGTACCGGTGCGACGATGTCGCAGCTGTAACCATTTCGCGTCGCGCCAAACTCACATTGGCGCCGACGGCGCGGGAAAAATATTTCTGAGTGATCTCGGACATGCGCTGCTGCGCATACTCATGAGCCCATTTTGTTGTAGTTCCACTCGTACGGCTTCTGACCCCAACGTCCACGTGACCTGCTCCTTTCGATCGAGGGCCGCTTCAGGACGTCGAAAAGCCGTCGTCAACCGACCGAAGCGAAGCGCGCCCAGAGCGGATTGACGAGTTGAGCAATAACGGCGCGATGGCGCTCCAGTTCCTCCGCAGCGGCGAAGTGCGGACGGGCGAGCTTCGCGGGCAGTGACCGGACCGCTTGACGCCTTCACAGACACCGACCCGGCTTCCGCAACGAGGCCGAGGCCGATCTGCCGCCCTCCAGTCAACGACATAAACTTGCGCTAGGAGCTGCGCGAGCAAGGCGCCATGCTTGATACGCTGGCTGCGATCGACCCCGAATTTGACGCAGTATCCAGGCTGTGCTTGGCTCCGGGGTGTCGGCTCCTTGCCAAGGTCAAAGTGTCGACCATTCGAGCGATCGCTACGCTGTGGCCTTTCCGCAGCGCTCAAGCTTGTGGTTGAGGAATTCAAAGTCGAAGCCCGCGTTGTGAGCGACAAGCGGTGAATTCTCGAGGAATTCAAGCAGTTCCTCGACCTTTTCGGAGAAAAGCGGCTTGTCGGACAGGAAATAACTGGTCAGCCCATGCACCATCTCCGCTTCGAATCCGGCATGTCGCGCTCGGGAAAGAAATAAGCGTGGAAGCGGCGACGGGTCTCGACGCGGTTGAACATCTCGACGCAACCGATCTCGACCATTCGGTCGCCGCCAGCTGGGTTCAGGCCCGTCGTTTCAGTGTCGAAGATGATTTCCCGCACGGTTCGATTTTGTTGTCCAGCCCGAGGCAATTCAGAATGTCGCGCACCTGGGCCTCAGTTGTGGATAGGTCGTGGCGGGTGTCGACGACGAAGTCGGCGCGCCGCCTCTTCTCTGCGTCCGGGAGCTGGCGGTCGAGGATTCGGTTCCAGCGGTGGGGGGTCATTCCCTGCCTTGCCAGCACCCGGGCGCGCTGAACATCGGTCGGTGCGGAAACGATGACCACCTTGTCGAATTCCTTTTCGCCGCCAGTTTCGAACAACAGTGGAATTTCGAACAGTAGCGCAGGGGCGCGGCCATTTTTCCTCGATGAATGCCTGTTGCCAGTCGCGCACTGCGGGATGAACGATTTCCTCCAGCAGTCTGAGTTTCGAGCGATCTCCAAGAACGATTTCGGCGGAAACTGCAGCGGACGCAGCCGGAAACAGTTCCCCGATCTTCTCGATTAGGGCCCCGCCCGGCCCCTAGATGCCGCACCATCCGCGTTGATACGGAATTCCGCATCCTCGGAATCCGGCGCGACGGTCGACTTTCCCATTCCAATTGGAGCCGGTAAGCTCATCTTGATCATGCTGGCAGCAGCTCGCGCACTCAAGTGCGCTCAAGAGAGGAAGCAGCGGCATTCCCAGGATCGCAAATACTGCCTCGATGCTGTCGAACAGCTGCACGCCGCGCCCTCCAGCCGGAACACGCCGACAGTGTAGCCGACCTCTGGCCATTGAGCATCGAGATAGTCGGCGACGAACGCATCCGAGAGTGGCCGGACCTTGAGCCTCGTGGGTCCTCGCGACCAATCGAGCTCTCCTTTTCGCGCCAGAGCAACGGCGCTGGTCAGACGCATGTCCTTGCCCGAAAAGAAGCGCAGATGCTCGGCTGCGTCATCACGATCGACAGGCTTGTTAAACATTCGGCCCTTGACGCTCACCACGCTGTCACTGCCGATCACCCAGTTCCCTTCGACGTCTTCGGCGCTTTTGCAATTGCCAATTGCCATGCAATTTCTGCCGGTTTGAGGAATTTCTGCTTGAGAGCATCCTCGTCGATAACCGAGCGAACAGAATTAAAGGTGACGCCGGCCTGATTCACATATGCCGCCGGATGCATCCTGGGACGAAGCAAGAATTGGGTTCACAGGACAGCCTTGTGGAAAAGGAGCGAACCAAGCCTCAGCCCGGGGCTGGGGGACGCCTAATTCGTGGTGCGGCACCGAGTGACAGCATTTTCAGGTATTATCGACGGGGAAGGAATCCATCCCCAGCTTGTGAATGATGGGCGTGAATTGATGCGACTTGCGCAGCTTCAAGGGACAGCTTTGAAGCCCGCTTGTTGGCAAGTTTGCAGTAGCGCCTAAACCCCTGCGCTCCACCGCCCAATCACATCATCCAGGTAGATTTTAAATATAAAGAGGGAGAGAAGAGGGGTGGCTTGCGTGCCGACCGACCTTTTAAACGTGCATCCCGACAAGCCTTTGCTTTGGGTGCTCAAGGGCGAACGGCGCCATCCTCCGCCGATGTGGATGATGCGTCAGGCCGGTGGCTACCTTCCCAATACCGCCAGCTTAGACAGGCTGAGTTCCTCGATCTGGTCTATTCCGATTGCGCCGCATGCTTCAGCTGCTGAAGCGATTCCCCAAGCTCGACGCTGCGATCCTTTTCTCGGACATTCTCATCGTTCCTTTTGCTATGGGGCAGAATTCTGAGCTTTGTAGTCCGGGGAGACCATTCTTGGCCCACCGCTGAAGGAATTCGCGCTTGCGCCTTATCTCGCGCGGCTTGATCCCATATACGAGACCGTAAGGAAGGTCCGCGAGCATGCTATCGGTTTTGCCGGCAGCCCATGGACCGTGGCGACATATATGGTCGCAGGTCACGGCAGCCGTGATCAGGGTGAGACCCGACGGTCGTTATACGGACCCTTCGTGCTTTGGCACGATTGTGGCGCGTATCGAGGAGGTCACACTCCATTATCTTTCAGGCCAGATCGATGCTGGTGCTGAGGCCATCCAGCTTTTCGACAGCTGGTCGGGAAGCCTGGCACGTGCCCAATTCGAGCAGTGGGTGATCGCTCCGACCGCGCGAATTGTCGCCGCTCTTCGCGAGCGTCACCCGCAAAATCCGATCATCGGCTTTCCGAAAGGCGCAGGTGGCAAGCTTGGCGCTTATGCGCGCGAGACTGGAGTTCTCGGCGATCGGCATTGACGAGACCGTTGACCCGGTTTGGGCGGCTGAAGATTCTGCCTGAAGGCCTGACCGTCCAGGTCCTCGACCGCTGGCGCTGGTTGCGGTGGCTGCGCAATGGAAGCTGCCCTTAGTCGGCTCCTTGACGCCTTGCTTGGCCTGCTTCTACATCTTCAATCTCGGGCACGGCATCCTTCAGGACATCCTATCGAGCATGTCGGGGACCTGATCGCTCTCGTGGAAGGGGACAAGTGGCGGCCATTGGGTTGGCTTTCTTGGCCCCGCTTATCTCTGGGTAAAAGCGGCTCACGTGACGTTCGTGATCTTCTGGCTCGCTGGCCTGTTCCTGCTCCCGCGCTTCTATGTCTACCACCATGAGGCGACCGTCGGATCGCCCGAAGATCGGGCATGGTATTGCAGCGTGAGTTCCGTGTCCGCTCCATTATCCTCACGCTGGTGATGATCTGTCGTCTGGATTCTCGGCTGATGCTCGCTTTCAACATCGATGCGTGGAGCCAGCATTGGTTTCACGCCAAGCTACTGCTCGTGATCCTGCTAAGCGCTTACCAAGGCTGGCTTGGCGCCTATGGCAAGAAAGTGGCCCGGGGTGAGTGGCGGTGGCCGTGCGCATGATTAATGAGATCCCCGGCGTTGCGGCAGCGATCATCGTGGTTCTGGTGATCGTTGCTCTTTTCCGTGATTGACTCAGCGCTCGCTTTGAGTATTGCTGCTGATTGACACCGGCCCCGTCGAGACATACCTCAATCCGTGACGGCTCCCGGCCAGTTTCCGACAATTGCCGGCCTGCTCTTCCTATTCGCGGCGTCCTGCCGCCTCGGCTTTTGACCAGATCCAATTTGATGAGCTCGAGCACAACTCCCCAAGAAAAGACCGACTTATGCATTTGAAAGAATTAAAGAAAAAGACGCCCGCAGACCTCGTCGTGACCCGGGTCAAAGCGAAATAGCGCTCCCCTTCCTTTGGACCGCGGATCTCGCCCTCGACCGTATCACCGGTGCGCAGGCCGAAGCGCCGGCAGATCGACGGCGCGACATAAATGTCGTCGGGACCGGCGAGGTAATTGGCTTCTGGCGAACGGAGAAATCCGAAGCCATCATTCAAGACTTCGATGGTGCCTGAGCCCATGATCTCGACACCGTTCTCGGCCTGAACTTTCAGGATCGAGAACATGAGGTCTTGCTTGCGCATCGTCGATGCGCCTTCGACACCCATTTCCTCAGCCATTGCGACGAGGTCTGCGGGCGTCTTTTTCTTTAATTCTTTCAAATGCATAAGTCGGTCTTTTCTTGGGGAGTTGTGCTCGAGCTCATCAAATTGGATCTGGTCAAAAGCCGAGGCGGCAGGACGCCGCGAATAGGAACAGCAGGCCGGCAATTGTAGGAAACTGGCCGGGAGCCGTCACGGATTGAGGTATGTCTCGACGGGGCCGGTGTCAATCAGCAGCGATCAAAGCGAGCGCTGAGTTGATCAGAAAGGGCGAACGATCACCAGAACCACGATGATCGCTGCCGCAACGCCGGGGATCTCATTAATCATGCGCACCGCCCTGTTGGAAGCGGCCGCTCGCCCCGGGCCAACTTCTTGCCATAGGCGCCAAGCCAGCCTTGGTAAGCGCTTAGCAGGATCACGAGCAGTAGCTTGGCGTGAAACCAATGCTGGCTCCACGCATCGATGTTGAAAGCGAGCATCAGCCCGAGAATCCAGACGACGATCATCGCCGGCGTAAGGATAATGGAGCGGACGCGGTACTTTGCGCTCGATCCATGCCCGATCTTCGGGCGATCCGACGGTCGCCTCATGGTGGTAGACATAGAAGCGCGGGAGCAGGAACAGGCCAGCGAGCCAGAAGATCACGAACGTCACGTGAGCCGCTTTTACCCAGAGATAAGCGGGGCCAAGAAAGCCAACCCAATCGTTCACTTGTCCCCCTTCACGAGAGCGATCAGGTCCCCGACATGCTCAATAGGCGTGTCCTGAAGGATGCCGTGCCCGAGATTGAAGATGTGAGGGCGGCCGGCGAAGGCGTCAAGGAGCCGACTAAGGGCAGCTTCCATTGCGCAGCCGCCCGCAACCAGCGCCAGCGGATCGAGATTGCCCTGGACGGTAAGGCCTTCAGGGAGAATCTTCGCCGCCCAAACCGGGTCAACGGTCTCGTCAATGCCGATCGCCGAGACTCCAGTCTCGCGCGCATAAGCGCCAAGCTTGCCACCTGCGCCTTTCGGAAAGCCGATGATCGGGATTTGCGGGTGACGCTCGCGAAGAGCTGGTGCTGATTCGCGCGGTCGGAGCGATCACCCACTGCTCGAATTGGGCCGGTGCCAGGCTTCCCGACCAGCTGTCGAAAAGCTGGATAGCCTCGGCGCCAGCATCGATCTGGCCTGAAAGATAATGGAGTGTGACCTCCTCGATACGCGCCACAATCGTGCCAAAGCGCGAAGGATCCGTGTAAGCGAGCCGTCGGGTCTCACCCTGATCACGGCTGCCGTGACCTGCGACCATATATGTCGCCACGGTCCATCGGGCTGCCGGCAAAACCGATCAGCGTCTTGTCCGGCGAGAGCTGCTCGCGGACCTTCCTTACGGTCTCGTATATGGGATCAAGCCGCGCGAGATAAGGCGTCAGATCGTCAAGCGCGAATTCCTTCAGCGGTGGGCCAAGGAGTGGCCCTTCCCCAGACACAAAGCTCAGATTCTGCCCGATCGCGAAAGGAACGATGAGAATGTCCGAGAAAAGGATCGCAGCGTCGAGCTCGGGAAATCGCTTCAGCGGCTGAAGGGTTATCTCTGCGGCGCAATCGGGATCATAGACCAGATCGAGGAAGCTGCCTTTGGCCTGTCTAAGCTGGCGGTATTCGGGAAGGTAGCGGCCGGCCTGACGCATCATCCACATCGGCGGAGGATCGCGCTGTTCGCCCTTGAGCACCCAAAGCAAAGGCTTGTCGGGATGCACGTTTAAAAGGTCGGTCGGCACGCAAGCCACCCCTCTTCTCTCCCTCTTTATATTTAGAATCTTAGATTGATGATGTGATTGGGCGGTGGAGCGCGGGGTTTAGGCGCTGCTCCCAAACTTGCCAACAAGCGGGCTTCAAAGCTGTCCCTTGAAGCTGCGCGAGTCGCATCGATTCACGCCCATGATTCACAAGCTGGGGATGGATTCCTTCCCCGTGGATGAATCCTCGAAAATGCTGTCGCTCGGTGCCTGAAAGAGGCCGGTTGAGATCGTCCCCAGCCCCGGGCTAGGCTTGGTTCGCTCCTTTTCCACAAGGCTGTCCTGTGAACCTGATTCTTGCTTCGTCCAGTTCGATCCGGCGGCATATGCTGAATGAGGCCGGCAGTCACCTTTGACTCTGTTCGCTCGGTTATCGACGAGGATGCTCTCAAGCAGAAATTCCTCGAACCGGCAGAAATTGCATCGCAACTGGCAATTGCGAAAGCACGAAGCGTCGAAGGGAACTGGGTGATCGGCAGTGACAGCGTGGTGAGCGTCGAGGGCCGAATGTTTAACAAGCCTGTCGATCGTGATGACGCAGCCGAGCATCTGCGCTTCTTTTCGGGCAAGGACATGCGTCTGACCAGCGCCGTTGCTCTGGCGCGAAAAGGAGAGCTCGATTGGTCGCATGTCGAGACCGCGAGGCTCAAGGTCCGGCCACTCTCGGATGCGTTCATCGCCGACTATCTCGATGCTGAATGGCCAGAGGTCGGCTACACTGTCGGCGTGTTCCGGCTGGAGGGGCGCGGCGTGCAGCTGTTCGACAGCATCAAGGGCGACTATTTTGCGATCCTGGGAATGCCGCTGCTTCCTCTCTTGAGCGCACTTCGAGTGCGCGAGCTGCTGCCAGCATGATCAAGATCGCGCTTACCGGCTCGATTGGAATGGGAAAGTCGACCGTCGCGCGGATGTTCGAGGATGCAGGAATTCCGGTGTTCGACGCAGACGCCGCGGTGCGGCATCTGCAGGGGCCGGGCGGGGCCCTAATCGAGAAGATCGGGGAACTGTTTCCCGGCTGCGTCCGCTGCGGCACGCTCGATCGCGAATGCTTGGCCGAAATCGTTCTTGGAGATCGCTCGAAACTCAGACTGCTGGAGGAAATCGTTCATCCCGCAGTGCGCGACTGGCGACAGGCATTCATCGAGAATCACCGTGACGCCCCTGCGCTACTGTTCGAAATTCCACTGTTGTTCGAAACTGGCGGCGAAAAGGAATTCGACAAGGTGGTCGTCGTTTCCGCACCGACCGATGTTCAGCGCGCCCGGGTGCTGGCAAGGCAGGGAATGACCCCCCACCGGCTCGATTCAATCCTCGACCGCCAGCTCCCGGACGCAGAGAAGAGGCGGCGCGCCGACTTCGTCGTCGACACCGGCCGCGACCTATCCACAACTCAGGACCAGGTGCGCGACATTCTGAATTGCCTCGGGCTCGATCGCGGTGAATAGAATCGAACCGTGCGGGAAATCATCTTCGACACTGAAACGACGGGCCTGAACCCAGCTGGCGGCGACCGAATGGTCGAGATCGGTTGCGTCGAGATGTTCAACCGCGTCGAGACCGGTCGCCACTTCCACGCTTATTTCTTTCCCGAGCGCGACATGCCGTTCGAAGCGGAGATGGTGCATGGGCTGACCAAGTACTTTCCTGTCCGACAAGCCGCTTTTCTCCGAAAAGGTCGAGGAACTGCTTGAATTCCTCGAGAATTCACCGCTTGTCGCTCACAACGCGGGCTTCGACTTTGGATTCCTCAACCACGAGCTTGAGCGCTGCGGAAGGCCGCACGTAGCGATCGCTCGAATGGTCGACACTTTGACCTTGGCAAGGAGCCGACACCCCGGAGCCAAGCACAGCCTCGATGCCTTGTGCGTCAGATTTCGGGGTCGATCGCAGCCAGCGTATCAAGCATGGCGCTTTGCTCGACGCGCAGCTCCTAGCGCAAGTTTATGTCGAGCTGACTGGAGGGCGGCAGATCGGCCTCGGCCTCGTTGCGGAAGCCGGGTCGGTGTCTGTGAAGGCGTCAAGCGGTCCGGTCACTGCCCGCGAACCGCGGCCCGCCCGTCCGCACTTCGCCGCTGCGGAGGAACTGGAGCGCCATCGCGCGTTTATTGCTCAACTCGTCAATCCGCTCTGGGCGCGCTTCGCTTCGGTCGGTTGACGACGGCTTTTCGACGGTCCTAAGCGGCCCTCGATCGAAAGGAGCAGGTCACGTGGACGTTCGGGTCGCGAACCATCAAGTCGATACAAGCGAATCGGTGCATGAGTATGCGCAGCAGCGCATGTCCGAGATCACTCAGAAATATTTTTCCCGCGCCGTCGGCGCCAATGTGACGTTCGGGCGCGACGCCGAAAATGGTTACAGCTGCGACATCGTCGCACCGGTACTTCAGGGCATGGTTCTGAAGGCCTCGCACAGCGCGCGCGAGCCGCAAATGGCCTTCAACGGCGCTGCCGACAGGATCGAGAAACAGCTGCGAAGGTACATGCGCCGTCTGAAGGATCATAAGGTCGACGAACAGGCGCAAACCTTCGTAGAGGATGCGGGCTACACGATCTTCTCGCCGGCGTTGGAGAGCCGCGAAGAGGAAAGTGCCCACCCCACGATCGTCGCGGAGACCCGGGTCGACATCCCCGAAGCGAGCGTTTCCGATGCCGTCATGCTGATGGATCTCAGGAACACCAATGCGTTGCTGTTCAAAAATAGCGCAACGGGCAACTTCAACATGGTTTACCGCCGCGAAGATGGAAATATTGGCTGGGTCGAACCCCGCGCCGGCTAGAATCCCATTCTGGTCGGTCGGTGGTCCGATTTAATCCGGTGGCGAGTTCTAAACGATGCACCTTTCAGAGTTTCTTGATTTCGAAGGTATCAAGACCAGCCTTCCGGGTGGCAACAAGAAGGCACTGCTTCAGCAGCTCGCCAACTTTGCTTCACAGCGACTTACGCTCGATCTCGGCCGCGATCCTCGCGAGTTTCACCGAGCGCGAACATCTCGGATCGACGGGTTTTGGTCAGGGGGTGGCAATTCCGCATGGCAAGATCGAGGGGTTGAAGCGAATTCTACTGCCTCTTCGTGCGTCTCTCAGAACCGCTCGACTATAAGGCGATCGACGGCCGCCCGGTTGACCTCGTGTTCCTTTTGCTCTCGCCGCCGAACGCCGGAGCCGAGCATTTGAAGGCATTAGCGACGATCAGCCGAGTGACCCGCAGCGGAACAACGCTTGAGAAGATGCGCGGCGCGCGAAGTCGCGATGCGCTCGCCGCGGTGCTAATGGGCGCCGACGAGCGCGACGCCGCCTAGCTTGAGCGAGCGGCTCCCGGCGCATCTTGAGGTGGCGGGCGTCATCCGACGTGCGATCGCAGACGGCGATTTCGCTGCAATCATTCGAAAAGGTGACGCGGAGCGCGGGTCGTTGCTCCTGCTAGTGACGAGCCGAGGCCGGCATTTCGCTTGCTTGGAGCGCATTCTGAACATCGACGGAAGCTATCGTTGGGAGACGGTTGGACCGAGCGATTCGGCAGGTTCCGAAGAGGTTGCAGGATTCGTCGCCAATCGCGCACGGTTCGACGAGGATCTCTGGGCGATTGAGCTCGATATCGCAGATCCGGAACGATTTATCGCTGAAACGACCGGCGTGGGTTGACCCCCGCGGCCGACCACTGGAAACCTATGTTCAACAACAAGAGCGGGGGCATCCTCTTGGCAACTCACGCCGAAGGATGCCACGCGAGACGGGGTATCACGGCAGGCACGCGCGGTAGTATTCGCAAGTAAGGGCGCGCCTGAATTTCGGTGGTTCACCGCACTATTACGGCTTGTATTCTTGGCTTCTTTTCGCTCGGCGCTGCTGATTTGTGCTGCGCTAACCGCTGCGACTATCGCTCCGGCGCAGGCTGGACCGACCGATCCCACGCTCGTCGCCGTTGCCAACTCGACTTTGGCGAAGGCTTCGGTTCCGGAAGTGGTCGACCCGAGCTCACCGGAGATCGTGCAGCCGGATGCCGAAGCGGTGGTCACCGCCACTCCCGAGCAGCTCGCGCGACCGGCAGTCGATCCGTCGGAGGATTTGGCGTCTATGGTCGCGGACCTTCGCGGACCGGAGGCGGGCAGCAACGAGCTCGATTGCCTCGCAACGGGCATTTATTTCGAATCGAAGGGCGAGCCGCTCGCGGGACAGCTAGCGGTGGGTCAAGTGATCGCGAACCGCGCCTCAAGCGGAGGCCGGTTTCCTTCTACCTATTGCGGGGTGCTGTTCCAGCGCGGGCCAGTTCTCGTTCATTCACGGACGCTCGCTACCGCGTGTGGCGCATGACAAGGGCCAGTGGCAGACTGCGGTCGCGATCGCGAGGATCGTCGATCAGGGCCTGAAGGATTTCGGCCGTCGGCAATGCGCTATTTTTCCACGCGCGCTACGTTTCGCCTGGCTGGCACCTGAAGCGCGTGGCTTCCATCGGCAATCACGTCTTCTTCCGTTAGGATTTTCTCGAAGGCGCGCGTGAGTTTCGGCGCCCGCACATTTTCATTTGTTGCCATTCTGTTCTAACGAGACGGTATGGCGAGCCAAATTGACTCCCGCTGTTTTTCCGACGAACCCCCGATCGCAGCGAGACGTCGCGCGCGGGGTCACGCGCTTATTCTGCAGGCAGGACCTGTTCGCGATTTGCGAGATGCCGCTACCCAATGGTCGGCGAGCCGACCTCATGGCGATCGACTCGAAAGGCGGCTTCACGATCGTCGAGATCAAGGTGGCGAAGGCGGACCTACTCGGCGACGGCAAGTGGACCGATTATCTCGATTATTGCGACTGTTTCTTCTGGGCCGTGCCGCCATACCTGGCGCATATCCTGGACGAGGAGCGTTATCTTCCCGGCGACGCGGGTCTCATCGTTGCTGATCGGTATGACGCTGCGATCGTCCGTCACGCGGCGCATCGACCGATGGCCCCCGCCCGCCGCAAGGCGGAGCTCCTCCGCTTCGCGCGTCGCGCCGCGCGCCGATTGTCCGCGCAGATCGATCCTTCGCTCGGCGATTTTAGTTAGCTGCGGAGGGTGCGCCTTTAGGTGCCTTGGCGCTATCGATCAGCTTCAGGATATTGCGAGCGTGAGCATCACGCTTTGCGTAGTCGCGGGCAGAGTAGCCAGCGACCGAGTCCGTACGGTCCGGATCGGCTCCACGAGCGAGCAGAATCTTAACAAGGCGCTCGTCACGCTGCTGGACTGCAATGATCAGCGGCGTTTCGCCCGACCTGTTTGTAGCGTCCACTTTCGCACCAAGTCCGATCAACCACTCGGCGGCCTGATCGAAGCTTGCCTTAGCCGCCGTGATCAAGGGGGTGTCGCCATTTGCGCCGGACGTGTTCGGATCGGCGCCCTTGTTGAGGAGGAAGCCGGCCCAATCCTGATCGGATGCCCGCAACGCGATGATCAGTCCCGTGTCGCCATTCGCATCTTTCGTGTCGACGATGGTCGGATGGGAAGCAAGCAGTTCGGTGGCTTTTGCGCCGTCACGTTTCTGGACTGCATCGACGAACGCCTGCGTGTCGGTCCCGGTAAGTTGGGCTGCAGCAGGAACCGAAACCAGGACCAGTGCACTCATCGCAAAAGCGATATTCAAAGACTTCATGGACTTAGCCCCGACAATACCCGCTTGATCGAGTGAGCTTAGCAGAGCAAGGCTCGCCTTGTCATGAACAGCCCCACACCGTTCTGGGAGAAACCCTTAAACACGCTCGACCGAGGAGAATGGGAGGCGCTGTGCGACGGTTGCGGGCGCTGCTGCGTTCACAAGCTAGAAGACGACGAGACGGGCATTCTTTACGCAACAAATGTCGCATGCAAGCTTCTAGATCGAAGGAACGGGCGATGCCTCGATTATAAGAATCGCATGGAACGGGTTTCCGATTGCGTGAAGCTCGACCAGCGCAGCTTGGGGACTCTCGATTGGCTGCCCGAGACCTGCGCTTATCGATTGCGTGCGGACGGCGAGCCGCTGCCGAAATGGCATTATCTGATCTCCGGCAGCCGCGAGACAGTGCACGAAGCTGGCCAATCTACGCGCGGCTGGACCGTGAGCGAGGAAGACGCTGGCGAGCTCGAATACCATGTGGTCGATCGCTCCCTCTGAAGCTGCTCTCGAAGCGGCGCTGCCACTCCCGATCCAAATCCGCCGCTTGCGAACCGCTCGCCGGCTGCGCCTGAGGCTCGACGAATCTGCGGGCATGCTCAAGCTCACCTGTCCATGGCGAACCAGTCGCCGAGCGGCGCTCGCTTGGGCTCTCGACCAACGCGATTGGATTGAGACCCAGGTCGCGCGGGCGCAGCCGCCGGAGCCTTTTGTCGCTGGCGCATCGATCCCGCTTGAGGGGTGCGAAGTCGCGATCAGCTGGAACGAACACTGGCCTCGCAGTCCAGCGCTGGTGGATTCGGAGTTGCGCTGCGGTGGGCCTCAGGCCGGAATTTCTCGGCGCTTAGAGGATTATCTGAAGCGTCGTGCGCGCGACACGATTTCGCGCGACATCGCTGAATTCGCGGCAATGGCGGCAGTGACACCGCGGGCGGTGACGATCGGAGATGCAGCGTCTCGTTGGGGCAGCTGCTCTTCGAACGGACGAATTCAGGATGAGCTGGCGACTCATCCTCGCCCCGCCGAATGTTCGCCGTTATGTCGCCGCGCACGAGGTCGCGCATCTCGTGCACCTGAACCACGGGCCCGACTTCAAAGCCCTCGAGGTGCGGCTGTTCGGTCCCGGCGTTTCCGAGGCGAAAGCGTTGCTACGAAGGGTAGGTCCGCGGCTGCGACGAATCGGCCGGAGCAATTGACCGCGGCTGGGGCTGCGGCTGCGGTGCAGGCTGGCCAGGATAGGCGGGCTGCCTCGGCTGCGGCTGGGGCTGTGCGGACGAACCTGGAGGCCTCCTGACCGCGGGTTGCTGCGGCGGGAACGCTTGGTCGAGATCTTGCTGCGTCGGTTGCTCGGAGCCGTCCGGGTTGGTCGCTTGCTGCGGCGCGGGTGGATAGCCTTGGTCGGTCGGCGGCGGAGCGCCGAGCGGCATGCCGTTCTCGTCGACCATCGAACCCATATCGTTGGCGTCAGCAGGCTGGTCGCCGTAGAGCTCCTCTTCAGGAGATAGCTGCCAGTCGGGCATTGGTACCTGCGTCTGGAATTGCTCAACCGGGCGATTGGCTACGGCCACAGTCATGAAGTCGTGGAAAGCGCGCGCAGGCGCCGTTCCACCCTGCAGACCTCCTACCGGTCTCGCATCGTCACGACCCATCCAGACGCCGGTCGTGAGGCCACTCGAAGTGCCGATGAACCAACCGTCCTTGTTCGCAGTTGTCGTGCCGGTTTTGCCAGCGACCGGTCGGCCGATCTGAGCGGCGCGGCCGGTGCCAGACAAAACCGCCGATTGCAGCAGGTCCATCATCTCCGCGGCGACCCACGGCGCGACGAGAACTCGGCTCTCATCCGCATCGTGCTGATAGAGAAGGCGGCCATCCGCGGTCACGACCCGCCGGATCCCGTAGGGAGTGACAGCCACGCCATTGTTGGCGACCGACGCGAAGGCCCGTGTCATCTCGATCAGACGGACGTCGCTCGAGCCAAGCACCATCGACGGATAGGTCGAGATCGGAGTCGTTATCCCGAAGCGGCGAGCCATATCGGCGATAGTGGAGAATCCGACCTGCTGACCGATCTTCGCGCTGATTGTGTTGATCGAGCGCGAAAAGGCTTCGCGAAGAGAGACGGGGCCGAGGTTCTCGCGTTCGGCGTTGCGGGGAGACCAGCCGTTGATGGTCACCGGCTCGTCGACGATTGTGTCAGTTGGCTTCATTCCCGATTCGAGCGCGGACAGGTAGACGAACAGCTTGAACGACGAGCCCGGCTGGCGCTCGGCTTACGTCGCCCGATCGTAGATCGAAGCGACATAGTCCTTTCCGCCAACCAATGCTCGAACCGCGCCGTCGCGGTCGACTGCAACCAGCGCGCCCTGAGCTCCATTAGGGGCGTTGGCTCGGATCGCCTTGTCTGCAGCGACCTGCATTCCCGGATCAAGCGTTGTCCAGACATCGATCGGATCGGTGGTCTGGTCGATCAAAGTGTCGAGCTGAGGAAGTGCCCAGTCGGTAAAATAGCGGACGCTGTTGTTGTTCGTGGTTTGCTGGATCTTCACGTCCGCAGGATCGGCGGCTGCAGCTTCCTCGGGAGTGATGAAGCCGTTCTTCGCCATGGTCTGAAGGACAACTCCCGACCTATCGCGCGCAGCTTCAACGTCCGCAGTCGGAGAATAGTTGGACGGCGCCTTGACGAGGCCGGCAATGATCGCAGCTTCGCCAAGGCTCAGATGGTCAGCGCCGTGACCGAAAAATTTCCTCGAAGCCGCGTCGACGCCGTAAGCGCCGCCGCCGAAATAAACTCGGTTTAGGTAAAGTTCGAGAATCTGGTCCTTGGAGAATTTCCGCTCCAGCGCGAGCGCGAGGATTCCTTCCTTCACCTTGCGAACGAAGGTTCGGTTGTTGGTCAGGAAGATGTTGCGCGCGAGCTGCTGCGTGATAGTCGAGCCGCCTTGGCGCCAATGTCCGCTCGAAATTCGCACTTGGATCGAGCGCGCTATCCCGATTGGATCGACGCCCAGGTGGCCTCGGAAACGCCGGTCCTCGGTTGAGATCATCGCGGCGCGCATTTCCGGGGGAATCTGGTCGTAGGTCAGCCACCGGCCAAAGCTTGGGCCCAGAGACAGGAGCACTTGGCCATTCGCAGCGCGGACCCGGATCATCTGACCGAGATCCGACCGTTTGGTGAGCTCGCTCGTAGCTCGGAAGATAGGCGACCGCGACAGCGACCGCGACGACTAGCGCGAGCAGCCCGAGGACGGCTGCGTAAACGGACACCCTTCAATATACGGATCAATATCGAGCCCTTTCGAGCACTGGTTTCGGGGCGCTTGCTCGCCATTTCAGAATCGGGGATAGAAAGCGGGACCGCGCGCGACAATAGGCGTCAAGCTCAGCCTATCTCGTCAAATGGGCGCAGCAGTCCAAGTCGCACCGACGACAATTACGACGATCAGAAGCAGAAATCCCTCCCAGAACCCGGTATCGCATGCCTTGTTCAAACGTCTCGGACGCTCGCCCTGGTAAGCTTTGGTGCGGTCGAGAAGACTCGAACTTCCACGGCCTTTCGGCCACAGCGACCTCAACGCTGCGCGTCTACCAGTTCCGCCACGACCGCACGTCATGAGATGGCCGGCTGGGATCGCCGGCACTGGCAAGGCGCGCCCGTAGCAAAGGCCCGTTTGGCGCGCAATGGCGAGCACTTACGTTCCCACTCCAGTCCGTTTATCTACGCTTGAGGTCGTGTTTAAGTTGAGCTTGATTAGCTCAGCCGGCCTCGCCGCCGAGCGTGATCGTCAACTCATCACCGCCAGGCGGGACATTCACTTCGGCACTGTTGAAGCTCGCGCTCGCCCCTGCGGCCAGCGAGCGAGCGGGCGGTGCGATCGTCCAGCTATAGACAACCTTCCCGGTGCGGGTCTTAAGCTGCGCCACAAGCGGAGGGACATCTTGCTCCTTGGACGTCGGATTGATGACCCTGCCCGTGACCGTCAGCAGCTCGTTTCCGCTCTCGAGGCGTTGGCGATCCATGTGCGTGGTCACGAGCGCCAGGGGGCTGCTGGCAATCTCGGCAAGGCCCAGCCGCGACTTCAGCTCGGGTGGCGCAAGGAACCAGAATGCCGCCGCAGCGACGATGATCACGACAATGATAATCAGCACCGGGAGAAGCGGGCCGCGCCGCTGCGGAGTGACATCATCGGCGGCTCGGAACGGCGTGAATTCGTCGTCCTGGACTTCGGCTTGGGGCGGCTCTTGCCCGTCGCTCAATTCGCCGGCGGCAGCTGGCCACACGGGTGCAGCTTCCGCATCGATGAAAGCTTCGTGCTCGGGCGCTTCGGCGCCTGCAACGCTCGCTTCCTCAAAGGCTCGCTCCTCGGCCTCCGGGCCGCTGCGCGGCTCAATCAGGGTCGCCTGCGGGATGCTTTCCTCTTCCGATTCCGAAGACGGCGGAGCTTCGGCGATTGTCTGGTCTGTGGGCTGATGGTCTGCTGGAGCCTCGTCCGGACTCTGAAGCCAACTATGCTTGCACGCCGCGCAGCGGACCTGTCGGCCCTCGGGAGGAATTGCCCCGTCTTTCACTACATATTGCGTTCCGCAATTGGGGCAGGTGAGGATCATGCTTCAAAAGCCCTCTTCCGGGACGGTCAACGCACGGTAAACAGTAATGAACGAGGCTTGGCAAGGCGCGGCGCCTTGTCCGGGGCATGGGGAGGAAATCAAGCTGTCAACGGTCGCCGAATTCGACAGCGTGGGCCTGCGCTATGGTACTGGCGCCGAGGTGCTGCGCGACCTGGATTTCCGGCTGACGGACGGAGGATTCTACTTCCTCACGGGTCCGTCGGGAGCCGGGAAAACGTCGCTCCTGAAGCTGCTCTATTTGGCGCAGCGCCCGACACGCGGCCGAATCAGTCTGTTTGGTGATGAACTGACTGATGCGCCGCGCGAAGCACTGCCTGCTTTCCGCCGCCGCATCGGCGTCGTTTTCCAGGATTTCCGGCTGATCCGCCACCTTTCGGCATTCGACAATGTCGCTCTGCCGCTGCGCGTTGCGGGAGCGAGCGAGGAAGAAGCGGAAGGGCCGGTTCGCGAGATGCTGGCCTGGGTCGGCCTTGCGGACCGGGCAAGCGCTCGGCCGCCAACCTTATCCGGAGGTGAGCAGCAGCGGGTGGCGATCGCCCGTGCGGTGATCAACCGGCCGGACCTGCTCGTCGCAGATGAGCCAACAGGCAACGTTGATGCCGAAATGGCGAAGCGGCTTCTTCATCTGTTCACGGCACTCAACCGGCTCGGAACGACCGTCGTCGTCGCGACGCACGACGTCGGACTGATCGCGGCGACTCCCGGCGCCGACCTGATCCGGCTTGAGAACGGCGGGGTCGTCGACCCAACCGGATCGCTTCGCAACCCGCCGCCGAGGCGAGCATGATGCTGCCGTGGCTTTTCGCGACGGGGTCCGACCGGCGGCTGCTCGCGACGACGGGCATCCGGGGACCAACCCCATGGGTGATCGCGATCATGAGCTTTTCAATTCTGATCATCGCCGCGACCGGGCTCGCTCTGGCGAACAGCGCCGGATCGCTGCGTCAGGCGATCGAATCGCGCTACGCGATCGAGGTCCCGAGTGGCGGGCAGGAGGTCGAACTCTCTCGCGCGAGTGCTGAAATCGACGCCTGGGGTCGTATCGGTCGAGGCGGTGCCCGAGAAAGAGATGCGCCAAACGCTCGAGCAATGGCTCGGTCCTGCAGCCCAAAGCGCGGACTTGCCCGTTCCGGCGCTCCTGAATTTTGATGTGCAGCCGGGCACCGATCTAACCGCGATCGAGCGGCGCGTCGGTGCCCTCGCGCCTGGAGCTCAGATCAGCGCGCACAGCGACCGTCTCGGCCCTCTGCTGCGATCGATGCGCGCGATGCAGTGGTTGGCGTTCGGGCTTGTGCTACTGCTGGGTGGGGCGGCCGCGGCAGCAATCGTGCTTGCTGCGCGCGGAGCGCTCGATACGGACCGGTTCACGATCGAAGTCATGCACGGGATCGGCGCGACGGATGTCCAATTGACCGAGCTGTTCCAGCGCAAGATTGCGATCGATGCGCTGGTCGGTAGCACCGGAGGAGCGATCGCTGGCGCGATCGTCATCTTGATCGTCGCGAGCGGCGCTTCGTTCGCGGGTGAGCTCACTGGCATCCGATTTGGCATAATCGACATCTTCTTTCTGCTCTTATTGCCGCTCGCGCTCACGATCCTTGCGACCTGGGTCGCTCGGCTGACGGTTCTCGCTGCCCTGCGCGAGACCCTATGATCACCCGTGTCGCGTCCCTCCTGCTGCTCTTTTATGCAATCGGCTTCGTCCTGTTTGCATTCACGCTCGGAAAAGCCGCGGGCCCCGATGCGCAGCCCACGGATGCGGCGGTTGTTTTGACAGGCGGCAGCGGGAGGCTCGAACATGGAATCGACGTTCTGCGTCAGCACAAGGCGCAACGCCTCCTGATCGCCGGTGTCGACCCCGCTGTGAGAAAGCGCGACCTCGCCGGTCGAGTTTCAGGCAGCGCGGCCTTGCTCAAATGCTGCGTCGATCTCGGCAGCGAATCGGTCGACACTCGTTCGAACGCCGAAGAAGCGGGTCGTTGGCTCGC
The DNA here is from genome assembly GCA_963785855.1 of uncultured Alphaproteobacteria bacterium. Lineage (GTDB taxonomy): Bacteria > Pseudomonadota > Alphaproteobacteria > Sphingomonadales > Sphingomonadaceae > Sphingomicrobium. The sequence continues at coordinate 23,584 of CAWAWT010000013.1, forward strand.
GAAACACAATTTCCGCTCGCTTCGGCTGATCACCAGCGACTGGCACATGCGCCGCGCGCGCTTCGAGTTCAGCAGGGTGCTCAGCGGCAAATATTTGATCGTCAACGACGCGGTGCGCACCGAGCCGAGCTTCATCACGCTCTTTGCCGAATATAACAAATATGTCCTTCGCCGGGTGGCGGTGTGGGTCGACCTTTGATGGCCGCGCTGAGATCACTGATTTATTCGGCGATTTTCTATCCCGCGACCGCGCTATGGGTGCTGGCCGGGCTCGCTGCGGCATTTTTTGGTCGCGGCCCGACCTTCGCGGTGGTGTTGAGTTGGGTCGATATGCACCAGTGGCTCGCGCGGCACGTGCTCGGCGTCCGTATCCGCGTCGACGGCGCGATTCCCACCGGCTCGCACCTGATCGCGGTCAAGCACCAGTCGATGTTGGAGACGCTGCAAATGGTTCGGCTCAGTCATCTGCCGATCATCGTTATGAAAAAAGAGCTCGCCGACATCCCGTTCTTTGGTCTCATGACTCGCCGTTATGGCGTCATCACGGTTGAGCGATCGGCAAGAGCCAAAGCGCTCCGAGCGCTGATCGAGGAGGGTCTCGAGGCGAAGTCGAGCGGGCGGCCGGTCATCATCTATCCAGAAGGAACGCGCGTGCGCGTCGGGGAAGCTCCGCGCTTGCGATCGGGCTTCGCGGCGCTTTACCGCGCGCTCGGCCTGGACGTCATTCCGGTCGCGGTGGACAGCGGGCGCGTCTGGGGCCGTGGGTTCGTGCATCGCGCCGGAACGGTGACGTTCAAGGTGGGCGATACGATACCCGCCGGACTTCCCCGCAACGAGATCGAGGCGCGAGTACATTCGGCAATCAACGCACTCGAGCTAGGAGCGGAGGCGCGCGCCTAGCTTTTCCGCCGCGGCCACGATCCGCCTGGAAATTTCGCCGATCTGCTCATCGGTGAAGCTGTGCTCAGCGGGCTGCAGGGTCACCTCGAACGCGAGCGAAAGACCTTCCGGGGTTTCGAAGCGATCGAACAGCCGCGCGCCGGTTATTGCAAGCTTGTCGGCCCCGCGGATCGCTCGAAACAGCGCATCGGCGACGAGCTCGGGCGGGACGATGAAAGCAAAGTCCCTTGTGATCGCCTGAAGCGCGGGCGGCGCGTAGGAGGACCGGGTTCGGCGACCCGAGCGGCCGGACGGGATTGCGTCGAGATAGACTTCGGCAGCGACGGCGCCGGCTGGAGCATCGAGGTTCCTACGAAGGGCGGGATGCAGCTCACCGAACGCAGCGACGATCGTCTTGGGCCCGAGACGCAGCGTCGCCGAGCGGCCGGGGTGCCAGGTTGGACCGGCATCTGGAAAAAGCTGGAGATTGTCGACTGGGGCACCTGCCGCTTCGAGCAGCGCCAGGACTTCGGATTTCGCATCGAAGGCGTCGAACGGCTTGGCTTTTCCCGATTGCCAATCGCGCGCGCTTCGCTCGCCCGCGAGAATGAAGGCGAGCGTTGGATGCTCAGCGTCGGAGAGATAGCGCCTGCCGATCTCGAACAGCCGAACCGACGTGGCGCCACGGGCAGTGTTGCGGCGGGCAGCAGCGATGAGGCCCGGAAGCAGCGAAGGCCGCATAACCTTCATCTCTTCGCTGATCGGGTTGGCGAGTTGCCAGTCACCACCGCCGAACGCCGCCGCTTCGGCTTCCGAGATGAAACTCCAAGTCACCGCTTCATCGAGCCCGCGCGCGGCTGCGGTTCGGCGCGCGCGCCGCTCCATGAGCTGCGAACGGGTGGCAGTGGGCTTGGCAACGCCGGGTGCGCGATCGAGCGGCGTCGAAGGCACGGTATCGTAGCCGGCAATTCGGGCAACCTCTTCGACGAGATCGGCTTGCCCCTCGACATCGCGTCGCCAAGTCGGAACGGTCACGTCGGCACCATCCACTTCGAAGCCGAGGCTTATTAGGATGTCCTTCTGACGCGCCTCCGGCACGTCGATTCCGCCGAGAGCCTTCGTTCGGGCGAAGTCAAACGTCAGCACGCGCTTCTCGAGTGGCGGGACTCCGGCGTGCACAGCGGCTGAAGGCTCGCCGCCGCAGATGTCGAGCATGAGGCCGGTGAGGATCGCAAGGCCGTCGTCGAGGAATGCAGGATCGACACCGCGCTCGAACCGGGTGCGGGCGTCGCTGGTGAGGCCGAGCGCCTGACCGGTTCGGGCGATCCGCTCCGGCGTGAAAAATGCGACTTCGAGCATCACGTCGGTCGTCGAGTTGCCGACACCTGAATCTTCGCCGCCCATGATCCCGCCGATGTCGTGGACTTGCACGTCGTCGGCGATCACCGTCATGAACGGCTCGAGCGCATATTCCTTCTCGTTAAGCGCAAGCACTTTCTCGCCCGAAGCGCGCCGGCCGGGCGGTCAGGCCGCCGCTGAGCTTGGCGATGTCATAAGCGTGGCTCGGCCGGCCGAGATCGATCATTACGTAATTGGTGATATCGACGAGCGATGAGATCGGACGCTGGCCCGCGGCTCTCAAACGGCGCTGCATCCAGTCTGGGGAGGCGCCATTCCTTAGGCCCTTGATCGCTCGGCCGAAGAATGCCGGGCAGCCTTCCGGATCGTCGATCTGGACCGGCACGGGGCAGGGGAAGCTCGCCTCTATCTGCGGCACGGCTAGCGGCTTCAGCGCGCCGATTCCGGCCGCTGCCAGGTCGCGCGCGATTCCGCGGACGCCCATCGCGTCCTGGCGGTTGGGAGTGACGTTCACGTCGAACACCGGATCGTCGAGTCCGGCATATTGTGTGTAGGCCATGCCCACCGGTGCATCGTCGGGCAGCTCGATGATGCCGCTATGGTCGTCGCCAAGTTCAAGCTCGCGGGACGAGCACATCATGCCGCGCGACTCGACGCCGCGAATGGCTGCAACTCTCAGCGTGATCGCGCTGCCCGGGATGTACGTGCCAGGCGCGCCAAAAACGCCGAGCATGCCCGCGCGCGCATTCGGCGCGCCGCACACGACCCGAATCCTCTCGCCCGTGCCGGCATCGACTGTCAGGACCTGCAGCTTGTCGGCCTGCGGATGCTTCTCCGCAGTGAGCACTTTGGCGACTTTGAACGGCGCGAGCGCTTCGGCGGGGTTCGCGACCGCTTCGACCTCGAGGCCGATGGCGGTCAACTTGTCGGCGATGTCCTGGACGGCAGCATCGGTGTCCAAATGCTCCTTGAGCCAGCCAAGAGTGAATTTCATGCGCTCACTCCGCCCGACAGTGTCGGCACGTCGAGCGCGCGAAAGCCATAATGCTTCAGCCAGCGGATATCGCCGTCGAAAAAGGCGCGAAGGTCGTCCATCCCGTATTTGAGCATCGCCAGGCGATCGATCCCGCAGCCGAATGCAAACCCCTGCCACTCGTCGGGATCGAGGCCAAAGTTCGAGATCACGCGAGGATGGACCATCCCGGACCCAAGCACTTCCATCCATCCCTGCTGCCCACCGACGACCCGCCGACCCTTCTCGATCGACCAGCCGACATCAACCTCAGCCGAGGGCTCGGTGAACGGGAAGTATGAAGGACGCATGCGCAGAACTACGTCTTCGCGCTCGAAGAAGGCCTTGAGAAAGGTCTCCAGCGTCCATTTGAGGTGGCCAAGGGTAATGCGTTTGTCGATGACGAGGCCCTCGATCTGATGAAACATCGGTGTGTGGGTCGCGTCGCTGTCGGATCGGTACACGCGGCCCGGCGCGATTACGTAGAGCGGCGCACCTTCATTCTGGGCGGCCCGGATCTGGACCGGCGAGGTGTGCGTCCGAAGCACGCGCGGCTTCTCGTCAGCATCACGCGGCTGCAAATAGAACGTGTCCATCATCGCGCGCGCAGGATGGCTCTCACCCATATTGAGCGCGGTGAAATTGTACCATTGATCCTCGATCTCCGGTCCCTCCGCGACGGAGAAACCAAGATCGGCGAAGATTTCTGCAAGCTCGTCCATCACTTGGCTGACCGGGTGGACAGAGCCGGATGTGCTTTCGGGCGCTGGGAGCGAGAGGTCGACCTTCTCGGTCGCTAGCTTGCGACCGAGCTCGGCGTGCTCGAGCGTCGCCTTCCGGTCGGCAATCGCGGTCGTGACCTGCTCGCGGAGCGCATGGATCTTCGGCGCCTCTGCGGCCCGAGTGTCTGGGTCCATTGACCCCAGCGACTTGAGCTGGGTTGTAATCTCCCCCTGTTTGCCGAGCGCCGACACACGCACGGTATCGAGCTCGGCAAGGTCTTTTGCGGCGGCGATGCGATCGAAGAGAGCGTCGGACATGGTCCGCGGCCTCTAGCAATGCCGCGCTGCAAAATGCAAAGGCGGGGACGCGATGAGTGACTGGCCCGAGCTGAACGTCGAGCGCGATCATGAAACGCTCGCTCTTCTTCACCTTGCCGCGCAAATGATCGGCAAGATCCGTGTGGCTCATGCGACGTGGACCAACCATGGCTGGCATGTTGCTCTGCAGCCGAACGCGCGCGGGTTGGGAATCCTACCGACCGAGGCGAGTGGCGGCCGCACCTTCACGCTCACACTGGACCTCTGCCGGCACGCGATCGTGCTTTGGATCAGCGATGGCGGCCGCGAAGAAATTCCACTCAATGCTGGTAGCATTGGCGCGCTCCACAGGCGCCTGGTCGAAATGCTCGACCGGCACGACCTTCCAACGCTCTTCAATGGCAGGCCGAACGAGATTCCGGACGCCGTTCCGTTTGCTAGCGACGTCGTTCGCCGTGACTATGATCGCAACTCGGCCGAGCGATTCCGTGAGGCACTGGCTGCGATGCTTCCGGCGTTTGCGCGCTTTCGGGCGGGCTTCAAGGGCAAGGCCAGCCCGGTCCATTTCTGGTGGGGCAGCTTCGACCTTGCGGTCAGCCGATTCTCCGGCCGCAAGGCGCCTCCGCATCCAGGCGGCGTTCCGGGGCTTCCGGACCGGATCACCCGCGAGGCGTATTGCGACGAGGTGAGCAGCGCCGGCTTTTGGGCCGGGGGCGCGACGGCGGCCGAGCCGTTTTTCTATTCATATATCTATGCTGAGCCTGCGGGTTTCCGCGAGGCGAAGGTCGCACACGGCTATTTCGACGAGGCGTTCGGCGAGTTTGTGCTGCCCTATGCCAAGGTGCGAGCTTCGGATGAGCCGCAGCTCATGCTTATGGAATTTTTCCAATCGGCCTACGATACCGCCGCGAATCTCGCGCATTGGGATCGCGAATCGCTCGAGAGAGAGCCGCTCGCGCCATAGGAAAGGGCGCCGCGGTTGTCCCGCAGCGCCCTTCCTGATTTAGATTGAAATGGAAGGCTAAGCCGCCTTCTTCTCTAGCGCTGCTTTCGCCTGAGTGATGATGGCGCTGAACGCCTCCGCTTCGTGCATCGCGATATCGGCGAGCACCTTGCGATCTAGCGTGATCCCGGCAAGGTTCAGCGCGTGGATGAACTGACCATAGGTCAGCCCCTCCGCACGGACCGCTGCGTTGATGCGCTGGATCCACAGTGCGCGGAAGCTCCGCTTCTTCACCTTGCGGTCGCGATAGGCATATTGGCCCGCCTTCTCGACAGCCTGGCGAGCGATTCGGATCGTGTTCTTGCGTCGGCCGTAATAGCCCTTTGCTTGGTCCAGGATCCTCTTGTGCTTGGCGCGGGTGGTTACGCCCCGTTTGAACTCGTGCCATGTATCGGCCTCCTTACTTCAGGCCGTACGGGGCCCAGGCCTTCACGCGCGCCGTATCGGCGTCGGCGAGAATGTCTGTGCCGCGGTTCTGGCGAATATATTTGGCGTTGTGGCTGATCAGGCGGTGGCGCTTGCCGGCGACACCATGCTTGATCTTGCCCGTCGCCGTGAGCTTGAAGCGCTTCTTGACGCCGCTCTTGGTCTTGAGCTTGGGCATTTTTCGTCTCCTGACGTTCTTGAACGGCCGCGGCAGCCCTTTTGGCCGGGCGCGTTCGGTTGTCTCCAGAATCTGGAAGAGCGCGGGCCTATAGAGCGACCAAGGCGCATAGGCAACCTACCAGGGCAGCTGCGAGCCATCGCGGCGAAGGAAGCGGCCATTATCCTCTACGGTAAGGCGCTCGATCGTCGCGCGCATATCGCTGATGCTCTCCTCGGCCGTGATTTGGGCGTCCGCACCGCCCATGCGCGTCTTCACCCAGCCGGGGCTGAGCAGAACTGCTGCAACGCCCCGCTCTTTGGACTCAAAAGCGAGGCAATTCCACGCCATGTTCAAAGCCGCCTTGGACGTGCGGTAAGGCACCCACCCGCCGCCATTTTCGGCGATGCTGCCCATGCCGCTGGAGATTGCGACTATCTTGCCGTCGCGGGCCACGCTGGGGAGCAGCGTCTTGGCGAGCTGGTAGGGGGCGATGGCGTTGATCATCATCATGACCTGCCAGTCTCGCGCATTGTCCGCGCCGTCGGTGTCCATCGGATGATTGGTTCCGGCATTCGCGATGAAGAGGTCGAGCGAGGAATTGATACTGCCTGGCAAGGCGGCGACCGCTCCTGCATCCGAAAGATCGAGCGGCTCAATGCGCACCCCGAGAGCGGCGAGCTCAGGGCTTGAATGACGCGCAGTCGCAATCACTTCCCAGCCGTCTTGCGAATATTGTCGCGCAAACTCGAGGCCGATGCCGCGGTTCGCTCCGGTGATTAGAACTGTTGGCATGCGGGCTCCAACGCCGAACGTTCGAAAAGGCTCATTGCCTGCAGGCGACCCTCAAGCTGCCCTCGACGGCCGGACGGAGTATTTCGGCGCTCTTCGCTGAACCGTCGAGCCACGAGCGCCACTGCGACGGCTCGAGCAGCGCAACACCACGATTGTGGTAGGGCGCGATGTCGGGGCCAGGGGGCACCGTTAACATGGTGAAGGCCTCGCCGACGTCGGGCGTGCTCCGGATCAGCCCGGCGATGGCGATCTCGCCCTCGGTCGGCTTGAATAGCCAGCAATCCTTGCGCTTCTGCTTGGGGTCGTCGGGTGTCGTGAACTCATAGAAGCCGTCGACCATCACGAGGCAGCGGTCGTGCGAGAATTCGCGGCCGTCCGAGCGCATGTTGAAGACCGGCTTGCCGCCGGGCGCCGGCCACGACCAGCGGCGCTCGAGAAGCTCGGCACCATTATCACCGGAATTGAAACGGACGATTGGCGCTTTCTCCGAGATGCGCACGTCGCGTGGCTCGAAATTCGGGATTCCCTCGGGGAAGGTTCAGCGGGATCTGGACTTCAGCAAACAGGCGTCGGATCGCGTCGGGGTTCTTCTCGATTCGGTAGAGGTTGCACACGGGATCAGTCGAATAAACTCGATACCGACGCTTCGTCGGAAATCCGCTTTATCGCTTCCGCAAGCAGCGGCGCGATCGTCAGCCGGCGGATTTTGCTGCCCACCGGATCGGGCTCGCCGGTCGAGATCGAGTCGGTGACCACAAGCTCGCTTAGCTCGGACTTCGCCACTCGCGCCGCTGCTCCGCCTGACAGCACGCCGTGAGTACGATAAGCGAAGACTTCCACCGCTCCCTGCTGCTTGAGGGCAGCGGCTGCGTTGCACAGGGTCCCCGCCGAATCGACGATGTCGTCGATGAGTATGCAGGTGCGTCCATCGACGTCGCCGATGATGTTCATCACTTCCAATTCGCCGGCACGCTCGCGGCGCTTGTCGACGATGGCGAGTGGCGCGTTGTTAAGCCGCTTGGCGAGGCCGCGCGCACGGACCACGCCACCGACGTCGGGTGACACGACGAGGAGATCGCGGTTGCCGAATGGTGCGTGAATGTCGGTCGCGATCACCGGGGAGGCAAAGAGGTTGTCCGTCGGGATGTCGAAGAATCCCTGAATTTGGCCGGCGTGAAGGTCGATCGAGAGGACTTCGATTGGCGCCTGCGGTGGTGATGAGGTTCGCCACAAGCTTCGCTGAGATCGGCGTTCGCGGTCCCGGCTTCCGGTCCTGCCGCGCATAGCCGAAATAGGGGAGCACTGCGGTGATCCGCTTGGCCGATGCGCGTCTCAACGCATCGATGCAAATCAGAAGCTCCATCAAATTGTCGTTCGCTGGATAGCTCGTCGACTGGATCACGAAGACGTCCTCGCCCCGGACGTTCTCGTTGATCTCGACGAACACCTCCTCGTCGGCGAAGCGGCGAACGCTAGCATCCGTGAGCGGCACTTCGAGATAGTCGGAAATCGAACGGGCCAGCGCCAAATTGCTGTTCCCGGTAAGCAGCTTCATGATCGGTTTATCCCTAGAGAGATTCGGCCTTAGCGAGGCAGGCGCAGTTCCGTAAAGGTTGCGGGTCGGACGATCGCCGCTAAATCGCGCTCATGACCGACCGGTTGAGGATCGCCTTCGCCCAGATGAACCAGCGCGTCGGCGACCTGGAGGGCAATGCCGCTGCGATGCTGGAAATGCGGCGACGGGCGGGAGACTGCGACCTGCTGCTGTGCCCGGAGCTTCAGCTTGTCGGCTATCCACCCGAAGATCTGGTCCTCAAACCCGAGTTCGTTCGCCGAGTCCACGAGTGCGCGGACGAGCTGGTCGCGGCGACGATTGAGCCTGGACCTGCGATCCTCATCGGAACGATCGTCGGTGAAGCCGGATCGACCTACAATGCGATGATCCTTGCGAACGGCGGGCGCGTGCTTGCGCGAACTTTGAAGCACGAGCTGCCCAATTACGGCACCTTTGATGAAAAGCGCATCTTTACGCCGGGCCCGATGCCCGAGCCGATTGAGTTCATGGGCGTGAAGATCGGTGTGCCGATCTGCGAGGACATTTGGCAAGAGATCGTCTGTGCGCATCTCACCGAGGCGGGCGCCGAAATTCTACTCGTGCCGAACGGCAGCCCCTATGAGCTCGACAAGGATGATATCCGCTACCGCCTCGTTCGCTCACGAGCAATCCAGACGGCGCTTCCGATCGCCTACCTCAACCGGGTTGGCGGCCAGGACGAGCTGGTGTTCGACGGCTCGTCCTTCATCGTCCATCCCGACGGCGAGCGCGTGGTCCAACTGTGCGACTGGGAGGAAGTCGCTTCTCGCGACCGATTGGGAACGCACGTCCGAAGGCTGGCGTTGCACAACTCGCGAGACGCACAAGGTCGATGCCTTCCCCGAGGACGTTTACCGCGCGATGATGCTGGGTCTCCACGACTATGTCGAGCGCAATGGGTTCAAAGGCGTGATCCTCGGCCTGTCGGGCGGCATCGACAGCGCGCTGTCGGCGGCGATCGCGGTCGATGCGCTCGGGCCCGACCGCGTGTGGTGCGTCATGCTCCCGTCCAAATATACGAGCGATGAAAGCCTCGAGGACGCGCGCGAGTGCGCCCGCGCTTCTGGGCTGCCGTCATGACGTCGTGTCGATCGCACCCGTGGTCGACGCCGTCGCGCGGATGCTTCCAGACACTCGCGGCCTTGCCGAAGAGAATGTGCAGGCGCGGCTTCGCATGGTTGCGCTGATGGCATTGTCGAACTCAGGTGGGCAGATGCTGCTCACCACCGGCAACAAGAGCGAGATGAGCGTGGGATATGCAACTCTCTACGGCGACATGGCAGGTGGCTATTCGGTTCTGAAGGACGCGTACAAGACGACGGTCGTCGCTCTGTCGCGCTGGCGTAATGCCAACAAGCCGGAGACCGGCCTTGGTCCCGACGGCCCCGCGATGCCCGGGCGTGTTATCGCCAAGCCGCCAAGCGCGGAGCTTCGGCCGGACCAGAAGGATGAGGATAGTCTACCGCCCTATTCGGTGCTCGACCGAATCCTCGAAGGGTTGGTCGACAAGGAATTGTCGGTCCGCGAGGTAGCCGAGCACCACGGGCGAGGACATTGCGCTGGTCAGCGATATCGAAGCAAAGATCCTAAAGGCCAGAGTACAAACGTCGCCAGGCACCGCCGGGCGTCAAGATCGGAGCGCGCAATTTCGGCCGCGATCGCCGCTATCCGATCAGCAATTTCTTCCACACTGGCTCGAGATTTAAGTCCAAATGAGTGCCGTCACCCGCATCGCGCCCTCGCCGACGGGTCGGCTCCACGTTGGGAATATCCGGACTGCGCTGCACAATTTCCTGTTTGCGCGGAAGAACGGGGGCACGTTCATTCTTCGCATCGACGATACGGACCGTGATCGCTCGACGGAGGAGTTCGACCAGGCGATTTGCGATGATCTCGATTGGCTCGGCCTCGTTCCAGACGAGAGATTTCGTCAGTCCGAGCGGTTCGGTCTGTATGAGCGCGAATTCGAGAAGCTGAAGGCGGCCGGCCGGGTCTACGCATGTTACGAGACCGCCGAGGAGCTCGAGCTTCGCCGAAAAGTGCTGCTCGGGCGTGGGCTACCGCCGGTTTACGAGCGCAAGGCCGAGGGAGTCCCGCCGCCCGCAGGCCGAGCGCCCCATTGGCGGTTCAAGCTCGATCACGATCGAGCGATCGTGTGGACGGACCTCATCCGTGGCGAGCAGAAGTTTGATCCAAAACTTCTCAGCGATCCGGTCGTTCGGAGGGAGGATGGTAGCTGGCTCTACCTTCTGCCGAGCGTGATCGATGATGTGGATCTCAAGATCACGCATGTCGTTCGTGGTGAGGATCACGTCTCCAACAGCGCTTCCCAGATCCAGATGTTCGAGGCGCTCGGGAGCAAGCCGCCGCATTTCGCGCACGAGGCCCTACTCGTCGCCGCGGAAGGCAAATTGTCGAAAAGGCTCGGTGCCTACGGCGCCGAGCATTTGCGCGAGGAGGGGTTCGAGCCGATGGCCTTGCTCGACGTGCTCGCGCGGATTGGGACGTCGCAGCCGGTCGAGCCGATCGCCTCGCTCGATGAGCTCGCGGAGACGTTCGACTTCTCGGCATTCGGGCGGGCGCCGGCACATTTCGACCCCCATGAAGTCGAGTTGGTCAATGCGCGGCTGCTCCACCAGCTCGACTATTGCGGCTGTGGCCGACCGCCTTCCCTGCTGCGCAACCGAAGAGGACTGGCTCGCGCTTCGCGGCAACCTCGAACGGCTCGGTGACTTCGCCTCGTGGCTGGCAGTTCTCCACGGCGAGATTGATCCGCCCGAGCTTGGACATGAGGAACGTCTGCTGGTGAAGGACGCGGCGGCGCATTGCGGGGACGCTCGACTGGTCGGGAGAGCCGTGGCGCGTGCTCGCCAACGAGCTCAAGACCAGCACCGGAAAGAAGGGGCGGGAGCTGTTCCATCCGCTCCGGCTCGCGCTGACGGGACGGGAGAGTGGACCCGAAATGGCGCCGTTGCTCGGGCGAATGGGCAAGGAGCGAGCGCTCCGCCGGCTCGAGGCAGCGCGCTATCGCCGCCTCAAGTCCGCTGCTTCGATCCTTGCTGCCAACCTCGGCCCGATCGCGGGCAGCGGGACGCTGACGCGATTGCCGATCGCAATCGCGCCCTTATCCGCAGTCGAGCGGCTCGCGGGCGCTCAATCCGGCGATGGAGTGCCGATGACCGGTTTCGCCGAGCGCAGCATGATAACGCGCGATCGAGCGACGGCGGCTGAGCCTGCGGACTGGCGGCCGAGCGCCGCCTGTCCTATCTTCGGTGCATGTCCTCTTTCCCGCACCCCTGGAGTCCGCTCGCGGCTCTTCGCGACCTGCTCGCTTTCATGCGGCAGCGGAGTCGCGAGCAGGTCATCGGCGCGTGCCTCGCTCTGCTGGTGACGGGCATCATCGTCATCGAGTTCATCGTCGATCCGCAGATGGGCACCGCGCCGCGCCCGCAGGTGGTGGAGGTCAGACCTTTACTCGCCGGACCGCACCGACGCGCAGATCGCCGCCGACCAGAAAAAGGATCAGGCGAAGCGAGATGCCGGGAAAAAGGCGGATCAGGAGCAGTTCAAGCAGCTGGCAAAGCAACTCCATATTGACTGACGACAAGGAATGGATGGGGCACGCGCTCGCGCTCGGCGAAGACGCGCGTGGGGTCGCTGCGCCGAATCCTAACGTCGGCTGCGTGATCGTCTCCGGCTCCGACCGAGTCGTCGGCAAGGGCGCGACCGCGGCCGGCGGCCGTCCGCATGCCGAAGCGGTGGCGCTTGGGGAGGCCGGAAGGAAGGCGGGCGGGGGCGACGGTCTATGTCACGCTCGAGCCGTGCACTCATGCGAGCGAGCGTGGGCCTGCCTGTACCGACCTGCTGCTGGAAGCGGAGCCGGCGCGTGTCGTGATCGCGCTTAAGGACCCCGATCCTCGCACTTCCGGCAAGGGCATCCGCCGCCTGCGTCGCGCCGGAATCGAGGTCACGCTTGGTCTCTGCCGGGACGCTTCGAAGCGTTCGCTCTCGGGCTGGCTCACGCGGCTGAAGCTGGACGACCGCGAATCACGCTCAAGCTCGCGCTGTCGATCGACGGGAAGATCGCGCTGCGTGTCCGGCGAATCGAAATGGATCACGGGCGAGGACGCGCGCCGCAACGCCCATCTCGAGCGCGCGCGCAGCGACATGGTCCTGGTGGGCCGCGGCACGTTCCAAGCCGATGAGCCACGGCTGGACGTGCGGCTTCGAGGATTTGAAGATCGCTCACCGCGCCGTGCGCTATTAACTGCGGGGCGATGCCGTCGACGGCTGGGAAATCCTTGGAAATCCGAACGATGTGTACAAGCTTCATGACGTCAACGACCTCTGGTCGAGGGCGGATCGGCGACCGCGACCGCGTTCCTCGCGGAGGATCTGGTCGACCGGATCCTGATTTACCGAGCGCCGATCATCGTCGGCGAGGGCAAGTCGAGCTTCGGCTATGTCGGCCTCGATGCGATCGGCGACGCACACGGGCGCTGGCGGCTCGTCGATGAGCAGCGTACTCGGCGCCGACCGGCTCGAAGTTTACGAGCGCGTGCGGGACGCTTAAGCCGCGGCAATGTTCACCGGGATCGTCACTGATATCGGAACCGTGCGAAGCGCCGAGCAGCGCGGCGACCGCCGCCTCGTGATCGAGACCGGCTACGACCTGGCTAGCGTCGATCTCGGCGCATCCATCGCCTGTTCCGGCGCGTGCCTGACCGTCGTCGACAAGGGCGAGGACTGGTTCGCCGTCGACCTTTCCGCGGAGACGGTTTCGAAAACGGCCTCTGACCATTGGCAGGGCGGCGCTCGGCTTAATCTCGAACGCTCGCTGCGGCTCGGCGACGAGCTCGGCGGGCATATCGTGACCGGTCACGTCGATGCGGTCGGAACGGTGGTGGCAATCACGCCCGATCGGCAATTCGAAGCGCGTCGAGATTAGCGCGCCGAAGGCACTCGGGCCGATGATCGCCGCCAAAGGCTCTGTCGCACTCGACGGCGTGTCGATGACCGTCAATGATGTTCGCGACATGGACGATGGAACGACGCATTTCTCGGTGAACGTCATTCCCCACACGGCGCAGCATACGACACTCTCGGAACCCTTGGAGGCCAAGCGACAGCTTAATGTCGAAATCGACGTCCTTGCACGCTATCTCGATCGGATGCTTGCAGCGCGTTCACAGTAGGAACGCATTTGCTTCCACTTTTCATCACATTCTAATGTGATATATCGGTCGCATGAGCACGACCTTGATCGAGCAGCTCGAGGCGATCATCTCCACCGGCGAGGTCAGCCGCGCCGGCCTTGCCCGGGCCGCCGGGCTTCATCCCAATTCCCTTCGCAAGCTCGGGCAGTCCGACTGGAATCCGACCGCCGACACTCTGGGACGGCTCGAACGACTGATCCAGCGCGGCAACACGGAGGTCTTGGTCGGTCCGGAGACAATCATCAACGAAGCGCGCAACGGTCGTATGTTCATCCTTGTCGACGACGACGACCGCGAAAATGAGGGCGATCTCGTGATCCCGGCCCAGATGGCCACTCCGGATGCGATCAACTTCATGGTGCGCCACGGCCGCGGCCTCGTTTGCCTGGCTCTGACCAAGGATCGCGCCGAGCAGCTCGGCCTCGAACCAATGACGCGCACCAACCGAAGCAGGATGGAAACCGCCTTCACCGTCTCGATCGAAGCGGCCGAGGGGATCACGACGGGAATCAGCGCCGCGGACCGAGCTCGGACCATCGCCGTTGCGATCGATGCCTCGAACGGACCCGATGCTATCGTCTCACCCGGGCACGTGTTTCCGTTGGTGGCGCGGCCCGGCGGTGTTCTCGTGCGCGCGGGACATACCGAAGCGGCGGTTGATGTTTCTCGGCTCGCCGGGCTCAACCCCTCCGGCGTGATCTGTGAGATCATGCGCGAGGATGGGACCATGGCCCGCCTCGAGGATCTCATGGATTTCGCCCGGACGCACGGACTCAAGATCGGGACGATCCGCGACCTCATCGCTTACCGGCTGAAGAAAGGACCATCTCGTCGAGCGAGTCGCTACCTGCCCGTTCACCGCACTCAGCGGCGCGCAGTGGCAGGCGCAGGTGTTCCGTGACAAGTCGAACGGCGAGGAGCAGCTCGCGCTGGTCCACGGAAATCTGGATCCGGCGAAACCCGTTCTTGTTCGAATGCACAGTCTCGACCTCTTCGCCGATGTGCTCGGCGGTGCCGGACCGAAGTCAAATGTGCTGCATAGCGCGATGCGGATGGTCGAAGATGAAGGATCGGGCGTGGTGGTCACTCTCCACGCAGCCGCGCCGGGTTCTCTCTCACGTTCGATTGACCGGCGTGCGGGCAAGCCGGGCGAAATGGGAGATGCAGTTCGCAGCTACGGTACCGGTGCGCAGATCCTCGCGTCTCTGTGGAATCCACGACATGGTTCTCCTCTCGAACTCGCGCCACGCGCCCGTCGGCCTGTCGGGCTACGGCCTTGCGATCGTCGAGGAACGACCGATCACGGTGCAGGCGTAAATCATGTCGACCATCCTTCTGGTCGAGGCGCGCTTCTATCCTCACCTCAACGACATGCTCCTCAGCGGCGCTCGCGGAGCAATCGAAGGGGCGGGGCACAAGCATGAGACGATGACTGTCCCCGGAGCGCTCGAGCTGCCCGGTTCGATCGCGCTCGCGGCGCGCAGCGGCCGCTTCTGCGCCTTTGTCGCGCTCGGCGTCGTGATCCGAGGCGAGACCTACCACTTCGAGCTCGTGTCGAACGAAAGCGCCCGGGGCCTCATGGACCTGACGCTTCAGGGATACGCTATCGGGAACGGAATCCTGACGGTTGAGAACGAAGCCCAGGCGATCGTCCGCTGTGACCCGGCGCAGATGGACAAAGGCGGGGGCGCCGCCAAGGCGGCGCTGGCGCTGTTCAAGCTGCGGGAGAAATACGCGCCCTAGCTTCCTGCCGCGCCCCCGCTATGCGCGCGGAGTGAATCGAGGAAACTGCGAACCGTCTGGCGTTTCCCGCGCTTCTGCTCGGCAATATCGCGCTGGCGTTCGGGCCATGGCTCGTCCGTCTCGCGGATACCGGCGCGGTCGCCGCCGGTTTCTGGCGGCTCGCGATCGCGCTTCCGTTCCTGCTCGTGATCGGTAGGGCGACTGGCCAGCCGGCGCACTGGCCGAGGAAATCCCTCGTCACGATCGTTGCAATCGCTGCAATTCTCTATTCGCTCGATCTCGCCGCTTGGAACGCGGGAATCCGGATGACGAAGCTCGGCAACGCGACCCTGTTCGGCAATTCCGGCAGCTTCGTCTTCGCCATTTATGGATTGATCATCGCGAGCAGCAAGCCGTCGCTCAAGCAGAGCGTTGCGCTCCTCCTCGCGCTTTGCGGGGCGGCGCTCCTGATGAGCGCGAGCTTCGAGCTCAGCCAGAAGAAATTCGCCGGCGACCTGCTGACGCTCGTCGCAGGGCTCTTCTATGGCGGCTATCTTATCTTCGTCGAACGCGGTCGGACCGAGCTCAAGCCCCTTCCGCTGCTGATCCTCGCAACCGCGTTTTCAGTGCCGATGATGCTCATAATCAGCTTCGCAGTCGGCGATCGCATCTGGCCACACGACTGGACGCCGCTGCTGATCTTCGCGCTGTCGAGCCAGGTGATCGGGCAGAGCCTGCTCGTCTATTCGATCGGAGCGCTGCCGCCCCTGGTCGTCAGCCTCGGACTTCTGACCCAACCCGCAATCTCGGCGACGGTCGGCTGGCTTGCTTATCGCGAGACCCTTTCCGGAACCGATATTGTCGGAGCAATCGCAATCGCAGTCGCGCTGGTCCTGGTCCGGCTCCCCGATCGGGGGTTGCGCCCGGCGAGCGAGCCGCCCAGTTGAGCGCGTGTGGCCGATCCTAGTCCTCTTGAACAACTTCGCCGCAAACTCTCGCTCGCGGTTGGCGAGAATGCGGTCTTCGATGGCTGGACCATGCAGGCGGTCGAATTCGGCCGCCGAGCAGCTCGGCATCGATCCGGCTCATGCGCGGTTGGCGATGCCGAAAGTCCAGTCCGGAATGATCGACGCCTACATCCAGGAAGTCGACCGCAGCTTGCAGGCGTATTTTACGCCTGAGCGGATCGCGACACTCAAGATTCGCGAAAGAATTAGTGCTTTGATCTGGCGAAGGCTGGAGATCATGGGGCCTGCTCGCGAAGCGGTTCGCCGAGCACTCGCGCTCCTCGCAATGCCGCAGAACATTCCGCTGGCACTGCGCATTTCGTGGCGTACCGCCGATCTCATGTGGCGGATCGCCGGCGACACGAACACGGACTTCAACCATTATACGAAGCGAATGACGCTCGGCGCGGTCTATGGCTCGACCTTGCTAGTCTGGCTCGATGACGACAGCGAAGGCTGGGCGGAGACCGAAGCATTCCTCGGCCGCCGAATCGACGACGTGATGAAGTTCGAGCGGTTCAAAGCTGAGTGGCGCAGCTCGACCGACCAGCGGCTCAGCCTTTCACGGTTTCTCGGTCGATTGCGTTATCCCCCTCGTTGAGACTCGCTTGACAAGGCCGATATGGCTCTGAACCTCCGTCAATCACATGCGCGGAGGGGCTCGTGCGCACAGCGTTTCTTGGATTACTTCTTATGATCGGATCATCTTCGGCGGGCGCGCAGGAGAGCCCGACCCCCGGAGATCCCTACATCTGGCTCGAGGACGTTTCCGGCCAGCGCTCGATGGACTGGGTCAACAGCCACAATGCCACCACCCAAGCGGTGCTCGAGGCCGACCCCCGCTTTCAGCAATATTATGACGAGGCGCTTGCGATTGCGCAGGCCAAGGACCGGATCCCTTACGGGACGTTCCGCGGTGGCAGGATCTACAATTTTTGGCAGGACGCCGATCACGTCCGCGGCGTGTGGCGGCGGACCAGCCTGCAAAGCTATGAGAGCGGCAATCCCGAATGGCAAACGGTGGTCGACCTGGACGCGCTCGCCAAGGCTGAAAATGCAAATTGGGTGTGGAAGGGCGCGCAATGCGCTCGGCCCACTGGAACGGCGCTGCCTGATCAGCCTCTCCGATGGCGGAGAGGATGCGGTCACGGTTCGCGAGTTCGACCTCGTCACCGGCAAATTCGTGCCGAATGGCTTCGTGCTCCCAAAGGGCAAGCAGGATGCAACGTGGGTCGACGAGAATACGCTTCTCATCAGCCGCGAATGGCACAAGGGGGAACTCACCCGATCGGGATACGCCTTTATCGTGAAGCGGTTGAAGCGAGGTCAGCCGCTGTCGTCGGCCGTCGAAATCTATCGCGGCAAGCCCGAGGACGTTGGGGCATTCGCTGGCGTACTTCGAGACGGTCAGAACCGAACGCTTCCGGTGATCAGCCGTGCGCTCGATACTTTCCATTCCGAAACGTACATCCTGACGCCAAAGGGCATTCGCAAGGTTGCGATGCCTCAGAAAGTCAGCTTCGAGGACATGGTCGACGGGCGCGTCATTGCTTCCCTTGACGAAGATTGGACGCCCGCGGGAAGCTCGAACAAGCATTTCGAGTCGGGATCGTTGGTTTCGCTCGATCTTGCGCAGCTCATGGCAGATCCGGCGCATCCCAGAGCCGAGCCTGATCTATCTTCCTGGCCCGCGCGAGGCGCTCCAGGATGTCAGCTCGTCCAAGAACGTCCTGTTCGTTTCAACGCTCGACAATGTCCGCGGCCGAACCTTGCTGTTCACGCCCGGAGCCAACGGGACATGGCGGCGAAAGGCGATGGCGCTGCCGGACAATTCGACCTTGTTCGTCGCAAGCGCTGACAGCGACGATGATCGGGCGCTGATCGGAGTCACCAACTTTCTGACGCCGCCGTCGCTCTATCTCGCGAATGCCGCGACGGGCGATTCTCGCCGGATCATGTCTCAGCCGGCCAAGTTCGATGCGTCCAATTTGGTCGTCGACCAACGCGAGGCGACGTCGAGCGACGGGACCAGAATCCCCTATTTCATCGTCCATCGGCGTGACATGGCGCTAAATGCCGACAATCCGACCCTGATCTACGCTTATGGCGGGTTCCAGAGCTCAGAGAACTCCAACCTATTCTGCGACGAACGGCAAGCTGTGGCTGGAGAAGGGCGGTGTCTATGTGCTTGCGAATATTCGTGGCGGCGGGGAGTTCGGGCCGAAGTGGCACGAAGCCGGACTCGGGGTTCACCGGCAGCTTGTTTATGACGATTTCGCGGCCGTCGCTACGGACCTGATCGCGACGCAAAGTCACCAGCCCTCGCCGGCTCGGGATCGAAGGGCGGCTCAAACGGCGGTCTGCTTGCGGGGGTCGAGTTCATCCAGCATCCGGATCTATGGCACGCGGCGCTGATCGAGGTCCCACTTGCTCGACATGATCCGAATTTCCAAGATCGCCGCCGGCGCCTCTTGGGAAGGAGAATATGGAAGCATCGAAGATCCCGCAATCCGCGCCTTTTGGGAGAAGACGTCGCCGTATCAGAATCTCCGAAAGGACGGGCATTATCCGGAGCCGTTCATCTTCACGACCACCAAGGACGACCGTGTCGGGCCCCAGCATGCGCGCAAGTTCGCGGCTCGAATGGAGGAATATGGCCTGCCTTTCTATTATTACGAAAATACCGAAGGGGGCCACGCCGCCGGCGCGAACCTGAAGCAGGTCGCGCACACCAGATGCGCTCGAGATGATCTATCTGACTCGCAAGCTGATGGACAATGAGACTCGCGGCATCGACACCGCCCGCTCGGTAAGCCAACCGAGAATTCATCATGGGTGAGGGTATTTGCCTTATGGCAATCCCTTCCGGTTAATGATAATCACTCGCAAGAATGAACGCGCCATTCAACCTCGACACGTTCGGCCTCGACCAGCTTGCGGTTGGAATGAAGGCGCGCGTCATCGTCATCGACTGGGAGACACTGGACCAGGCCGAAGGGTGCCGACTGAGGCATTTCGGATTTGATGAAGGCGTCACTGTCGAGACGCTCCACCTTGGGCCATTCGGCCGCGATCCGATCGCGATTCGCGTCGGGCGGATGACGGTTGCGATCAGGCGCAAGCATGCTCGCGCCATTCGGGTCCTCCCGCTCGAACAGTGAATTCGCTGCAGCTCGTTGCTGTCGCCGGTAGCCCCAATGCCGGCAAGAGCGCGCTGTTCAACGCGCTCACCGGCGCGCGCCAGAAAGTCGGCAATTATCCCGGCGTGACCGTCGAGCGGCATTCGGGCCGCCTCGCGCTGCCCGATGGGCGGCCGATCGAGCTGATCGATCTGCCAGGCGCTTATAGCCTGGAATCCTGCCAGTCCCGACGAAGCAGTCACGCGCGATGTCTTGCTCGGCAAGCAGGCCGGCGAGCGGCAGCCCGATGCACTGCTGATCGTCCTCGACGCTTCCAATCTCGACAATCATCTGCGCTTCGCGCTTCAGCTGATCGATCTCGGGCTTCCCACGATTATCGCCTTGAACATGGTCGATCTTGCAAAGCGCGATGGCCTCGAGCTCGATCGGGAGGCCCTCGAGCGCGAGCTCGGCGTTCCAGTCATCGAGACGATCGCGGTCCGCCGCCGCGGAATCGATGAGCTTCATGAAGCGATCAGCGACATGCTGGCCGCGCCCCAGTGTGGGATCCACAAGCATGTAAGAAGCGACATAGTTCACCTCCAGAGGCGTGCGCGCGAGATCGCGACGGCCGCGGTCGTAAGCGAGACCCCGGTGAGGCGCTGGACTCATCGGCTCGATGCCGTTCTCCTGCACCCGGTCGTCGGGCCGATCATCCTTGCCGCGATCATGTTCGTGATGTTCCAGGGGGTCTTCGCCTGGAGCAAGGTGCCGGTCGACTGGATCGCCTCGGGCGTCGCCTGGCTATCGGGTGCCGCCACCGACGCGTTGCCGCCGGGCCTACTTCGCTCCATGGTTGTCGACGGAGCCATCGCCGGCGTTGGCGCGGTCATCACCTTCCTGCCGCAGATCCTGATCCTCTTCTTCTTCATCCTGCTGCTGGAAGGCACCGGCTACATGGTCCGGGCAGCCTTTCTGATGGACCGGCTGATGCACGGGGTCGGGCTTTCCGGCCGAGCCTTCATTCCGCTGCTATCGAGCTTCGCTTGCGCGGTTCCGGGCATCATGGCGACCCGCACGATCGAGGACCCGAAGGATCGGCTGACGACCATCCTTGTCGCGCCCCTGATGACATGCTCGGCGCGGCTTCCGGTCTACACTTTAATCATCTCTGCGTTCATTCCGAACCGACAGCTGGTCTGGGGAGTTCGGGCTTCAAGGGGTCGTGATGTTCGGCCTGTATATTGCCGGGGTCGCTGGCGCCCTCCTGGCGGCATTCGTGCTTCGCCGCGGACGTGCTCAGGGGCGGCGGTGGCGGCTTCATGATGGAGCTTCCCAAATATCAATGGCCGCTGCTGAAGGACGTCACCATCGGCATCCTTACCCGCGCGCAGATTTTCCTGAAGCGTGCCGGAACGATCATCCTCGGCACGACCATCATCCTATGGGCGCTTGCCAGCATCCCGCAGGCGGGGCCGGGTCAGAAACAGAGCCAGGTCTCGATCGCAGGGCATATCGCGAGCGGGATCGAAACCTTGGTTGCCCCAATCGGCTTCAACCACGACATCAGCCTTGCACTGCTTCCGGCGATGGCCGCGCGCGAGGTCGCGGTGAGCGCGATCGCAACCGTATATTCGATCGATGCCGGCGATAATGCCGCGGCAAATCGCCCGTTGGTCGAGAATTTGCAGCATCGCTGGTCACTGGCGACAGCGCTCGCCTTCCTCGCCTGGTTCGTGTTCGCGCCTCAGTGCATCTCGACCATCGCCGTCACCCGCCGCGAGACGAACGGCTGGAAGTGGCCATTATTCATGGTCACCTATCTCTTCGTCCTTGCCTATTGCGCTGCCGGCCTGACCTACTGGACGGCCGTAGCTCTAGGTTTATAGCGACTTTCCCAGAAGAGGAGAAAGATGACATGGCGGGCGTGAACAAGGTGATCCTGGTCGGCAACCTGGGAGCGGACCCGGAGGCACGGTCGCTCAACAATGGCGGCGAGGTGGTCAACCTTCGCGTCGCTACTTCCGAGAGCTGGAAGGATCGCGACGGCAACCGCCAGGAGCGCACCGAATGGCATCAGGTCGTCATTTTCAACGAGAATCTGGCCGGGTCGCCAAGAGCTACCTTCGCAAGGGCAGCAAGGTGTATCTCGAAGGGCAGATCCAGACCCGGAAATGGGCCGACCAATCGGGCAACGACCGCTACACGACTGAAGATCGTACTCCAGCGATTCCGAGGCGA
Source organism: uncultured Alphaproteobacteria bacterium (assembly GCA_963785855.1). Taxonomy (GTDB): domain Bacteria; phylum Pseudomonadota; class Alphaproteobacteria; order Sphingomonadales; family Sphingomonadaceae; genus Sphingomicrobium. The sequence continues at coordinate 45,154 of CAWAWT010000013.1, forward strand.
GCTTGTGCTGCTCGACAGCCGCGAAGGCTCGGGCGGCAACCGCAGTTCCGTCAGCGAGGATTATGACGATTTCGGCGGTGGCGACGGCACGACGACTCGCACACAGGCGCGTCCGCAGCCGGCGGCGTTCGACACCGACCTCGACGACGACGTCCCGTTCTGATCGGTGGGGGCGCTTGGAAAGATGTGCCTTCCTAGGCGTCGCCCTTCTTGAGATTTGCGAGCACGGCGAACGGGCTCGCCTGCTCCTCGGTGAGCACTCCCGCCTCCTTCAAGGCCGCGTCGGCACTTGCGCTCCGCGGATACGGATCGATGCTCAGCACTAGTGTGTCGGCAATCGCGCTGCCGAGGTCGATCGCTCCGCCATCGAAGAAGATGACATCGCAATCCCGTTCGCCAAGCTCGATCTCTTCGTCGGCGCGGCTGCTCTCCAGGTCCGGCACGAAGAGCAGGGCGAACGCCTCGTCGAGATGCGATGCAACCGGATCACCGCTCACGACGCAGCTCTGCTCGAGCGTGGCAACAACTCGACCTTCGGCGCGGATCAGCGGTCCTGCCCGTGACAGCGTCGCATGCGCCTCGAGCCGATCTAGGGCACGGAGTGAAAGGCGGGTGGCGATCGAGCGTCGCTCGGTCTCATCTGCGGCAAGGTCGAGCCGCTCGCCGTCGCGGATCTGGTCGAGGCGAAGATGGTGCGCGAAGCGGTCGCTCATTTAGAACTTGCCCTCGGCAATGTCGCCGAGCCGAGCGGTGCGGAGAATGGCCGATAGCCGCTCAAGGGCGCTGGTCGAGTGTTCCAGCGCACGCTGGAGTAACATCTGCCTTGTAAAGGCTTTCGCGAGTCGGGTCGGGGCCGCCAATCGCCGAGCGCCATAGGTCCGTCCTTCGCGCAAGCGAGCCGACCAGCTTTCGGACCGTCTTCCCTAGCGTCGGATCGCCAAGGCCGAGCTCACGATGCTCCGACTCCATGACTTCGATGAAGCGTTCGGTCACCGCCACCGACACTGCATTGCCTGCCTCGCCGTCGCTTTCGAGCCGAACGAGAACGAGCGCCGTCACCGTAGCGAGGACTGCGAATCGGCCATCGAGTGTGTCGGGCACCTTGCCCTCGACATACCAATGAGGCTCGCGCGTGAGTTTCGTGAGGGTATCGAAAAGCGCGACGCCGCGCTGTGGTTCGGCTGTTAATCTCCGGAACAGGAAGTCCAGCATAGCGTCCCTTGCGCGGTATGTGCGTTTCATGGCGGTCTTGCGCTTTGGCGCAGCGGGCATATTGAGTTCCGCCCGTCGGCATGCAAGCCGTGAAGGACATCCGACGCAATTGGAGCGTCGAGGGAAGGAAACAAACAGGCATGAAGTTGGCCTCGGTCAAAGTGACGACCATCGCTGCTGTGGCGCTGCTGGCAACCGGTTGCGCAGCTAACCGTGCGCATAAGGGTGCGGTCATCGATACGCAGCTCGCCAGCGCTATTCAGCCCGGGGTCGACAACAAGGCTTCCGTCCAGAAGGTGCTCGGGACCCCGACTCTGGCTGGCGAGTTCACACCGAATGACTGGTACTATGTGTCGCGAGACACGAACCAGGTCGCGTTTCGAAATCCACGCGTCCAGAAGCAACTCGTGATGCTCGTCCGCTTCGACCAGGCCGGAAACGTGGTCTCGGTTCAGCGCACGGGCCAGGAGCTAAATCTTGCGGTCGCTCCGTCAAAGCGCGCGACCCCAACGCTCGGGCGCAAGCAAAGCTTCTTCCAAGAGCTGTTCGGAGGTATCGGCTCGGTCGGTTCCGGCGGTTTTGGCGGAAGCGGCGGCGACAACGGTCCGCAATAGCGGCCCGCTTCCTAGCAACCGTCCTTTATCCTAAGTCGGCTGCATGACCGCAACGCCTGCCGGAATAACCTATGCCGAATATCTGAAGCTCGACCAACTTCTGACGGCGCAAGACCCCAGGTCCAATCTTCATGACGAGATGCTGTTCATCGTCATCCATCAGACGAAGGAGCTGTGGATGAAGGAGATGCTCCACGAGCTTCGTCTCGCGGTCGAGCTCGTGAATGCGGATCGCTTTGCGCAAGCCTATAAAGCGATGGCTCGGATCAGCCGCATTCAGGCGGTCATGACCTTGTCGTGGGATGTGCTGTCGACGCTGACTCCGGTGGATTACATGAAGTTCCGCCACGTCCTCGGGACAAGCTCGGGTTTTCAGTCGGCCCAGTTCCGCGAGATCGAATTCCGGCTCGGCCTCAAGGATCCGGCGTTCATCGATCATTACGACGAAGGAACTGTTGAGCGAGCGCGTCTCGAGGCCGCAATTCGTGAGCCGAGCCTCCGTGAAGCAGCTATCGGCGCCCTGCGGCGCGCCGGTTTCGAAGTCGGCGATGGCTCGGAGGAACCGATCGTTGCCGCTTGGCTGCGGGTCTATCGCGACGCTGAACGCTGGTTCGAGCTATACGAGCTGGCCGAGAAGCTGGTCGACATCGACGATGCCCTTGCCGCGTGGCGCCACAAGCACGTGCTGACGGTCGAGCGGATCATCGGGAACAAGCGCGGCACGGGTGGTTCAGCCGGCGCTCCCTATCTTCGCTCGACGCTCGAAAAGCGGGTCTTCCCCGAGCTATGGGAACTGAGGACCGATATTTGAGCTTCAAGCAGCTGTTTTCCCGAAGCCTCTCGGCCGATCCGACACGCCTTCATTTCGCGGCGCACAGTCATCATCTGTGGCCGAACGCGAGCTTCGAAGGCCACATGCAGGCATGGGAGGACGCATCGCGTCTCGCCGACCGCAAATGGGACAAGGTAATGGACGAGGTCTGGCCCGAGGCGCAGGCGCATGTCTCGCGCGAACTCGGAAGCGGCGAGCCGGACGCAATCGCCTTTTCCTCGAACACGCACGACTTCCTCATCCGGCTAGTCAGCGCGGCGCCCAGAAAAAGCGGACGATTGCAGATTTTGACCACTGACGGAGAGTTCCACAGCGCGCGCCGGCAGCTCGCCCGATGGGAGGAGGAGGGTTGGATCGAGGTCGAGCGCATTGCCGCCAGGCCTTTCAAGGGCTTTTCCGATCGCTTCCTAGGACGCGCGCGCAGCGGCAGCCACGATCTGATTTTCGTGAGCCAGGTGCTGTTCGGAAGCGGACAAGTCTTCGACCGGATAGAGGAGCTAGCGACGCTTTCGCGCGAGCTCGGGCCGTGGGTCGTTGTCGATGGCTATCACGCTTTCATGGCTCTTTCTGAGCCGCTTGGAGCGAATGCTGCTCGCAGCACATTCTATATCGGCGGCGGCTACAAATATGCGATGGCGGGCGAAGGTTGCGCCTTCCTTCATGCGCCCGATGGCCTCGCGCCGAGGCCGCCAGTCACGGGGTGGTTTGCGGAGTTCGAGGACTTGACCCTGCCGCCAGAAAGCGTCGGTTACGCTTACGACGGCCGGCAATTCCTCGGCGCGACCTTCGATCCGTCCGGCCTTTACCGCTTCAATGCCGTGCAGCGGATGCTTCGTGATCACGACCTCACTACCGAGCGAATCTCCGAGCATTCGCTGGACCTCCAGAAGCAACTGCTCGAAGCGGTCGATCAAACGCCATTGGGGGACGCGCAGCCACTCAACCCGCTCGATGGAGCGCCACACGCGCGCTTCCTAGCCTTTCAAAGCCCAACCGCACAGCGCTGGTACGAGCAGCTCAAAGCAAAAAATTGCATCACCGATGTCCGTGGCGACGTCCTGAGGATCGGTTTCGCGATCTACCACGACCAGTCTGATGTGGGGCTGCTCGTCGATCTGCTCCACGAACTAAAATGAGCGGCTTCGACGAGACGGCGCGAAGAGGAAGTTTCGTCCTCGCGCTGCTGCTCATCGCTTACATTTTCAATTTTCTTGACCGGCAGATCCTCGGGATACTCGGGCCGGCAATTCAGGCCGATCTGCACCTTTCGAACGCGCAGTTCGGGGCGATCGGGGGAACCGCCTTCGCCCTGCTTTACGCGGGTCTTGCGAATTCCGCTTGCCTATCTCGCGGACCGGACCAGCCGGAGCGCTGTTGTTGCGGGATCTCTTGCAGTGTGGAGCGGATTCACGGCGCTTTGCGGCGCTTCGACCGGCTTTTGGTCGTTGTTCGTTTTTCGACTCGGTGTCGGCGTGGGAGAAGCCGGAGGAGTGGCTCCCTCCTACGCTTTGATCGCCGATTATTTCCCGCCCGAACGTCGCGCTCGCGCACTCGCCATTTTTTCACTCGGAATCCCGCTCGGATTAGGAAGCGGAGCGATCATCGGTGCTCACCTCGCCGCTTGGTTCGGTTGGCGAACCGCTTTTGTCATCATGGGTGTTGGCGGGCTGGCGCTCGCCCCGATCCTCCTCGTCCTCGTGCGTGACAAGCCGAGAGGTTCCAACTCATCTGCGACAATCTCGCTGGGGACGGTTTTTCCGATCCTTGCCCGCAAGCCTGCTTTCTGGCTGCTTGCCTTCGCATCGTCGGCTAGCTCGCTGTGCGGTTACGGATTGGCCCTGTGGACGCCCAAAGTGATGATGCTGAGCTTTGGCCTGAATCTGGTTTCGACGGGAAATTTCCTCGCCTCCGTGCTTCTGATCGGAGGCTGTGCCGGAGTATTCGCTGGCGGCTGGCTCGCAGACCATCTCGGGGCGCGCGACCTTGGCTGGCATGCCAAACTTCCGGCGATCGCCTGGATTGTCTCGGTTCCCGCATGGGGCATCGGCCTATTCGCGCCGAATCTCTGGATTGCTTGGCCACTGCTGCTCATCGGTAAGCGCGGCGAACATCCTTTGGCTCGGACCGGTCGTTACGGCAGTTCAGCATCTGGTTCCACGACCAATGCGATCGACGGCCTCCGCGAGCTTCCTGTTGATCAATAACCTGATCGGCCTCGGTGTCGGGCCCTGGCTGATGGGTCGTCTCGCGGATTCTTTCAGCGCCACTGCCGGCGCCAATGCGCTACGCGACGCTGCAGTTGCTTGCCTCGACTTCTATTTTCTCGCCGCGCTGCTGATGTTCCTTGCAGTGCGATTTCTAAGGGCCTCGTGGGTCTCGGATCGCGATAGCTAAGTATCTGAACAAGCAAGCAATTTACAGGTTCAGCCTAGTGCGATAGGGTGCAAGCTCCAGCCGTCTAATAGTTGGAACGGTGTGACGAACGGACCGTTTTGCCGTTCAGAGGAGATATTTTATGACCAGGGTCTTTCTTGCAGCCGGCGTCGCCGCGCTGGCGATCGCAGCCCCGGCGAATGCGGGACCGCACGGCCAGCACGGTGGCAATGGCGGCCAGCCGGCGGTCCAGATGCGCAGTGGTGGTGGCCAGGCTGCTCAAAGGGTGCAGATTAAGCAGGTGGCGGCGGCCGCCGCGCATTCGCTGCGCCGCGCATGGCGCGCCAGCAGAGCTTCGCTTCGTTCCAGCGCGCCGAGCGCCAAGCCCGACCGCAGCGTATGCCGCAGAGCCGTATGGTCGAGCGCCAGCAGGCGCGTCCGCAGCGAATGGAGCGGCAGACTCGCATGGTCGAGCGTCAGCACGCCCGCCTGCAACGGATAGAGCGGGCCCCGACGCGCATGGCTCAGCGTCAGCAGGGACGACCGCAACGTATTGAGCGAGCCCCGGCGCGCATGGCTCAGCGTCAGCAGGCACGGCCGCAGCGGATCGAACGCGCGCAGAACCGCGTTGCGATGACTCAACAGGTTCAGAAGTTGCACGCAACCTCGAGTCGACAACCGAATTGCCATGCGCCAGCAGATGCAGCCTAACCGGATCGAGCAGCGTCAGAACAGCATGGCGCAGAGTCAACGGGGCGCGCATAACCTCCTGGCCGACCGCCAGGCGATTCGCGCTGACCGGATCGCCAACGTCAACGCTTTCCGCTCGAGCCGCTTTGCGTCGCTGGTGGATACCCCCCGCGCCCGGGTGATGGCTCCTTCTGAGGCCGTCCGCTTCGTCGGACAGCCGCTGCGCACGGTAACAAGCTATGTGCCGCTCAGCGTCCTCCCAACCTCATATAGTTATCTCTATCCGGACACGGCGGATTATTATTATCAATATGGCGGCGGCTATCTTTACCAGGTCGATCGTGGCTCGAGCCTGATCAACGCCCTCATTCCGCTCATTGCGGGCGGATTTCTCCCCGGCACTTATCTGCCGAGCGCATATATGAGCAGCTATGTCCCCTCTTATTACGGGCTCGATAGCTTCTATCCGTCCAGTTACGACTCATGGTTATGGCTATGGCTACGGGAACGTCTGCAACCGCTACGCTTATGGCGTGGTCTACCAGGTCGACTGCGTCACGGGCATGGTTGAGAATGTCATCCCGACATATGCTGGTGGCTATGGCGTCGGACAGATGCTGCCTTCGGCATACAGCTACTACAACCTGCCGATGCAATATCGTAGCATGTACTATCCAACGGCGGACTATTCCTACTGGTATGCGCCCGGCGCGATCTACCAATATGATACGAGGTCGAGCCTGATCACGTCGGTCGCCGCGCTGACGACACCAGGGTTCTCGGTCGGTCGGCCACTGCCGATGGGCTACGATATGTACAACGTGCCGATGGCCTATCGCGCAACTTATTATGACACGCCCGAACGCCTGGTACCGTTACAACAACGGCTATATCTACCAGGTCGACCCGTCGACGATGTTGGTCACGTCGGTCGTCGCGTCACTGCTGGGCTAGCCGGTCTAGATCTAAAGCAAAGGTAGAGCTGAAGGGACATGGTTGCTGGTCACGGGATCAGCACCGTGTCTTTTGCTATGGGAAGCATGCCTGGATAATCGAGCGTATAGTGAAGCCCTCGGCTCTCGTGCCGCGACAAAGCGCTCCGGATAATGAGGTCCGCGACCTCGACCAGGTTGCGAAGTTCGATCAGGTCAGGGGTGACCCGGAAGTGGGCGTAATAGTCCTTCACTTCCTGTCTCAGCATGTCGATCCGGTGCTTTGCCCGCTCGAGCCGCTTGGTCGTGCGTGACGATGCCGACATAGTTCCACATGAAGCGACGGATCTCGCCCCAGGTCTGGGCGATCACCACGTCTTCGTCGCTGTCGGCGACCCGGCTTTCGTCCCATCCGCGACATGCCGGGACATCGGGCAGTGAATGCCAATTGGCAGTGATGTGCTTGGCCGCTGCCTCCCCGAAGACCAGACACTCCAGCAGGCTGTTTGAGGCCAGTCGATTGGCACCGTGAAGGCCGGACTGGGTCACTTCGCCAGCTGCATAGAGGCCGGGCGCATCGGTTCGTCCGTCAAGGTCGACCACGACGCCGCCGCAGGTGTAATGCTGCGCCGGGACGACGGGAATCGGCTCCTTGGTGATATCAATGCCGAGGCCGATCAGCTTTTCGTAGATGTTTGGAAAATGCTCACGGACGAACTCGGGCTCGCGATGCGAGATGTCGAGCAGGACGAAGTCGAGGCCGTCGCGCTTGATCTCATGGTCGATCGCGCGAGCGACGATGTCGCGCGGCGCGAGCTCGGCGCGCCGATCATAATCGGGCATGAAACGATGGCCGGTCTCGGGGTTGTTCAGGATGCCGCCCTCGCCGCGCACCGCCTCGGTGATGAGAAAGTTTTTGTCCTGCAGATTGTAGAGGCAGGTCGGGTGGAACTGCATGAACTCCATGTTGGATATTCGGCAGCCCGCCCGCCACGCCATCGCGATTCCATCGCCGGTCGCTCCGCGCGGCGCGGTCGAATAGAGATAGGCGCGTCCGGCTCCGCCAGTTGCGAGGATCGTCGCTCGCGCCGTCAGGGTCTCGACTCGCTTCAATCTTGCGATTGTAGGCGTAGAGGCCGTGCACCGCTCCGCTGGTGGAGAAATTGGCCGCGTGCCGGCCGGTGACGAGGTCGATCGCGACCATGTCTGGCACAAGCATGATGTTGGGATGCCTCGCTGCCGCCGCCTCGAGCGCCTGGCTGATCGCCCATCCGGTGGCATCGGCGACGTGGACGATCCGTCGGTGGCTGTGGCCGCCTTCGCGCGTCAGGTGGAGGGCGCCATTCTCGCTTGCGAAAGGCACGCCGAGATCGATCAGCCGTGCGATTGCGTCCGGCGCATGTTCGACGACATGCTCGACGACTTTGCGATCGTTGAGGCCCGCTCCGGCGATCATCGTATCGTTGATGTGCGCGTCGAAGCTATCACCTTCCTCGAGCACCGCGGCGATTCCGCCCTGAGCGCGAGCGCTCGCGCTGTCGCCGAGCGCGCCCTTTGCGATCACCGCGACCTTGCGCTTTTCGGCGAGATTGAGGGCAGCGGTGAGACCCGCCGCGCCGGACCCGACGATCAATACATCGGTGTCGACGCTCACGCCGCTTCCATGGGAGCCGAGGTCAGGCTGAGGAACACGTCCTCGAGATCCGGATCACGCGTCGATACGTCAACGATGGCATGCCCGTCCGCCGTCAGCGAACTCAGCACCTGTCCAGCATTCACCTTGTCCTTGCGGTAGGTGATCTCAAGCGTTCGCTCATCAAGCAGCGCGATATTCTCGAAACAGCTGTTCGTCGGGACCTGCGAAATGTCGCGGTCGAGCGTGACGACGACCGCTTTCTCCTGCGCTTTCGAAACCAGCTCGCGCGTCGGCTCATTTGCAATCACCCGACCGTGATTGATGATTGCGATGCGGTCGCAAAGCTCCTCGGCTTCTTCGAGATAATGGGTCGTCAGGACGATGGTGACACCTTGCGCGTGGAGCTTGCGCACATAGTCCCAAAGCTGACGCCGAAGCTCCACGTCGACGCCCGCCGTCGGCTCATCGAGCACGAGAATCGGTGGCGAATGGACCATCGCTTTGGCGACCAGAAGCCTCCGCTTCATTCCGCCCGATAAAGTTCGCGAATAAGCGTTGGCTTTGTCGGTGAGATGCATCGCGCCGAGAAGCTCGTCGCTCTTTCGGTCGCTTCTTGCGAATTCCGTAGAGGCCCGCTTGGATCTCCAAAGTCTCGCGCGGCGTGAAGAAGGGATCGAAGATGATCTCTTGCGGCACGACGCCGATCGAGCGCTTCGAGTTGCGCGGATGCTCGTCAATGTCGAAGCCCCAGATGGTGACCTCGCCTCCGCTCTTCGTGACGAGGCCCGCGAGGATATTGATGAGTGTCGACTTGCCGGCGCCGTTCGGACCCAGGAGACCGAAGATCTGTCCGCGAGGTACGTCGAAGCTGACATCGTTCAGCGCGCGCATGGGTTCGGTCCCCTTTGGCGCCGTAGGTTTTCGACAGTGATTCGATGCGAATTGCCGGCTCGTCCATGATCCTGCTCGGAATAGGAGAGCGGCCGATTGGCGACAAGCGCGTCAGGCAAGTCCGCGCTTAACCCTGATCGCAAGGCGATTTTTCAGCATAACCATATCCGCGCGTCCTCTTCCCAGGGCATCCTCGAACATCCGCGCCAATTGGCCCGAAGGCGAACAATCGCGACGTTCAACTTGTGGGCCGCGATACAGAGCCCTAATTGCCGACCATGAAGTCGCAAATTCCGCCGCCCGAAGTCATCCGCATCAAGACCGTCCAGATTGCCTGCGACGGGTCCGGAGAGATCGCGCCCGACCTCGGGCACCCTCGCGTCTATCTTCGGATCGAGCCGGACACCGGCTTCGTCGAATGCGGCTATTGCGACCGGCGCTTCGTCCTTGAGGGGGGACCGGCGGACGAGCCAGCGTGACCAGTCCCGATCCGCGCAGCTTCCTTTATCGCAATCTTGACCCCGATGGTGCGCAGCGTCTCGCGCGCAAGCATTTGTCCGGCCACGATGATGGTGAGCTGTATCTGCAATATGCCGTCACAGAATTGTTCGGCTTCGACGACGGGTTGTTGAAGCGAGCTGATTATCACACCTCCTCGGGCTTCGGGCTTCGCGGGGTCACTGGAGAAACGACGGCTTTCGCGCACGCGAACGAGATCAGCGAGGCTGCGATCGAGCGCGCGGCGGGAACCCTGAAGCTGCTCGACCCGCGCTCTGCTTCGCCGGCAGCGCCACCCCAGCGCACGAACCAGTCGATGTACGGTGCCGCGGACCCGCTCTCCCTGGTCCCCTTCGCCGACAAGGTTCGGCTGTGTCAGGAGATCGACAGCGCTGCTCGCGCTCGTGACCCGCGCGTCGTTCAGGTCAGCGTTGGACTCGCCGCAAGCTGGAGCGTGATCGACATTGTCCGCGGCGACGGATTCGTTGCATCTGACGTGCGGCCGCTTGTTCGCCTGAATGTCGAGATCGTCGTTGAGCAGAACGGACGGCGCGAAGTCGGATATCACGGCCTTGGCGGACGTTATCTCTATGGCCGACTGTTCGACGAGACGCAGTGGAACCGCGCCATCGACGAGGCGCTTCGACAGGCCCTCGTCAACCTTGAGTTGGTGGCAGCCCCGGCCGGCGAAATGCCAGTGGTGATGGGATCGGGGTGGGCCGGGGTGATCCTCCACGAAGCCATCGGCCACGGCCTCGAAGGCGACTTCAACCGCAAAGGCAGCTCGGCGTTTTCCGATCGAATCGGTGATCGGGTCGCAACTGCCGGAGTGACAATCGTGGACGACGGCGCGATGGAGCAGCGCCGCGGATCGCTGACGATCGACGACGAAGGGACGCCGACAAGCCGTACGGTGCTGATCGAGGATGGAATCCTCAAGGGCTATCTTCAGGATCGCCTCAATGCCCGACTGATGGGCATGGCACCGACCGGCAACGGCCGTCGCGAGAGCTTTGCGCACGCGCCAATGCCGCGGATGACCAACACCTTCATGCTTGCTGGGAACGACGATCCCGCGGAGCTCCTCGAGCGGGTCAAGGACGGTATCTACGCAAAAAGCTTCGGCGGAGGGCAGGTCGACATCACCAGCGGAAAGTTCGTCTTCTCCTGCACCGAAGCCTATCGGATCCGGAACGGAAAAATCGGCGAGCCGCTGAAGGGTGCGACGCTGATCGGCGATGGACCAACCGTGCTGACGCGCGTCAAAGGTGTCGGCAACGACCTCGCGCTCGATGAAGGAATTCGGCGTCTGCGGCAAGGGTGGGCAGAGCGTGCCGGCCGGCGTCGGACAGCCGACGCTGCTGGTCGACGGACTGACGGTCGGGGGAACAGCCACGTGAGCGATGACTGGCGCGGCGACGTTCTCAAATTCTGGTTCGGCCTCGATCCAAAGCAATGGTGGAGTGGCGGCGAGGACCTCGACCATCGCATCAAGCAGGACTTCATCAAGCTCTGGATGGAGAAGCGCCAGCTCCCGGTGATCCAGTTCATGACCGATCCGCTGACGGCGCTCGCTGGCGTCATATTGTTCGACCAATTTCCACGCAACATGTTCCGCGGCAACGCCGATCAATTCTCAACCGACACCCTCGCCCTCTCCATTGCAAAGCGTGCGATAGAAAATGGCTTCGACGAGGATCTTCCAAGCGCCGAACGCAAATTCCTCTATATGCCGTTCACCCACAGCGAGGACCTGGAGGATCAGAACCGCGCGATTCTGCTCTTCACCGAAATCTCCGACGACGAGCAGATCGAATATGCGAAGAAGCACCGCGATATTATCGCGCGCTTTGGCCGTTTCCCGCATCGTAACGCCATGCTCGGGCGATCGCCGCGACCCGACGAGATCACGGCGGGCAAGGTTGTCCCCTGGTGACTGACCTGGCGCGTTGACAGGCAGCCGCATCTCGCCCGCCTTTATCGTGGAAGTGAAGACATCGAAGCCTTGGGTTCGATACCGGAATGACCTCGACGACAACGTCGTGGACGCAACGGCGTCCTGGAGTACGTAGTTAGAGTAAATGCGCGATCGGGCTTGGATCGAACCCGGCATCGATCAGACGCTGCTTGACGTCTTCGCTCGAAGCGCCGCCTTCGCGGCGAGCTAGCGCGCAGACGAAGGCCGATCGCGTCCCCGAGCGGCAGAAGGCTAGAAGTGTTCCGCCTTCCGCCTCCTGCAGTGCTTCCTGCATCGCTTCGACATCGGCAGGGCCGATGCCGCGACTGATTGGAACGAACCGATAGATTATTCCAGCCTGTGCCGCGGCCTCCTCGATCGCCGATGCAGGTGGCTGATTGGGATCCTCTCCGTCCGGACGGTTGTTGACCAAGACGGTGACACCCCGCTCGGCTAGTCCGCGACTTCATGCGGTGCAATTTGCCCGCTCACCAGGGTCCCGTCGCCAAGTTGCCGGATCATGACCTAGAGTCCTCGCTCGCTCTTTTGCGGTGCGGTCGGAGCCACCGTCGCTGGAGGCGCGGTAAGCGGAGCCGCACCAGTCGCGGCAGTCCGTAATACTCGAGATACGGGTTTATGTCCGGATCATGACCGGTGAAGCCACGATACATCTCGCCATAGTCGAGAGTGTCGCCTCGCGAGAGGACCATGTCGCGGAAGCGCTGACCATTTGCACGGGTTAGGCCGCCGTGGCTTTCGAACCAGGCGAACGCGTCTTGTCCCAGCATCCGGGTCCACGGGTAGGCATAGTAGCCGGCCGCGTAGCCATTGCTCCAGATGTGGAGGAAATAGCTCGATCGATAACGCGGCGGCACGTCCGCGGTGTCGAATCCGCTCGCCGCAAGAGCCTGCGCTTCGAACTTGTCGACGTCTTGTCGGGGGAATCGGCGGGTAGCGAATGCCAGTCGAGGTCGAGCCGTGCGGCTTCGAGCGTCTCACCGTTTTCGTAGCCCTGATTAAAGGTCTGAGATCGCTTGATCTTGTCGACCAGGTCCTGCGGGATCGGCTGGCCGGTTTGATAATTCACCGCATAGTGCGCGAGCACCTTCGGATCGAGCGCCCAATTTTCGTTGAACTGCGATGGAAACTCGACGAAGTCGCGCGCCACGTTCGTCCCGGACAATTTCGGATAGGTCTGCGCCGCGAACAGCCCATGAAGCGCATGACCGAATTCGTGGAACATCGTCGTCACGTCGTCCCAGCTGATCAGCGCGGGCTGTCCGGCTGCAGGCTTGGTGAAGTTGGCGACGTTGTAGACGACCGGCCTTGTGCCTCGCAGGTACGACTGGCCGACGAGGTTATCCATCCATGCGCCGCCCTGTTTGTTGTCGCGCTTCCAATAATCGAAATAGATGAGCGCCGAGCGGCTTCCCGTCCGAATCGGTCACTTCATAGGTCATCATGTCCGGGCTCCAGGTCGGCAGGTCGCGCCGCTCCTTGAACGTCAGTCCGTAGAGCTGGTTGGCGGCGTAGAAGACGCCGTCGGTCAGCACCTTGTGCATCTCGAAATAGGGCTTCAGCGCGTCCTGGTTGAGGTCGTAACGCTGCTTTCGGATCTGCTCCGCGTAATAGTTCCAATCCGCCGCCGTCGGTTGAAAATTTGCGCCTTGCGATCTGGCGAGCGTCTCGATGTCGGACCATTCCTGCTTCTGTTTCGCGGCAGTTGGGGCGGCGAGCCGATCGAGGAAGTCGAGGGCAGTCTGGCGGTTTTTCGCCATCTGATCGTAAAGCGCGTAGTCGGCGTAGGTCTGATAGCCGAGCAGCGCAGCTTTCTTTGCGCGCAGTTGAGCGATCTCGCTGATGACTGCCGCGCGTATCATTCGCGTCGCCATGCTCCGCCCGATTGAGGCTCGCGTCCATCAGCTGCTGGCGCGTTGCATGGTCGGTCAGATCTGACAGCAGCGGCTGCTGGGTCGTGTTCTGCAGCGGGAGCAGGTAGCCCGAGACATTGCGATCTTTTGCGTCGCTTTGAGCGGTCGCGAGTTGCTGCGGCGACAAGCCCGCAAGGGCTGTGGGATTAGCGACATGCAACGCGCCCGCCTTGGCTGCGGAAGAAGCTTTTGATTGAACTGCGTCTGGAGCGTGCTCAGCCGCTCGTTGATCGTCTTCAGCTGCGCTTGCTGCGCAGGCGTCAGTTGAGCGCCGGAATGAACGAACTGATTGTAATAGACGTCGAGCAGCTTCGCTTGCTCGGGGGTCAGTTTCAGCTCGGCCTGGCGCTCGTAAAGGGCCTTGAATTGCTGGAACAGCTTCTGGTTGAGGTAGATGAAGTCGTTGTGCGCTGCCAGGAGCGGCGCGGTTTTCGTATCGGTCGCTTGAAGCACGTCGTCGGTGTTCGCGCCATTGACTGCCTGAAATGCCATGTTCGCTCGAGTGAGCAATTCCCCCGAGCGCTCCATCGCCACGACCGTATTTCCAAAGCTTGGCGGCGCCAATTGGTTCGCGATCGCAAGCACCTCGCGCTTTTGCTGAGCCATTCCCGCGAGCAATGCAGGCAGGTAATCCCTACTCTTGATCTTGGAGAAGTCGGGTGCCTGAAACGGCAGCGAGCTGACTTTGGCGAACGGGTTGGACGACGCCGTCGAAGCCGCTGTTTTGGGCTTGGCCGTGGCTGCAAATGCGGGCTGGACGGAGATGGTCGACGCGACTGCGGCGGACGCAAGCAAGACGGTACGGATCATATCTCTCCCACTGAATTGAAAGCTGCGCATGCTCGCGACGGAGGGGTCAGGTGGCGGCGGCGACCGCGGCGAGCATGGCATCCCCATAACGTTCAAGCTTTGTCCGGCCAACGCCATTGATCCTTGCGAGCTCGGCGTGGTTCGAGGGTCGAACCTCGGCAATCTCGCGCAAGGTCGAATTGTGGAAGATCACGTAAGGTGGAACGCTCGCTTCTGCAGCGAGCGCCCGCCGGGCTTCTCGTAACGCCTCGAACATTGGGTCCGCGCGGCCGCTTTCACGGCGGCGCTGTCGTCGGGTCTTGGGCGGGACCGCAATTACCAGCTGTTGCTCGCCCTTCAGGATCGGCCGCGCGCCGGGACCGAAGGACAAGCCGCCATATGCGTCCGCACGCAATGCGTCGCGCGCGATGAGCGCTCGAGCGACGGAGCGCAGCACCGCGAGCTCCTCCGCGGTGGCGATTCCGAAGACCGAAAGACGGTCATGACCCAAGTTCCGAACCTTCTCATTATCGTTGCCCCCAAGCACGTCGGCGAGGTGCCCGACGCCGAATTGCATCTCGGTCCGGAACGCAGCGGATAACAGCTTGCGCGCGACCTCCGTCGCATCGAGCGTCGCCGGTGGGTCGAGGCAATTATCGCAATTGCCGCAATATTCGGGCGGATCCTCTCCGAAATGGCGGATCAGCACTGCGCGGCGGCACAGCGGAGTTTCGACGAGGGCCGCGAGCGCATTCAGGCGCTCACGCTCGGCCGGCCTTCGCTGTGGCTCGACCTCCTGCTCGATACGCTGGCGGGCCCGGGCGAAATCCTGCGCTGCCCAAAACAGCCACGCTTCCGCCGGCTCGCCGTCGCGGCCCGCGCGGCCGGTCTCTTGGTAGTAAGCCTCGATGCTCTTCGGGATCGCGGCATGCGCGACGAGGCGAACGTCAGGCTTGTCGATGCCCATGCCAAACGCCACCGTCGCGGCGATCACCATTTGCTCCGAAGTTACGAACGCGGCTTGGTTGCGGAAACGAACCTGCGGGTCGAGCCCGGCGTGGTACGGGAGGGCTGGCCGGCCGTCATGCGCGATCTGCTCGGCGATCCTCTCGGCCTTGTCGCGGCTCGGTGCGTAGACGATCGCCGAGCCAGGCTGCCTCGCCAAAAGTTCGCGCAGCTGCTTGCCCGCCTGTTCGCGGGGGCGGACGTGGTAGCGGATGTTCGGACGGTCGAATCCTGCGACGATCAGGCCATCGGCGGGAATTCCGAGCTGCGCCAGGATATCGGCGCGCGTTCGCGCATCGGCGGTCGCGGTAAGCGCCAGCCGGGGCACTTCCTCATGGTCGTCGAGCAGCGCCTTCAGCTTGCGGTAGTCCGGGCGGAAATCGTGCCCCCATTCGCTGACGCAATGCGCCTCGTCGATCGCAATCAAAGCAATCTCGATGCGGCCCACTAGCCTTCGGAAACCGTCAAGCGTTGCCCGCTCAGGAGCGACGTAAAGGAGCTCCAGATCGCCGTTTCGGAACCGCTCGATCGTGCGGTCCCGGTCGCTGTCGGCCGAAGTCAGCGATGCCGCACGAATTCCGATCGCTTCCGCGCTCCGGATCTGGTCGTGCATCAGCGCGATCAACGGCGAGATCACGAGTGTCGTCCCCTGTCGGACAAGGGCCGGCAGCTGGTAGCAGAGTGACTTGCCGGCGCCCGTCGGCATCACCGCAAGCGTATGCTGTCCACTTAGCACGCGCCCGATCACTTGTTCCTGCACGCCGCGGAACTGATCGAAACCAAAAGTCTGCTTGAGGACTTGGAGCGGGCCGGTCATGAGCTTCTACTTCGTGCGGACCCGAGCGCGCCGCAGCGATGCAGCAGTAGCCTAGCAGTGCCGCGGCGGCTAGCCTCGGTTCCATGCTCCACTCCCGCTTCACGCGTCGCGCGATGCTCGCCGGAGGCTCGGCTTCGCTGCTCGGCGCTGCCGTGCCTCGGGCCCGCTCCACGAGCAACGACTGGCATGAGCTTGGCGAGGACGTGCGTCGTGAGATGCGCTGGGCTTGGGAGCAGTATCGCGAGCACGCGTGGGGCCTGGACCAGATCAAACCGATCAGCGGCGGGTCCGAAAGCTTTCCGCTCAAGACCCATCACGTCGGCCTATCGCTCATCGAAGCGCTCGATACCCTTTGGGTGATGGGCCTCGACGAGGAGTTCAACGACGGCATCGAATGGGTAAAACGCAACCTCGATTTCGACATCGATGGTGAGGTGTCGGTCTTCGAAACCTCAATCCGGCTAGTCGGCGGGCTGCTTTCCGCCTGGCATGCCTGCGGCGAGCCTGTGTTGTTGGCGAAGGCGCGAGATTGCGCCGACCGGTTGCTGCCGAGTTTCAATGCCTCACCGCTCGGGATTCCGCACCGGTTCATCAATCTTCGGACCGGCGCAGTCCGGGGACTGGAAACCAATCCGGCAGAGACCGGGACCTTCATTCCGGAGTTCGGATTCCTCAGCCGCGCAACCGGTGACGATCGCTACCGGACGGCCGCCAAGCGAGCGCTCGTGTCAATGTTCGAACGACGCTCGAGAATCGGCCTGCTCGCGGATTCGATGAATTGCATGACCGGCGAATGGAAAAGCCGTCGCGCGACAATCGGCCCCCCGTCCGACAGCTATTACGAATATCTATGGGATGGCTGGGACCTGCTCGGCGACCGGGACTGCCTGTCGATGTACCGCATCTGCACAGCTGCGATCCTGCAGCATCAGCCGCAGATGATCGGCGGGCACTTGTGGTTCGTTGACGTCGACTTCGAGACCGGCAGGCGGATAAACTGGGAGCAGGACGAGCTCGCATCCTTCTACGGCGGGCTCTTGGCTCAGGGCGGCGCTGTTCGAAATGGCGCGGCCTATACGAGAAGCTGGGCAGAGGTGCAGAACCGCTATGGTGTGCTTCCCGAGGATATCGACGTTTCGACCGGAACGGTGCTCAGCCCCACAAATTCCCTGCGGCCTGAGCTCGCCGACGCGGCCTTCAACCTCTGGCTGCTCGACCGGAGCGAGGAGTGGCGCTTCATCGCCCGCGATCATTATCTGGCAATGAAGCGTTGGAACAAGGCACGCTACGGCTATGCGAGCCTAGCCAGCGTTACTGCGAATCCAAAGAAGCAGAAGGACGAGTGCCCGGGCTATTGGTGGTCGGAGCAGATGAAATATTATTATCTCATCTTCTCGGACACGCCCCGGTTCGACTATCGGCGCAACTATCTCAGCACCGAAGGCAATGTGCTGCGTGGCTTCCGCCGCCAGTGAGGTTATTCGGCCGCTTCGGCGGTTTCCTCTTCGAGTCTTCTCCGCAGCCTGACGGTACCACAGGTCAGCATATAATCCGGCCTTCTCAAGCAGCTCCTCGTGAGTGCCGCGTTCCGCGACCTGGCCCTCCTCGATCACCACGATCTGATCGGCGTTGACGATCGTCGATAGCCGGTGCGCGATCATGATCGTCGTCCGACTCCGCGCAACTCGGTCGAAGTTCGCCTGGATCTCTTCCTCAGTGCGGCTGTCGAGCGCGCTGGTGGCTTCGTCGAGCACGAGAATCGGGGGATCCTTGAGCAAGGTGCGCGCGATTGCGACGCGTTGCTTCTCGCCGCCCGAAAGCTTCAGTCCGCGCTCGCCGACCATCGAGTCATATTTGTCGGGGAGCGAGGTGATGAAGCGATCGATCGCTGCACCGCGGGCGGCGGTTTCGATCTGCTCTTGATTGGCGCCGTCGCGACCGTAACCGATGTTGTAGCCGATGGTATCGTTGAACAGGACCGTGTCCTGAGGGACGATTCCGATCGAGGCACGCAGGCTTTTTTGAGTGACCGCGACGATCGGCTGGCCATCGATCAGGATTCGACCTGAAGTCGGGTCATAGAAGCGATAGAGTAATCGCGCGATGGTCGACTTGCCCGCGCCCGATGGGCCCACGATCGCGCAGCTGGTTCCTGCCGGGATATCGAGGTCGAGCCCCTTTAAGATCTCGCGTCCTTTCTCGTAGCCGAAATGGACATTCTCGATGCGCACGTTGCCGGACTTTACGTGCAGCGGAGCGGCGTTCGGAACGTCGGTAAACGTGTGATCGACTATCGTCTGGCCTGAAGTAGGTGAAAACATCGGCTCCCCGGAAGCCATAGATGGCCTGCTTCGGATCACCGATGAGGAAGAGGCGATGATCCTTCGAACCGAAGATGGTTCGAAAGATTTGGGTCCTGCGCGGGATCGGTGTCCTGAAACTCGTCGACTAAGGCCGCGGAGTACCTGTTCGGCAATGGTGCGAGCGAGCCTTCCGCCTCCTTCCTGCCTGAGAGCGTCGCGCAAGCCGGTGATCAGATCGTCATAGGTGACCGTATTGGTGCGAGCTTTCCGCTTCGGCAGCTCGATTCCGGCGAAGTCCAGGAATTCGTGCGTGAGTTGATTAAACAACTGCTCCACTGCCTGAGAGAAGTCCGAGGTGAGGGCGAAGAATCGATGCTTCGGCGCCGTGCCTGTGGCCTTTCTTCCCGCGGCAATCGCCTCTGAAGTTATGCCCGAGAGCGCCTTGATGCTCTCCGGATCGGCGGATTCGAAATCGCCGCACGCTTCCGCCACCTTGGCCAGGAGCTCGTCGACCCGGTCGTCGCGAAAGTTCTTCTCGCTGCGGGAAAGATTACCATCGTGGCGTAGCAGTATTTCGATATCTGCCTGGTGGCAGGTCCATTCCTCCTTCACGGCGGCAAAGGCCGCCTCGATTCGTCGCAGGAGCGCGTCACCGGGTTCTGCCTCGGCCGGAGGCAGGATGGCAAGATCGGGATGGCTTCGTGTTCTTTCCAGGAGCTCGACCCAGTCGTCCAGCGATCTCTTCCAGGCCATCGCCAGCTTGGGCAAAAGGGGGTGTGCCTCGTAGAAGCGCGAAACGCCAGAAGTCACGGGCCACCTCTTCGAAGAGGGGCTGCGGGTCGGTTGCAGAAAGAGTGGTGTCAAAGCGCGCGCCGTCTCGAAGGCGTGATCGTTCAGCATCCGTTGGCAGAACCCGTGAATGGTGAAGATTTGCGCTTCGTCGAAGCTTTGGATGGTTAGATCCAGCCCGCGAATGGCAACAGCCTTGTCGCCATTTTTGAGGAAGGCTTTGACGATATCATCCTTCGAGACGCCGTGGCGGAGATCCTCGAGAGCGGATTGCAGGCGTGGCGAATGCGGTCGCGCAATTCCTGGGTTGCTGCTTCCGTGAAAGTGACCGCCAGGATTTCGCGGATCTGAAGATGTTTTTTCCAGGATCAGGCGCAGGATGAGACTGGTTATGGAATAGG
>CAWAWT010000014.1:0-22958 GCA_963785855.1 uncultured Alphaproteobacteria bacterium
GATGATCCTGTCCAAGCCCAGCGAATTCGCTCACGGTCTCGAGACGCGCTTTCGGGTCGAGCTTGTGAAAGCCGGAAATGCGTGATGTTTGGGAAGGTTTTCGTAGGGCACTCGTCGTCTCCGATCGCTAAGGTTCGTCGTCTCGCGCCCGCTGCCGAACTCTTCGAGCGCGGCGCGCGCTTCGGGACTGGTGAATGTTCGCTGGCCAAGGCTCGCCTCGCGAGCAAACGCTTCCGTGAATGGAAGGTCCTGAAGCGAGAGCGCCGCCTCCTTGATCGTCTGGATCGGCCTGTGGGCTCAGAAGGGCGATCTCGTGAGCTACTTCAAGCGTGCGCGCATCTACCTGCGCATCGTCGACGACTTCGTTGATCAGTCCGCGCTCGGTAGCTGCGCGGACGAGAACGATCTTGCAGTCAGCATGATTTCCATCGCGTGGGCATAAGCGATCTGCCGCACCAGACGGACCAGCGTGCCGCCGGCGGGGACAAAGCCGTGCGACTGCTTCGGGCAGGCGGAACGTGGCATCTGTGTTGCAATTCGAATATCGGTCGCCAGCATGATCTCGAAGCCCGCACCAAAACACAGCCCGCGGATGCCGCTCACGATCGGTTTGAAGATATTGCCGCCCTTGACGTGCGCCCCATCCCACTCGCTGATATCGAAGCGACCAGCTGCAAGGGCGGGAATCGATTCGCGCAGATCGGCACCGGCTGAGAAGGCGCAGTCGCTACCCAAGAGAGCGATCGTGTGCACGTCTTCGCACGATTGAGCTTGGTCGAATGCAAGTCCGAGATCGTCGTACATCTGAAGCGTCATCGCGTTGAGCTTGTCTGGCCGCGCAATTCGGATCACGGCTACGGCGCCATCGCGGGAGACGCTCGATGCTCATTTCAAATGGCCTTGGCCTTCGACAGCGCCGAAATTTCACTTTCGCTAAGGTTCAGCAATCGTCCTAGCACCTCGAAGTTATGCTCGCCGACCTTCGGCGCTGCGCGATGAGGCGATTCCGGAAGGTTCGAAAGCTTGATCGGCAAGCCCATGACCCGCGTCGGCGTCCCCGGCGATCGGAGCTCAACGATCATTCGGCGCTCGTTGATATGTGGATCCTCGACGACTTCGTCGATCGACTTGATGCCACTCAGCGGAACATTGTCCGCGACCATCTTCTCGAGCTCGGCCCGCGTAAAACGGGCGAACCAACGCTCAATGAGTGGCTTCACGATCGTTTCGCTGACTTGCGGATCGAAGCGCTTCTCCATCGTGTCAATTCTCGGATCAGAAGCGGCTTCGGCGTCTTCAAAGATTTTACAGGTCAGTTGCCAGAACTTGTCCGTGTAGCCACCGAAAAAGACGAAGCCGTCCTTGCATGGGAACTGGCCATAGGGCCGCACGAATGGATGATCATTGCCCAGCGGCTTCGCGACCTCGTGGTCGACTGTGTAGCGAACGACCGCGCTTTCCGTGAGCGACAGCACGGCATCCTGCTGCGAGACATCGACGACCTGCCCTCGACCCGAAGATTCCGCCTCGCGAAGCGCTGCAAGAATGCCGATGGCGGCGTAGAGGGAAGCAGCCAGATCGCCAATGATCGTGCCAACCCGCACCGGCGGCTGATCCGGATATCCGTTCATGGACCAGAGACCGCCTGCCGCCTGACCGGAATTGTCGTATGCCGGTCGCCGAGAATAGGGACCGGTTCTGCCGAAGCCGCTTATTCCGGCATAGATGATCGCCGGGTTTTCCTCCCGAAGGACGTCGTAACCGAGGCCCATGCGGTCCATCGTCCCGGGCCGAAAGTTCTCGAGAACCACGTGGGCTTCGCGAACCAGACGTTTGAAAAGCTTTTTACCCTCTTCGAACCGCAGGTTGATCGAAATGCCTTTCTTGTTGCGGTTGTACTGCGCGAAGAACGCGCTTCCTCTTCGTCAGAGCTTCGCACCATCGGCGGAAAGCTGCGCGTGTAATCCGGTGCTTGTGGGTCTTCGATCTTGATGACAGTTGCACCGAGATCGGCGAGGATCATGGCGCAATATGGTCCCGCGACGACACGCGTGACGTCGAGGATGATCACGCCCTGCGAGCGGGCCCGAGGCCGTATCTTGCGAGTCGCTCGTCATGTCAGAGCCGGCCTTGTGTCACATCCGGAAGTCCGATGCTTAGCCGGCTGGGCCGTCACTTTGCAGAAACGGGAGCCGACGCCGAGGCGAGCTTGCCGGAGCGCTTCGAAGTCAGGGCTTTGCGACGGATGCTCCACATTCGAAGGCCAAGAACGATCATGGTCGTCAGCCAGGTTCCGACGGCAAGAACGAGGAGGCGGCCAGGCAAGCCGCCGACCTCTCCCGTATGGATCGAATAGAGCGTGTTGATGAAGCGCTGCGGCAGCGGCTGCGACGACGGAGGAAAGATGCCCCGAACGCGCCGGTACCTGCGTTGACGAAGACAGTCGTCGTGCCGACAGCGCGGCGAAGCTCGCCCGGCCCAAGGACCCGAATGCTGTATGTCGAATCGTCGCTCGTACGGCATTTCGACTTCCGTCAGTCGCTGCGTATGCGCCGCTCTGAATGCTGCTTCGACTGCGGTGGTGAAGCTTATGCTCCTGCGTGGGGTTGCAGCCTGCGGTGTCATCGAAGGCGCATGAGCGCCGATGAGGGAGGAAATGCCATCTTTGTAAGCGAGCGCTGCGCCGGCCGAGAAAAGCACGAGGGCGGGGATCGCGAATACGGAGGCCGAGCATACCGGTGCCAGCGCAAAGAGACGTGCGTGAAGCGAGGAACTGGTGCGAGGCAGCAAGGCTGCTCTCCACCTCCCTTGCTTGGGCCACGCCGAGCGAAGGCCGAGTAGCAAATTGCTGATCAATAGCAATTCCGCTCAGCCCGACGATCCAACGACCACGCTTTCCGGCCAGCAGCGATTGATGAAGTTCTGTTACGTAACCGAAGCAATTGCGACTGCTTTCAGGCTTCGCCCTTAACAGCGTGCCATCGCCGGCAAGCCGGACGACCGTGGTTGGTCCTCCCGGCTCATCCTCGACCCACACGTCATAACGATCGGGTAGGCCAGCCGTCGTCCAAATCATCGATACTCGCTTGCCCGATTTCGGCGGAGCGAGCGCTTCCAATCTTAGCTGAATCGCATGGAGGTCGGTCGGCTTCCAAACAGACGAAACAGATTTATCTTCCAGTTCCCAGTGGAACACACTCAGGATGCCGGTGGTCGCCTGGATGAGCCAGAACGTGCAGGCGGCGAGGCCCAGCCATCGATGGATGCGGATCGCTCGCGGGCGTGTGAGCCACCGACTAACTCTAAACAGATCCCAACTCATGCAAGCGCTGCGTTGGCCAACGATCCCTCGGGCCACACCCGCTCCCAATGGACAGCGTCTTCCAGCTCTGCGGCGAGCGAGAGCAGCAGGGCTTCCTGACCGGCTGCAGCCGTGAACAACGACCCGATGGGGGGTGATTTGTCGGCCGAAAGCGGAAGCGCAATCGACGCCAGCCCTGCAAGGTTCGAAGCAGGCGTGTACGATACATATTCGTGAAAATACGTGAGCAGCTCGTCGAAATCCCTCTCGGGTGAGAATGCCCCAACCGGCGCCGCGGGGTCACGAGTGACGGGAGTAAGAATGACATCGTAGCGCTGAAACACGGCCGCGTACTGGGCAGGAAGAGTTGCGATTGCGCGGAACAGCTCCTCGGTCGCGCTCACGTCGACTGCATTGCGCAACCGGCCCAATCCGCGGGTCCAGGACTCAAGTTCGCAAACTCTGTCACCATGAGCCGCCCGCGCGTGGTCAAGCACCATACCCCCGATGTGCGCCCAAAGCGTGCGAAACGCTCTCGCCACGGTTTGCCGGGGAATCACTGCTCCACATTCTTCGACTTCGTGTCCGAGATCCCGGCACAAGGAGGCGGTTTGCTCCACGGCGCGGGCCACTCGCGGATGCGGTTGCTCATCATTGTGCGAAGCGAGATCGAGGCCGATCCGCAGCCTCTGTGAAGGCGGCCGCGGAATGAAGGCTGGAAGGTCATTGCCGATCGCAATTCCGGCGGCGACATCGCGCACGGTGCGACCGTAGAGGGCGTCGCTGACCATTAGATCTTCAAGAATGTCCCAGGCGCGCGCGCGAAGATTGCGGCCGCGGCCGGGTTTCAACCCGACGATCCCACAACAGGATGCCGGCAGGCGAATGGAGCCCCCACCATCGCTTGCATGGGCAACAGGGACGAGCCCCGCCGCGACGGCTGCCGCAGCGCCTCCGCTCGAGCCGCCGACGGAAAATTCCGAACCCCAGGGGTTGAAGGTCGTCCCCCACAATTTTGGTTCGTTCGACGGAAGAAGCGCAAATTCCGGCATTGTTGATTTGCCGATTGGAATGAGGCCGGCGCGGTCGTAGGCAGCAGCGAGAGGGTAGCAGTCTGACCGCATGCCGGGATCGCTAAGGGCCGAGCCTGCACGCGACGGCATGCCGGGATAATCAAGCGAGTCCTTGAGCAGGTAAGGCAAACCGCCCAACGGCAGACCGGTACTGGGCTTGAATGCAGCGGCGCGCGCGCGCGCTTGTTCAAAGGATTTCCAGCTCACCGAGTTGATCGCGGGATCGATCGTGTCAATGCGGATGATCGCGGCATCAATCAGATCGAGCGCGCTCAAGTCACCTTTGCGCACAAGCTCAGCCTGCGCGTGACCATCGAGCCGACCGATTTCCAAAGCATTATCCAGACTGATGGTCTGCGCCATTCGTTCGTTCCTCCAAGCGAATTGCAATTAGAGTTGAATCGAAGGAGGCGCTTTGCCGGCGAGGCTCGACTGTTAGCAGTATAGGCCGTTGCAACAGTTCCTGAGCCGTTTCTGCAAAGTCGCGGTCCGTGCAGCTAAGCATGCTTTCAATCAATGTGTCACACATCGAGTCGCCACGACGATGAGGGGATTGGCGATGATTAAATTCCGCGCAGCGCTGAGCGCCACTGTGATTGCATTCGCACCGTTCGGCACGAGCGCTGTCTGGGGACAATCTGCCCAGGGCCAAGCCCAGGATCGAAAGAAGCAGAATCCCGAGGGCACGATCGTGGTCACCGGACAGCGGAACACCACGACAGCTACGAAGACCGACACGCCGCTCATCGAAACGCCCCAGGCGATCAGCGTCATTCCCAAGGAGATCATCCAGCTTCGCGATGACCAGCGTGTGAAGGAGTCGCTCCAGCTCACGGCGGGCGTTCAGGTCGACAAGGCTGGCGCCGACACCCGCTATGATGAGGTTTCGATCCGCGGCTTCGCCTCGACAGATTTCGGCGATTATCGCGACGGTTTGAGGCAGCCCTCCCTGTTCGCGCTATATCCGCGCAATGAGCCCTACGGCCTGGAATCCATCGAGGTCCTGAAAGGGCCAAGCTCGGTGCTGTTCGGCCAAAACGCGCCCGGTGGCCTGGTCAACGTCATCAGCAAGACGCCTCAGCCAGGAATGGTCAATGAAATCGTCGGCGAATACGGAAGCTGGAATCACTGGGAAGGCAAGTTTGACGTCGGCGGAAGCCTGACGCCGGACGATGGGCTGCTCGTCCGAGTTGTCGGGGTCGGCCGGCGCGCGAGTACCTTCCTCCCCGGTTATGCGCCGGATGACCGGATTTATCTTGAGCCTTCGATAAGGGCGAAGCTTGGAAGTCGGACCTCGATTACCGTCAGGGGCGAATATCTTCGCGACAAAGGCGTCGCTCAGTTTCTATATTTCCAACTGCCTAACGGCATGCTGACGCACGTCCGCACCTATGAGCCCAAATATGACAAATTCCGTCCAACGCAGAAGCAGATCGGCTACACTCTGGAGCATGATTTCTCCGATGCAGTGAAGTTCAAACAGAACCTCCGCTACTCCAAGCTCGATCTCGATTATAAGACCGTCGGCGCCTATGGCTTGGCCGCCGACAACCGCACAATTCTCCGACTGGCGTATCGGCGCCACGGGCGCTTCCAATACGTTCACCCTCGACAACCAGCTGCAGGGCAATTTCCACCTTGGAGATGTTGAGACCCGTCTCCTGGGCGGAGTTGATTATCTAAAGCTCGTTGGCCACCAGACCCTCTATTTTGGTTTCAATGTCCCGAACCTCTGACCTGCTCAACCCCGTATATGGGGCCGACGTCCCCGATCAGCCGCTGCTGTTCAACGAGCATGAAAGCGACCACCAGCTGGGTGGCTATGCCCAGGGTCAGTTCAAATTTGCGGGTACGATCCTCACCCTCAATGGACGTTATGACCACGCGGTCAGCTCGGTTGCAGATGTTGGCCGGCCGCTGGCAATCTGCGAATAAGTTCACTTATCGCGTGGCCGCAACGCACATTTTCGACAATGGCCTCGCGCCCTATTTCAGCTACGGCACGTCGTTCCAGCTGACGCCTGGCACGAACTTCGCGGGCACCCCGTTCGTGCCGACGACGGCAAGCAGATCGAAGGCGGTATCAAATATTCGCCGAGGGCGTTCCCCGGATTCATTACCGCTACTGCTTACCAGATCACGCAGCAGAACGTGCTGACAGGGAGACCCCGACCCCAATCACGCCGGGTTCAGTGTCCAGACCGGTGAGATCCGATCTCGGGGCGTGGAGCTCGAGGGGAGCATCCGTCCCGTTCACGGCCTGAACCTACAGGCAAGCTATACCTACCTCGACCAGAAGATTACCAAGAGCAACCTCTTGCTCGAGTTGGGCAAGGTTCCCCCTGCCACGCCGAAGAACAAGGTTACGTCCTGGCGGATTATACGTTCCGCGACGGCGGCCTTCGTGGTCTGGGCCTGGGGGGTGATGTGCGTTACGAGGCGGGGAGCTGGCAGGACCAGGGAAATACTTTGCGCAACACGTCGTTCACTTATCTCGACGCATTCAGCCATTACGACATCGGGCGTGTCCGGCTCTCATTGACAGCGAAGAACCTGCTCAACAGAAAGGGGCGATCTGCAGCCTCGGCTATTGCTACCCACAGATGCCGCGCGATGTGCTGGGCAGCGTTGCGTACCGCTTTTAGAGGCTGAGACACGTGAGCGCTGGTCGATGGGCACATAAATTGTGCAGAGCTTTTGGCGCGCTGTTCCTGGCGCTTCCAGCGGCATCAGTCTTCGCTCAATCGACCGTGTACCCGAAGGACTATGCGCTGGAGCGCTTCCAGCTTCCAAGGGTCGCCGGCGAATATGCGATCGGAATTCGTAATTTGACGATCGCAACCTCGGATGGCGCCCCGCTCGAGGTCACTGTCTGGTACCCGGCGATCAAATCGGCTCAGCCTCGAGCACTATATTTCACCGAGGCCGAGCGCAGAATTGAGAAGCCGGCGATCATCCGCAATTTCCGATGGCCTGCGAGAATGCTCGACAATCTCGCCGGGCCGAGCCGACGCACGCTCAGGAGGATGCCCCTATCGTCTCCGGCAAATTTCCGGCGGTAATCTTCAGTCACGGCTACTGGAGCTATCCGCGGCAGAATAGTGCACTCATGGAAGCGCTTGCTGCCCACGGATATGTCGTCTTCTCGCTTGCTCATGGCGGCGATGCCGCCGACCTTCCGACTGCCACGGGCGTGGACGCCACGGTCCCGTATGACAAGACGAAAAGCCCCGACAGCAAATTGCTCGACGCTTTCTGGAGTGGGCCGACTGATGCTGCTCGGCGAGCCGCCTTTCCAGGGTTCTGGCATGCCCTCGAGGGAGGTCGGTTAATCTCGCGAGCCTGGAGCGCTGGCGTTCGGACATCCTTCGGCTGACGAACGTGCTCGCCGGTCAGCCATCTTCGGGTCTGCCAGCCGACGTTGCGCGTGCCATCGACTCCCGTCGCATGGCATTTGCCGGCATGTCCTTTGGCGGATCGGCGTCCGCCTCGGCATGTCAGCGCGATGCCCGGTGCCGTGCGACGGTCAATCTTGATGGCTTCGAGTTCGATCGGACCTTGTACGACCAAGGGATGCGCGCACCGCTTCTGCTGATCCAGAGCGATTGGCATGTTTATCCGAACTCGGGACCAGCCAACGCATGTTTCACGGCCTACGATTATGCATATCGACGGTGGTCCGACCGCGGTCCGACGGCACCGGTTTACCGATATGCGGTGCGCGGAATACGCCATATGGGATTGACCGACCTGATCCTCGCGCCTCGCGATAAGGTCAGGGACGACCTCTTCGGAACGGCGGACGGAGTTTCAGTCGTCAACGCCGTAAACTCTACCGTCCTGGCATTTCTCAACCACAATCTGAAGGGTCGCAGCGCCGGGGTTGTCGCCGCCGCGTCCCGACATCCTCTGCTTGAACGACATCTGCCGCTCGGGAAGCCGATCGGGTGCAAACTCGGAACAAGTGGATGACGAGTTTGGCGTCCGAGCTTCGACCCCAGATCGAGTGGATCAGTCGACTGGTTGCGCACAATACGACCTCGCGCCTCTCGAACCATTCTCTGATTGATGATGTCGAAACCTACCTCACCCGTCTCGGCGTCGCGTCGAGGCGAATCCCGAACCAGGATGGCAACAAGGCAAACCTGTTTTTCACGGTTGGTCCAAAGGTTGAGGGTGGGGTAATCTTATCGGGTCATTCGGATGTTGTTCCCGTCGATGGTCAGGCATGGAACAGCGACCCCTTCGAAGTGCAGATGCGGGGAAGTCGACTTTACGGTCGCGGGACTGCCGACATGAAATCTTTCCTCGCGATTGCACTCTCGCTCGTGCCCGAGATGCTTGCCGCCGATCTCAAGCGGCCAATCCACGTCGCGATCTCGCACGATGAAGAGGACGGCCTGGTCGGTGCGCCGGCATTGATTTCGGCACTCGAAGCGGAAATCCCGGCACCCGCCGCAGTGATTGTCGGCGAGCCGACGGGGATGGCCGTTGTCGAAGCGCACAAGGGCATCACCGGCTACCGCACAACATTCATCGGGCACGAAGCCCATTCGAGTCAGCCCCAGCTCGGCGTAAGCGCTATCATGATGGGCGCGCGGCTCATGGCCCACATAGGCAACGTCGCCGAAGCGCTGGCGGCCGAGCCGTCATCCGACAGCGATTTCACGCCGCCCCATTCGACAATCAGCGTCGGCATCGTTTCGGGTGGTACGTCGCCAAACATCCTCGCACGGCAATGCGAGTTTATCTGGGACGTCCGAGCAACCAGCCGGCGGGAGCAACAGAAGATCGTTGGAAGCGTGCTGTCCCGCGCGCAGGAGCTCGAAAAGGAGATGCGGGCGCGCTTTCCGGATTGCGCAATCATCAATGAGATCCTCGTCGACGCCCCACCGCTCGAGCCCGACCCTGCAAATCATGCCGTGAGCCTGTTACGCGATCTTACCGGCAGAAATTCAGTCAGCTCCGTCAGTTATGCAGCGGAAGCCGGCATGTTTCAAAAAGCCGGATTTTCGACCGCCATCTGCGGCCCGGGATCGATCGAACAGGCGCACAAGCCGGACGAATATATCGAGCTGGAGCAGGTTCAGGCCGGGACCCACATGCAACGTCGTTTGATCCGGCAGCTGGCGCACGCGTGATGAAGTCGTGGCGCCACATGACCCTGGTGCTGCTCACGCTGGTTTACGCGGTCAATTTCATCGACCGCCAAATCGTCTCGATCCTAATGCCCCAGATCCGAACCGAATTTCGTATTTCGGACACCATGCTCGGCCTGCTTGCTGGACCGATGTTTGCTTTGTTCTACTCGTTGGTTGGTGTGCCGGTCGCGCTGCTCGCGGACCGGATGGGACGAAAGCGCGTTATCGTGGCCTCGCTTGCATGCTTTTCGTGCGTGACATTCGCGTCCGGCCTGGTCGCTCGCTTCTGGCAGCTGCTGCTCACGCGCACCTTCACCGGAATTGGGGAGGCGGGAACGGGCCCAGCTGCGCAGTCGATCATCGCCGACCTTTATCGTGGACCACAGCGCGTAACCGCGCAGGCGATCTACGCCACAGGCGTTAACCTTGGCATCATGGCGGCCTTCTTCTTCGGTGGGTGGATTGCACAATCCTTTGGTTGGCGCGCGACTTTCATGGCCTCGGGCATTCGCAGGAATAATTCTCACCGCAATCATCGCGGTGTTGCTGCGAGAACCGAAATTGCAGGATGGCGATC
Source organism: uncultured Alphaproteobacteria bacterium (assembly GCA_963785855.1). Taxonomy (GTDB): domain Bacteria; phylum Pseudomonadota; class Alphaproteobacteria; order Sphingomonadales; family Sphingomonadaceae; genus Sphingomicrobium. The sequence goes on from CAWAWT010000014.1 coordinate 10,093, forward strand.
GATCGAAGACCGACGCACCGCGCGCCTCGTTCGTAGGAGTTACGCGGCAGCTTTGGCGGAGCCGCGCATATCGGATGGATCGCGTGCGGAGCAGCAATGACCTGTTTCACTGGCTACGCGACCGTCTCCTTCTTCCCGTCATTCCTGGCGCGCAGCCATCATCTTGGCCCGGCTTCGATCGGGACTGCGATCGCCCTCGACCATCGGGCTCGGAGGAGCAATCGCCATGCCTCCTCGGGTTGGCTCTACGGACCGCTCAACAGCCGTGACATCCGATGGAGTGTTTGGGTTCCGATGTTTGCTGTGCTTGTTGCGATCCCGCCGGCTCCAATCGCCTACCTCACGTCCGATCCGAAGCTCGCGATCGCCGCGGCCATCCTTCCCTTGGCGAGCAGCGTCGTTTTCATTGGCCCGATTGTCGCGCTCACGCAGCGTCTCGTCCGACCGGAGATGCGGGCGACGGCCGTCTCGCTCCTGATTCTCACCGACAATCTTGTCGGTCTCGGCGTTGGCCCGCAGTTCGTAGGTACCCTTAGCGACTGGCTCCATCCAACACTTGGCGAGGATTTTCTTCGCTGGGCGCTCCTCGCTGGAACCAGCGGCTATGTCATTTCGGCGATCTGTTTCTGGCGCGCCGCCCGTCACATCGCCGGTGACCTGATCAATTCCGAATGAAGCTTCGCGGCTTCATTTCTGGCGCGCTGATGCTCATTGCCAGTCCGGCAGGTGCCAGCTCGTGGGCAAACGGCGTCAGCGTCTATTCTGATCGTGTTCGCCGCGGCATTTCCCAGACCGACGGTCCGGCTATCGCCGGCGAAATCAGGGATCCGCCAATGCGGATGCCGGCTGGTTCGCGGGTCTCTGGCTCGGAAACGTCAGCTACGACAATGTGGCCGGCGAAAGCGTCGAGCTCTTGCCGTTTTTTGCATATGGCCACCGCATTGGAAGTGTCAGAGCTGAAATCGGATTGCTTCACCACTCCTATCCCGGCTCGAGCCGGCCGATCGATTATGATGAAGCTGAATTCACCCTCAGCCACAAGCTCGGCGCCGGGACCATATCGGGCGGTACTTATTATCGCCTGCGGAATCAGAGCGGTGGTCATTCCGGGTACTGGTTCGCAGATGGCCGTTTGCCTCTCGGCTCGCTCGAGGGCGCCAAGGTCGCGCTGGGCCTGCACGGAGGCCTCTACCGCGACCCTGCCGCGTCGCTGAACGATTATGCCGATCAATCGATCGGGCTGTTTGCGACCCGCGGACGTGCAATTCTCGGGTTGGGCGTGAGCAACAGCAACCTGTCTCGCCGATCGACTACGCCCCGGGGCGCCCGATTCGGAATCGAAATCTACATTTCCTTCACGCGGATGTTTCGGCGGTCGCATTGACTTGAGGCGGCAATGGCTGTTCCGTCCGCGCAAAGGGACGAGAAGTGCCGATCGACTTTGCGAACAGTCTCGCGCCGCCGACGCGGAGCATGGAGCAGATGCTTGGTCTCGTCCGCTCCACCAAGGGAACTGAGAATGCTGTGGTGCCGATCGGAGGACGGCTGCTGCCACGCCCTGGATAGACGCCGACGGTTTCTCCATTTTGAATATGACGGAAGAAGTGCGCGTGGCGGATGGGACTTCTATTGCCTCGGCGACGGGCTGAGCCTGGCGGTCATCGACGTAACGGTCGAAGGCGCCATCGAGCGGAGGCATGCGCTGACCGATCACCTGGTGGTTTCGGCTGTTCTGGAAGGAAAGCTGGATATCGCTGACCTGAACGGTATCGAGGGAGGCCTAGCGGATCGATTCGCGACCGTGTTCGGGCTACTACCGGATCAGGCATATGATACCGTCTATAAGCCTGGTCAGCACCTCCAATGGGTGACCATCTCGTTCATCGACAGCGTTTCCTCGAGCTCACCGGCTTTGATCCGTCGGAGCTTTCCGAGGATGTCCGAAATTTTCTGTCCGGATCCGCACGGCTACCCTACCACAGTGTTCCTTTGTCTAACGCTGCAGCGCTTGCGATACCACGAATTCTATGTTGCGAGTTGACCGGACCATTCCGGCGTAGCCTGTATCGACTGAAGGCCCTCGAGCTGACGTGTCGTGTCCTTCACGCGCTGGCCGATCCGACACCGAGCTCCGGTCGGCTCACTCAAGAGGAGATCGAACGCGTTGATCGTGCGCTCGCGATCATCCAGGCGCAGCTCGATAGTCCGCTGACGATCAATGAGCTCGCGGCCAAGGTCGGGCTTAACCGCAAGCGTCTGCAGTTCGGATTTCGCGTTCGATATGGCGATACCGTTGGCCAGATCCACGACAAATCCGGATGGAGCGGGCGCTCGAACTGATCCGGAGCTCGACGATGTCGATCACGGATATCGCATTCGAGATGGGCTACGAGCATCCGGCCAGCTTCACGCGCGCGTTCAAGTCGGCATTCGGACTTTCGCCACTCGCATTCCGCAATGCCGAGGGTCACGGAGCGGGCAATCAGGTTCGCTAATCGACGGTTGGGCCAACCTCGGCCGCGAACCGGGTGCCTTCGTGAATTGTCGCCATCGTCTCGGAATTCGCAGATTGGACGGTTTGGGCTACACAGCCCTCGCGCAAACTTCCGCGCGAGGGCTCGCTAAGCCCGAGATCGAGGCTGGGGCTCTTGCTTGGCAGTCTGCAGATCCTCGTCGCGCCGCGCCAATCAAACCACTGCGCTTCGGACCGGAGCAACGGGCCCGGTTGCGATCGAGAAAGTCGCAGCCTAACCTGCAGCTCGCGCGTGTCAGAAGTGGAAGGCTGAAACTCTTCTCACGATCGCCGATCCAATCTGAGCTTATTCGTCGGAGCCGGGCGCCCCTGCATCGCTCGCGTCGCGCAAATTGACCGCTGCCATCTTGCCGCGCCGATCCTGCTCGAGCTCGTACGAAACTCGCTGATTCTCCCGCAGCGTGTCCATTCCCGAGCGTTCGACGGCCGAGATATGCACGAATGCATCGCCGCCACCGCCCTCTGGCGCGATGAACCCGTAGCCCTTCAACTCATTGAAGAATTTCACCGTTCCAATCGGCATTTCATGTTCTTTCTCTTTGCCAGGCCGAACGCCGGCCGGCTTCGTGCTACACGCAACAAGAATGAGGCAAGATCGCTGAACAGCGCCCCGAAACCATCAATTCTGCGACAAATAGCGGCGCGGATATGCGTCGCTTGCGGGGCAATTGTAAACTTCGGCGGGTTTGGAGGAGCGAAATGTCGAACGCAACGCCGAGACAGGCAAGTGGAGGGAGTAGGGGATCGGGACAGATTCTGTGGACCGAGTTCACGACGCTTTAGTCGTGCACAAGTTGCTCAGGAGCGCAATTGGCAGGCCGGAAAATTCCATATTCCCGTTGACGTCGGATAATTTGCGTTATCTACAAATTTATTAATTCGTCTTTACTTTTGAGGCGGTCGGCGGCACAATCGATCTCGCCGGAGTTGGGGCTCGGCCGTTGCCTATGCTTCAGTAAATCGACCCATCGCCGGCTTGCGTGCAAGGCTCAACGTCCTTGTGCTGGCGCCCGTACCTCGCCCGCCAGATGGACCAGTCTCCAGCTAAACGCGCTCCAGGCCACTCAATAGATCGCGGCCCGTCGAGCGAATGAAAATTGGGGGAACGGGTATGACGAAGAATTCAAGCAGCCGTGCCTTTCTGCTCGTTAGCGCAGCTGCCGTTCTCGGCATCGGCGCTCCGGCGCAGTCGGGAGGCAAACCGCAGGTCATCCGCGGAACCGCGACAACGAGCGTTTCGGTCTACGCAACCGGCTTCAACAATCCGCGGGGTCTCAAATTCGGGCCCGACGGGATGTTGTACGTCGCCGAGGGCGGACCGGGCGGAAGCAATTCAACCGCTGATCTGTGCGATCAGGTTCCGGGCGCGGGTCCCTACACCGGCAGCCCGACAGGTGGTCGCATCTCTCGGGTCAACAGCAATGGCGTGCGGACCACCGTTACCGACAGGTTCCCGTCCAGCCAGACCAGTCCAAATCTTGGCAATCTGGTTAGCGGAGTCGCGGACATCGCCTTCGTCGGCGGCACTCTCTACGCCCTGACTTCCGGCAGCGGATGCTCGCACGGAGTGCCCAACACGACCAACGGCGTCTTTCGGCTCAGCCCAAAGGGCACGCCGATCCTCGTTGCCGATCTCAGCGCGTTTCAAAAAGCGCATCCCGTCGCCAATCCGGAGCCAGACGATTTTGAGCCTGACGGCACCTGGTTCAGCATGATTAATGTCGGGCCGACGCTTTATGCGGTGGAACCCAATCATGGCGAGTTGGACCGGGTCAGGACAAGCGGCGCGATCGCCCGGGTCTTGGACATCAGTGCAAGCCAGGGACACATTGTTCCGACTTCAGTGGCTTATCGCAATGGCTATTTTTACGTCGGGAATCTGAACACATTTCCGATTACCCCAGGCTCCTCGAAGATCCTGCGAATATCGCCGACTGGCTCTGTGACCGTTGTGAAGACCGGCTTCACGACCATCCTCGGCGTCACGTTCGACAATTCCGGACGGATGTACGTCCTTGAGAATACCGTGACGGCGGGAGGTCCTGCACCGGGCGAGGGCGACATCGTCCGGATCACCGGGTCGACGCGTGAAGTGATCGCCAGCGGGCTCAACCTACCGACAGCAATGACCTTCGGTCCGGACGGGGCGCTCTATGTTTCCGTTTGGGGATTTGGCCCTCCTCCATCGCTTCCAAACGGACCAGGCGAAGTCTTGCGCATACGGCTCGATAGCTAGCTGCCCGCTGCTTGGGAAAGGTCGGTCTGACGTCGGTGTGACCGATCGTCGGGTGCTGACAATCGGCCCTAAGTCTATGGCCGTGCGCTCTTGCATGAATAGCTTGGCGCTGAGCCCCAGGCTGGCCTGAACGCGACTAGCCGACGATCCGTAATTTCCCGCGCTTGCCGCGTGCGGCGTAGCACACGACACCAAGCTCTGCCTGCAATCGGGCGAGCTCGCGCTCCTTTGCTTCCTTCGAAGCTTCAGCGTAGCGCTTCTCGACTTCGGCTTCTTCGTCGGTCTGCGCTCGAAAGTAGGAAATAGTGATCCGATGCCCGAACACATCGTCGCCACGAAGCCTGAGCTCGGCGTCGCAACCCTCGGGCAGGCCGTCGCGTATTTCGGCCAGCTTTTCGATCAGTTCGTCGAGCGACACCTGGTCCGCGATATCGACGAAATCCTTAACGCGTCTTTTCACTCGCGACCCTCCCCGGCCCCGCGCTAATAAATACAATTGGCGCGATTCCACGCGCAACGGATAATTGAGTTTTATCCCCAGCGAAGTTGCTTACCGGTGAACAGTTTTGAAATGAAACCTTCAGAAGTTGAGCCTGTGACGCTCGAAGTCGGGAGTCTCCGATTGGAGCTAAGCCCCGCAATTGGCGGCGCTATTTCCGCGTTCGAGTGGACCGGCGAGAATGGCCCAATGGGCATATTGCGGAAATGTCACAGTCCGCTCGAAAAGGTCCTCGACGCCGGCTGCTTCGCGCTCGTTCCCTACGTAAATCGCATTCGGGGCGGCGCTTTCGTCTTCAAAGGACGCACGGTTCGCCTGACACCGAACATGGCGGGAGATCAAAGTCCGCTACACGGGCAAGGCTGGCTCAACCACTGGCACGTGGAACGTGTCGATCCGGCGTGTGCAGTCCTGACCTATGACCATGAGCCGGGCGAATGGCCGTGGCGCTACCAGGCCACCCAAACATTCTCCCTCGACGGGCGCGGTCTGTCGGTGCGCCTTTCCTGCCGCAACGTGAGCGGCGAGCCGATGCCGTGCGGCCTTGGCCAGCATCCCTATTTTCCATGCGGGCCGGATACGCGGCTCGACACTGAGGTCGATTGCGCCTGGACAGTCGACGAGCATGTCCTGCCAGTCGAGAAAGTGCCAGCGGATGGCCGTTACGATCTCAGCCACCAACTCGTCTGTGGGCAGGGCCTGGACAATGGCTTTGGCGGATGGAGCGGGGAAGCGCGGATGACGGATCCGAACTGGCCCTACGAACTGCACCTTTCCTCGCCCGAAGCGAAATTCTTCCAGCTTTATTCTCCATCCGACGGCGGGATCTTCGTCGCGGAGCCGGTAACGCACGCAAATGCAGCGCTGAACGCACCTGAGATCGATTGGCCGAAGCTTGGCATGCGAGTGCTCGCTTCCGGTGAGACGAGTAGCCTCGACATGCGGTTGGATGTCATTCCGAAGTCGGGGCCGACTTCAGGTTGAACAGCTGCAAAGCGTCCTAGACAGTCGCGAAGCGTAGGCCGCCGCCCTAAGCCGTCCCGGAGACGCGGGTCAGTGACTGAAGCCAGCGGTTTGCTGGCGCGAGCTCACCAATGCTCGACCGCTTCTTGGCGTTCGCAGGAGTCCTGTCCAAATTGACTCAAGTTAGAACGTTACTGGGTCGCCGGCGCACCCAGCATTTCGGCGGCGCATCGGCCTTTGGCTGTCCTGGCTTGGCACATGGTTCAGACAGTTCGTTGTGAACATCGCGAACCATGAGATCATCTGCACACCCGGAGTTCCTCCTTCCCTGGAAGACCGGGGTTCGGCGCGCCTGTCATCGCAGCGCTCGCGCTGGGGGGGTCCGCGGCGTACATCGCGGACCCTTTTTCGAATCCCAACACACCCCGTTTTGGAATCTTCGGGCACTCTGTGATCTCCGTAATTGACGGGAAATCAACAGCGGCGCAAAAGAGCGGGGGGCCACAGCGCTAGGTGTGTGGCAATGATGACTACAAATACCCGACGGACGTGCTCCACGGCGACGTTCAGACTTCACGCTGACCTCAAAGAACTTGGCGATCGTGTGATGGCGATGGAGGAATTGGTGAGCCGCGCGGAAGCGAACGCGCGGGCGCGTTCTTCGCGCGCCGGGTACACCTAATCCACCACGTCCAGTTACCGTCGTCCATGATACTTCCTGGTTTTCGTCGCCGCGGCTTTAAATGCTCGAACATCGCTTCCGACGACCTGTCGAACACCCGACCGATCATGCCCGCTGAGAGGTCGCGATATCTCCTTTCCATGGGGACGCCCGCTTGAGCGCAAGCGATTTCGATCCGAGATGCAGACTAGGCCCTAATTGAGCTTAAGAGCCCGAAGCTCCCGGTGGGGCTGCGCCCGCCGTAAAGCACCGAAAGCGCGCTCTCAGGGCACTCCGGTCAGTCCCAGTTTGTGCTGCATCTGGCGGATTTCGGGGTTCGACATGAAGGCGCGCCAGACGAGGCCGGTGCGGCCATTCTCGATCATGATGGTCTGCGGGGCCTGATTTAGACCCATGTAAATGCCGGAATACCAGTCCTGCTGCTGGTTGAAACTGTCGGTGAAGCCGTAGATCCCCCAGAGACGATCGCCCATGTCCCGATACCAGTGCCTTATCGCGGCCAGCGACGCCTGTGGCGTGTAGGCGTAGCTGGCCACAGCTCCGGTCGGAGCAATCGTGCCGTCGTCTTCGAGGAACGGCTTGTATTCATGATAGGCCCCGTCCGGTCCGTCGACGGCCGTCAGCCCCCAGCTGTCGGCGCCGTAGCCTTCGAATTTCTTTGGGTTGGCGATCGAGTAGGCCTGGCTGATTCGGGCGAGCGCTCGGTTGCTGTCGTAATAATTGCTGAACCGGTCGCGCACCCCGCGGGGGTCGTAGCCGAGGTACGAATAGTGGGTGAAGAATAGCGGACCAGTGCTTCCCGGCGAATTCTTGGTGGGCGCGATATAGCTCTGGGTTGTGGTGAAACCAAAATAGGTTCGCGGCGTGCCATAAGGATCCGCCCCGTCGTGGCCGGTGTATCCCGTGTAGTAAGTCGAAGGCGGCACGGGGTGCGTCGGCGATGCGACTGCCAGCAGGTAGGTGATCATCACCTCGTTCCAGCCTTCGAGTCTGAAGTGGATCGCCCAGCCGTAATTGGGCGACCAATGCCAGTAGAGCGCGTCGCGCTTTGGCGTCGCCCGGAACCAGTCCCAATCGACGCCTTCCCACAATCTGGTGATCCGGGCCCGCAACTCGCGTTCGGCGGGCGTGTTGCGCGTGTAATAACCTCGCGCGGCGAGAAGCCCTTGCATCATGAATGACGTTTCCACGAGGTCGGCGCCGTCGTCGTAGATCTGGAACAGCGGGATAACATGGCCGGTGCGTCCAGAAATGAAGTGGCCCCAGGCGCCATGGAAGCGATCCGCGCGCTCGAGAAAACCTGTGATCTTCAGCATCCTCTCGACCGCCGCCTCACGCGGGACAAACCCGCGCTCGGCCGCGACGATCATCGCCATGACTCCAAAACCGCTGGCGCCGAGCGCGATCATGTCGTCGTTGCCGGGCTGGCTTTCGCGCGCCATGCCTGACACCGGTTCGGCCGCGTCCCAGTAGTAGTGGAAGCTAGCGTCCTCGACCATTGTCAGCAGTTCGTCGTCGCTCATTGGGTGGGTCGCGGCGCTGGCCTCGTTCGACGGCGCGGACTCGGCCAGCGCCGAGGTGCGTGCGGTGACGCGGTAGGCGGCGCGCGCGTGGGGATCGCCGATCCAGTCGACGTAGCGGGTGACCCCGGCACGCTGCACCCCAACCGGCACCCACGCACCGCCGTTTAGAGAGCGGCTGATGACGTACTGCGCGAGCCCCGTGTCGCCCACGGGCCGCCATTGCAGCAGGACGTGGCGTTCAAATCCGGTCGCGGTCAAGCCCGCCGGCGCAGTCGGCACAACCGTTGAGCCAGGGTCAGGCTGGATCCGAAGATCGTCGAGGACCAGCTCATGTCTCTTACCATCCACTACTGCACCCTGCGACAGCACTAAGGTGCTCACCCGCTGAGGATCGAAACCGCCGATAGCGGTGGGCTGAAATCGGGTGAGCGGGATAACGATGCGTACCCAGCGCTTGGCCGGGATGTCACTGCTGAACTGAGACAGCGGCAGCGGCGCGGTTGGATTGTTCGACCAATCCTTTTTGAAGGCGTCGACCAGCGCCAGCTGAGGCAGATCGCGCGCGGCGATCGGCTCGTCGCTCCACGCCCAGGCGTAAAGCGTCGTCCCCGCCCAGCCGGCGGGTCGGTTGCGCCACCGATAGCTGTTGATCTCGGCGGACCAGTTGCCGCCCTTGGCCGAAGTCCAAGCGAGACGAAGCGCGTTGGGCGCGCTGATGAAATGGTCCCTCGTCACCGGCAGCTTCCCGCCGACGAGTGCAATCCGGCTGTCACCCGACGACTGTCCCGAGCTGTAAAAATAGACGTCAGGAGCGTGGCTGTTGTCGAAGAACACCTCGTCCGAAAAGTGCTGATCAGCGCTTGCCGCAGTCCCGCAGAAGAGCAACAGCGCAAGCACAAGAGGCAGTCGTAGGCGATGGTCGATCATGCTGCTTTTCCTCTACCTTTGCGGCGACGGCGCGCATCAGGTCGCAGGCCCTATGGATAGAGTTAGACGAAATTTAAAGCCTGCACAGCAGCAAGGATAATGCTGCTGTCGTTCAAGTAACGACTCGTGACAAGCTCAAGTAAAATGGCGTCAATTGTCCATTCCACAGGGCAGGGGAGTGCTTCGGAAAGAACGCGGAGCCGATGCTATATAGGCTATTCTTTGGGAAACTCGATTACCGGAAATTGTTTTGTCGAAGGACGAGCTAATTTATAGAGCCGTTTATAATCAGCTTTTCGGAGGTTCGGTGGACTGTCTTTGTGGACGGTCGCTCGGGCTTCTGTCGGCAAATCGGCTGTCGGGAAGCCCTGGAAAGCCAAGGACCTAGTAGTTGAACGATCCGGAACCCGCTTATATACGCCACGATCTCGAGCCTTCCCGGAGACGTGGGTGAGTGGCTGAAACCAGCGGTTTGCTAAACCGCCGTAGGGGGTATTCCCTTACCGAGGGTTCGAATCCCTCCGTCTCCGCCAGCTGGACAGGGTTTGAACCCGAGACATAGGTCATCTAATCGCAGGCCGCGTAAGCTCCCTATTGGCTCGGTGGAACGTTTGGTTCGACCAGCGAATAGCTGGTGCTACGTCCGCCGCCGAGATTTTTAACGAGAACTCCTCGCTTAACTAAATCGGCTATGTCGCGGCCCGCCGTATCCTGCGAGGATTTCGTGCAGAGTTGCCCATTTGGATGAGGTCAGATTCCCTTCAAACCCGTCTAGAAGTCGGTTCAAAACTTTCACCTGGCGTTCGTTCAATTGCTGCTCCGACAGACCCTCCCAAAACCGTGCTTTGAGCACGACATTCCCAACAATGTTTTCGGCGCCGCTGAAGGCGCGATCCAAGCATCCGAGAAACCAAAGGATCCATCGCGTAATATTCAATTCGCCCTTTTGCGTGCGCTCAAGGGCGTCGTAATAAGCCTTACGTTCGGTTCTGATTTGGGCGGACAAACTATAAAATCGCTGGGCGATCTTTTCGGATCGGGCAAGGGCCAGGTCTGCAATCGCTCGCGCTATTCGACCGTTGCCGTCCTCGAAGGGATGGATAGTCACAAACCATAAATGGGCGACGGACGCTTTGACGACGGGATCGATTTCGTCTTCCCGCTCAAACCAGTCGAGAAAGTCTCCCATTTCCTGATCGAGGCGCGTTGCTTGCGGCGCTTCAAAGTGAATTTTTTCATGCCCGTATGCGCCGGACACTACCCGCATTGGTCCTGATTCCTCGGTGCGCCATTCTCCAGCGGCAATACGCGTCATGCCGCTTCGACCCGTTGGGAAAAGAGCGGCATGCCAGTCGAACAAACGGTCCTTTGTTAGAGGGGCAGCGTAATTCTGCGTTGCGTCGAGCATCATTTCCACGACGCCGTCTACGTCTCGGTCCGAGGGAACCAGCCCCGCGACCTCTATTCCGAGGCGACGAGCGAGCGATGATCTTACTTGGTCCCGGTCCAGGATTTCCCCTTCGATCTCGCTCGATTTGACAATCTCTTCTGTGAGAGAGTTGAGGCTTGCTTCGGCTTGGAGGTCGAAGCCGAGCATCTCCATCCTTCCGATTAATCGCCCTTGGCGGTGGCGAACGTCTGAGAGACTGGGGACGAGGGCTTCGTCGTCCCAACGGAACTTCGGCCATTCGGGAAGTTCGTGGATGAAGGTTATGTTCTCCGCGTTCATTGCGGAGAATATGCTCCCTGCTCTCCACGGATGCAAGAGTTTCTCCGCATTTTGCGCGGAGAAAGACGAACCTAATCTTCGCAAGAGTGGCGCTGAATAGAGGTTTCAATCTCTCCGCCTACCGGCGCTGATAATCCGACAATGATGACCCGCGCGCGACTAATGAGGAAGGGTCTGCCGCGAATGGGCGCGAGGCTTGCGTCGATCCTCACTGCTTTCTAGCACAGCATATCTTCCGTGTGCTTTTCCGCGCTCGTCGGCGTGGGCGGCCGCATGGAGATGCTGGTCTGGAAGGGCGCGCCCGCTTTGCCGAGTTCCGTATCTCGTCTGACCCAGGATGAAGGGACCTTCCTTTCGCTTTGGGTACGGGTTCAGCCGGCGACCGCATATCAGCTCTCGAAGATCTATGCCGAGTTTCCAGTCAGCAACTTTGGGACGAGCAAGGGCAAGATCTATCCGATGATCCGGCGCTTGAAAGAGCGTGGATTGGTGAGCGCTCGCGCAGTTGATGATGCGCGCAATAGCGAAGTCCTGCTTTGCACTGCGCGCGGCCGAGCAGCGGTTCGATCGTGGCTGAAGGATATCAGGCCCAATCATCTGCTTCCCGAGGATCCTCTTCGAACCATGCTTCAATCTTTCGACTTGCTGTCGAAGGATGAGCAGGCTGAGTGGCTTGCATTGGTCAGATCGGGTCTTGAAGCAAAGCTTTCCGAGCTCGGGGAATATGGTGCATCCGTCCATGTTCCCTACAAAGAGCTAGTCCACGACAATGCGGTGACTGCAATCAAATCGCGTCTCGCCTGGCTCGAACGTGTCGAAGCAAGTCTCGGGGCGCGTAAGGCGGCCGAAGTCTAGCACCACTGTCTCTGGCGGGTGCTAAATCGGCCCGCGAGAGCATCAGTCGACACGCCTGCAAACCAACACCCAGCTTTGAGCACGGGCACTGCCTTCGGGCCTAACCGCATTGCTCAGCATTGGGGCGCGTGTTCCCGGATTTCCTCATCAATAATGGCGCCGGCGGTCGCTCGAACGTGAACGTAGATTGCTCTGATTTCTACAGATGATCGGCGCTGCTGCCCGAGCGGACTGGCGCCACAGCTTGCGCCAGCAAAAAAGTCATTAGTATGATTCGTACCATCATGACATCTATTCCTGCGGGTGAAAATGTATCTCCCAACCAAAGCGCCGCTGGCAACCGGCAACGAAGTGCACTCAATCGCTGCAACTGCCACCTGAAGTCGATCAGCTAGCCTGGCGCGAACGGCAAATCGCGGCGTTGGTCTATGAGCAGCAACTGACGACGGCGAAAGACGTCGAAGCGCGGCTTTCCTACTCCTCTCACCAACGCGACCGTCCGCTGCTTTCTTAACCGCCTCGTGCGCAAGGGACTCTTGCTTCGGCCACCGTTGAATTTTATCTGGGCTCCGTTCACGAAGTTGCTGCCATTGACGGTTAGATCAAAGGCCGCCTCACCAGCAAGCTTGCTCGCCGGTGAAAGACCCGAGAGCACTGCAACTGGATTAGTAACTGTGAAATCCAAAGAGCTGGAATTGCTGCTGCCCTGATTCGATACCGTTACCGGGATAGTTCCCGCCGTAGCGATTTCAGCCGCGCTGATCGTGGCGCTCACATGAGTGGCGTCATCAAGGTTTGCGTTGTGATTAGTGGCACCAAAGTGAATGACGGCGCCGCTCACAAAACTGCTGCCAGTTACTGTCAGAGTAAATGAACTATTGCCGGCAATCTTGCCTGAGGGTGAAAGCGAACTAATGCT
>CAWAWT010000015.1:0-68481 GCA_963785855.1 uncultured Alphaproteobacteria bacterium
GAGCGGTGCGCTTCGTCATTGCCCTCCCCTTGCGGCCGACGGCGGCGGCACCTCACCGGGCGCGGGCACGTAGACGGGTGTCGGCGTCGGCTCGGGCGTGGACGCCAGGCCGGGCGGCGGCGGCGCCGGCGGCCCGGGCGGCGGTCCGCCCGGCGGCGGCGCGGGCAGCGGCTCGCGGTAGGGGTAGCAGCCGGGGCCGGGCAGCGCGGAGCCGGGCGGGCCGCACCGCTGGTCGCCGGGCTTGCCGGTGATCGCATCGGGAAGGGTCAGCCGCGGCTCGCCACCCTGGCCGGTCCGCGGATAGGGCACCGGCAGCGCGGGTGTGCCCGGCTGACCGACCTGCGGATCGGTAAGCTGGGACGGCAGCAGCACATTGGGGTCGAGACCGAGATCGGAGAACGCGGCGTCGACGAACGGCTGCACGAACTGACCGGGCAGCAGGTTGGCGATGTAGGTCTTGAAGAACGGCCCCGACGACATCGACTCGCCCAGCGACAGCGAGTACTCGTTGAACAGCTTGATCGACCGCTGCAGCCGCTTTCTTGCGGTTGTCGAGGATCGTCAGCACCCCGTTGAGCTTGTCGAGCGCGGGCTTGAGGTGTCGCGGTTCTCGGAGATGAAGCCCTTGAGCTGCTGGCTGAGCGCCGAGATGTTGCCGGAGATCTGGTCCAGCGCGTCGCGCTGGCTCTGCAGCTCGACCAGCAGCGCGTTGGTGTCGCCGACCAGGCTGACGATCTGGTCGCTGCGCTCGGCCAACACCGTCGTCGCCTTGTTGGCGTTGGCCAACAGATTTCGCAGCTGGGCGTCGCGGTCGTTGAGCGTCTGGGAGAACCGCGGCGACACCCTCGATCGCGATCGCCAGCTCGGCGGGGTGTCGGCGAACGTGTCCGCCAACACCCGCAGCGACTCGGACAACTGATTGGTGTTCAGGCCGCTGATCGTGCGTGCGCCAGATCGCCGAGCGCGTCGGGCAGCTGGTAGGGCGACGTGGTGCGCTCGAGCGGAATCGGGCTCGGACTGCTGCCGTCGCCGCGGGGGGTGAGCTTCCAGGATCTTGGTCCCCAGCAGGCCTTTGGTCTTGATCGCCGCCTCGGTGCGGTCGCCGAGCCGGATGTTCTTGTCGACGGTGAACGTGACCAGCACCCGCGGCCCGTCCAGTTCGATGACGTTGACCTTGCCGACCTTGAAGCCCGAAACCTGCACGGCCGCGTCGGGTATCAGCCCGCCGGCCTCGGCGAAGTACGCCGAGTACTCCTTGGCTGACCGGAAAGAACGGCAGCTTGTCGTAGTTCAGGGCGCCCAGTCACGACGCCGACGGTGACCGCAACACCGATCACGCCGATGACGAGCGGGATTGCGTTCGCGGAAGTGACTTCATTGCGGCGTGCACCTCCCCGTGGCCTGGCCCGCCACCTTGACGTACACGGGTTGGCCGCCTTTGCCGTTGAGCTTCAACACCAGGTCGCACAGATAGAAGCTGAAGAAGTCACCGTAGATGCCCTGCCGGGCCAGCATCTGGTAGGCGTCCGGCAGCGTGTTGAGCAAGTCGTCGAAGTAGTCGTGGTCGGCCACCACGATGCCCGCTGTCCGGTCGGTCTCCTGAATGGTCTCTTGCCAGCGGCGGGCGCGCCTGCGCCAGCAGATCGCTGATCGAACCGCGGCGCGTTGGTGTACGCCACGCCGTTGCTGATGTCCTGCTTGCGGTCGGCCAGGGTCCCGCACCAGTTCGGACAGTGCGTCGACGGCCTTGGCGAACTGGTCGCTTTGGTCACCGAGCGATCCCAGCACGGTGTTCAGGTTGACGATGACCTCACCGATCAGCTGATCCCGGTCGGCCAGCGTGCTGGTCAGCGCCGCGGTCTGCGCCAGGAACGAGTTGATCGTGCCGCCCTGACCCTGCAACGCTTTGATCAGCTGGCCTGGACAGCGCGTTGACCTGGTCGGGATCCAGCGCCTGGAACAACGGCCGGAAGCCGCCGATCAGTGCGTCCAGGTCCAGCGCCGGCGACGTCCGAGCCAGCGGAATGGTGTCGCCCGGCTTCAGCGCGGACCGCCGGGCCCTTCCTCCAGCGCCAGGTAGCGACCGCCGATGAGGTTCTGGTAGCGGATGACCGCCCGAGTGCCCTCGGTCAGTACCACGGAGTCGTCCGTGCCGAACTCCACCGATGCGGTCCCGTCGTCCACGATCAGGCTTCTTGACCTTGCCGACCTCGACCCCGGCGATCCGGACGAAGTTGCCGTTCTTGAGCCCCGACACGTTGGCGAACTGTGCCTTGTACATCGCTTCTGTCCCGAAGCGCAGCTGAGCAAAGACCGCCACCATGGCAAAGGTCAAGACCAAAGACATGGCGATGTACAGCGTGACCCGGACAGGGTGCCCCGGAGGTTCCCCCTCACCGGAGCGGCCCATGCAAGACCGGAGGTTCGGGCACCGTCCGGGTGACCGCGAAGAAGTTGACCCGCCACGGATGGCCGGCACGGGCACCGGTGCGGATCTCGTTGGCCCAGCGCCCCAGCGCCATGCCGAGTAATCTGCGGAGCACGCAACAACGCGTCGCCGCGTTGAGCACTGTGTTTGACCTTTCCGACCTCGACACCGGCGATGCGGACGAAGTCACCGTTTTCCAGCCCGGTCACGTTGGTGAACTCGGCCTTGTAGGTCTTGGATTCTTGTAGGCTTGGATCTTCCCCGAAGCGCAGCTGCCCGAAGACCGCGAACAGTCCGAACACACCGAGCAGGCACACCGCCAAGAAGACCGCAAG
The DNA here is from genome assembly GCA_963785855.1 of uncultured Alphaproteobacteria bacterium. Lineage (GTDB taxonomy): Bacteria > Pseudomonadota > Alphaproteobacteria > Sphingomonadales > Sphingomonadaceae > Sphingomicrobium. The sequence continues at coordinate 2,764 of CAWAWT010000015.1, forward strand.
ACGCACCGCGTCATGGCGGATCCTGCCTCTCATGGCTGGTTACCTCTCATGGCGGTGGGTTTCGGTCGGCGGCGATCACGGGGACGGCGCGGCCTCTGCGGCAACGGAATCGGTGGTAGCGGGGTCGGCTGCATCTGCGCCGGCGCCTGGACCACGAACGGCTCGGAACCCGGCCTCGGCCCGGGATCTTCGGCGCCATCGGCGGTGGCGCCGGCGGCAGGCCGGGCCACAGCGGGGTGCCGTCCGGCGCATACAGCTGCGCCCCGTAGGCGGGGCGCCCGGATACGGATCGGTCCCGGCGCAGGCCCGCCGAAGAGGTATGCGGATGCTCGGCGGTTCGGGTACCGCGCGGGTGACGGGGAAGATAGTTGGCCCAGGCCGGGAAGCCGATGCCGGGGTTGGGCCGGATGTCGAGACCGGTCCCGACCCGTGTTGGTGACCAACGCTCGCACCGGGTAGTTCGCGCTGGGATCGGGCAGCGATCCGCAACTCGGCTTGCCACCGGGTCCGCCCTTGGCGCCGACGATCGGCAGGTTGTCCGGGTAGTGGTACGGGTCGTCGCCGAGCAGCAGCGCGACGTCCATCACCACCGACTTGCCGTTGCCGCCCATCGCATCACGGCCGCCGTGCTCCAGGAACCACTGCGCGCCCTGGAACATGCAGGTGTAGGTGGGCGAATACTTCAGCAGCAGGTCGGTGGTGGGCTCCAGCACGTCGAGCGACCGGACCAGGTTGGGTTGATTGCCGCCGATGACGTTGACGCCCGATTGCCGAACCCGACCGCCGACAGCAACAGCGCATCCAGGCCTTCTGGTTGGCGGTGATGGTGGTGGCGGTGGTGGACAGCGAGTCCAGTACGGACAGGATGTCCTGCGCGGCGGCGGAATACGCCTGCGCGGTCTGACCGAGCAACCGCCAGTCCCGCTGCACCGTGGGCATCCGCGGATTGACCGCGAGCAGCACGTTATTCGTGTCGGTGATCGCCTGACCGATCCGATCGCCCTTGCCGCGGACCGCGTCGGCGACCGCCGACAGGACCGCGTTGAGCTTCGCCGGGTCGATGGCGCGCAACACCGACTGCAGGTTCTCAAACACCGTGTTGGCCTCGACGGTGACATTGCGCGGACTGCAGAACTGCGCCCGGGGCCAGCGGTTTGGGGCTGGCTGGGCGGGCACGATGAGGTCGACGAACTTCGAGCCGAATGCGGTGGTGGACCCGCATCTCCGCCTCGACGTTGCTCGGCAGGTATTTGAACGGGCCGGGGTCGATTTTCAGCTGCAGCTGAGCCGCGTCGACGTCGGTGCCGATGGAGTCGACGTGGCCGATCTCCACGCCGCGCAGCCTCACCTTGGCGCCGTCTTCCATCACCAGCCCGGCCCTGTCCGAGACGCAGCGTGAGCGGCACGTAGGACGTGAACGTTCCCGAATACAGCGTGGCGACCACGGCGATCCAGCCACCGATCACGATCAGCATCACCGGGGCCCACCAGATCGGATCGATCTTGCGCCCGCTGCGTTTACTCATCCGGCCGGTCGTCATCCCGAGAGGTGGAAGTTGCCTGACTGGCCGTACACCGCCAGCATGAACGTACAGACGACGAAGGCGGTCGCAATCATCGAAGCGCGTACCACCGACCGACCGCCTCACCCACGCCGGCCGGACCGCCCGAGGCGGTGAAACCGTAGTAGGTGTGGATGACCATCACCGCCGCGGCCATCGTCATTGTGGCGACGAACGACCAGAACAGGTCGGCGGGCTGCAGGAACGTCGAGAAGTAGTGGTCGTACACGCCGCGTGACTGCCCGATAGGTAGACGGTGAGGACGCGGGCGGCCCAGAAGGTCATGATGACCGCAATGCAGTACAACGGGATGACCACGGTGATTCCCGCAACGATCCGGGTCGACGCCAGATAGCTCATCGAGCGGATACCCATGACTTCGAGGGCGTCGATCTCCTCGTTGATTCGCATTGCGCCGAGCTGGGCGGTCGCTCCGGCGCCGATGGTGGCCGACATCGCACACCGGCGGTCGACGGGGCGATCATGCGCACGTTGAAGAACGCCGACAGGAAACCGGTCATCGCCTCGACGCCGACGTTGGACAGTGTGGCGTAGCCCTGGACGGCGACCAGCGCACCGGTGGATATCGTCAGGAAGCCCATGACGACGACGGTGCCGCCGATGATCGCCAGGGCGCCGACGCCCAGTCCCATCAGCGAGATCACCCGCAGCAGCTCGCCTGGGTAGCGCCGCACCGCATCCGGGGTGGCACGACAGCGCCCTGCCGTAGAAAGCGGTCCGCTCGCCCGTGCACGTATCGCGCCGACCAACCTCTGGGCGTCCCGCCGTCCACCGCGGGAACAGGGTCGACGGGCTGCTCACTGTGTCACCTTCACGCCGACGGCGGTCATCACGACGTTGATGAAAAACAGGGCCATGAAGCTGAACACCACCGTTTCGTTGACGGCGTTCCCGACACCGGTTGGCCCCCGCCGGCGGACAGGCCCTTGTAGCAGGCGATCAGGCCGGCTGACAGGCCGAACAGGGTGGCCTTGATCAGCGAGATGATGACCTCGAGGTAGCCCGACGAGCAGCGTCACCCCGCGACGAACCGCCCGGGGTGACGTGCTGACGAACACCACGTACGTAGCCGCCCACCAGTCCGACCACGGCGTTCAAGGAGTACAGCGTGCAAGCCGCGATCGTGGCGGCGATGACTCGCGGCACCACCAGGGCCCGGATCGGGTCGACGCCGATCACCTTCATCGCGTCGATCTCCTCGCGGATGGTGCGCGCACCCAGATCCGCGCACATCGCCGTGGCGCCGGCGCTCGCGACGGCCATCACCGTGACAACTGGGCCGACTGGGTCACCGCGGCCAGCGCCGCTGCCACCCTCGACAGGTTGCTGGTGATTCGACGAGCAGGATGTTGAACATGAACACGATCAGCACCGTGTACGGAAGCGACAGCATGATGGTCGGGAAAATTGACACGCGCGCAACAAACCAGGTTTGCTCGATCAACTCGCGCCAGGCGAACGGGCGTCGCGGACCGCCGCAAAAGTCTGCGTCGTAAGGCAAACGGCACCATTTCCAATGTCAGCTCTCCGCCCACTCCGGCCCTAACCGACCCAAAGCAGACATTAGGCAGCCCGCCGTCGCCAGTGCTTCCATAATCCGCGCGCCGCGAGAATCACGGAGAAGAACGACATCACGCTGAGTGCGTAAAGTGTCCAGATGAAGAAGAAGCCGCCGGGCGACCTCGCGATCGCGCCGCCAACTCCGGCTCCCTTCATGTGGACGACCGGAACGACCAGTCCAAGGAGCGACCCTAGAAGGACGATGACTTACCCTGACGGCCTTTCCGTCAGCACCAGCGTTCCAAATAGCCAGAAAGCCAGGATTGGCACCGGAATGAGATCAAAAAGCGTTCCTGGTTCCATCCCCCGGACGATGTCGTCCGTCAGATGAACCGTCATCAAGAGGATCGAGAGCAGAGACGCAATCACTAAAATGACGTTCTGCTTCATTGGATATCCTCCTTGTTCATGGAGCGATCTTCCGTCTGCGACGATGGGGAAGGACAGGCCCTATGAATAGACCCGGCCCACCGCAAAGTGCTGCCGGCAGTCTTGCGGCATCGCGTGTCAGCTTACCACCAAAGTTGTCGTCCGACTTCGAGCCGTTGCACACATTGACGCTCAACCGACGAGCGGCACAGGGCAATAGTTTTTTGATCATGCGTCGAAAATGGGGCAGGCTCGTTCTGCAACCATGACCTCATTTAAGCATCCGTCCTACCAAGACCGTGTCGGCCAAGCAGCGATCGCGAAGGAAAGAGCATTGGAGCAGCTTCGCCTCAGGCCCAAGCTGGACGAAAAGACGGCCGCTGAGCGCAAAGCTGCCAGTACTCGGCGCGAAGCGCGTCAAGCTGACAAGTCGATCGCGAAGAAGGCAACGCTCGAAGCTAGAGCACAGTCAAAGGCCAAAGCCAAAGCCGACGCGGCTGCGCCTGTCCCTACCGAAGCCGAGCGAAAAGCGGCGCGTGACGCCCGTTATGCGGCAAGAAAGGCTCGCAGGTAGGGCCAAAGCGTCCACGCTATGTCTGAATTTCACCACCCGAAACGGACATCTCGGGTACGACCCATTGCGGACATCAGCGATGCTCTTAGGTTTCGTCTGACTGACGGGGACGACGTGTGCAGACGGACTGCGACCGGCAGAATTACGGTGCCTTCCTGCTCCGGGTCTTGCTCGGGGCGTTGTTCATCGCCCATCTCTATTGGAAGATCGCGATCCTTCCGGGCGGGCTTACAGCTTGGTGGAGTGGCCTAGCTCGGGCGATGTACGGAAACTGCGTCATCGTTCCCGACTTGGACGCAAATCTCAGAAGCGCAGCACTTAGTCAGTAGCGACCGAGGCGGCTCGGTCGAAGTGTCGCCTTCTGTAATGGGCCGCGTCAAGCTGCCTATCGTGACGGAACCGACCGGCGCGTGATAAAGCATCTTATCGCGCTCCCGTTGCAACCGGCCCGAGCGCGGCTGAGAGACAGGCAAGTGCTCCCGCCCATCGAAAGGAGCAAATCGTGGCCTCAACAATCGTCAGCACTGACGTCGCTCAAACTGTCACTATAGATGTTCCCGTCACTGGCGGGCCGCCACCTGCGCTTCATCGGGGTGAAAGCGACTTGCCATTCGTTCCTTATCAAGAAGGCGTCACCTTTCAGCTGATCCAGGTCGATATCGAAGCAGGCTTTTTTGTTGTTCGGGTGCGCGGCGAGCCGGGAAGGACCATCCAGCGGCACAAGCATACCGGCGAGATCTTTGCGTTCACCTCGGCGGGGTCCTGGAAGTACCTTGAATATCCGGAGATCAATACCGCCGGATCGTATCTCTATGAGCCTGCCGGATCGGTGCATACGTTGCACTTTCCCGAGACAAATGCAGAAGTCACCGACGTCTCGTTTGTTCTGCACGGAGCCAATCTCAACCTCGACAGCGAAGGTAATGTTGAGTCCGTGCTCGACGCGAGCGCAGCCCTTGCCGTCTATTGCGCCGGTTGTCGGGATGCGGGCCTGCCGCATCCCAACGTCATCGGTGCATAAGGATGCCGGCTTTTCACCCGAAATCGCCGGGGCATCCCGCGACCCAAAGCAGACATCCGGTAGGAAGCAGAACGGCGGCGCTCGTCATGCGAATGACTTGACCCGAACGGTGCCTGCGCGCGATCATCTTCCGGCTCGGGTAAGGGGAGGTTACTGACCGTGGTCGCAGCGCAATGCCATCCATCGCGCAGTTAGGAACTGAGACCTGCTTTACAGCCCCAAGGCTTCGGAGAGAGTCAATGCGTCATCGAGCTCGTTCCACCTAAACCCCTCGTCTGGTTTCCACAGCCCATTGAGGACATTCGACGCGCTTGCGTAGTTAGACGAATGGACAATCGGGAGAATGAAGGCGTGTATTCTTTTGATTTCGGCATTCTTGAACGCCGCAGCCAGCGTGGACGGACAAGATTGAGAGCCCTCGGCGCGTGGCAATTTTGGGCTTTGCTCTCTGCGATGTTCGCGGCGCTGACCGCTATATTCGCGAAAGTCGGCATCGAGAAGGTGAACTCGGATTTTGCGACCTTCTTCCGCACTGTTGTAGTCTTGGCTGCTTTGGCCGGCATCGTGTCGGCCACCGGCCAATGGCAACCGCTTTCCTCCCTGAGCCGCCGAACGATTGCATTCCTTGTTTTCTCCGGTCTCGCCACTGGCGCATCGTGGCTCTGCTATTTCCGGGCATTGAAGCTGGGTGAAGCCGCCCGCGTTGCGCCGATCGATAAGCTTAGTGTGGTGCTGGTAGCTTTCTTCGGCGTGCTTTTCCTGGGTGAGCGTCTGACTGTACCTGAACGCAATCGGTATTGCGTTGATCGCTCTCGGCGCAATCTTGGTGGCGATGGGTGCGTGACCTATTTCACGATGCACGAGTGACAGCTTTCCGCTGCCGCTCCAGACATCATCAGCCAACCAATGCGGATGCTGCGCAAGAGCGCGTGGACTTGCCGCTGATTCATGTCGTCAATAGCCAGCGCTGCCAAGTGCAGCGACAGCGACCCCTCATTGCAGGCATCGAGCGACTGGCAGAGTTGCCTTCCCGTAGCGCATGGCGCAGCCTCTCGTTGATAAGGGCGGGCAGCTGCAATGCATGCATTCGACTATCTCGTAACCCTGTTTTCCTTCGTATTCGCAATGGCGATCGCGCATATTCTCGCGACGGTCGGGGACATGGTCGTTGCATCGCGGCGCCTCACGTTTTCATGGCTCAACGCCGGCTGGATCCTGACCGTGCTGCTCGCGGTGATAGCTTGGTGGCTCGGAATTTGGGATTTGCGCAAGCAGAATAGCTGGCCGACCGACACGATCGCTTTCTTCTTTTGCGCCGCCTGCGGCCTCTACGTCCTCGCACGCATCGCCTGTCCCCGGATTCCCCTCGAAGGTCAGGTGGACCTGCGAAAGTTCCACCGCTGCGAAGGACCGAAATACATGATCGGCTATGGCGCCTTCGCTGTCTTTACAGTCGTAACGAACACCTATTTTGGGGTGGCTAGCGGAGCGACTAGCAGTGGCGGTTCCTGGCTCAGCCAGAACGCCGCCGTGATTCCGATGGCCCTGGCGGCTTTCGTTTCGGGGTTCCTCGACGACCGCCGCGTTCAAGTCACGGCAGTGACAATCGAGCTCATCATGTGGGCGTGGTATTTCTGGAGCCTGCAAGGCGCGCTGACAGGATGAAGGCAATTTCAATGCAAAGTCGGCGCTTCCATGCGTTGCAGACATGAGCTCGTCTGCTAGCCTTCCGACTTTAGGGGAGGGCCATGCATTTCCACCTGCCGAAGCCGCTGCACGGCTGGCGCGAGTTCGTTGGTGAAGTGGCGATCATCGTGCTCGGCGTCCTGATTGCGCTGGGCGCCGAAGCGGCGGTTCAATCGATAGAATGGCAGCACAAGGTCGCCGCCGCCGTTGCCGACATGAACAATGAACTTAGTTCCGGAGATGGCCCGGAAGCCTATGAGCGACTGGCGTTGCATGATTGTGTCGCGACGCACCTGGACAAGCTCCGAGCCTCGGTCGAACAAGGTGATCGTGTCGAGAGTCGGAAGCTGATTGATCAGTTCTGGTTGCCTAATCGAACTTGGGATTTGCTTGCGCGCGATGCCGCGAACACCGCCGATGTAGCGGCCCACATGCCGCACGAACGCATGTTGCAGTACCGAATTGTGTACGAAATGGTACCTGACATGCAGCGGCTCGCAGAGAAGGAACTCGCGGATTTTGGACGCTTCCGCGCCCTTCCAACAAGCGGGGGTCCACTCACCACCGATGAGAAGCTTTCGGAGATCGGTGCGATCGAAGCGCTCAAGATAGACAACGACACGTTCGCAAGAGAATTGACGTTTGTCCTCTTGAGAATAAGGATGATGGGCATTGGACTTACCAAGAGCTTCGTCGAACACCATGTCCGCTCAGCGCACGCGCATTATGGCGCCTGCGTCACCACTCCTCGCCTACAGGCAAGTTCTTCCGAACATACAGTCCTGGACTAGGTGAAGGGGTGGAAGGACCGCCGATTGCGAACATGACGCACCGGCGGTTACAAGTTGCTATGAGCGTTCAGGGAAGCTGTCACTGCGGCAACGTGCGGATAGAGCTACCGAGCAAGCCCATCTGGGTTGCAGACTGTAACTGCTCCCTTTGTCGCCGGCTCGCATGGCGTGTCGCTTATTTCCCGCCGGACGAGGTGCGCATCTCAGGTAAGACGAAAGCCTATGTCTGGGGCGATCGAATGATCGGCATTCACCACTGTCCGGTCTGCGGCTGCGGCACACATTGGCAGTCTCTGGGTGAAGATTTCGGCAAGATGGGGATCAATGCCCGCTTGCTCGATGATTTCGATGAAAGCGACGTCGAGGTCAGGAAATTCGATAATGCGGGTTAATTTGGCGCGGCGCCAACGCCGGCTCTCCATCCATTCCTGCCGTCACGGGCTAACGGCGGCTTCCGACCAAAGCGGACGGTAGGACCAAGTAGTTCAGAGCTCAACGACGCTTTGAGGCGCCCACCGAGCGGGCAGCCTCGTTGTTGATTCTCGGCACTTCAGACGGCAGGCGCGGAGCGCGATGCGCTGATCAGCTTTCGCCGAGTTTGATTCTCGAGATGCAGAATTGCCGATTTCTCCCGGGTGACTTCTTCTCAGATCCGGCGGCAAAGCAGTTCACCGCGCCGATTCCTGTCCCGCCGACGCGGCGGAACCTTAAATTCTCAGGCATGGTCGTCAGCGACTGTGGCCGCAGGCTGCACGGACCATGGAGCCGGCCTATCGTCGGTGTCAGACGCAGCATCCAGCGCGGTCTTGTGAATCTTCCCCGGCTGGTGATGCGCCGGCGCGTAGATCGCATAAACCTGCATTGGCACGTCGCCGACATTGGTAATGTTATGCCATGTCCCGGCAGGAACCAGCACACACCAGCCATCTGCTACCGCCTCGTCGAAAGTCAACTCGTCCTGTGACTTGCCCATGCGCACTCGGCCCCTCCCGGCGTCGAGCCGCAGGAACTGATCCGTGTCGGGATGAGCTTCGAGGCCGATATCGGCACCCACCGGAATGGACATCAATGTGACCTGAAGATAGCGGCCACTCCAGGCAACGGTCCGGTAATTCTGATTGTCTCTAGTCTCTTGCTCGAGGTTGAAGGATTGTGGGCGCGGTCCGATGTCGTGGATCATGGTGACGAACTCCTTGTTGCGCAGTGGACGCAGCCAGCAATTCGAGCCGATTGCCAAGTGCGGTCCCAAACGAGGTGAATGGCCGCACCAGCTTTGGGGTGGACTTTGGCGGACATTTGCTGACGCTACTTTGGGGGTTTTACCCAGCTGCATTGAAGGAAGCCAGGTCTGCAGCGCTTTGGGGGAAGTGCCTAAGCGGCAGTCCAACCACCGTCGACGGCAATTGCTTGGCCAGTCACAAAGCTTGCGTTGCTACTGCACAGCCACACGACTGCCGAAGCGATTTCCTGTGGCGTACCGAGGCGGTTGACGGGCTCGGTCGCGACTATCGTCTCGCGCGGCACACCGCCCATCATCAATCGGTCAAGCATCGGCGTGTCGATCGCCCCGGGGCAGACGGCATTCACGCGGATATTCGCCTTCGCATATTCGAGGGCAGCGTTCTTCGTGAGGCCAATCACGCCGTGCTTCGATGCCGCATAAGCCGGGATGCCTGCGAAGCCGATAAGGCCCGCAATGGATGAACAGTTCACGATCGCGCCGCCGCTCTCCTGTTTCGTCATTTGCCGAAGCTCCTCGCGAAGACAGAAGAAGACGCCGCGGAGATTGATGGCGATGATCCGGTCGAAGTTTTCCGTGGTGCACTCGGCGGTCGGGCCGAGGGCGCCTTCGATCCCCGCGTTGTTAAACGCAGCATCGAGCCTGCCAAAGCGAGCGACAATCTCGCCGATCAAATTCTGCACACTCGATTTATCCGAGACGTCGCAGCGAATGAACTGGCAGGTCGCGCTTTCACTTTCGCACTCCGCTGCGGCGGCCCGTCCCTGCTCTTCGTGCACATCGGCAAGTATCGTCGTGTAGCCTTCGCGCGCGAGAGCTTTGGCCGTAGCCCTGCCGATGCCTGAGCTAGCGCCAGTAACGAGCGCGACCAAGCCTTCTCCAATTTTCATGGCATTCATCCCTCACTTAATTCCCGGGACAATGAAGGCACCACGCCTTGGCGACATTACGGAATGTTACTGACTCGCATTCACTCGATGTGCTCGATTGCCCCGTCGATAGTCGGCCGCCGCTAGCCAAAGACCACATGGGTAAGTCTCTGGTGCGCCATGTGGCCTTTCATACCAAGCGGAGTGACTAGTGAGCGGATAGGCGAGCTCGGCCGCCGGGGTCCGCGTATAAGGTGATCAAGGGCTCACCACGTTGCGACGATCAGCATTTTCCGCGGGCCTCAGAACGGCCAGCAGCAAAGTTGCAAGACCGCTTTCCTCCAGCTGGCGCGCGACAAGATTGTTGCGTGGGCTGAACCGTCCGCTTCCACTTCCATGAGGGAAAATGACAAGTCCCTTCGCCCCCGCGATCATCGGAAGGCCTCGAATTGTGGGGCCAATGCTTACCGCCCTCGGTTCTGCCTGGATCCGTGCCAATATTTGCCTCCTTGCCGCGATCCGGCGGCGGTGACGCCGAATGGAGCGCCACCGCACAACCGGCATCGTCACGCGACGACGAGCTTGTCCTCGATCTGGGTGACTCCGGGCGCCGCCCAGGCCGCGCGTTCGGCCGCGTTGCGCTTGTTCCAACTGCTGACTGAGCCAGTCAGCGTGACCTTCCCGCCGTGCGCCTCGACCGAAATTCGTTCGGCCTCGAGTTCGGACTGGCGCTCGAACGCCTGCTCGATTGGTGCCGGATGTCCGATGTCGTGACTGGCGGTGCAACCTCGAGCCGGTTGTCGATCCGGGTGACGCCGGTGATCTTGGCGGCATCCTCGACCGCAAGGTCGCGTTGATAATTCCAGTCAACCTTGCCGACCAGCTTGACCGCGCCCTTCTCGACGGTGACCTCGATTTGGTTGCGGGGAATGAGCGGATCCCACTCAAGGATATCGGCAACCCTTTTGGCGATCTCGGGGTCGCTCCGCTTGGGCTCAAAGTCGTAGTGGACCTGGAGCTCTTCGGCGATAGCGCGCACGCCCTTGATCCGGCGCACCGTCTTTTCGGCGAGGAGCTTTTCAGCGTAACTCTTGACGGTGCCGGTCAGTGACACGACTCCGTTCGCGACCGAAATGCCGATCTGCTCATGATCGATGCCGGGCTCCCATTTGAGCTCGTCAAACACATCAGTCTGGATCTGGGTGTCGGTCCTCATTCCTAACGTTTTCATCGTTACTCCTCCTTTGCTAAGTCGCTGTCAGGCGCAGAGCGCCGCCTGGCAGTGCTGCCAGTGCGGCTCGCAAATATCGGCGAGCGTTGCTGCGACGCGCTTGCCGGAATGCGCTCCGCGACGCACCTGAGGGCAATGTCGCGGTCGGTGACGATCCCGGCGAGCTTGCCTTCGCTTAAGGCGGGAAAGGCGCCGATGTCGTCATCGGCTATTCGCCGCGCCGCACACGCGATCATTGCCCGGGCATCGATGGAATTGACGATGGGGCTCATGATGTCGCTGACTTTCATCGGTGGCTGCTGCTCCTGTTTCGATTGTGCGGTCTTGGAATTCGCACATCGAGGAGCGTGCGTGCATTACGGTAATGTCCTTAGAACCGGGGCGTCACATCCGGGGCGCCAGCGCTTACGTGGAATTCCTGATGTCGCCCCGCTGCAGTGAGCGCGATCAATGCGCGCCATTCTTTAAAAAGGAGCGAGCGATGAGCGCAGACAATCTCGTGATGGAATCACGGCCAGCACCGGCGATCCGGCCACCTGAGTTCGCTGGCGGGGCGATCAAGTCGATCTTGTTCGCGGTCCATGATGACAGCGAGCTCGACTTGCGTTTCCAGGCGGCGCTGTCGCTCGCGCGAGCATGCTCGGCCCATGTTCAGCTGCTGCACGTGGTCCCTGTCCAGGCCTATACCACGACGGACGTTTATGGCGGGGTCTTCATCAGCGGCGAAATTGTCGAGGCGCTCGAGGAAGAGGCGGGGAAAATCCGCGAGCGGCTCGAGCAGCATCTCAAGTTCGAAGACGTTAGCTGGAATTATGAGCTGACCACCTCGGTACTTCTCGCCGAAATGCTCCAGCACGCCGCCCTCGCTGACTTGGTCGTGATGGGACGCTGGCCCCACTGGCACGAATTCAGCCGGACCGGGCCTGGCCTTCTTGGCGCATTGATCTGCAGCTCTCGAACGCCCGTTTGCATTCCCGGCGACGGCCGCAAGACGTTCGATCCTTTCGGTAAGGCCGTGATCGCGTGGAATGGAAGCGTCGAAGCGGCCAATGCCGTGCGATCGGCGATCGGCCTTTTGAAGATGGCCTCGGACGTGAAAGTGGTCCGCTACACCGAGGATAAGGACCTTTCGCTGAGCGACGAGCGACTGCTCGAATATCTATCACGCCACGACGTTCATGCCGAGCTCGACACGCACCTGCCCAAGGCAGGCGTCGCCGAGGATCTCGTCGATTACGCAAGCCAGGCGAGGTCCGAATATGTCGTCATGGGCGGCTACAGCCATAGCCGCGCCGGCGAGTTCCTGTTCGGCGGCGTCACCCGCGCACTTCTTCAGGCATGCGATCTCTCTCTCGTCATGGCGCATTGAGCGCCAAAGGAGGCCCTCAAAATGCGGCATATCAATCCGACCAAAACAGCACTCGCCGTCGGGACGGTCACGGGCCTCTGGCACTTCTGCTGGGTAGCACTGGTGGGAATCGGATGGGCAAAGCCCGTCCTCGACTTCATCCTCCAGCTTCACTTCCTCACCATCAATTATGCGCTGGCGCCTTTTTCGATTGCGACGGCGGTCTCGCTGGTCGTCCTGACGTTCGCCATCGGCGCGGTCTTCGGACTCCTGTTTGCGTTCGTTTGGAACTGGATGACGTTCGAAACCGCGCCGCAATGGGAGCGCGATACGCACGGACCCTCCGCGCTCGACCAGCACAGTTGAACGCGACCGTGAGCTCAAGCAATGAAATGAGGCCAAAAATGCTCAAGCATTCAGATCCGGCTGCGCAGATCACGACCCGCGGCGGCATCCCGCTCGAGGTTCGCCCGGCCCGCCACGACGATCGCGGGGCGATCCTCGAACTGCTCAAGGCGGCGAGCCCGGACGATCTCCGGCTTCCGCTTCCTCGCGGCGGTCAAACCGTCCGATATCCTCGCCCGCGTGCTTGCCGACGTCGACCATTGCTCGAGGGAAGATTTGATCGCATTCGACGAGCGTGATGGGTCGATCGCTGCAACCGCGATGATCGCTCGCGGCGATGCTGACGATGCCGCCGAAGTCGCGGTCCTTGTCAGGTCAGACCTCAAAAACCACGGCATCGGATGGGACATGCTCCGCAAGGCGTGCGATTATGCGCGCTCGCATGGCTACAAGCTCGCCGAATGCGTCGAATCGAGCTCGAACCGGGGCGCTCTCGCGCTCGAGCGCGAACAGGGCTTTGCTCCTCGCGCGCACGAGCGCGATGCCGAGCTCACGATTCTTACCAAGTCGCGGTCCTGATAGCGCCGGCTATCGCTTGACGCGCATGCTCTGGCTTGCCCCGCGAGGGGCCCACCGAGGACGCTGTCGTGACTGAGCCGACGGGCACGGCGCGACCGGCTCCACAAAATCGAATGCGTGTGATGCAGCTCGATTGTGCCGGAAGCGCGCTTCGGCCCGATGATCGTCTGATCCGTGACCCTTGCGGACACGACATACTCATCGAGGTCCACGCCTGCGGCGTCTGCCGCACCGACCTTCATGTCGTCGACGGCGATCTTCACGGGCCCCTGCCGATCGTCCCCGGCCATGAGATCGTGGGATCGGTGATCGCACTTGGCGAAACGGTCGAAGGCATAGGGGTTGGTGACAGGGTTGGCATTCCCTGGCTCGGTGGGACGTGCGGCGTCTGCCGCTACTGCCGATCGGGCCGAGAGAATCTCGTGCGACAACCCGGTATTCACCGGATTCACGCGGGATGGCGGCTTTGCTAGCCATTGCTCGCCGATGCCCGCTTCTGCCTGCACCTTCCCGGCTCCTTCGCGGATGTCGAGGCGGCGCCGCTGCTTTGTGCTGGGTTGATCGGCTATCGTTCGCTCAACGCCGCCGGCGAGGGCAGCCCGCTTGGACTTTACGGGCTCGGTGCTGCCGCCCACATCATCGCACAGGTTGCAGCCTTCGAGGGGCGGCAGGTCTTCGCCTTCACCCGCGAGGGCGACGAAGGCGGACAGGCGTTTGCGCGTTCGCTTGGATGCGCCTGGGCCGGGAGCTCGGACCAAGCTCCGCCCGAGCCAATGGCGGCCGCGATCATTTTCGCGCCGGTAGGCGCGCTAGTCCCGCAAGCGTTGCGGCACGTCCTCAAGGGCGGGCGCATTGTCTGCGCTGGGATCCACATGAGCGATATCCCGGCCTTTCCCTACGAGCTGCTATGGGGCGAGCGGGCGATCGTCTCGGTTGCCAATCTGACGCGCGCCGATGGGCGCGCGTTCCTGACGCTCGCCGAGCGCATCGCGCTCAGAACCGCAACCACTCCGTTTCCGCTAGCGGAAGCAAATGCCGCGCTCGATCGCCTGCGGGCCGGAACAATCGAGGGCGCGGCGGTCCTCGTCCCGTAAGTTCATCCACGATCGCATGACCCACGGACTTCGCCGCCACGAACGCTACGCACGGCTTGGTGCGGTCTATCGTCTCCTTGGCTCATCGCCGGTGGTCTACCGACCTTCGATGAATCCGCCGCACGGGATTTGTTTGCCAAGCGTCACGATTGCTGTGCTGATTGGCGGGAAGACCAGCTTCCCTTGAGGGCGACCAGACGGAACGGAAGCTCGACGCGATGAACGAAGAAGATCTTGGTTGGGGTTCGTCACCGGCACCCAAGTCACCAGAAATTTCAGAACTCTACACTTCGAGCCACCCGGCCGACCGGCGCAACCTTGCGACCATCCGAATATCAACGCGAATATTTAGAAAGCGGAAACCCAAATTTGTGATTATTGTGCAGTCCATAGGGCGGCCGGGGGGCCGCCTTGGTGCAACCTGGGGTGGGGAGAAGAGCCACACGGAGAGTTGAGTTGAATATCCAGGCCCCCCGCGACTTCATCGATCGCCGTCAGCTGGCAAGCGCGCTTAGGGCGCTTCGGCGCGGCGACTTCAGCGTCCGCCTTCCAGAAGAAGTCGACGGCGCCGATGGCGAGATTGCTACCCTTTTCAACGAAGTCGTCTCGCTCAACGAGGAGATGGCCGAGGAATTCGAGCGGCTCTCGAGGGTCGTCGGCAAGGAAGGCAAGATCAGCCAGCGCGGGCGCATCAAAAATGCGCGCGGCGGATGGGAAAGCGGCGATCCGCTCGATGAACGAGCTCATCGAGGACATGGTCCAGCCGACCGCTGAAGTCTCACGGGTCATCGGCGCCGTCGCCCAAGGCGACCTCTCGCAATCCATGACGGTCGAGATCGACGGCCGCCCGCTTCGCGGTGAATTCCTGCGCATCGGCAAGGTCGTCAATACGATGGTCGACCAGCTGAACGGTTTCGCTTCCGAGGTGACCCGAGTCGCTCGCGAGGTCGGCACCGAGGGCAAGCTTGGCGGACAGGCCAAGGTCAAAGGTGTCGCCGGCACCTGGAAGGACCTCACGGATAACGTCAACGCAATGGCGACGAACTTGACCGGTCAGGTCCGCAACATCGCCGAGGTGACGACCGCGGTGGCCCGAGGCGATCTTTCCAAGAAGATCACCGTCGAGGTGAAGGGCGAGATCCTCGAGCTCAAGATTACCATCAACACGATGGTCGACCAGCTGAACGGCTTCGCTTCCGAGGTGACTCGCGTCGCTCGCGAGGTCGGTACCGAAGGAAAGCTCGGCGGCCAGGCGCGTGTCGAAGGCGTCGCCGGGACGTGGAAGGATCTGACCGACAATGTGAACTTGATGGCCGAGAATCTGACCGGCCAGGTTCGCAACATCGCCGAGGTGACGACCGCGGTCGCCAAGGGCGATCTTTCCAAGAAGATCACCGTCGATGTCAAAGGCGAGATCCTCGAATTGAAGAACACCATCAACACGATGGTCGATCAGCTGAACGGCTTCGCATCCGAGGTGACGCGCGTTGCGCGCGAAGTCGGAACCGAGGGAAAGCTCGGCGGCCAGGCACAGGTCCCGGGCGTTGCGGGAACCTGGGCCGACCTCACCGACAACGTCAACCAGCTTGCAAACAATCTCACCGGACAGGTGCGCAACATCGCCGAGGTGACGACAGCGATCGCGCGGGGCGATCTTTCCAAGAAGATCACCGTCGACGTCAAAGGCGAGATTCTCGAATTGAAGGACACCATCAATGTGATGGTGGACCAGTTGAATTCGTTCGCGTCCGAGGTGACTCGTGTCGCTCGCGAGGTGGGCTCGGAAGGAAAGCTCGGTGGCCAGGCGCAGGTCGAAGGCGTCGCCGGCACCTGGGCCGACTTGACCGACAACGTCAACGCCATGGCGACCAACTTGACCGGCCAGGTCCGCAACATTGCCGAAGTGACCACCGCGGTCGCCCGCGGCGACTTGTCGAAGAAGATCACGGTCGACGTCAAGGGCGAGATCCTCGAGCTTAAGAACACCATCAACGTGATGGTCGACCAATTAAACTCGTTTGCGTCTGAGGTGACCCGCGTCGCCCGCGAGGTCGGATCGGAAGGAAAGCTCGGCGGCCAGGCGCAGGTCGAAGGCGTCGCTGGCACCTGGGCTGATCTGACAGACAGTGTGAACCTCATGGCCGGCAACTTGACCGGCCAGGTACGCAACATCGCCGAGGTGACGACCGCCGTCGCCAAGGGCGATCTCTCAAAGAAGATCACGGTCGACGTCAAAGGCGAGATCCTGGAATTGAAGGACACCATCAACACGATGGTGGATCAGCTGAATGCCTTCGCTTCCGAGGTGACGCGCGTCGCTCGCGAGGTCGGCACCGAAGGAAAGCTCGGCGGCCAGGCGCAAGTGCCGGGTGTCGGCGGGACGTGGAAGGATTTGACGGACAATGTGAACGCCATGGCCGCGAACCTGACTGGCCAAGTGCGCAATATCGCGGAGGTGACGACCGCGGTGGCGCTCGGCGACCTTTCCAAGAAAATCACCGTCGACGTCAAAGGCGAGATCCTCGAATTGAAGAACACCATCAACACGATGGTCGATCGGCTCAATTCTTTCGCATCCGAGGTGACCCGGGTTGCGCGCGAAGTCGGAACTGAAGGGAAGCTCGGCGGCCAGGCGCAGGTCCGCGGCGTTGCCGGGACCTGGAAGGACCTCACCGATAATGTGAACTCGATGGCCGAGAACCTGACCGGCCAGGTGCGCAACATCGCCGACGTTACGACGGCCGTCGCGCAAGGGCGATCTTTCGAAGAAGATCACCGTCGATGTCAAAGGCGAGATCCTCGCGCTCAAGAACACGATCAACACCATGGTCGACCAGCTGAATGCGTTCGCGTCCGAAGTGACTCGCGTGGCGCGCGAGGTCGGGACCGAAGGAAAGCTCGGCGGCCAGGCGGCCGTCCCCGGCGTTGGCGGAACCTGGAAGGATCTCACCGACAACGTCAACCTCATGGCGACGAACCTCACCAACCAGGTGCGCGGCATCGCCGAGGTCGTGACCGCGGTTGCGCAGGGCAACCTCAACCGGAAGCTAACCTTCGATGCGAAGGGCGAGATCGCCGCTCTCGCTGACACGATCAACTTCATGATCGATACGCTTTCGACCTTCGGCGACCAGGTCACCAACATGGCCCGCGAAGTTGGCATCGAGGGCAAGCTTGGAGGTCAGGCCCGGGTACCTGGCGCGGCAGGCCTGTGGCGCGACCTCACCGACAACGTGAACCGGCTCGCCGCCAATCTGACCAACCAGGTACGCTCGATCGCCGAAGTTGCCATCGCCGTGACCAAGGGCGACCTTACTCGATCGATCGCCGTCGAGGCTTCGGGCGAGATCGCTGCGCTCAAGGACACGATCAACGAGATGATCTCGAACTTGAAGGAGCAGACGCTCAAGAATGCGGAGCAGGATTGGCTCAAGACCAATCTCGCCCGGTTCAGCCGGATGCTTCAGGGTGAGCGCGACCTTGCGACCGTCTCGAACCTCATCATGTCTGAGCTCGCGCCGCTGGTGAACGCGCAATATGGAGTTTTCTACGTCACCAAGCGCGAGGAGGAAGAGACCAAGCTCGAGCTCGTCGCAAGCTATGGCGCGGAAAATGCCGAAAATCTAAAGCACGAATTCCACCTGCGCGAGGGTCTCGTCGGCCAGGCGGCCGCGGATCGACGGCCGATCCTTCTAAAGGACGTTCCGCCCGATTTCATCCGGATCGGATCGGGCCTTGGTCATTCAGCCCCGGCCAATGTCAATATTCTCCCCGCTTTGTTCGAGGACGAGGTTAAGGCGGTGATCGAGCTCGCCTCGTTCAACGAGTTCAACGAGACCCATCAGAGCTTCCTCGACCAGCTGATGGAATCGGTCGGAATCGTCCTCAACACGATTGCTGCGACCATGAGAACCGAGGGCCTCCTCGAGCAATCTCAACTTCTAACCCAGGAGCTCCAGGCGCGGCAGACCGAGCTTACGCGAAAGCAGGAGGAGCTTCACGCGACCAACGGGGAACTTCAGGAAAAGGCCCAGCTTCTCGAGAATGAGAAGAAGCAGGTCGAAGCCAAGAACATCGAGATCGAGATGGCGCGCCGAGCCGTCGAGGAAAAAGCCGAGCAGCTTGCGCTGACGTCCAAATACAAGTCCGAGTTCCTCGCGAACATGAGCCACGAGCTGCGAACGCCGCTCAACTCGCTCCTCATCCTGTCGAAGCTCCTGTCGGACAATACGCAGGGCAACCTCAACGAGAAGCAGGTCGAGTTCGCGCGCACGATCAATTCTGCGGGCTCGGATCTTTTGAATCTCATCAACGACATCCTCGATCTCTCGAAGATCGAATCTGGAACGGTGTCGATCGAGGTCGGCGAAATGCCGATGCGCAACTTGAAGCAGCATATGGAGCGCACCTTCCGCCAGCTCGCTTCAGACAAGGGCCTGGATTTTCTCGTCGAGTTTGACGGCGAGCTTCCCCAGACCATCCGCACCGATGAGAAGAGGCTTCAGCAGGTCGTTCTCAATCTCCTCTCGAACGCGTTCAAGTTCACGACCAAAGGCAGCGTCACGCTTGCCGTACGCTGCGCGACGAGCGGCTGGAGCCCGAACCATCCTGCGCTTCACGGCGCAAACCGCGCAATTGAGATTGCGGTTACAGATACCGGTATCGGCATTCCGAAGGAGAAGCAGAAGCTGATCTTCGAGGCGTTCCAGCAGGCTGACGGGACCACCAGCCGGAAATATGGCGGCACTGGCCTTGGTCTTTCAATCAGCCGCGAGATCGCTCGCCTGCTCGGCGGCGAGCTGCAGGTTCGCTCCAGGCCCGGCGAAGGCTCGACCTTCAGCTCTCTACGTGCCGCTCGAGGCCGCCGTCGAGCACGGCGCCGCGGTTCCAGGGAACGAGCGCGCGCTATGACAATAGCGGGGCCGTGATCCCGTCTGCGCTTCCGGCGGGGTTCGAAGTCAACGATGATCGCGACGAGCTCGGCAAGGACCCGTTCGTCCTCATTGTCGAGGACGATCCGACCTTCGCAGCAATCCTTCTCGACGCCGCCCACGAGGCCGGTTTGAAGGGGGTCGTGTCGATTGCCGGCGCCGGCACGCTCGCCATGGCGCGCAAGCTCGAACCGGCCGCGATCACGCTCGACCTTGGTCTTGCCGACATCGATGGCTTCGTCCTGCTCGATCTCCTTAAGCACGATCCGCAGACGAGCCATGTTCCGATCCACGTCATCTCAGGCGCCGACCGGACCCAGTCGGCGATGGGAATGGGCGCGCTCGGAGTCACCGAGAAGCCGGCGGAGCGGGACGAGCTCGTCCGGGCGTTCATCGGCCTTCGCGACCATGCCACTGAAAAGAAGCCGCGACGCAAGGCGAAGCCGTCCTCACAGCGGCAGATCGAAGAGCTCGCAGGCGCCAAGGTGCTGATCGTCGACGACGACATCCGCAACATCTTCTCGCTGACGAGCGTTCTTGAAAGCCACGATGTGGAAGTTCTCCACGCCGAGCGGGGAAAGGATGGAATTCTGATTCTTGAGCAGACACCGGGCGTCGATGTCGCGCTTATCGACATCATGATGCCCGACATGGACGGATATGAGACGATGCAGCAGATCCGCAAGCGCCCGGAGCTTGCCGATCTTCCGCTGATCGCGGTCACCGCGAAGGCGATGAAGGGTGACCGCCAGAAGTGCCTCGATGCGGGGCGCCTCGGACTATATCGCCAAGCCGGTCGATATCGAGCTGCTTCTCGCTTTGCTTCGGGTCTGGGTCGCGCGGTCGAACGAATCCAGCGCTTGCGGGCCGCAGGCCGTCCCGCTGGAGGCCGCGGAGTAGGGACGTGGGCGCTTCTTCCGCAGACCGTCGCGCGCACGCGCGCTCAAGCGAGCACGATCGTTCCGGCGACCGGCCGGATGAAGCGCGCGTGCTGCTGGTCGACGACGATGAGCGGAACCTGCTCGCAGTATCCAGCATCCTCGAGGACCTTGGAGAGGTGGTCTCGGCCCGCTCGGGCGAGGAAGCGCTTCGCCATCTCCTGAAAGGCGAGTTCGCGGTCATCCTGCTCGACGTCTACATGCCCGGGATGGACGGTTATGAGACCGCTCAGATCATCCGCAGCCGCGACCAGACCAAGGGCATACCGATTGTCTTCCTGTCCGCAGTGAACAAGGAGACCGAGCACCAGCTTCGTGGATACGCGATGGGCGCTGTCGACTATGTGTTCAAGCCAGTTGACCCGATCATTTTGCGCTCCAAGGTCGCGGTGTTCGTCGACCTGTTCGAGAAGTCCAAGGAGGTCGAGCGAAAGGCTCGCCTGGAGCAGGCGCTTCTCGACGCGACCCTTCGCGCGAACGCCGACCGCTTGCGCGCGGAGCAGGAGCTGCGCCGCGCCGAGCAGCGCCAGGCCGTGATCATAGGATCGCTTCCCATGGTGCTTTACCTCGAGCCGCACGACCGCTCGCCGCGGTGGCCAGACTATGTCAGCGGCGATCTCGAGGCGGTCACCGGGTTCACCCATGAAGCGATCGCGAACCATCCGGAAATCTGGGCCGAAAGGCTTCACCCAGATGACCGCAACCGGGTTCTTGCCTCACTGGAAGCGCGGCGAAAAACGGGGCGCCTATCGGTCGAGTATCGCTGGCAAGTGCGCCGATGGAAGCTACAAGCATCTCCTTGATCAGGCAGTGCTGCTGAAGGACGCGGACGGCCGGCCGGTCGAGTTCGCGGGCACGCTCACCGATATTTCCGAACAGCGCTCGCTCGAAAACCAGCTGATCCAGGCGCAGAAGATGGATGCGATCGGCAAGCTTACCGGCGGCATCGCTCACGACTTCAATAACCTTCTCGCAGCCGTGATCGGCGGCCTTGGCCTGATCGACAAACGCGCTGAGCTCGACGAGGAACAGCGCCGGATCCTTGCCATGACCAAGCGGGCGGCGGAGCAAGGGAGCGAGCTGGTTCGTCGCTTGCTGGCTTTCGCCCGGCGGCAGAAGCTCGAGCCCCAGGCGATCGACCTCGAACGGCTTCGCGAGACGGTCTGGGACCTTTTGACCCACACTCTTGGCGGCCTCGTCAACATCGAGTGGCAGTCCAGCGACAAGTCATGGAATGCGTTCGCCGACCAGGCGCAGCTGGAGCTTGCGTTGGTCAATCTCATCATCAACGCGCGCGATGCAATGCCCGCCGGGGGCACTGTCACCATCACGATTGAGAACCGCGAGCTGGAGGACGAAAATTGGGCCGGCTTGGCTGCTGGCGACTATGTTCTCCTTTCGGTTGGCGACACCGGCACCGGGATCGCTCCCGACAAGCTCGAGAAAGTGATGGAGCCCTTCTTCACGACCAAGGAGCCGGGCAAGGGGAGCGGGCTTGGTCTCAGTATGGTCTACGGATTTGCCAAGCAATCGGACGGCGCCTTCCGTCTGAACAGTGACGTCGGGGTCGGCACCACGGTTGAACTCTGGCTCCCGAGGGCGCCTCTTGGAGTAGCGCCCCGTGAAAAAGCGATTTCGAAGGAAGATTACGCGGCCGCGCCGAAAGGATTGCGAATCCTCCTCGTCGACGATCATTCGGAGGTTCGAAGCACCACAGCAGCGGTGCTTTCGGACTTGGGTCATGAGATCGTCGAATCTTCGAACGGGACTGAAGCGCTCGCCAAACTCGAGGGCGGCGACTGCCGCTACGATCTGATGATCAGCGATTATGCGATGCCGAATTTGTCGGGCACCGATTTCCTTCGCCAGGCGCGTGACCATTGTCCCGGCGTCCCTGCGCTCATCATCACCGGTTATGCCGAGGCTGAAGCGATCAATGACCGGCCCGAAGGAGTGGAGGTCCTGCAAAAGCCCTTCACGCCAAGCCAGCTTGAGACCGCAATGTCCCGCGCCTGCGGCGCGACTTCGGCCGCGGCTTAAGTCATCGTTTTCTGCGGTTGGGGGGATGGATAGGACGAGCCGAGAAACCTGGAGTGATTAAACTCGTTTTCCGACACTCCTCAACGAACCCATGCGATCGAGGCTTGCCCCCCCCCGTGTCCCATCAGAATTTCTCGCCGAAGACAATTTGGACGAAGTCAGCGAACGTTTGACGGCAGGTCTCGCGACCTGCCGCTCGATGATCGAGAATTATACGTCGCTGATCAGGACCGGACCGATGATGGCCGCAGAGGCAACCGATGCTGCGCAGGACGCCGATGCCGAATCGATGAGCGGCCCCGATTGAGGAGGAGCTCGGGAGCCCGGGCTTTGACGAACGGTTGGGCGGCGCCGCTGCGGCGCAAACTCAACGAAAATTGTCGGCGTAGGCCTGGATCTTGAGCTGCACCGGAGCGGCAGGGACGATGTGGTAGGCGAGCTCATGCCTGTCGCAATAGGCGATTGCGGTTTCCTTGGTTGCAAACGCGATCCGCACCTGCGTGTCGGTGTCGCCTGATCCATTCCAGCCGGTGAGCGGATCGGGTCGCAGCGGTTGCTGCCGCTCGAACTCCAGGATCCATTTACCGGCGTTGGCCTTGCCGGACTGGGTTGTCTTGCGTTCCTGCTCGAGGATTCGGGCAATGGTCATCCTCCGCGAGGTGGCAAAGACTTCGGTCCAAATCAAGCTCAAGCCGATCGATGTTCGCTGGCGCTGGATTGTGATAAAGCGCGCGTCCTTCCTGAAATGTAGGAGAGGGGCCCATGACATCGACATTATCCCGTTCGCTGCTTGTCGGCGCGGCCATGCTTGCGTTTACGGCTTGCAACAAAGGTGCTTCCATCGACCAGAAAGCCGCTTCACCCGACAATGGCTCGACCGCCAGCACGCCGGCGTCGAACGATCCGATCCAGAGCGCCGAGTCTGCGGCTCCAGCATCGATCGCCAAGGCTGCCGCGATCGTCGAGCCTCAGCCCGACGGCACGATGAAGGTGCTCCGGCCCGGCCGCGGCGTCTGGACCTGCATGCCGGACGCGCCCGACACGCCGGGGCCCGATCCGATGTGCTTCGATGCCAATGCCGGCAAATGGGCGGATGCCTGGGTTCACCACAAAACTCCGCCCGCCGGCGCTGTCGGACTGATGTACATGCTCGAAGGCGGAACCGACGCCAGCAACACTGATCCTTACGCCAAACAGCCGTCGTCGCAGAACAACTGGATCAAGACCGGTCCGCACGTGATGATCGTCGGATCCAAGGAACTCCTGGCGGCCTATCCGCACACCCCCAGCCCCGATACGTCGGGACCCTATGTGATGTGGTCCGGAACGCCGTACGAGCATTTGATGGTGCCTGTTACGAAATAGACGTCACGACGCGCGTTTTGTCCTCAGCGTCGGCTGCGCTGACGCGGGGTCGTCGGGCCACGGATGCTTGGGATAGCGTCCGCGCATGTCCTTGACGACGTCGCGCCAGCTGCCTGCCCAGAACCCTGGCAGGTCCTTGGTCGTCTGGATCGGCCGTCCGGCGGGGGAAGTGATCGCCAGCACCAGCGGCAGCCGACCATTGCCGATCGTCGGGTGGCTTGCGAGGCCGAACAGCGCCTGCGCCCGAACCTCGACCGTAGGGCCACCTTCCGCGGAATAATCGATCGTGTGACGGCTCCCGGCGGGGCTCACGAATTCATGGGGAGCGATCCGGTCGAGGTTTCGAAGGGCGGCATAGCCGAGCAGCTGCTCGAGGGCCGATCGAAGCGAAGCGGGGGATACATCGCCGAGGCGGCGCTTGCCGGCGAAAAGCGGCCTCAGCCATTCGTCGGAGCGTTCGGCAAGAAAGTCGTCGTCGAGCGTCGGGACGTTGGCATCGAGGCGGTTCGCGAGACCCGCTCGATGCCGCAGCTGACGGCCGCCTTCGTCCCACGGCAGCAAATCTAGACCATGCTCGCGAACGCCTTCGAGCAGCACCTGCGCAATCGCCTCGTCGTCGGGCATCGGGTCGGGCCCGCTCGAGAGACGGATTGCGCCAAGCCGGCGGCTTCGGGTTGGAGTTATCGATCCGGTCGCGGGATCGAATTGGCCGTCGTGCCGAATTTCGATCCGGTCACCAAAGAGATCGATCAGGTCGCGTTCGCTGATCGCAGCGGCGGAGAGGATCCGCGCTCCCGACGCACGGCCGGCAACCTCACCGACAGCAAGCCACTCGCTTTGCGCAAGTGGCGACGTCGGGTCGAGCCGGAAACCGCGGCCGCCGACCGACTGCCAGGCTTCGCCAGATGAATCGCGGCGGCGGGAAACCCGGTCAGGAAAGGCTAGTGCGAGCGATTTGCCGAGTTCTTCTCCAAGGGGAGCTTGTGAGGCGCCCCGACTCGCCGACTCCAGCTCTGCGCCATCTGGCGCGCAGCTCGGGCCCGTGGCGAGCGGTCAGCACGTCCACCTTCGCCATCGTAATTCGAGGTCGGGATCGTTGCCGCCCAGACCGCGCTCGGTGATGAGCGCAGCAACGTCTGCGGCAGCGGGGGCAAAGCCCCGCTCGCGCGCCTCGATCAGCATGTGCGCGAGGCGCGGTTCCAGAGGAAGCGATGCAATCGCTCGTCCGTGGTTGGTGACGCGACCGCCAGGATCGATCGCGCCGAGGGCCGACAGGCGCTTTCGGGCCTCGTCGATTGCGGCCTCCGGTGGTGGCTCGAGGAAGGGGAGGCCGCGAGGATCGGCTTCGCCCCACATAAGGCAGCTGAGAGATCAAGCTGGAGAGGTCGGCCTCGAGGATTTCGGGCGGGTCGCTCGCGGGCAGCGATGCCATTGCCGCTTCTTCCCATAGGCGTATCGCGATACCTGCAGCCTGGCGCGCAGCACGACCGGCGCGCTGCGTGACGGCAGCTCGGCTCGCTCGCTCGGTGACCAGCCGCGTGAGGCCCGCTCCGCGATCGTAACGCGGCCGCCGCGCAAGCCCGCTGTCGACCACGACCCGAACATCCTCCAGCGTCACGCTGGTCTCCGCGATGCTGGTGGCAAGGACGAGCTTGCGTTTGCCCAAAGGCGGGGCAGCAAGTGCCAAGCGCTGCGCGGTCGGCTCGATGCCGCCGTGGAGCTTGTGGAGCACGACGTCAGCTGGAAGCGCGCCGAGCGCTTCGGCCGTCCGCTCTATCTCGGCAACGCCGGGAAGGAAGGCGAGGAGCGATCCTTCGTGCTCGCGAAGAGCGCTTCGAATTGCGGACGCCACCTGCGGCTCGATTTTGGTGCCAGGATCACGGCCTGCATAGTGGATGGCCAGTGGAAAGCTCTTTCCTTCACTCTCGATCGTCTGCGGATTGCCGAGGAGTGCCCGGGAATCGCTCGGAATTGAGCGTCGCCGACATCGCCACAAGCCGCAGGTCGGGGCGCAAGGCGTCCGCCGAAATCGAGCGCCAGCGCAAGTGCCAGGTCATTGTCGAGGCTGCGCTCATGAACTTCATCGAACAGCACCGCTGAAACGCCCGCGAGCTCGGGGTCGGCTTCGATGCGCGCCAGGAACACCCCGTGGGTCATCGCGATGACGAGGGTATTTCCCCGACCTTGGTGTCGAGCCGGGTCGCATAGCCGATCGTCTGCCCCGGCCTTTCGTCGAGTTCCGAGGCCATGAACTCGGCAGCCGCGCGTGCAGCGAGGCGCCGCGGAACCAGCAGCAGCACCTGTCCCTTGCACCAATCTTCGCCAAGCAGGGCGGGCGCGACGCGGGTCGTCTTGCCCGCGCCCGGCGGAGCGCTCAACAACGCTCGGGAATTGTCGCGGAGCGCCGCCAGCAGATCCGGAAGCACCGCGTCGATCGGTAAGTTCATGTCCGCGCCTCTAGCGCCTGGCGTTCGCGTCGAGCGCTCGAGAAATTTAGAATGCGCGCGCGACAGCGAAATCCGCAGCGTCGATCAGGGCCGACTTTGCCTTGCTCGCCGGGAACATCCCTAGTGCGTCGACGGCGCGGCGACCGTAGTGGCGCGCGCGTTCGACGGTGTCGGAGAGCGCGTCGGTCGATTTCAGCAAGCCGATTGCATGCGCAAGATCGTCGTCGGACACGCGCTCGCCGTGAATTGCGGAACGCCAAAACGCACGTTCGACGTCATTGCCGCGCGCATAAGCAAGGATCACTGGCAAAGTCATCTTGCCGTCGCGAAAATCGTCGCCGACGCCCTTGCCCATGGTTTCGGCGTCAGACGCATAATCGATCACGTCATCGCTCAGCTGGAAGGCGATGCCGAGGTTTCGGCCAAAGCATTCGAGCGCATGCTCGACGTCTTCGCTCGCCTCGGCAACGACGGGCGAAACGCGGCATGCCGCAGCGAACAGCGCCGCGGTCTTCGCGTTCACGATCTCGATATAATGTTCTTCTGTAGTGTCGATTTGACGCTGGGCGGTGAGCTGCTCAACCTCGCCTTCAGCGATCACCGCGGAGGCATGGCTGAGGATTCGAAGCACCTTGAGGCTACCGTCTTCGACCATCAGCTCGAACGCTCGGCTGAACAGGAAATCGCCGACCAGAACGCTCGCAGGATTGCCCCAGATGAGATTGGCAGTGCGCTTGCCCCGGCGCATGCCCGAACCGTCGACAACATCGTCGTGAAGCAGGGTTGCGGTGTGGATGAACTCGACCGCGGCGGCGAGCTTGTGGTGCCGCGTGCCGGGATAGCCGAGCAGGTTGGCGCAAGCGAGCGTCAGCATTGGCCGCATGCGCTTCCCGCCGCCGGCAATCAGGTGCCCGGCGAGCTCGGGGATCAGCGCGACCTTGCTCTGCATCCGCTCGAGGATGACGGCATTGATGCCGTTCATGTCCGGCGCGACGAGCCCGATCAGGGGCTCGAGCGAGGGGGTGCGCTCGGCGGTTAGCGAATAGATGGTCGCGGACACGGCGCCGCCCTAGCCGGGCAGCGCCGCGTTTTCCAGCTTACCAAACGTGGACGCGCTGCTCGGGCGGCAGATAGAGCTTGTCGCCGGGCTGGACGTTGAAGGCCTTGTACCACGGGTCGAAGTTCCGGACGATTCCATCGACTCGATACTTCTCTGGGCTGTGCGGGTCGCTCAGCAGTTGTTGACGCTCAGCTCCCTCACGGCTCTTGCCTTGCCAGGCCTGGGCGTAAGCGATGAAGAAACGCTGGTCGCCGGTGTAGCCGTCGATGACCGGCGGCTCGCCGTGGCGCGAGACGTAGCGGCGATAAGCGTCATAGGCCGCCTCCATGCCGCCGAGATCTGCAAGGTTCTCGCCGAGTGTCAGCTTGCCCTTGATGTGCACGCCGGGGATCGGCTCATATTGGTCGAATTGGGTGGCGAGCTTGTCGGCCTTGACCTTGTATTTGGTCGCGGTCGCGGGGGTCCACCAGTCGTGCAGGCGGCCCTTGGCGTCGTACTGACGGCCCTCGTCGTCGAACCCATGGCCCATTTCGTGGCCGATGGTCGTCGCTCCGGTCTCGGCGTAATTGACCGCGGGATCGGCATTTGCGTCGAAGAAGGGCGGCTGGAGGATCGCGGCAGGAACCGTGATCTGGTTCATCGTCGGCTCGTAATAAGCATTCACCGTCTGCGGGGTCATATCCCACAAGGTTCGGTCGACCGGGTTGGGGAAGCGCTTCAGCTCCAACTTCCATTCGAAATCCTCGCTCGCGATCTCATTGGCGAGCGGATCGGTGCGGCTGATCTCGAGCGCCGAATAATCGATCCACTTGACCGGGTGGCCAATTCTGCGGATCGAAGGAATCGAGCTTCTCCTGCGCCTTTTTGCGGGTCGCCTCGTCCATCCAAGCTGCGTTGGCGATCTTGTCGCCATAGGCGGCGCGGACATCGTCAACCAGCTCCTGCGCCTGGCGCGCAGTCTCATCCGGCCAATGCTGCGCGACGTAGAGCTGACCAACGGCTTCGCCGAGGCTGCTGTCGAGCATGCCGATGCCGCGCTTCCAGCGGGCGCGCTGCTCGGGAACGTCGTTCAGCGTATGGCCGTAGAAGCCGAATCGTCGTGTCATCGAAGGCCTTGGGCAGGTTGTTCGCGTGATCGCTGATGAAGCGGAAGGTCATATATTCCTTCCACGTGCTGAGCGGCACGTCGGCAATCCGCTTGCCAGCGGCGGCAATTGCGCTCGGCTCGGAGACGTCGACCTTTCTCGCCGCGCCAAGCCCCATCGCCTTGAGGTTCTCGGGCCAGTCGAACTGCGGCGCCAGCTTCATCAGCTGCGCTCGGGTCATGGGATTGTGGGTCGCGATCGGGTCGCGGCGCCGTTCCGGCGTCCATTGGTCCTTTGCGAGCCGGGTCTCGAGCGCGATGATGCGGCTGGCTCGGCCCTCGGGATCCGACAGCCCGGCGAGCTTGCTCAGCTGGACGATATAATTGCTGTATGCTGCCCGGATCGAATCGTATTTCTCGCCCTTCAGCAAATAATAATCGCGCGTTGGAAGGCCGAGCCGCGCCTGGTGAGCGACCGCCGTATAGCGCGTGGGATCGTCCTGGTCGGCAGAGATTCCAACGCCGATCGGGCCGGCGTAGCCCGGCTGCGACATCAGCGTGACCAGCTGGTTGCGGTTCGAGACCGCGTCGATCCGTGCCAGCCACGGCTTCAAGGGTGAAAGGCCGCGCGCTTCAATTCCGGCCTCGTCCATCCAAGCGGCATAAGCGTCGCCGATCTTGCGGGAGATCGGATCGGACGGATTGGTCGTCACATCCTCGACCATCTTGCGGACCTGAAGCTCAATCTCGTCGGGAAGCTCGTAATTGTAGCCGGCACCGGTCTTGTCGGCCGCGATCGGGTGGTTTTTCAGCCAGGTGCCCTCGGCATAGGCGAAGAAGTCGTCACCCGGCTTGACGCTGAGGTCCATGTCCTTGGTTTCGACGCCCCACGTGCCGTAGGCAGCTTTGTTCTGCTGCGCAGCGGCGGGAGAGGCGATCGCCAGCGCCGCGCCGGCGATCAATAGAATGTGCTTGGTCTTCATTCTTCTCTCCCCATTCGCTCAATGTCGACTTACCAGATGTGGACCCGCTGCTCCGGCGGCAGGTACAGCTTGTCGCCCGGCTGGACGTTGAACGCCTTGTACCAGGCGTCCACGTTCCTAACGACGCCATTGACCCGATACTTGCCCGGGCTGTGCTCGTCGGTGATGACCTGCTGTCGCTCCGCGCCTTCGCGCTGCTTTTCCTGCCACGCCTGAGCCGAAGGCCACGAAAAAGCGCTGGTCGCCGGTGAGGCCGTCGATCACCGGCGGCTCGCCGTGCTTGGCGGTGTATTTCTTGTACGCAGCATAGGCCGCTTCGACACCTGAAAGGTCGCCGATATTCTCACCAAGAGTGAGCTTGCCGTTAAGCGCGAGATCCGGAAACGGATGGTAACCGTTGTACTGCGCCACCAATGCATCGGTGCGGGTCGTGAAGGCCTTGGCGGCGCAAGCACTCCACCAGTCGCGCATGTTGCCCTTGGGATCGAACTTGCGGCCTTCATTGTCGAAACCGTGGCCCATCTCGTGGCCGATCACAGCGCCGATGGCACCGTAGTTTGCGGCCGGGTCGGCGTTCGGATCGAAGAAGGGGGGTTGAAGGATCGCCGCCGGGAACGTGATCTGGTTCGTGAACGGCTCGTAATAAGCATTGACCGTCTGCGGATACATTTCCCAGAGAGAGCGATCGACCCGCTTGGGAAAGCGGCTAAGCGAAAGCGCCCAGTCGAAATCCGCGGCGCGCATCGCATTTCCCAGCGGATCGCCCCTGATCACCTTCATCGACGAATAATCGATATATTTCACCGGATGGCCGATGCGCGGCTCGAACGCGGTGAGCTTCTCGAGCGCCGCCTTGCGGGTCGCGCTCGTCCATCCACTTGTTGTTGGTGATCCGCTCACGATAGGCGTCTTCGAGATTGCCAATCAGCTCCTTCATCTCGGCTTCCGCCTGGGCCGGGAAATGTGACCTTACGTACATCTCGCCGACACCCTCACCGAGGGCAGAGTTGACCGCCGCGACGCCTTGCTTCCAGCGGTCGCGCTGCTTCTCAACGCCGTTGAGCTCCTTCGAGAAGAATCCGAATTTTAAGTCGTAGATCGGCTTGGGAAGATAGGAAGCGTGGTCGGAGACGAAGCGGAACGCGAGCCATTCCTTCCAGGTCGAGAGCGGCGTCGAGGCAAGGATCTTGCCCGCGCCCGAAACTGCGGACGGCTCCGAGACGATAATCGATTTGGCGCTTCCAAGGCCCGCCTTCGCGAGCGTTGACGACCATTGGAATTGCGGCGCGAGCTTGGTGAGCTGAGCGACCGTCATCGGATTGTAGGTCTTGTCGATGTCGCGGCGGTCGGCGGCGACCCATTGCGTCTTCGACAAGGCGGTCTCGAGAGCGATGATGCGATCGGCCGCCGCGGCGCCGCCCGGAAGACCAGCGAGATTTTCGATATCGATGATGTAGTTGCGATAGGCGGCGCGGTGCGCCTTCATCTTCTCGCTCTGGTCGAGATAATATTCGCGGCTCGGAAGGCCGAGATGCGCCTGGCCGGTGGTCGCCGAATAGCGATCGGAATGCTTGGCATCGGGGCTGATCGACACGTCCACCGGCGCTGCGAAGCCTGGCTTGACGAACAGCGACAGGAGTTCGTCGCGCGTTCTTCACCGCCTCGATCTGGCCGAGATACGGCTTCAGAGGAGCAGTTCCAGCGGCGTCGATCGCAGCCTGGTCGACGAAGCTCGCATAATAATCACCGATCTGCTGACCGAGCCGATCCCGGTTGGGCTCCTTGGCGAGTTGTTCCAGGATCTCGTGGACGTCGCTCTCCGACTTTTGATAAAGCGTCATGAACGGTCCGGCTTCCGGAAGGTCAGCAGGGATCTGGGTTTTCGTGTTCCACGAGCCGTTGACGTAGGACCAGAAATCGTCGCCGGGTTTCACCGACCGGTCCATTGCAGAGGAGTCGTAGCCCCAATCGCCATAGAGCGGCTTGGCCGTCTGGGCGGAGGCGGGAAACGCAACCGCAAACAGGCTCGCAGTCACGAGCAACATTTTGAATTTCATGGATTTATTGCCCTCTATCGAGAATCGTCCGGGGAATGCCGCAAGCGCAGCTTTCTTCGCAAGACTTTTCGACGAATGGGCACGTCCCCTCAACGGAGGGCGGAACTATCCGGCAGGAAGCCTGAGGCGCGCGAGCAGCCCTCCTAAATCCTCGCTCTCGTCGAGTGATACGGATCCACCGTAGATTTCGGCGACGTCGCGCACGATCGCAAGACCAAGGCCGGTTCCCGGCTTGCCGGTCGTGTCGAGCCGAGCCCCGCGGCTGAACAGCTCGCTGCGCTTTGCCGAGGGGATCCCGGGGCCGTCGTCCTCGACCTCGATGTCGACCATGCCACCTCTCGGCGTGACAGTCACGAACACTCGTCCGCCGCCATATTTCGCGGCATTCTCGACGAGATTTCCGAGCATTTCGTCGAGATCCTGCCGTTCCACGCGAACCTGCGCTTCTTGATTTCCGGCGATGTCGATCGTGACGCCTTCGTAAAGCCGATCGACCGCGCGCTGCACCGCTTCAAGGCTCTCCCAGACACGGGTTCGCGCCTGCGAGGCCGCGCGGCGGCCGATTGCACGCGCTCGAGCGAGATGGTGATCGACCTGCCGCCGCATCACCAGCGCTTCACGGCAGACGGTTGCGGCAAGGTCGTCCGCATTCGCGGTCGCGGCGTTGGTGATCACCGTCAGCGGCGTCTTAAGCGCATGCGCAAGATTGCCCGCGTGACGCCGGGCCTCTTCGGCTTGTTCCTCGCTGTGCGCGAGCAATTGGTTGATCTCCTCGGTCAGGGGACGAATTTCGGTCGGAAAGTCGGCGCTGATGCGCGTCTTGTCACCCGATCGGATGTCCGAGACTTCGCGCTGCACGCGCCTCAGTGGCCAAAGACCATAAAAAGTCTGGAGCGCTGCAAGGATCAGCAATCCGACGCCGAGGGCGCTAAAGCTCCAGAAGAGGGTAAGACGGGATTGGTCGATCTGCTGATCGAGCGCTTCGCGCGATTCCGCGACCTGGAAACGCCAGCGGACGTTCGAGCCCGGAAGGATAACGTCGCGTTCCGCGATCCGCAGCTTCTCCTTTCGAACAGGGTCCCAGAATTCGTCGCTGTCGTAGAGGTGAGGCTTCAGGTTGAATTGCTTGTCGGTTGCCTGCAGTCGCCGGTCCCAAAGTGAGCGCGACGGAAAGATGTCTCCTCCAGCACCTTTGCCGGAGATCTGGAAATACAGGCCGGAATAGGGCTGAATGAATCGCTGCTCGGCTGGAGCGCGGGTGAATCGCACCCCGCCGACGGGATCGATCTCAGACGCATCGACCATCGAGTTGAGCATATAAACGAGCTGGTTATCGAAGCTGTCGACGAACGAACGCGACAGGACCCTGTCGAGGGCGAAGCCGCCGATCAGTAGCAGTGCCGCGATCCAAATGGCCGCGACGCCGATCATCCGCCGATTCAATGAACCGGTGCGCCGGCGGTGAGCTCTCCGGCTGGCGGCGGTTGGTAGCTCGGGCGCCGCCGCGACGGTGGCGGCTTCCTTGTTCAAGAAGCTCTGACCTCCGCCGGCTCCTCGAGGCTATAGCCGAGTCCCCGGATCGTCGTGATCACGTCAGCACCGAGCTTCTTGCGGATGCGTGTCACGAACACCTCGATGGTGTTCGAATCGCGATCGAAATCCTGATCGTAGATGTGCTCGATGAGCTCGGTTCGGCTGACCACCTTGCCCTTGTGGTGCATGAGATAGGAGAGGAGCTTATACTCCTGCGCGGTGAGCTTGACCGGCTCGCCGGACTTGGTGACCTTGCCCGAGCGCGTGTCGAGCCGGATGTCGCCGGCGATCAGCTCGCTGCTTGCATTGCCCGACGAGCGGCGGATCAGGGCGCGAAGCCGCGCGATCAGCTCTTCGGTCTGGAACGGCTTTGCGAGATAATCGTCCGCGCCGGCGTCGAGGCCAGCGACCTTGTCCGACCAGCTGTCGCGCGCGGTGAGCACGAGGACGGGCATCTTCCGTCCCTCCTTGCGCCAGCGGTCGAGCACCGTCAGGCCGTCGACCTCCGGTAGTCCAAGATCGAGGATCACCGCGTCATAGCTTTCGGTCGAGCCGAGATAATGGCCGTCCTCGCCGTCGGTCGCGAGGTCGATCGCGTAGCCCGCGCCTTCGAGGGTCGAGCGGAGCTGACGCCCGAGATTGGGTTCGTCTTCGACGATTAGAACGCGCATTTCGGCTCCCCGGAGCAATTCATCCTCAGCCCGTCAACCCGCGTTGCGCCGAGAGGTTGCTTTGGCGAAACAACTGGGACTGAGCTACGAAAAGTCAATCCGCGTCCGTCACAATCTTCTAGGGCCGCGAGCGGCGAATGATCCGCCCCGTCTGAGGGTCGATGTCGACCCAGATCACGCGTCCGTTCTGGATGAATTTCATGCGATAAGTCTCGCCATTGATTTCCGGACCGAGATAATCGGCTCCGCCCATGAATGGCATGACTCGCCGCTCGAGCTGCGGAAGCGGCATCGAGCGCCCTTGTCTCGTGTCCTGGAACGCGCGCTCTTGCTCACGGTGAGGAGTCTGGATGTTAAAGCCCTGGTTCTGATCCTGGGGCGCGCCGCGACCATGCGGCCCATCAGCCAGCGCCGGAGCGCTGCTAAGGCCGGCGGCAACAATGCCGGCGAGAAGAAGGGTACGCAGATGGTTCATGACTCAACTCTCTCGTCGGGTCGCGTTCTAACATCGGCCATTGAATTGGCCATGAACGCCGAGGACTAGAGTCGTTCAGGGTCACGCAGCGTTGCAAACGAGCAACAGTGATGAGCTGAGGGGTTCAGACGCGCGCATCCATTGGCTAGGGGCCAGTTATGGCCGCCCCAATCCTTTCCTATGAAAACCTCGGACTGATCCAGGGGGAAGGGTGGCTGTTCCGTGGGCTCGATCTCTATATCGGCGAGCGCGACCGGCTCGCGCTCATTGGCCGCAATGGGGCGGGCAAGACCACTTTGCTCAAATGCCTGGCAGACTTGATCGACACCGACGAAGGCAAGCGCACGATCGTGCCGGGGACAAACGTCGTCTTGCTTGAGCAGGACCCGAAGATGGACGGTTGCGCGACTCTTCAGGAATGGGTGGCATGTGGTGCGGATGCACCCGAGCCTCACCAAGCAGCGGCGATTGCAGACCAGCTTGGTATCGATCTTTCGCGGCCAACCGCCACTGCGAGCGGCGGTGAGCGGCGCCGCGCGGCGATCGCTCGCGCGCTTGCTCAGAACCCAGATGTGCTTCTGCTCGACGAGCCGACCAACCATCTCGACCTCGGCGCGATCGAGTGGCTCGAGGATTGGCTGAAGCGCTTCAAGGGCGCTTTCATCGTCATCAGCCACGACCGCACCTTCCTGACGCGACTTACGCGAAGCTGCATCTGGCTCGATCGCGCAGAGTTGCGGCGAGCCGAGATCGGCTTCGGCGGCTTCGAGGCGTGGACCGAACGCGTCTACGAGGAAGAGGCGCGGGCTGCGGAGAAGCTCGATGCCAAGCTCAAGCTCGAGCTTCATTGGTTACAGCGCGGCGTCACGGCGCGCCGACGCCGCAATCAGGGACGGCTTGCCAAGCTCCATGAGATGCGTGCGCAGCGCGCCGCGATGCTTGGCGCTATTGGGACTGCGAAGCTCGCGCTCGCCAAGGACGACGTTCGCTCAAAGACCGTGATTGAGACCGACCGGGTTTCGAAAAGCTTCGGCGACCGACCAATCATTCGTGACTTTTCACTTCGCATCCAGCGCGGGGATCGCATCGGCCTCGTCGGGCCAAATGGCGCTGGAAAGACGACTCTTCTGAAGCTCCTGACTGGCGAGCTGAAGCCCGACAGCGGCACGGTGACGCTCGGGAAGACGCTGTCGGGAATCGTCATCGACCAGCAGCGCAAACTGATGGAGCCAACACGCCGCGTGAGGGACGTGCTTGCCAACGGCGGCGATTGGATCGACGTGCGCGGCTCGAAGAAGCACATCAAGGGATATCTGAAGGAGTTTTTGTTCGACCCGGCGATTGCCGATGCGCCGATCGGATCGCTGTCCGGCGGCGAGCGCTCGCGGCTGCTACTGGCGCGAGAGTTCGCTCGGGAAGCGAACCTGCTTGTGCTCGATGAGCCGACCAATGACCTCGACCTCGAAACTCTGGACCTGCTGCAGGAAGTGATCGCCGACTATGAAGGCACCGTGCTCCTCGTCAGCCACGATCGCGACTTCCTCGATCGAACGGTGACGATAACGCTCGGGCTCGACGGTTCGGGCAAGATCGACATCGTTGCTGGTGGCTACGAGGACTGGGTTCGCAAGCGCTATGATGAGCATCGTGCTCCGACGAAGGTCCAGAGCAGTGCAAGATCATCGGGCGCGCTCGAACCCCGTCTTTCGCAGGCGAATAGAAAGCTCACCTACAAGGATCAGCGCGACTATGATCGCTTGCCGGATGAGATCGAACGCCTGAACGCGCTGGTCACGTCCGATGAGCAGGCGCTGTCGGACCCGGACCTCTATACCCGCTATCCGCTGCGCTTTGAGGAACTCACTGCCCGCATCGCTCGCCACCGAGCCGACATCGACGCCGCCGAAGCGCGCTGGCTGGAAGTTGCCGAAATGGCCGAGGCTTTGAGAGCCTGACGTTCGGCGCTAAACCTGCGCCCGCGTAGCGGGGGCAAGCGCATGGATAAATGCATCACCGAGCGGTTCGTCATCGTCGACGATTTTCTCGCGGCAAATCAAGCCCGCGCAATGCGCGAGGATATCGACGTCCACTTCGGGAACCCGAGCGATCATAAGGCCGACATCCACCAGGTGTGGAATTACTGGCACGTTCCCGGGTCCTATACTTATCTCAGGACGGCGCCCGAGAAGGTTATCGCGCGGGACAAGGTTGCGGCATTCGTGGATGCGCTTCGGACTTGGGCCGCGCTCAATTTCGGACTGGGCTCGGTCACTTGGCCTTTCCTTAGCCTTTACATCCCCGGTTGCGCTCAGGGCATTCACAACGATTCGGTCAACGGCAGCTTTGGTTATGTGTTCTCGCTAACTCGCGCCGAGCGAAGGACGATCGGCGGCGAGACGATGGTGTTCAAGGATAGCGACCTGTTCCGCTCCAACCTCGATCGACCGGCCGCGGGCAACGCGCTCTTCGACCTCATCGAACCACGGTTCAACCGGTTGACCCTGTTCGACGATCGAGTCCCGCACGCGGTCCAGAGGGTCGACGGCTCGATGGATCCGTCCGAAGGACGCTTTGTGATGCACGGACACATCAGCGAAGCGGGCGTGATCACGCAAGGTGCGCTCGACCCTGATGCGATGCGCGAGCCGGTTGCAGCAGCGCTCGCTGACCTTCGCTCGGGAGTGGCAAGGGACGTCCGCGGACCGATCGTTTATTGTGTCGAGATCGACAAGGACGGATCCGTTCAGCGGATGCGGCCATTGCTTGATAGGCTCGCCAACCCGTCCAACACCGACCTCGATCCGGTCCGGGCGACGATCAGCGAGCGGATTGGCGCACTAAGGTTTGCCGCTGCATCCGCGCCGACCCGGGCGAACATTCCGATGATCTTCTAAAGTCCGCTGCTAAGCGGACAGGCGATACTGCTTCAGCAAATCGTAAAGCGTCGGGCGGCTGATTCCGAGGAGTTTTGCCGCGCCGGAGATGTTGTTCTCGGTGCGGCTCATTGCGTGGCGAATCGCCTTGCGGTCAGCGATTTCGCGCGCCGCGCGAAGATTGATCGGCAGCACATCGTCATCAGGAACGAGACCCGTTTGGAGATCGAGGTCACCGGCAGTGACGCTTTTCCCATCCGCCATGATGACCGCGCGCTTGATCCAATTCTCAAGCTCGCGGACGTTGCCGGGCCATGAATAGCTATCGATCGCATCGACGGCGTCCCCGCTGAGCGACTGAACGCCCGAATTCAGCTCGCGGCCGAAGCGGTTGACGAAATGGCGGGCGAGCAGAACCGAGTCTCCTGAGCGCTCAGCAAGCGAGGGAATCTTCACCACGATCTCGGCAAGGCGGTAATAAAGGTCCTCGCGGAAGCGGCCGTCCGCGTTCATCGCATCGAGGTTCTGGTGCGTCGCGCTGACGATTCGCGTGTCGACCGCAATCGGCTGGCGACCGCCAATCCGTTCGATCACGCGCTCCTGCAAGAAGCGCAGAAGCTTCACCTGCAGTGGCAGCGGGATATCTCCGACCTCGTCGAGGAACAGGGTGCCGCCCTCGGCGAGCTCGATCTTGCCGATGTTCGACTTGACCGCACCCGTGAACGCCCCGCGCTCGTAGCCGAATAGTTCGGCCTCGAGCAGGTTTTCAGGGATTGCGGCGCAGTTGATTGCGACGAACGTGCCCTTGCGGCCGCTATTTTCATGCACGGCGCGCGCGAGCAGCTCCTTGCCGGTACCGCTGGCGCCCAGCAACATCACCGAGACGTCGGCTGGGGCCACGCGTTCGATCGTGCGCGCGACCTTCATCATCTCAGGAGCGGCGGTGATGATCGAGCCGAGCACGGTCGAGGCAGTGCCGGTCTCGAGCCGCCGCTTCTCCTCCTCGATCTCGTGGAGGTGGAAAGCGCGGGAAACGATTAGCCCAAGCTCGTCGATGTCGACCGGTTTCTTGTAAAAATCATAGGCGCCCATTCCGATGGCCCGGAGGGCGCTTTCACGAGCGCCATGGCCGGTCGCGACGATGACCTTCGTGTCCGACTTCAGCCGAAGGATCTCAGCGAGCGTTGCGAACCCCTCATCGGTACCGTCCGGATCGGGCGGAAGCCCGAGGTCGAGCGTGACGACAGCCGGCTCATATGCCCGAAGGGCGTCGATCGCGCTTTGCCGATCGCCTGCGCAAACGACCTCGTAGCCGTCATAAGCCCACTTAAGCTGCCGTTGCAGGCCTTCATCGTCCTCGACGATGAGCAGGACTTTTGATTGTTCGCTCATGCGATCTTCCATTCAGGTTCGCTTGCCTGCTGTGCGGCCGGCAAGGTGATGGTGAAGGTTGTTCCGCGCCCGGGCTGGCTTTCGACGTCGATTCTTCCGCCCATCGCCATGATCAGCGAGCGCGCCTCGAAAGCACCGATTCCGAAGCCGCCGGGTTTGGTCGAGGCGAATGGCTGAAACAGTCGATTTCGGATAAAATCGCTGTCCATACCGATCACCCTCGTCGGAAATTGCCAAGGTCACATTGCGGTTGTCGGCGGCAACCTTGACGCAGACCGGAGTGCCGCTGCTTGCGTCGGCGGCATTTTGGAGAAGATGTCCGACCGACTGTTCGAGCGCGGCCGCATCCAGCACCGCCCAGACATCCTTATCGCACGTGAGCTGGATATCGCGATCGCGCCGAGTCGCCGCGATTGCGGTCGCCAGGACGTCGCGCAGCGGCTGAGGTCCGACGCGCTGGACGCGGGCACCAGAGCGCGGCGCAAGTCGCGCCAGAAGCTCATTCATCTTGCCCACCGACGACTGAAGGGTGGCAATCATGTCCGCTCTGAAGTCGGGATTGTCCGCGTGGCGCTCGGCATTGCGCGCGAGGAGCGAGAGTTGGCTCACGAGATTCTTGATGTCGTGGAGTATGAAGGCAAATCGGCGGTTGAATTCTTCGAAGCGCTGCGCATTGGCGAGCGCTTCCTGACCCATTGCTTCGGCAAGCGAGCTTGCTGCCTGCTTTCCGGCGGTCCGCAAAAGGTCGAAATCCTCCCAGTCGAGCGGGCGTCGATATTCGGGTGCCGCGAGGAGGACGAAGCCAACGATACGCTGCTGATGGAGGAGCGGCACTCCGGCCCAGATCGCTTCTTGCTCGATCAACCAGCCGGGAACCGGGAGATTCTGGTCGGGGGTCTTTGCCCGGCCACGTCGGAGCGCCTCGAACTCGACGATATGGCCGCTTTCCTCGGTCGCCTTCCAAAGCGCAGCCGATTGCGAAAGCCCCTCCGGCGAGGGACATTCTCCTGGCCAGTTCCAGCTGGCGGCGATCGCCGGCGAGCCGCCGTCGCCGACCATCAACAAGCCTCCGGGGGCATCAACTGCGTCAGCGAAGGCTTTGACGATGCGCTCCCCGAGGGGTGGCGCGTCGGGTCCGTCGTTGCCGAGCGTTTCGGTGAAGCGCAGCCATTCCGTCCGATAATCATAGCGGTGCTCGAAGAGATGCTTCGCGATCTTGACCTTGATCCAGCCGCGCGCCCGAGCGCTCGGCAGGAACACCATCGCTCCGACAGTCATCGCTGCGAGCAGCGCAACGAGGAGCGCTGCGGACCAATCGATGCCGGAACCGCGAAGCGCGGTAGCGACGATCGCCATCAGCGCGAAATAGGCGCAGATTGCGAGAAGGGAGAGCGACTGGAATGTCGCGGCGCGCGAGACGCGAATCCGCCATCCGCTTTCGTCGCGAGTTGCAAGCGCAAACAGCGGCGCTGCAAGCGCAACCGCAAGACCCCGCCATTCGAGGAGTCGTCCCGCGCTAGCCGAACCGAGATAGCCGACCGTATAAAGGTTGAGATCGTAGCCCCAAAGGACCGCAAGGCCGAGCGTTGCGGAGCGAATATGCGACCGGCTTGCGGGCGCCGCCTGTCCGTAAACATTGTGGACGAGGACGAGCGCGCCTGCGGCCGTGGTGATCCTCAGCAGGAGACCGGTTTGCGCTAATGCGCCGTTCGGCCGGACGAACTCAAGCAGTGCTCCGATCAGCTGCAGCCCGATCGCTCCCGCAACCGCAGCATAAACGAGCTTGAGCCCATGCTCGCGCTCCTCCTCGGCGGCAGAGACGCTGTACAGCATGCTGATCCACAGCAGGTTTCGAGCACTCTCGGCATAGCCGACGATCGGCTCTCCGGGTGTGACCGCCGCGAGCCACGCCCAGCACGCCGTCATCGCGAACGCACCCGCGAGCAAGCGCTGCATTGGCTGGCGGGCAGCATGACGCAGCCTCCACAATGCCAACCCAGCAAATGCTGCGGCCGCCAGCGCATCGCTCCAGAAGGCGATCAGCGCGTGCATGCCGCGGGCAGTGTCAGTTTCGCCGACATGCTACGGGTGTCGCTAAATTTTACAAAGAAGTGGTGAACGTGAGCCGTTTCAGCCCGAGATGGGAACCAACTCCATCACATCGAACTGCGATTCGAACGATGGTTTGGGCATGATGATCCGCCATCGCTCGGGGCCGATCCGCTCGACGTAGCCAACGACGTCCCGCAACTCGTCTTGTCCATATTGCATCACGCGCGTCTCATCGCCGAGGATCAAAGTCCCAAGGAAGATCTGGTTCACCGAATCACCCGGAAAGATCAGCCCGACATAGCGCTGCTGCCCGCCGAACTTGTTTAAACGCATGAGGCCGCGATCGGGCCTGACCCGGCAGAGGAACGTTGGTAGGACCGTGTAGGCGGGGCTTGAGCTGTCTGGTTTCGATCCGATCTTGATGACCCGGCAGCGGAACATGCCGTTCTGGATGCCGGGCGCTCCAAGCGCGGCATCGGGCTCGAGCAGCGCGCCTTCTCGGGCGATGTCCCCCGCGTGACCGGCCTTGGAGGCAGCAGTCAGAGCGGCGATGAAGCTGGTGCGCCAGCCTGCAAGCCGCTGCTGGTCACCCTTGCTCGCGACCTCCTTCCACGCAGTGGTCCAGCGGGGAATTAGC
The DNA here is from genome assembly GCA_963785855.1 of uncultured Alphaproteobacteria bacterium. GTDB lineage: Bacteria > Pseudomonadota > Alphaproteobacteria > Sphingomonadales > Sphingomonadaceae > Sphingomicrobium. The sequence goes on from CAWAWT010000015.1 coordinate 43,592, forward strand.
CCTGACGGCTGCTCGATCACGCTGCACGATGAGCAGGCAAAGAGGGCGGCGAGGAGGAAACCGGCGCGCATCGGCTTTCAGCCTAGGCGGCGGTCCAGCCGCCGTCCATGCTGAGGTTCGCGCCGGTGATCGAGGCGGCCTCCTTGCTGCACAGAAACAGAGCGAATGCCGCGACTTGCTCGACCGTGACGAACTGCTTGGTCGGCTGACTGGCAAGGAGCACGTCGTTTATTACCTGCTCGCGGGTCATGTTGCGCGCCTTCATCGTATCGGGGATCTGTTGTTCGACCAGCGGCGTCCAGACGTAGCCAGGCGAGATGCAGTTGACCGTGATGCCGCTCGTTGCGGTTTCGAGAGCGATGCACTTCGTGAAGCCCGCGATCCCGTGTTTCGCGGCCACATAGGCGCTCTTGAACGGCGAGGCGACGATGCTGTGGGCACTCGCTGTGTTGATGACCCGGCCCCACTTTTTCGCTTTCATTCCCGGGATCGCGAGGCGGGTCGTGTGGAAGGCCGAGGACAGGTTGATTGCGATGATGGCGTCCCATTTTTCAGGTGGGAAATCCTCAACTGGAGAGACATTCTGGATGCCGGCGTTATTGACCAGGATGTCGGGTCCGCCAAGCTCATCGGCGCAGCGCTTCATCATCCGAACAATCTCGTCCGGTTTTGACATATCGGCGCCGTCGTGGATCGCCCCGAGCGCCTCGCATTCGCGTTGGATCTCCTTCGCATCGCCGAAGCCGTTGATCATCAGCTTGGCGCCCTCGGTGGCGAGGACCTTGGCGATCGCTAGCCCGATTCCGGACGTCGACCCCGTGACGAGCGCAACTTTTCCCTCGAGAATCATAAGTCCTCCTTGTCGCTGCGCTAGGCGGGGCGACTGCTCGATTGCAACCGTCACGCAAGCTGCGCATTGGGGAGCAATAAGAGGAGAGCGGCATGCGGTTCGGCGACGAGCGCGAAAGCACCAACTTCACCGACGATACCGGCCGCAGCTTCGGCGGCGGGGGACTTGGCGGCGGTGGTCTTGGCTGCCTCCTTCCGCTCGTTGCGAGCCGCTTCGGCCTCGGCGGAGTGGTCGTCCTCGTGATCGGTTATTTCATCTTGAGCTCGCTCGGCGGCCTCAACAGCGGCGGAAGCGGAAGCATTGGTCCGGGTCAACAGGTCTCGGCGGGCAAGAACAGCCTTGATCCTCAGACCAAGCGTTTCACACTGCAGGTGGAGGCCAGCACCGAGGATACTTGGACCACGCTGCTGCAGGCGAAGGGCATTCGCTACACGCCCACCAACCTGCATTTTTATTCCGAGGCCGACCAGTCAGGATGCGGCGCCGCACAGTCGGCGATGGGCCCGTTCTACTGCCCCACAGATAAGAACATCTATCTGGACACGGAGTTCTTCAACGAATTGTCGCAGCGCTTTCAGGCGCCCGGCGATTTCGCCATGGCCTATGTCGTCGCACATGAGGTCGGCCACCATGTCCAGGACCTGATGGGCACACTCGGCAAAGCGGAACAACTGCAGGCGCGTGCGGGCCAGACTGAAGGCAATGCAATTCAGGTGAAGATCGAACTGCAGGCCGATTGCTATGCCGGAGTCTGGGCGGCCAACGCCAAGAACCCCGAAGGGCAATCGGTGATGGAGCCCGGAGACTTTGAAGAGGGAATGCGTGCTGCCGAGGCGATTGGTGACGATACGCTGCAGAAGCAAGCGCAGGGGACGGTGGTCCCCGATAGCTTCACGCACGGCACGTCGGCGCAGCGGATGAACGCGCTTCGCACCGGTTTCCAGAGCGGCAACCCGGATGCTTGCCAGTCGCTTTAAGAATCAGGCCCGCGTTTGGAGTGGAGGAATCGCCATCGAGCTTCGCGCTCGAGCTCAAGACCCGAAGCCAGAAATTTATAATTTCACCAGCATCTTCCCGACATTCTCGCCCTTGAACAGGCCGAGAAATGCGTCGGGTGTGTGCTCGAGCCCTTCAACGACGGTCTCCCGCGATTGGACAGCGCCGTTCTTCAGCCACGCTGCCATGTCGAGGTAGAATTCGTCGAAACGAGACTGATAATCGAACACCAGGAAGCCCTGCAGCCGGATCCGCGCCGCGATGATCCGCATGATGAACCGGAAGCTGGTCGGCTCGGGCCGGTTATAGCCCTCGATCATCCCGCAAATGGCAAAGCGTGCATCGTTTCGGGCAAGCGCGAACGCTGCGTCCAAGTGGCTCCCGCCGACATTGTCAAAATAGACATCGATGCCCTTCGGTGCGGCCGTGGCGAGGCTTTTGAGGATCGGTCCCGCGCGATAATCGACCACAGCGTCCGCACCGAGCGAGCGAACATATTCGCATTTTTCCTTGCCGCCCGCAGAGGCGATCACGGTCATGCCCTTGGCCTTGGCGATTTGAACGACAGTCGATCCCACCGCGCCCGCAGCCGCAGACACGAAGACGATATCGCCTTCCTTCGCCGAGGCCGCGCTGAGCAATCCGAAATAGGCAGTGGCGCCCGTCGTGCCGAGGACGCCGAGGAACTGTTGCGGCTCGGCCGCCAAGATCTGGAAGCTTCGTCGCCGTCCGCGCCGGGATCACGGCCTCGTCGCGCCAACCGCCCATGTGCAGCACCTGGTCGCCTTGCTTGAAACCATCCGCTTTGCTCTCGACCACCTCGCCAACAGCTCCGCCTTCGAGCGCCTCTCCGAGTTGGAACGGCGGGATATAGCTCTTCGCGTCATTCATCCTTCCGCGCATGTACGGGTCTACCGAGAGCCACTGGTTGCGGACTCGGATCATCCCGTCGCCTAGCGGCGGCAGCTCGATGTCCCGGAGCTCGAAATTATCGGCAGCCGGCATGCCTTGCGGTCGGCTTTTCAGGTGCCAGGCTCTGGCCATTTCGCTTCCTCCTCGCCCGCTCTGCTACGCACGCCTGCGGTGCATGAAAAGACCCGGCCAGGGAAGGGGACACCCTGGCCGGGTCGACAGCCTCGCGTGACGGAGGCTAAGCTTTCTACCACTCTAGCGATAGGTGCCCCCGAAGCTTCGGTTGAGGTTTCGCGGACCCATCTCACCCTGGTCCTCGCGCTCGAACAAAGCCCGCTTGCGACTTTCATCGCGCCAGCGGTTCCTCGCCTCCTCCGCCGAGCATTCGAGGATGACCTTGTCGCCTTCGATCCGGTCGATGTCGGAGCAGCTCAACGAATGGTGCACGCCGCCGCTGTCCGGGTCCGACTTGGCGAGGATGATGCGGTCGCCGGCGGTCTTGTCGACCTTGCCGACATGATTATCGTCCTTACCGACGATTTCCATATGCTCGCGGATCTGGCGGAGCAGACCGCGCTTGTGCTGCCGCTTCTCGCGCCAGCTGGTGAAGTCGTTTTCGAAACGCGCCTGGTGCTCGCGGCGATAGTCGTCATAGTCGCGGTCAAGATCGCCGATCTGACGATCGCGCCAGCTGCGATAATTTGGGTCGAACTCGCGATCGTCGTCGCTCGAGCCAGTGAAGCTCGTCCGCCGATATTCGTCGCGGGCGTAAGGCGTTCTCGAGCGATCATAGTTGCGGTCGTGATCGCCGAGCGCACGTTCGCCGGCGCCGTAACCACTCGCGGCGAAGAACTGGTCGGACTCGTGTCCGCCGGTCCCGCCGTAATTGCCGGTCATTGGCGTGTAGCGACTTGGCGTTTCGCGGCCGCGGTCCCAGTCGCGATCCTGCTTGGAACGCCACATATCCCGACGTGAACGGGGATCGTAATCGCGCTCGCTCGATCCGCCGCGATTGAAGAACTCCTCGGTCATAATTGAAGTCCTGATCCGAACGGCTGCCACCATAAGCGGTCTGATCGCGATCGTAATTCCGGTCGTAAGCGCGATCAGGATCGCTGCTCCAGTCGCGTCCGAACGCGCCGTGACGATCTTGGCCGGCTGTCCGCTCTTCGCGACGCGTATCCTGGCGACGGCGGCGCTCGGCCTCGTCATCGCCGAACCATGAAGCAACCTCGTCGCTCGCGCGGTCCCAGAAACCACGCTCATCGCGGTAACCACGGCTGTCTCGGTGCCGGGACTGGTCAGAACGGTCGTTGTTTGACCATCGGGAACGCTCGTCGCGGTCGTAGCGGTCGTATGCCATGTTTACTCCTTTGCTCGGCAGAATCGGCCGGGGAGACCGGCCCTTCAAACGTGCATGCAAAACGAACAGCGCCTTCCGGCCGTTCCTGTGGAGCGAGACAAATGACACGCGAAATCGGCGGGCTGAAACTCTTGCGGGACAAGCGTTGCAAGGGAAGGAACAAGCCGCTAGGGGAGCCGCTCCCATGCGGCCCGAACCCTTCGGGTCGGCCGCCCGGCTGAAGCGGTCGGGGCTGTAGCTCAGATGGGAGAGCGCTGCAATCGCACTGCAGAGGTCAGGGGTTCGATTCCCCTCAGCTCCACCAGCCCAAACTTGATCATCATTGCCGGTCCCAGGGATTGAACAGGCGAACTCCGATGCGATCGAAATCTGAGACGTTTCGGGTAACCAGCGTGAGCTGGTGATGTTCGGCGACAGCGGCAAGGAAAGCGTCCATCGCGCCGATCGGACGGCCGACCGATTGAGCCCACGCCACTACACGGCCCCAATGATCTGCCGCTGGAGCAAGTGGCTGGAAACGGATCAACCCGGTCACCGTGGTGACGTTAGGCGAACTCTCGCTTCTCGTAGACCATGGAGATCGAAGCGCCATCCCACACATAACAAAGGTGCCGCTCCTGCCGGCAATTGCTTAGAAGCCGCGGTCGGAAAACGGCGAAGCACTCGCCGCCGGGCCGTCGAACGCTGGTATAAGCGATGCCATCAGCACCCCCAATCCAAATCTGATCGGCGAAAGCTTGCGACGCCGAATAATTCGTCGAGTGGTAGAGGGTGGGATGCTTTTTCTGAAGACCCCGAATGTCATGAAGTTCCCCCGTTAACTGAGCCGCGTACACTCTCATGTCGAGCTCCATCGGCGGCTCGTTTGTCGCAAGCATGAAATTGGTCCGATGGTGCTTGGTCTCTGCGATCGCAGTCTCGATCTCACTCCCGGCATAGTAAACGCCATAGTGGCCCGCCGTGAACCGGCTTCCGTCGGGATTAAGGTGGGTGAAGGCCGCCATAATGGGGCTGGCGCCCGGGCCTGATATCCGATCGCTTGGAAGCACAAGCGAGAGATCTCCGGCCTCGTCTCGGAGACGCGGGTTCGTCATCATTTCGATTTGGTAGACGGCTTCGAGGTCGCCCGGATCTGCAATGCGCTCAAACAAATTGATCGGCGGGAAGCGGCTCGGAATGATTCGGAATGTCTTGTGCGAGGAAAGTGCGACCAGGGCGCACTTCACGCCCAGCCTCGTTGCGCGTCGACGTACTGCCTTACGAGGAACAGATCAGCCACGTTGCCCGATGCCATCCGGTCAATGGCTGAACGCCCTCCGAAAAGCGGTGCGCTATTGGGCTTTCTCACCCATTCATCGGCGGCACCTTCATTTGGAAGGAGAATCTGAAGCGCACCGAAAATTCCGATGACGTAAGAAATTCGTTCCAGCGCGTCGCGACTGATATGCCGCACGGCACCTCGCTTCCAGCTTTGAAGGGTGGAACGGCTTTGCAGCCCGAGTAGGCGCATTTGCTCAGCTTCATTCAGCTTCCAAGCCGCAGCGATCTTGAAAAAGGTTCGAAGTGCAGGGCCGGACAGGTCCTGCCCGCTCATAGCGGGCCTTGCGTTGGCGTTCATCGCTTGCCTCTTGTGGAGGCAGGCTATGCACAGGTTCTGAACATACTGTCAATAACTGCTTATAATCCATACAAAGGGCGTCCAATACCGCCGCCTGGATCGCGAGGCGGCGCCGCCCAGCTTCCTACATCCGACACTCATCAACTCGCTTGTCGGTGGCAGCGGCTTCGCTGAACAAGGCTACGATCGCGGTCATTTCGGATCCGCGACCTCTCGACGAAAAATAAGGCCCCGCGATTGCTCGCGGGGCCTACCCGTTTCTGAATTCTGGATTGAAGACTTAGTCTTCGGCGTCACCAGTGAGGAACGCCGGGGAGAACTCGGGCTCGGGCCCATGGTCCTTATCGCCGCCTTCACGCTCACGGCGTGGGCCACGATCTCCATGACTCTCGCCACGATCGCTTCTTGGACCGCGGTGGTCGCGGTCGCCACGGTCGCGGCGCGGGCCCCGATCGTCACGGCCGCCGCCACGGCCATGCCGGCCACGATCTCCGCGCGGGCCGCGGTCGCCGCCGCCATCCCGATCGCCGCGCGGCTCGCGCGGAGGACGGGTGTCGGGCAGCTCTTCGCCGGTCTCCTGATCGACGAGGCGCATCGACAGGCGGACCTTGCCGCGCTGGTCGACCTCGAGAAGCTTGACTTTAACCTCCTGGCCCTCGCTGAGGGCGTCGCGAACGTTCTCGACGCGCTCGTTCTTGATTTCGGACACGTGCACCAGTCCGTCCTTACCGGGCATGAAGGTCACGAATGCGCCGAAATCGACGATACTCGCTACCTTGCCGGTGTAGATGGTGCCGGGTTCGGGCTCCGCAACGATGCCCTTAATCCAGTTGCGGGCGGCCTCGATCTGCGAAAGGTCGCTCGATGCGATCTTGATCGTGCCGTCGTCGTCAATGTCGACCTTGGCGCCGGTCTCAGCGACGATCTCGCGGATGACCTTGCCGCCGGTGCCGATGACCTCCCGAATCTTGTCCTTGGGAATCTGCATCGTCTCGATGCGCGGCGCATGTGCGCTGAGCTCTTCACGGGTGTGATCGAGCGCCTTGGCCATCTCGCCGAGGATGTGGGCGCGGCCTTCCTTAGCCTGGCTAAGAGCTGTGCGCATGATCTCCTCGGTGATCCCGGCGATCTTGATGTCCATCTGAAGCGAGGTGATGCCGTCGCTGGTGCCGGCGACCTTGAAGTCCATATCGCCAAGATGGTCCTCGTCGCCGAGGATATCGCTAATCACCGCGAAGTCCTTGCCTTCGAGGATCAGGCCCATGGCGATTCCAGAGACAGGGCGCTTCAGTGGAACGCCCGCGTCCATCATCGAGAGCGAGCCGCCGCAAACCGTCGCCATCGAGCTCGAGCCGTTGGACTCGGTGATGTCTGACAGCACCCGGATCGTGTACGGAAACTCCTCGAGGCCTGGGAGCATCGGACGAAGCGCACGCCAGGCAAGCTTGCCGTGGCCGACCTCACGGCGTCCCGGAGCGCCGAAACGGCCGACTTCGCCGACCGAATAGGGCGGGAAGTTATAGTGTAGCATGAAGCGCTGGTATGACAGGCCCTCCAGCCCGTCGATCATCTGCTCCAACTCCTTAGTGCCAAGCGTGGTGGTGCAGATCGCCTGCGTCTCGCCGCGCGTGAACAACGCCGAGCCGTGGGTGCGCGGCAAGAAGCCGACGATGGCTTCGATCGGGCGCACGGTCTTCGTGTCGCGACCATCGATGCGGCGGCCATCCCTGAGGATCGCGCCGCGGACGATGTCGGCCTCGAGGCCCTTCACGAGCTTCGAAGCGACGAGTTGCTGTTGGGGGTCACTTTCGGCGAACGCTTCGGCGGCCTTGGTTCGAGCCGCGTTCAGCGCTGCTGAACGCTCGGACTTGTTGGTGAGCTTGTAGGCGGCCTCGACATCCTTGCCGATGAGATCCTTGAGCTGCTTCTTGATCGCGCTCTTGTCGGCGGAGGGCGCGAGTTCCCACGGCTCCTTGGCGGCCTGCTCAGCGAGCTTGATGATCGCCTCGATCACCTTCTGGCTCTCGCGGTGGGCGAACATGACGGCGCCCAGCATCTCCTCCTCGGAAAGCTCCTTCGCCTCGGACTCGACCATCATCACAGCGTCGCGGGTGCCTGCGACGACCAGGTCGAGCTTGCCTTCCGCGACCTCAGACTGGTGCGGGTTGAGCTGGTACTCGCCGTCCTTGAAGCCAACTCGCGCAGCGCCGATCGGCCCCATGAAGGGAACGCCCGACAGCGTCAGAGCAGCCGAAGCTCCGATCATCGCCAAAATATCCGGCTCGTTCTCGCCGTCGTAGCTTAGCACCTGAGCAATAACGAGAATCTCGTTATAGAACCCCTCAGGGAACAGCGGCCGAATTGGGCGGTCGATGAGGCGGCTGGTCAGCGTTTCCTTTTCGGTCGCGCCGCGCTCACGCTTGAAGAAGCCGCCCGGGATGCGGCCGGCAGCGGAGAATTTTTCCTGGTAGTGGACGGTCAGTGGGAAGAAGTCCTGTCCCGGCTTGATCGACTTGGCGGCGGTAACCGCGCACAGCACCACGGTTTCGCCGAGGGTCGCGAGCACCGCGCCGTCGGCCTGGCGGGCAACGCGGCCCGTTTCGAGCTTGAGGGTTTTTCCGCCCCACTCGATTTCAACTGTCTTCGTATCGAACATGTGTTTTCCTTAACCCCGCGGGCCGGATGCCGGCGGGACAGCAGTGGCAGACGGAGCCGGTCTGCGAGCGGTTCGGGGCCTTGAAATGCCCCTAAGGCCATGCCGCCGAATTGCGGTTGGCCCCGATGTGCGAAGGGCGCCGCTCGGGCGCCCTTTCGTTACTTGCGAAGTCCTAGCTTCGCGATCAGGTCGGTATAGCGCTGCTCGTCATTGCGGCGAAGATAATCGAGCAATGAGCGGCGCTGGTTGACGAGCATCAGAAGGCCGCGGCGCGAATGATTATCCTTCGCATGGGCTTTGAAATGCTGGGTCAGGTTGTTGATGCGCTCGGTGAGGATTGCAACCTGGACTTCCGGCGAGCCGGTATCGGTCTTGGCGCGCGCATGTTCCTTGATGAGCGCCTGCTTGCGCTCCGTGGTAATCGACATCGTGTCACTCCTATTCGTCTAAAAGGTTGAACCCCCGGACGACCCTGAGGCCGTCGGCCGTTGCTTCGACGAGCGCGACAGGAGTTTTCTCCAGCATCGCCAATCCAAGCCCCGGCTTCGCGGGGAACCCGAACAGCATCTGTCCATGACGGAGCAGACGGGCCTGGTCGGGAGTGACGGGGAGGGCCGGGATGTCGTCCAGCGCCGCGGTTAGCGGCAGAAACCGTCTCCGTCAGTTGGCGCGCCTTAGCGGCTTCCTCCAGAATGTCCAGCGAAATGGCCGAATTCAGTGAGAAGGGCCCGGCGGCGGGTTCTCCTCAACATGGTGACGTGGCCGACGCTGTTCAGTGCGCGGGCGATGTCCCGAGCGAGGCTTCGTTATAGGTGCCCTTCGAGACCGTGGTGGAAAGGGTGGCTTCATGCTCGTTCGCATTCACGAGCCGAAGGTCGTGGATCGTCACTCGTCGCGGTTTCAGCTGGAGAGTTTCGCCGGCTCTGGCTCGCTCGTAGCGGCCTTGCCGTCAATCTTCAGGGCTGAAAAAGCGGGCGGCACCTGCTCGATTTCACCGGTGAAAGAGGGGAGGGACGCCTCGACCTGCTCGAGCGTCGGCCGGACACTGCTGGTCGCGATCACTTCGCCTTCTGTATCGAGCGTATCCGTCTCTGTGCCGAACCTGATCGTGAAGTCGTAGGCCTTGGTCGCATCGAGCATTCGGCCACAAAGGATCTCCGGCCAGGCTCGCCGCCATCGCCGACTTCACCCAATCGGTCAGGTGATAGATGACGTCATAATGGCGATTCGACCTTGTTGCGCTCCCGCGACCTCGCGTGCCTTGGCGTTGGGGCGAACGTTGAAACCAATAATCGGGGCGCCGCTCGCGCTTGCCAGCGTTACGTCGCTCTCCGTCGATCACCGACACCGATGCAGACGCTCGCCGCGCGCACCTCATCGGTGAAAGTGGGTAGGCGTGAACAATCGCCTCGACCAATCCTTGCACATCAGCCTGGTCACCGACGGCCCTCCACGGTGGTCGAAGCATCGTTGACATGTCTCTCGAGGCTGATCGGGGTAGACATCGTCCGCTTGCGATCAATGACGCCTTGGCGATAGCTCGCAGCTCACAAGCACGGCTCTCGTTTTCGACGACCGTGAACGGATCACCGGCGGATGGCAAAGCCCGAGGACTTCAACCGGAACCGAGGGCCCGCTGTTCACCTGCCGGCCGTGGTCATCAACCAAAGCACGCACCTTGCCGCTGGAGGCGCGCGCGACGAACGCGTCGCCGACGCGGAAAGCGTTTCCGCGCTGGACGAGGACAGTCGCGAGCGGGCCGCGGCCTATTGAGCTTGGCTTCGATGACCGTGCCTTCAGCAGCGCGCCGGGTCCGGCCTTCAGCTTCGAGGATTTCCCGCTGGACTTCGATCACGTCGGCCTTCTGGTCCTGTTCTTCGCCGAACTTTTCAACGTCCTGGACGTCGCCGCCCATGTCCTCCGACGATCACCTCGTGCTGCAGAGTTTCTGCGCAGACCTGGGGCTTGGATTCGGGCTTATCGACCTTGTTGATGGCGACGATCATCGGCACGCCGGCTGCCTTGGTGTGGTTGATCGCTGATCGTCTCGTCGGGGGCGTAGCCCGTCATCGGCTGCGACCGCCAGATCACGATATCGGTGACGTTGGCCCCCCGCGCGCGCATCTCGAGAATGCCTCGTGGCCCGGCGTGTCCAGGAACGTGATCTTCGACTTGTCGGGGAGGCCGACCTGATAGGCGCAGATGTGCTGGGTAATTCCGCCGGCCGCCGCCGGAAACGACGTCGCGCCGCGGATGCGTCGAAAGCGAAGTCTTCGTGGTGGACGCATCCATGATAGTGACCACTGGCGGGCGCGCCTTCAGAAGTTCCAGGCGCATCGACGTCCTCGGATTAGTCGATGACGTCGGCCTCGCTGACGCGCTTGATGCCGATGCCGAACTCCGTCGACGAGCAACTCGGCAGTGTCTTGGTCGATCGTCTGAGTGAGCGTTACTGGCATGCCCATCTTGAACAGCGCCTTCACGAGGTCCGCCCCACAGCGCTCGGCCATTCGGTTCGCGAGATCCTGGACCGTGATCGCCTCCGGAACCACCACGTCTCGGACCTGCTTTTGCGCAGGGCCCATCTTTATGTGATGGCGCTTTTCCTTCTCAGGCACGGCGAAGCGCGGCGAGTGACCGGGCGCAGCTATACATCCTCATCCGAAAGCGCTCGGCTGACCGTGAGCTTGCCGCGATGGCGCTGGTGTCGCCGCGGCCGCAGGCTCGGTCGCGGCGGCTCGGACAGCGAGCCACAGGCGCATCAGCAGCCAGGACGGCGAGCTGAGCGCTCCTCTTCCTCGGCCAGCTGGTGGTTTCGGCTCGGCCGCGCTACCACAGCACGACGCGCCTCTTCCTCTGCGCGCTGGCGCAATTCGCGCAGCAGATCTCCTCGGCCTTGCCGAATCTCTTCGGCGCGGCGGCGCTCTTCCTCCGCTGGCATCTTTAAGAGCGCGCTCTTCGCCGACGGAGCGCGCTTCCTCGAGGGAAGCGAGGCGAGCTCCTCCGCCTCGCGCAGAAGCTTTTGCTGAAGCTCCTTGCAGCTCGCCCATCTCGTCCTGCGCGGATGGCTTGCGAGGCGGGCGGGGCCCGCTCGGGGCAGGCGAACTCGGCAACGGGCTCGGGCTTGGGAGCCTCGGGAGGCGGAGCCTGGCCCGGACGACCGAGGATCCTCCTCTTCTTTGACCTCGACCGCGACGGTGTTCGGAGCGGCCATGGCTGAAGCTCTGCTTGACCTTGCCGGTCTCGACCGTGCGCTTGAGGCCCAGCGGCGGCCGGGTTCCAAGCTCGGTTTGTCGGTCGTCTGGTCTGCCGTTGTCTTCCTTCGTCAACCTCAGCCGCATCCTGAAGCCAGGTATCCGCCTTCCAGACCTCGTTCCGGGCAAGTGAAAGCTCGCCGCCGGGCAAGCGCGTGTCGGACGCGCCGGAGAAGCTGCGGCGGGATGGGGACGAGGGCGGCATGCGCGAGCGACTTGGCCGCCAAGTGCCACACGGATGGTGCGCACCTATAAGAATCTCATCCCCTGTGGGCCCCCTCCACCGACGCGCAGTGCCTGGTCGAGCACTGGCCCGTCCTCACCGGCATCGGCGGCATGGAGGAGGAGGTGAACCTGCCAGAACGAGCGGCTGTTTCCACGCGTTCCGAGCCGTTGATCAAATTGCCCGCGCGCCTGGTCCGGAGCGGGTTGAGAGCGGATCTTGGCGAAGCGCGGCTCAGTGCGTTCGCCAAGGTCGGGAGGGACCGTGAGCGCGTTGGTCTTGAACGCTCGGCGAAGCGCAACCTTCAGCTTCCCTGAAAATGGCGGCGTCGAGGTCCCACCCAGGTAGCGCGAATCCACGCTCCTCGGCAGAGGAGCCCGACGCGGGCGTCCCGGAGCAATGGTCCCGTCTGGCCCGAGCGCGAGCCGGAGCGGGACTCATCTTTGGTGCCTTAACCACCAGTAGAGATACACATCCATTCCGGGACGTGCGATCCCGCTATACCTTGAGAGTCTCTCATCCACAAAGTGCATCGACGGCCTCCTCGGAATTTGCCGCTGTTCGTTTTCAACCAGTGGGCGCGGGCGGCCATGATGATCTCGTTGCCCTGCTTTTCGCTAAGACTGTCTTCGGCAAGAATGCCGCCCTTGTCCTCGGGGCGGCTGCTTGGCTCGCGGCGGCGGGGTTCGACGCGCTTCTTCTGGATAGCCGTCGTTCGAGGTTGGCGAGGTCATCGGAGCAGCTCGATGTTGGCTTTGCCCCAGAGTTACCAGCATCTGCTCGGTGGAGTGCGAATCTCGGCGAGCGCGTCCTCTACGCCCAGTCCCCGACGCTCTTCGCGAGCGGCGGCTTCGCGGCGCTCGACGCTTGACGCACAGGCTCTGGAGCTCGGTGGCGATGTCCTCGTCGAGACCCTCGAGATCGTCGCGATTTCCTCGACCTGGACATGCAGGCGGCTTCCTCGAGACTGGTGAAGCCTTCGGCGACGACCAGGAGCTGCAAGAAGTCTCGTCGACGTCGAGCTCGCTCTGGAACATCTCGGAGCGCTCGACGAACTCGCGCTGGCGCTTCTCGCTTCACATCGGCCTCGGTAAGGATGTCGATTTGTGAAGTGGTGGCTTAACTCGCAGGCCGCACGTTCTGGCCGCGGCGGCCGATCGCCAGGCTAAGTTTCAATCATCGGGAACGACAACTTCAATACGGCTTTCTTCCTCGTCGATCACCACTTGGCTGACCGTCACCAGGCTGAAGCGCGTTGACGACGAAAGTCGCAAGGTCCTGGCTCCACGGGATGATGTCGATCTTCTTCGCCTTGAAACTCCTGAACGAACCGCTTCACGCGGCTGCCCTTGATTCCAACGCAGGCGCACCAGCCGGGTCAATGAGCTGTCGTCGCTCATCACGCCGATCTTGGCGCGGCTGCCGGGATCGCGCGCGCACCTTGATCTGGATGATTCCATCGTAAATCTGGGCACTTCCTCAAGCAAGACCAGCTCATGAACTGGGTGCGCCCAGGAAAAGAAGGTCGGGCCGCGCGCCTCGCGGCGGACGGCCATGATGAGTGAGCGGATGCGGTCGCCTCGCGGACCATCTCGCGCGGTGCTGATCATGGCGTTGAACGAACACCTCGGCGCGACCGAGGTCGACGACGACGTGGCCAAATTGGGACACGCTGACCCCGGTGATGAAGTCGTTGACGCAGTCCTGAACTCTTCGAACTGGCGCTCACGCTCGCATCGCGAAGTTCTGGAAGATCACCTGTTCGCTGGGCGGCAATTCGACCGAACTCGATCGGCGAACAGGTCAACGATGAAGTCCGCCTGCGCTTCGCCCGTCTTGAAGCTGCTGCACGCTCTTCTGGTGATTCTGCTTGAGAAATGGGCCTGGGACCTGCTGGACGACCTGGAGCACTCACGGCACAGTCGCAGGTGTCGCCGCGACTTTCTGAAATGATGGCGCCATGGCGGACGAGGGCGACGCGCCCTTCGATGACGATTCCTCCATCGCTTCGATGACGATGCCCTTGTCGATCAGCTTCTCGCGAGCGACGGCGTCGGCGGATAGCGCGATCGATCTCTCCCCTTGTTGGCGCTGACGGCGGGGTTGCGGTAGCCATGAAATCTATTCCTCTACGGTTTCTATTATGTCGGCGCCCTCGGCGGTGAGCGGCGCGGTGGCTCGAATCGAGCTTCGTCGGTCAAGACGAGCCTGGCAGAAGCGATGTCGGAGAAGCGCAGCGCGTGGGCCTCGCCTTCCTTGGTGATGATCAGGACTTCCTCACCTTCGATGCCCTGGATGGTGCAGCTGAACTGCTTGCGGCCCTCATGCGGCTCGCGAAGTCTTGATGCGCGCCTCATGACCGGTCCAGTCCTTATAGTCCCTTAGGCGAGTGAGCGGGCGATCGATTCCGGGCGAGCTGACCTCGAGCCGATCACTGCCTGCAATCGGGTCAGCGAGATCGAGCTTGTCGGAGAGATGGCGCCGAGTATTTTCTCGCAGTCGGTGATGTCGAGCTGCCGAGTATCGCGCCGCTCGGCCATGATCTGAAGCGTCGGATCGAGGCGCCGCCGATCATCATGACCCGAACGAGGTCGTAGCCGAGGCGCATGACCTCGGGCTCGATCAGCCTCTCAAGACCGGCAATATCGGTCAGCATACGCTCCTGCATAGCCCAAAACTCTCTTGGACCGGAGCCGAAGGGCCCGAGCCTCGGGCATCTGACGATGTCGAGGAGAGAGCCGCGATATAGGCCGAGCGCCGATGACTCGCAAGGCAGCAAAGAGGCGTTTAAAATCGCCGCATGATTGGGATCGCACTTCTCATCGCGGCCGCTTCCTCGGACCCCATTTCCGGTACCTGGGAAGGCAGCTCGCTGTGTCAGGTCAAGCCGTCTGCGTGCAATGACGAGCATGTCGTCTACAAGATCATCAAGTCGCCATCACGAGTTTACCGCATCGAACACTTACGAGCTTCGTCGCTGGCAAACCGAGCTTCATGGGTGCGATCGACGTGATGCTCGATGCGGCGGGGTCTCAGCTCGATGGGCCGGTGATGAGCGGTGGAAAGCAGCGCGGTCGACTTCATCTGACCTTGAAAGGGACGCATCTTAGCGGAAGAATGACCTTGGCCGATGGAGTGCTTTATCGCCTATCGAAGTCGATAAGCACTGACGCTTGGTTCTCGGCGCGAATTCGAACCGCGAGGACGGCGGCGTTGAGCAGACTGAAAATGAGCGCAACCTGCCAGAGGCCGAAGATCAGCGGCAGGACCGCAATTTCCGCAATCACCACCCAATAGTTCGGGTGGTCGACGAACCGGTATGGCCCACTTCGAACCAAGGGCGCATCCGACAAGACGATAATCCGCGTCGTCCAGCGAGCCCCGAGGGCGATCAGGACCCAGGCTCGGACGAGCTCGACGAGAATGAAGAGAGCGAGCCAGAAAGCATCGATTGCGTGCGATGGCGCCAGCCACCAGAGTGAGGCAAGCCAACCGATGTGAACCGCGATTATGAGCGGATAGTGACCCGGCGCGTGCTCCCTGGCCCCGCGCTGCACAAGCCGAAAGGTGTTTCGGCGCGCCAGCCGCAGCTCCCCAGGCGTTCGAGCGTGACGAGCGAGAGGATGACAATATTGAAGATCATGCAGCTTCGAGCATCATTCCTGCGCAGGTGAAATCCGGGGCCGAAGGCGGTCATCATCGTCTTGTCGGGAAGTCCCCGCTCGAGAAGGCGTTCGAGGACGAACATGACGGTCGGGGCGCTCATATTGCCATGATCGTGCAGGACTTCGCGCTCGAGGTTGAGCTCGCCCTGCGGTAGCCCCAGCGCGCTTTCGATCGCGTCGATAACCTTGACGCCGCCCGGATGGCAGCAGAAGCGGTCAATCTCGCCCCGGGTAACACCCATCGCGATGCACATTTCATCCACGGCCTTTGCAAGCTCGGCTTCGATGAAGGGTGGATGGCTCGGTCGAACACCACCGCCAGCCCGGGGTCCTCGACGTCCCAGCCCATAATTCGAAGCGTGTCTGGCCAAAGCTTCTCGGCGGTGCCGGTGATCCGAGCGACGCTGTGCTCGCCGGACCTAACGACCGCGGCCGCGGCCCCGTCGCCGAACAGTGCGGTCGCCACAACCGCCGCTGGGTCGTCGCTGTCGAGCCGGATCGAGATCGAACAGGTCTCGACCGTGACGAACAGCCAGCGACTTCCCGGTTCGGCTGCCGCCAAGCGCGCTGCAATCGAAAGGCCATTGACGCCGCCGGCGCAACCCAGGCCGAAAACGGGAACCCGTCGCACATTGTCGCGAAAGCCGATCCGTCCAGCAACTCGCGCCTCGAGGCTCGGCGTCGCGATTCCCGTGGTCGAGACGGTGACGATGCCGTCGATTTCGCGCGGCATCAGACCGGCTCGCTCGATCGCGGACGTTGCCGCCTCGACAAAGAGATCCTCGCTCGCATTGAGGTAGACCGCGTTACGGTCGCTCCATCCGTGGCTCCTTAAACACCAGTCTTGTGACGCGACGATGTGCCGTTTTGCGATTCCGGCATTGTCGAACACGCCCGAGAGGCGATCGAACAAGGCCTTGTTGCCGCCGAACGCCTGACGCGCGAGGGCCTTGGCCTCGCCCTGCGCCACTACGTCAGGAGGCAAGGCGGTAGCGAGGGAGAGAAGGCTACACGGCGAGATCATGCCTCTATAGAGCGGGGCAAAGTGCTTTTTGTTCAAATCGCGTCGAATTAGGAGGCCGCATGAAGCTTCGTTCGCTGCAGCTAGCAGCAATGTTCGTCCTCGCCGCGTGCGGCTCTTCGGCCCGAACCAATACTACCAACCTTGCAAGTGCGGATGAGCCAGCGAACCTCAAGGCTTCGGCCAAGCCCTTCACAACGAGCGCGATCGCGACCTTCGACAACCCCTGGGCGATGGCTTTCCTTCCAGGATCGATGACGGCCCTCGTTACGGAAAAGCCGGGTCACATCTGGCTCGTCGACGCTGGCAGCGGGCGCAAGCAGCCGGTCGCCGGCGCCCCGCAGGTGAAATATGGAGGCCAGGGCGGTCTTCTCGATGTGGTACTTGCGCCGACTTTTGCGAGCGACGGCCAAATCTATCTGACCTATTCTGAACCCTCACCACTCGGCGGAAGCAGCCTTGCGCTCGCCCGCGCAAAGCTGGTCCGGGAAACAAACGGCGCGCGCCTCGAAAGTTTGCAGGTGCTGTGGCGCGATCCGGTTGGAGGCGAGGGCGGCCAGTTCGGCGGGATCATCGCGTTCGCGCTCGACGGCAAATCGCTGTTCCTGAGCTCGGGCGAGCGGCAACGATTCACGCCCGCGCAAGACCCGAGCCAGCCGATCGGCAAGATTTTGCACCTGACCCTCGACGGCAAGCCGGCGCCGGGCAATCCGTGGGCGGGGAAGGCCGGCGCTTCGAGCGTCACAGTCACCGATCCGCCCGACGACACCGAGGCGGCGAGGACAACCTCGGGTCGACAGGTGAAATGGCCAGGAGAAAACCTCACTCCGTCCGAGATGTGGACGCTCGGTCACCGCAATCCTTACGGACTGGCGTTCGCGCGGATGGACGGCTGTGGTCAACCGAAATGGGACCTCGTGGCGGTGACGAGCTCAACCTCATCCTCCCAGGCAAGAATGACGGTTGGCCGCTAGTTTCTGAGGGCAAGAATTATGACGGGGTTCCGATCCCCGGACATGCGACCCGTCCGGACTTCGTGCCGCCGAAGCTTTACTGGGTCCCCTCAGTCGCTCCGACCAGCTTGCTCATCTATTCCGGCAACCTTTTCCCGCAATGGAGAGGCGACGGACTTATTGGCTCGCTGGCGGCGCAGTCGCTGATCCATGTGCGAATCCGTCGCGGTGACGTGGCGGCCAAGATTGAGCAATGGGACATGGGGCATCGGATGCTTCGTCGGCCAAGGGCCGGACGGCGCGGTCTATTTGCTCGAGGATGAGGCTGGCGGCCGGATGCTTGGCGACCCCCGTAGGGCAATAGACGAAGACTAAGTAGCGAGCGCGCGGATCGCTGCTGCGAGCGCGTCGCAGTCGCTCATCGAAGTGGCGAGCGCGGGTGTGACCCGGACGCACGATCCGGACGAGAGACCGTCTCGGTGGACGGTGAAGATGCGTGTACTCGTCGAGCAAGGTCTTTGCCAATTCTACATTGTCTTCATGCGAGGTCCGTCCGCGCAGCCGGAACGACGTGATGGAACCATGGAGCTGCGGATCCTCGGGCGTCAGGATCTGCACCTGAGCGAGGCCTATGACCTGGCGAACCCAGCGGTTACGAAGAGCACTGAGGCGAGCTGCACGGGGAGCAGCGCCGACCGCCGCCTGGAAAGCAAGGGCTGTGGGCACGGTCAGTTGAGCGGAATAATCGGGCGTGCCTGTATGGACGCGAGTTAGGATGTCGGTGCTCTTGGGATTTTCCGCAGGGTCGGGATCGATTGCATGGATCCGCTCGCGGCGAACATAGATCGCGCCGACGCCGAGGGGCGCGCCGATCCATTTGTGAAGGTTGATCCCGATGAAATCAGCCCTCAGGTCCGGCAGGCGATAGTCGAGCTGACCAACGCTGTGAGCGGCATCGACGAGCGCATCGATCCCGCGTTCGCGCGCCACTGTCGCAACCTCGGCGACGGGGAGGACCAGTCCAGTGCGATGGCTGAGATGGGTCAGAAGGACCATCTTGATTGTCGGATTGGCCTCGAACGCTTCGATATAGGTGTCGATCAAAGATTGGCGTGTCGCGGGCTCCGGTAGCGCGATTCTGATCACCTTTACGCCGCGGCGAGCAGCAAGGGCTTCCATGCTGGTCTGCATGCTGTCGTAGTCAAGATCGGCGTAGAGCACCGAATCACCGGGCTTAAGGCCGTTGTACTGAAGGATCAGCGCTTTCATCGCCTCGGTCGCGTTTCGAGTGAAGCTGATCTCGTCGATCCCTACGCCCATCGCACTGGCAAGCGCCGCGCGAGCGGCTTCGATGTCGCCGACCATGGTCCGCCGCGCATAATAGCTCGTGTCGCGGTTCACGCGCTCGACATGCGCTTGATAGGCGGCCAGCACCGGCCGCGCCATCATGCCCCAATTGCCGTGCTCGAGCTGGATGACCTCGCGCGTCACGTCATATTCGCGCGCAACGCGCCCCCAGTCGTCCGCGCCAGTCGCAGCGGCAATCGGTGCGGCCGCGAAGGGAAGCGCAGCGGCGCCCAGCATCGTTCTGCGATCGATCTGAATGCCGCCTTCGTCCATCGCGCCGACGGTATCAGACCGATCGCTGTTGTCGACTGTCAGGCCCGGCGATAGCGGAGATAATAAGGGCGACGACCCTCGCGGCGGGACTTGGCGCCGTAGCGGGTCTCGATCCAACCGCCCGAAGGTTCGAGGAAATCCTTTGGCTCCTCAGCGAGCCATTCAAATCGATGCGCGTGGCGCTGCATGACCATCAGCGACCAGTTGAGATAGGTCGGATCATCGGTCGCGAGGCGCAGCTCACCGCCTTGTTTCAGCTTCGCAGCGAACAGGTTGGTGGGACCGTCATTGACCATTCGTCGCTTGGCGTGGCGGGCCTTCGGCCAGGGGTCGGGATGAAGCAAATAGAGGAAGCTCAACGCGCCATCGGGCACCCGCTGCAGCACTTCCAGCGCATCGCCGCGCCAAAGCCGAACGTTGCGCAATTGCTTGTCGCGGATGTGGACGAGCGCCGCAGCGACGCCGTTGAGGAACGGTTCGGCACCAATGAAGCCATGGTCGGGCAGCATGTCGGCGCAGCGATCCGCGAGATGTTCGCCCGAGCCGAAGCCAATCTCGAAATGGAGCGGCCGGTCGTCACCGAAGATCCGCGAATCAACCGTGCCTTGCGGAGGCACTTCGAGCTGCGGAAGGAGCTTGTTGATGAGCTCTTCCTGCCCCTTTCGAAGCTTGTGACCGCTCAGGCGCCCATAAAGGCGACTAAGGGTCAAGGGATCGCCGGATTTGAACGCGGTCATCGGGCGGGCTGGTTGGCGTCTATCTCTCTGGGAATCGCCGTTGTCATCCGGCTCTACAGCGGCTGGAAGGGCGGTGAGTTGGTCTTCAATCATGGGATGGGCGTGAAGGATAGGCTAAGGATGTTGCTGGACCTAGGCAGCGACGGCTGCCTTGAGATCCTGGACCAGGTCGACGCGCTCCCACGGGAAAAAGTCGCCTTCGGACTTGCGACCGAAGTGACCATAGGCCGCGGTCTGTTGGTAGATCGGCTTGTTGAGGCCGAGGTGGGTACGGATCCCGCGCGGAGTGAGGCGACCGAGCTTGCCGATCCGCCCAATCGCCGCCTCGATCGCTTCGTCGTCGACGGTGCCAGTTCCATGAGTATCGACGTAAAGCGACAAGGGTTCCGATATACCGATCGCATATGCGAGTTGGATCGTGCAGCGCCGCGCAAGGCCTGCAGCAACGATGTTCTTCGCGAGATAGCGCGCGGCATAAGCTGCCGAGCGGTCGACCTTGGTCGGGTCCTTGCCGGAAAAGGCGCCGCCGCCGTGCGGAGCAGCGCCACCGTAAGTGTCGACGACGGCAAGCTGGTCTGCGTCCAGGACAACCTGGCCCAGGTGGTGCTCTGGGTCAACAAGAAGCAGATGGACGCCTTCGGCTACACGGTCCCGAAGACCTGGCAGGACTGGGCGGCCCTGGGCCAGAAGGTCGCCACCGAGCACCCGGGCTACATCGTCGGCAACATCGGCGACTCGTTCAGCCACTGGATCTACCTGTGGGGCAACCAGTGCCCGCTCGAAGCAGCTCCAGGGCGACGAAGCTTGCTGATCAACTCGACGGACGAGCACTGCACCCGGGTGGCCAGCTCTGGTCGACCCGCTGATCAAGAACGGCACGCTCCCGCCGCTGAGCGTCTTCACCCCGGACTTCGCCAAGAAGTACGGCGGCGCGAAGGACAAGGTGCTGCTCATGCCCGGGCCGGCCTGGTACTCGCAGGCGCTGTTCGACCAGACACTGCACATGCCCGGCCGGTGAGATCACTGCCGTCGACGCCGCTGCAGTGGGACAACGAGACGCCGGTGACGACCGGCCAGGTCGGCGGCGGACCGTGGATCATCTCGCGGCACTCCAAGAACCAGGCGGCTGCGGCGGACTTCGTCATCTGGGCGACGACGGTCTTCAACCCGACCGGCAAGGACGCCCGGGGCGGCTATCCGGCCTACGCACCGTTGGCCGACGAAGTGGCTGGCGACCCAGGCCACCAACCCGTACTTCGCAGCCGATCCGACGCCGGCCCTGAAGGCGGCGGCCAGCCAGATCTGGCCGGGCTGGAGCCTGGTCACGTACCCGGACCAGCCGGTCTGGTCGAACACCGTGGTCACCGCGCTGGTGGCCGGCAAGTCACTGAGCTCGCTGCTGCAACCCTTCGGCGATGCCCTCGCCCAGGCGGCCCAGGCGGCGGGATATGACGGTCAGCCGCGAAGCTGACGAGGTGGAGCAGTCGCCGTGACCCGGCGCCCGCGCAGGCCACGCGAGCGCGTGGCCTGCGCGGGTGGCGGGGCGTTCGCCTTCGTCCTGCCGTACCTGCCGCTGCTGCTCGCTGTTCGGCATCCTGCCGATGGTCTACGCGCTCGATCTCGCGTTCACCAACGACACGGGCGGCTGGGTCGGGCCTGCACAACTTCATCAAGACGGCCACCGACTACCGGTTCCTGCCGGCGTTCAAGCACATCCTCGATCTACACCAGCGTCTGGCTCAGCGCGCTGGTCGTGCTCGTCGTCGCGCTGGCGCTGCTGCTGCACGGCCGGGCCGAGCCGTGCCTCCTCGACCTTCCGGTTCCTCTACTACATCCCGGGCGCGCTGGCCGGCGCGGCGTCGGTCCTGGTCTGGCTGTTCATGCTCGACCCGTCGGTGAGCCCTGGGTCGTTCCTGCTGCACCACGTGCTCGGCGCCGACCTGTTCGTCCAGTCGATCGCGCCCGGGCACCTGCCCTTCATCTTCGCGATGATCGCGTTCTGGACGGGCGCCGGCGGCTGGATCGTCGTGATGTACGGCGCGCTGAACACCATCCCGAACGAGCTGGAGGAGGCCGCGCGCATCGACGGGGCCGGCGCCGTGCACGATCGCGCTCCGGCTGAAGCTCCCGCTGATCCGCAAGTGGATCGCCTACATGGCGATCCTGTCCTTCGCCACCGGGACCCAGCTCTTCGTCGAGCCGCAGCTGGTCAACCAGGCCAGCCTCGGCATGGTCCCCGACACCTGGTCGTCGAACCAGCTCGCCTACCAGCTGGCCTTCCGGTACGGCGGACTTCAACGCGCGCCGCCGCCATCTCGGTCGACCTGCTGGTCGATCGGGCTGGTCGGCCGCCGTGCTCATCGTCACCCGCACCGGACTGTTCAGGGCGGAGGACTGATGCGGCGCGCTCGCGCGCGGCGCTGCGGCTCGCGATCCTCACCGCGTTCGCCGCTCTTCTTCGTGGCGCCCATGCTCTGGCTGGTGCTCGCGCCGACCAAGTCCGACGCGGAGCTCGTCTCGCGCGGCGCCGTTCACGCTTCGGCAGCTTCCACCAGGTCGCGCTGGCCTGGCAGCACCTGGACGCGTTCAGCGACCACATCTATCCGCACCTGGATCGGGAACTCGCTGCTCTACGCGTCGAGCGCGACCGCGATCGTCCTGGTCACCGCGATCCCGGCCGGCTACGGCCTCGCGCTCGGCACGCTTCCCGGGCCGCACGGCTGGTGCTGACGCTGACGCTCGTCGTGATGATCATGCCGGCCGCCGCCGCTGGTGCTGCCGATCTTCCTCGAGCTCAACGCGCTGCACCTGATCGGCAACGTGCTGTCGGTGATCCTGCCGTTCTCGTTCTTCCCGTTCGGGGTGTACCTCGCCTACATCTACTACTCGACCGCCATCCCGCGCGACCTGCTCGACGCGGCCCGGCTCGACGGCTGCGGTGAGTGGGCGACGTTCCGGCACATCGCGCTGCCGCTGGCCAAGCCGGTCGTCGCGCTCGTCCTCTTCTTCAGCTTCGTGGCGGACTGGAACAACTTCTTCCTGCCCTACGCCGTGCTCGGCGACTCGTCGCAGTACCCGATCCAGGTCGGGCCTGTCGAACCTGCTGTCGTCGACGCCGTCGTTCAACCCGGCCGTCGGCGGCGGCGGTCAGCAGGTCGAGCATCTTCCGGCCCGAGCTGGCGCTGGCCACGCTTCTCGCCGTCGTCCCGGTGGCGCTCGTGTTCATGCTGCTCGCAGCGCGCCCTGGTCCGCGGGCCTGGTCGGCGGCGCGGAGTCCGAAGGAGGCTGAATGCGGATCACCGGCTACCGGACCCTGACCACGGTCCAGGACTGGGGTCGCCCCGTCGGCGACGCCAACGGCGTCTTCCCGGACGGCGTCGTGACGGTCCACCTGGTCCTGGTCGACACGGACGAGGGCATCACCGGCGTCGGGATCGGGTCGCAGATCGAGCTGAGCAGCATCTTCGCCGCGATCGAGGGCGAGGATCCGCGAGCGACGTCCGCGCTGTACGACCGGATGCTGCGCCAGGTCGTTCAAGGCGGGGCACGCGGGTGCGGTCTTCGGGACCATCGGCGCCCTCGACACGGCGCTGTGGGACATCAAGGCGCAAGGCGGCCGGCCAACCGTTGTGGCGACTGCTCGGTGGTCGGGATCGAACCGCTCCCGGCGTACGCCTCCGGCCTCGACATCGCCCTGACCGACGAGGAGCTCGCGGCGACGTACAAGACCTACGCCGAGCATGGCGTGCGGGCGGCGAAGCTCAAGGGCGGTCTGGACGTCGACCGCGACCTGGCCCGGCTCGACCATCGTTCGCGACGTTCTCGCCGAGGCGCAACCCGGGCGTCGGCCGGGCCTGATGCTCGACGCCAACGAGTCGTGGACGCGCAAGCAGGCGGTCCGACACGTCGCCGCAGCTGGAGCGAGTCCGTCGACCTGATCTGGGTCGAGGAGCCGGTCCGCCGCTGGGACGCCGAGGGAATGGTCGCGGTCGGCCGCGGGATCCGGGCGTCGGTCGCCTCCGGGGAGAACCTCACCGGGCTCGAGCAGTTCCGCCCGCTCCTCGCGGCCGGTGCGCTGGACGTCGTCCAGACGGCCGCCGGGTGGGGGGTCACCCACTTCCTCCGGGTGGCCGCGCTGGCCCACGCCTACGACCTGCCGGTCAGCCCGATCGGCACGCACGCCGATCGGGCTGGTGCACGCGGCGACCGCCGTGCCGAACCACATCGCGACGCGAGCTCCAGGATCTCGAGCCGCCGACCGGGCTGACCGTCGACATGTCCGTCGAGGACGGCCGGTTCGTCCTCGGCGACGTTCCCGGTCTCGGCGTCACCGTCGACGAGGCGGCGATCGCCCGCGCTCGCGCCGCCCTCGGGCGCGCCGCTCGGCAGCGGGGCCGCACATCCGGCCCGCGAACGCGGGCAGCCGGCTCGACACCGAGCCGGCGCCGGTGAGAGCGACGCCCGTGAACGGCGGCCTGAGCCTCACCGAGCTCGGGTTCGGCGGCGCGCAGATCGGCAACCTGTACCGGGCCACCACCGACGAGGAGGCCGCTGGCGGCGGTCGCGGCGGCGTGGGACGCCGGGGATCCGTTACTTCGACACCGCACCGCACTACGGCCTCGGCCTGTCCGAGCGGCGACTCGGCGGACGCTGCGGGCACTACCCGCGCGACGACGTCGTCGTGTCGACCAAGGTCGGCCGGTTGCTCGAACCCGTTGGCAGCACTGAAGGGCTCGACCCCGAGGGCTTCGCCGTGCCCGCGACTCATCGTCGGGTCCGCGACTACAGCCGGGACGGGGTGCTGGCGCTCGATCGAGGGGAGCCTCGAGCGACTGGGTCTCGATCGCATCGACGTCGTGCTGATCCACGATCCGGACGACCACGCCCGCGAGGCGTTGCGAGGCGGCGGCGCCCGCGCTGTCCCAGCTGCGCTCCGAGGGAGTCATCCGCAGCTATGGAGCCGGCATGAACCAGTCGGCACTGCTCACCCGGTTCGTCCGCGAGACCGACGTGGACGTGGTC
>CAWAWT010000016.1:0-7553 GCA_963785855.1 uncultured Alphaproteobacteria bacterium
TTATAGAATTGCTACCCATGGTGCTCTACCTCGAGCCACACGATTCCCCGCTCGCCGCGATGGCCAGACTATGTCAGTGGCGATCTCGAGGCGGTCACCGGTTTCACTCATGAGGCGATCGCGAACCAGCCTGAGATCTGGGCCGAAAGGCTTCACCCCGATGACCGCAACCGAGTTCTTGCTTCATTGGAGGCGCGGCGGAAAACGGGACGCCTGTCGGTCGAATATCGCTGGCAGTGCGCTGACGGAACCTACAAGCATCTCCTCGACCAGGCTGTGCTTCTCAAGGATTTGCTACGGCCGGCCGGTCGAGTTCGCGGGCACGCTCACCGACATTTCCGAGCAGCGCTCGCTCGAAAACCAGCTGATCCAGGCCCAGAAAATGGACGCGATCGGCAAGCTTACCGGGGGCATCGCTCACGACTTCAATAACCTTCTTGCAGCCGTGATCGGTGGCCTTGGCCTAGATCGAGAAGAGAGCTGAGCTCGACGAGGAACAACGCCGGATCCTTGCCATGACCAAGCGGGCGGCGGAACAAGGGAGCGAGCTGGTTCGCCGCTTGCTCGCTTTTGCCCGGCGGCAGAAGCTCGAGCCTCAGGCGGTCGATCTCGAGAAGGTCCTTCGAGATTTAGTCTGGGACCTTTTGACCCACACGCTTGGCGGTCTCGTCAATATCGAGTGGAAATCCAGCGATAAATCATGGAATGCGTTCGCCGACCAGGCGCAGCTGGAACTCGCACTCGTCAATCTCATCATGATGCGCGACGCGATGCCGTGGGTGGCACTGTCACCATCGGAATTGAGAACCGCGAGTTGGAGGACGAAAATTGGGCCGGCTTGGCTGGCGGCGACTATGTGCTCCTTTCGGTTGGAGACACGGGCACCGGGATCGCTCCAGACAGGCTTGAGAAGGTGATGGAGCCGTTCTTCACGACCAAGGAACCAGGCAAGGGAAGCGGCCTTGGTCTGAGCATGGTCTACGGCTTTGCCAAGCAGTCGGACGGCGCCTGCCGTTTAAGGAGCGACGTCGGCGTCGGCACCACGGTCGAACTTTGCGCTCCCGCGGGCGCCGCTCGGCGCGTCGCCCGGTGAAAAAGCGATTTTGAAGGACGATTGCGCAGCCGCGCCGAAAGCATTGAGAATCCTCCTCGTCGATGATCATTTGGAGGTTCGAAGCACGACTGCAGCGGTGCTTTCAGATCTGGGTCACGAGATCGTCGAATCCTCGAACGGGGTCGAGGCGCTCGCCAAGCTCGAGGGCGGCGACTGCCGGTACGATCTGATGATCAGCGATTATGCGATGCCGAGCTTGTCCGGCACTGACTTCCTACGCCAGGCACGTGACCATTGTCCCGGGGTACCCGCACTCATCATTACGGGCTATGCCGAGGCTGAAGCGATTAAGGATCGGCCCGAAGGGGTGGAAGTCTTGCAAAAACCCTTCACTCCGACCGAGCTCGAGACCGCCATGTCCCGCGCCTGCGGCGCTGCTTCCGTCGCGGCTTAAGTCACCGTTTTCTGCAATCCGGGGGATGGATCAGACAAGCCGAGAAACCTGAAATGAGCGAAGCTCGTTTCCCCCGCGCTTGAACCTAACAGCCGAGGCCTGTCTCCCGTGTCCCATGAGATTCTTCCCATCGACGACGATTTGGACGAAGTCAGTGAGCGTTTGACAGCAGGTCTCGCGACCTGCCGCTCGGTGGTCGAGAATTATGCGTCGCTGATCAGGACCGGACCGATGATGACAGCGGAGGAACCCGATGTCCCTCAGGACATCGAAGCATCGATGAGAAACCCTGATTGAAGGTTGTCTCGTGGGCCCGAGCTTCCTCGAGCGGTTAGCAGTCGCCTCGGCGGCGCAAGCTTAACGGAAATTGTCGGCGTAGGCCTGGATCTTGAGCCGCACGGGAGCGGCGGGGACGATGTGGTAGGCAAGCTCGTGCCTGTCGCAATAGGCGATGGCGGCGTCTTTGGTTGCGAAAGCCATCCGTACCTGAGTGTTCGTGTCGCCTGACCCATTCCAGCCTGTAAGGGGATCGGGTCGGAGCGGCTGCTGTCGCTCGAACTCCAGGATCCACTTGCCGGCATTTGCCTTGCCGGACTGGGTTGTCTTGCGTTCCTGCTCGAGGATGCGGGCAATGGTCATTCTCGCGAGGTGGCAAAGACTGAACTCCAAATCAAGATGAAGCCGATCGATGTTCGCTAATGCTGGATTGTGGTAAAGCGCGCGTCCTTCCCAAGCTTAGGAGAGGGGCCCATGACATCGACATTCTCCCGTTCGCTAATCGCCGGCGCGGCAATTCTTGCGTTCACGGCTTGCAACAAAGGCGCTTCGATCGACCAGAAAGCCACCGTTCCCGGCAACAGCGCGACCGCGGGCGCGCCGGCTTCGAACGATCCGGTCGAGAGCGCCGAATCGGCGGCGCCGGCATCGATCGCCAAGGCTGCCGCGATCGTCGAGCCCCAACCCGACGGCACAATGAAGGTGATCCGGCCAGGCCGCGGTGAATGGACCTGCATGCCGGACGCGCCCGACACTCCAGGCCCCGACCCGATGTGCTTCGACGCCAACGCCGGCAAATGGGCGGATGCCTGGGTGCATCACAAAACTCCGCCCGCCGGCGCTGTCGGACTGATGTACATGCTGGAAGGCGGAACGGACGCCAGCAACACCGATCCCTACGCCAAGCAGCCGACTTCGCAGAACCACTGGATCAAGACCGGACCGCACGTAATGATCGTCGGATCGAAGGAAATCTTGGCGGCCTATCCGCACGCACCAAACCCCGATACTTCGGGGCCCTACGTGATGTGGGCCGGAACGCCGTACGAGCATTTGATGGTGCCCGTTACCAAGTAGACATCAGGACGCACGTTTCGTCCTGAGCGTCGGCTGAGCTGAGGCGGGGTCGTCAGGCCACGGGTGTTTGGGATAGCGCCCGCGCATGTCCTTGACGACGTCGCGCCAGCTGCCCGCCCAGAACCCGGGCAGGTCCTTGGTGGTCTGGATCGGTCGCCCGGCGGGGGAAGTGATCGCCAGCACCAGCGGCATCCGACCATTGGCGATCGTCGGATGGCTTGAGAGGCCGAACAGTGCCTGCGCACGAACTTCGACTGTAGGGCCGCCTTCCGCGGAATAATCGATCCCGTGGTGGCTCCCGGCAGGGCTGACGAATTCGGCGGGTGTCAATCGGTCAAGGTTTCGGACCGCGGCATAGCCGAGCAGCTGCTCGAGGGCCGATCGGAGCGAAGAAGGGGACAAATCGCTGAGACGGCGCTTGCCGGCCAAAAGCGGCTTGAGCCACTCCTCGAAGCGTTCGGTAAGCGTGTCATCGTCGAGCGCTGAGATGTCGGGATCGAGGCGGTTGGCGAGGGCTGCCCGATGCCGTAGCTGACGGCCGGCTTCGTCCCATGGCAGCAGATTGAGTCCATGCTCACGCACGCCTTCGAGCAGCGCCTGCGCAATCGCCTCGCTATCGGGCTTCGGGTCGGGTCCGCTCGAGAGGCGGATAGCGCCAAGTCGTCGGCTTCGGGTTGGAGTTACCGATCCGGTGGCAGGATCGAACTGATCGTCATTCCGAATTTCGATCCGGTCGCCGAAGAGATCGAGCAGATCGCGTTCGCCGATCAGCGCAGCGGAGAGGATACGCGCGCCGGATGCGCGACCCGCAACCTCGCCGACCGCAAGCCACTCGCTTCGGGCAAGTGGCGAGGTGGGGTCGAGCCGGAAACCCCGGCCGCCGACCGACTGCCAGGCTTCGCCCGATGAATCGCGGCGGCGGGAAACACGGTCGGGAAAGGCGAGCGCGAGCGCTTTGCCAAGCTCGTCTCCAGTCGGGAACCTTGTGGGACGCATCGACGCGCCGCCGCCAGTTTTGTGCCATTTGCCGCGCAGCCTCGGCACGCGGCGAGCGGTCCGCGCGCCACCTCCGCCATCGCAGTTCGAGGTCGGGATCGTTGCCGCCGAGACCGCGCTCCGTGATCAGCGCTGCAACGTCTGCGGCAGCAGTGGCGAAGCCTCGCTCGCGCGCCTCGATCAACATGTGCGCGAGGCGCGGTTCCAGAGGCAGCGCTGCAATTGCACGTCCGTGGTCTGTGACACGCCCGTCGGAATCGATCGCTCCGAGGATCGACAGGCGCTTGCGGGCCTCGTCGATCGCGGCCGCTGGTGGCGGATCGAGGAAGGGCAGGCTGCGACGGATCGGATTCGCCCCACAGGAGGCAGCTGAGAAGCAGGCTGGAGAGGTCGGCCTCGAGGATTTCGGCCGGGTCGTGCGCGGGTAACGACGCCATCGCGGCCTCTTCCCAAAGGCGTATCGCGACACCTGAGGCCTGCCGCGCAGCGCGGCCTGCACGCTGAGTGACTGCCGCGCGGCTCGCACGTTCGGTGACCAGGCGCGTCAGCCCTGCGCCGCGATCGTAACGCGGCCGCCGCGCCAGCCCGCTGTCGACCACGATCCGCACATCCTCGAGCGTCACGCTGGTTTCAGCGATGCTTGTGGCAAGGACAAGCTTGCGCTTTCCCGAAGGCGGAGCATGCAAGAGCCAAGCGCTGTGCTGCTGGCTCGATGCCGCCGTGGAGTTTGTGGAGCACGACGTCGGGTGGCAGCGCGCCAAGCGCGTCGGCGGTCCGCTCGATCTCGGCCACGCCGGGCAGGAAGGCGAGCAGCGAGCCTTCCTGCTCGCGCAGCGCGCCTCGAATCGCGGATGCCACCTGCGGCTCGATCCTCGCGACCGCGTCACGGCCCGCATAGCGGATGGTAAGTGGAAAGCTTTTCCCATCGCTGACGATCGTCGGCGGATTGCCGAGGAGAGCCCGGAACCTCTCGGCATCGAGCGTCGCCGACATTGCGAAAAGTCGCAGGTCAGGGCGCAAGGCGCCCGCACATCGAGCGCCAGTGCGAGCGCGAGGTCATTGTCGAGGCTGCGCTCGTGCACTTCGTCGAACAGCACGGCGGAGACGCCCGACGAGCTCGGGGTCGGCTTCGATCCGCGCCAGGAACACGCCGTGAGTCATCGCGACGACGAGCGTCGCCTGCGCCGACCTTGCGTGTCGAGCCGGGTTGCATAGCCGATCGTCTGCCCCGGCTTTTCGCCGAGCTCCCTTGCCATGAACTCGGCTGCGGCGCGCGCTGCGAGGCGCCGCGGAACTAGCAGCAACACCTGTCCCTTGCACCAATCCTCGCCAAGCAAAGCAGGCGCAACTCGGGTCGTCTTGCCGGCGCCTGGCGGAGCGGTCAGCAAAGCGCGAGAATTGTCGCGGAGCGCCGCCAGCAGATCCGGCAGCACTGCGTCGATCGGTAGGTTCATGTCGCGCCTATAACGCTTGGCGAGCGCTTATCGTCGTGCTTGGCCGGGTCCGAGATATTTATCGAACCAAGCGACTGTCCGCTTGCGGATATCGAGGGTGTCCTTCGGATCGCGGACGTGGTGCCCTTCACCGGGGTAGATGACCAGGCTTGTCGGAACGTTCATCGCTTTGAGCGCGTGCCAATATTCGACCGACTGGGTCGGCGGCACTTCGATGTCACGCTCGCCGACATAGATGAAGGTCGGCGTTCGCGCATTCTTGATCGTCCGGATTGCCGAGACCTTCCAATAGGCTTCCGGATCTTCGTAGACCGACTTACCGAAGAACGGGATCATCCACTGGTCGATGCCGTTGATCCCGTAGTAGCTGATCCAGTCCGAAAGGCCAGCGCCGGCGACGATCGCCTTGAAGCGATTGGTCTGCGTGTTGGTCCACATCGACATGAAGCCGCCGTAGCTGCCGCCCATCATTCCAAGGCGGTTGTCGTCGATCGGAGCGACGCGCTCCGCAGCGTCAATGCCCGCGAGGATGTCCTTGAGGTCGCCGCCGCCGAAATCCCGAATGTTCGCTCGGGTGAAGTCCTCGCCCTGGCCGTAGCTCCCGCGCGGATTGGGCAGGAACAGATAATAGCCGGCGCGGGCGAGATCCGCGGTCGTGCCCTGCCACACGAAGCTTGGACCATTCGCGGCCGCGGGGCCGCCGTGAACGCTCGTCACCATCGGAGCTTTGCCTGGAGCGGCGCGTTCGCGGCGCGAGCAGCCAGCCTTGGACGCGTGAACGTGCCGCTCCGCCAGGTGAGGCTGCGCGCGTGTGACCAGCGGCGCCCAATCGTCATTGTCGTGCGTGATCTGACGGGGCGCGTTCGTCGTGCCGGCGAAGATCGCCGGCGCATGCTCGAAGTCCTGGCTCACGAATCCGACGACCCTGCCGTTGTCGGAACGCGCGATCCTGGCGCCCCCGGCGGCGATCGACACCGGCGCTGACCAGATTGGCTGCGACTGGTCCGATTGCGGTGAACGGCACGATTGCCGAACGATCACCGATCAGCGCCGAGCCGACCAGCCCGGAGCGTCCCCAAAGGAGGGAGGTGAACGTGCCGCGATAGGCCGGCGTTCGGTCGACCGGCTCGCCACCGATGATCGGGACCGTGTAAACGTCGCCGCCGATCGAGCCGAAGTCGCTCATCAGGCCGCCGATGAAGGCGACGGTGCGGCCATCGGGCGACACGCGCGGCTGATTCAATTGGGTCTTTGGCGCCGCGATGCGCCGCACCTCGCCGGTGCTGGCGTCGATCCGATCGAGCTCGGCGATCCACCAATTGTTGTCGCCGTTGCCGAGCGCGGACGTGACCACGAAACCGCTACCGTCCGGGACCCAGTCATATTCGTAGACGTACCGGTCTGCCGGGGAGACCAGCTTCAGAGCGCCGCCCGACACCGGAACGAGCGCGATCCGCTGCTCGTCATTTGTCTCGCCGATCTCGCCGACCTGGCGAACGCCCGCCTGGGTCGCCCCTGCTTCCTTGCGCGCTCCGATCGTCACGAGCAGCGCGATCTCCCGCCCGTCGGGCGAGAGAAGCGGCGATTGAGCGATGCCATTGATCATCGCCAGCACGTCCGGATGACCCGCACCTGCCGACATCAGCCGTGTCGTCCCCTTTTCGCGCTGGAGGAAAACAAGGCGGCCGTCGGGCGCGAACGTCAGACCCGAATAATCGCAACTCGCGCATGGATCGATCGTCGAGACGACGCGGCCAGTCGAAGCCGCGCGGATGACGATGTGCTCGTGCGGGCTCGTCGCCGAGTTCGGCAATTGCATCGCTTTCGACCGTCGCGACTGGTCGCCCTGTCGACTGAGCGCAAACGCGCTAAATTCGTGGAGGCTTGCTGCGCCGGCCGGAACCGACAGCGCAGCGCCAATCGCGGCAGCGATGGACAGACGCATCTTTGTCAAACCTTCCCATAGGCAACCAGGTGCACGGCGCGCCGGGCGCCCGGGAATCAATATCCGCGCGAGACAGCGAAATCCGCAGCGTCCATCAGGGCCGACTTTGCCTTGCTCGCCGGGAACATCCCTAGTGCGTCGACGGCGCGGCGACCGTAGTGGCGCGCGCGTTCGAGGGTGTCGGAAAGCGCGTCGGTCGATTTCAGCAAGCCAATTGCATGCGCAAGATCATCGTCGGACACGCGCTCACCGTGAATAGCGGAACGCCAAAACGCACGTTCGACGTCATTGCCGCGC
>CAWAWT010000017.1:0-54177 GCA_963785855.1 uncultured Alphaproteobacteria bacterium
GATATTGCGACTATGCGCTCGATGTGCCCGATGTACTTCGTCTACGGGACGAGGATACGTCGACGTTGCCGGCGAGAGCTTCCGCGCCTTCTTCGACGGAAAGCTACCGCAGCTTCCGGGCGAAAAGCCGCGACTGACCGACTGGACCGACCATCTATCGACTGCTTTTCCGGAGGTGCGTCTCAAGAGCTTCCTCGAGATGCGCGGAGCCGATGGCGGACGATGGAGCCGGATTTGCGCATTTCCTGCGCTGTGCGGTCGGTCTCCTCTACGATGAGCGGGCGCTCGATGTTCTGCCTGGACCTGGTCAAGCATTGGTCGATCGAGGAGCGCGAGAAGCTGCGACATCGAGGTGCCGAAACTCGCGCTCGACGCGGTCACGCCGGACGGCGAGTCAAGGCGGGATTTTGCCGGGCGAGTGCTCGACATCGCAGCAGACGGACTAACTCGACGCGCCGAGCTCAACAGCGCCGGCGACAATGAGGGCGGGTTCCTCGATCCATTGCGCGATGTCGTCGCTAGCGGCATGACACCCGCCGATCGCCTGCTCGATCGCTACAACGGCGACTGGGACGGCGACTTGTCGCGGATCTACGAAGAATTCAGCTTCTGATGGATATAGCTATGCAAAGGCGCCGTTCGCTCTACCCCGACTTCGCGCCGCACGAGACCGGCATGCTCGACGTCGGCGACGGGCACAAGCTGTGGTGGGAGCTGAGTGGCAATCCGAACGGCAAGCCGGTGGTCTTTCTTCATGGCGGTCCCGGCGGCGGGTCGGGACCGGAGCACAGGCGCCAGTTCAACCCGGAAAAATACAAGATCCTGGTGTTCGACCAGCGCGGGTGCGGCAAGTCGACCCCCTATGCCAACCTTGATCACAACACGACCTGGGACCTGGTTGATGATATCGAGAAGCTTCGGACCCAGGTTTCAAGGGTCGAGAAATGGCAGGTTTTCGGAGGCAGCTGGGGTTCAACCCTGTCGCTGGCTTATGCCGAGACCTATCCTGATCGAGTGACCGAGCTCGTGCTTCGCGGGATTTTCCTGTTCGATCAGCATGAGATCGACTGGATGTATAAAGAAGGCGGCGCCAGTCAGGTTTATCCCGACAAATTCGACGAGTTCCTGGCGCTAATTCCGGAGGACGAGCGCGGCGACTTGGTCGAGGCCTATCGAAAGCGACTGAACGAGCAGCGACAAGGCTGAACAGCTTCGCGCCGCTCAGGTGTGGAGCAAGTGGGAGGGCGATATCGTCACTCTTCTTCCGAGCCCGTCCACGATCGAGCATTTCACAGCGCCCGAGGTGGCCGAGGCGGTCGCTCGGATCGGGAATCACAATATGGCGAACCGCGGGCTGGCTTGAGGAGGGCCAGCTGCTGCGCGATGCAGCGAAGCTGAAGGGCATTCCCGGAGTGATCGTGCAAGGCCGCCACGACACTTGCACTCCGCCGGTCGCCGCATGGAAACTCGAGAAGGTGTGGCCGGAGGTCGAGCTCAACATTGTCCCCGGACGCTGGGCATTTGTTCAACGAGCCGGGCATCCTCGATGGCCTGCTTCGAGCGACCGACAAGTTCGCCGACCGCTGAGCGTCAGTGCCCCGGGCAGTAGGTCCGCTCAACATGCCCCTTGAGCTGAGCGGGATAGGATTAGACTTCCCGCAAGTGACCGGTCGCATAGCGCACGGCTTCATCGTTGAAGTGAGGTGAATCGGAGTGGCCGCTCTCGCCGCCCGCGGTGACCGCCCGGGCGCGAACTCCCGGCGCGCCGGAAATCGACCACCGCGACGAAACTGTTGCCGTTGGCTGGTACGAACGCTTGGTGCCCGCCTTCTGAGTGGCCCCGAACGATGCCATTGAACCCCAGCGGTTCGAAGTGAAGCCGACCGGAACGCTCGGCGCCAATCATTCGAAGTACGCCTTCGATCGCTGGCGAAATGCGCTGGAAACGGTTCACGTCACCCCACGGCACTCGCCAGCTACCAAAGTCTCGTTGCAGTCGATCGAGCGCGGCCGAAAAAGCGTCGAGTTTCTCCGCGGGGCTCAGCCGTTCGAAGTGCCGGAACTGGTTTTCATGGTCGTCCAGCTTCTTCGCGAAAGCCCTTTGGCGATCTCGTCGCCCCAGAAGTTTGCGAGCGTGTTGGGAATGGAATTGACCGACCAGCGCTTGTCCCACTTCGCAAGCGATGCCACCGGTTCGGCGAGCCGCGCCTTGCGCGGATCGGATGCTGGAAGAGCCTGCCAGGCCGAGAAGAGCATCGGCACCAAGATTTCCCATGAAGGCTGGGCGCTGTCGAACGCCGCCGACTGCAAGCGCTCGAGGCTCCACATGCCAGTTCCGTCAAAGCCGCTGCGCATGGATCGTGCGATAGCTCTCGCCCGCCATGTCGAGATAAGCGGGGAAGTTCTGCGGCTTTGGCGAGTCGACGCCCGCTGCCGAATAGAGCCAATCGTTGCTGTTGAAGACCCAGCCGTTCGGCGGACTTATCGTGTTCGGCAGCTGCGACACTGCGTGGGGTCCGATGCCAATCCGTCGCTGGATTGCTGCCGTCTACGGGCTTTGAGTAGTCGAAGCGATTATCGCGGCGCGGCATGAATTGCGGCGAGATAGCCACATTCGCCGCGATCGTCGGCGAACACCGTGTTGTTGGAGCTGTTCGCTTTAAGGTCGGAGATTCGCATGAAGGAGGCGAGATCACTCGCCTTGGTGCGCAAATAGCTCTGCTGAAGCGCTTGGACCGGCCGGTCCATCATGGCGAAGGCGATCCAGCGGCCGTCCTCGGACAGCGGATGATCGGGCCGCGGTGGGTCATCCAAGCTGTGAAGCTGCGCCGAGCGAGACGCCCGCCAGGCGTTAGGTAGCGGACCGTGATCGGTCGTGGCTGCAACGGTCGGCAAGTCTTGCCATATCGGTAGCAATAGCCCTTGCCGCGCCGTTCGACCTTCTCGGCGAACTCGTCAACATTGT
Source organism: uncultured Alphaproteobacteria bacterium (assembly GCA_963785855.1). Classification (GTDB taxonomy): domain Bacteria; phylum Pseudomonadota; class Alphaproteobacteria; order Sphingomonadales; family Sphingomonadaceae; genus Sphingomicrobium. The sequence continues at coordinate 2,966 of CAWAWT010000017.1, forward strand.
CGACGCCGCTCGACGTGTGCATCCAGCCGATGTGCGGATTGAAGCCTTGGTAGAGAAAGAACTGGCCCCAGGTCGCGGCGCCATATGCGTCGAGCCCTTCGTCGCTCGACATCTGCAGCTCGGAGCGAAAATAGAAGCTGGTGTGCGGGTTGATCAGTAACAGGGCCCCGCCGTCGCTGGTCAGTTGGGGAGCGATCGCGATCCCGTTGGAGCCCTGCGGTTCGCTGTCCTTTGCCGCTAACACCAGTTTTCGCCGTTTGCCCCCATAAAATGCGGCTAGCTGATCGAGGTTGATCCGCTCGATGTCGCCGCCGATGCTGCCCTCGGTGAAGCTGATCACCATCCAGGGCTCGAAGTGGGTGAGCACCTTGGGATGGACATTCGGATGGGTGGCGAGGAAGTAATTGAGGCCGTCCGCCCAGGCATCCATCAGCTTGCGCATCTGTGGCGGGCTCATCGCGTAGTCGGCCCTGAGCTCGGCGGAACTGACATAGAAGCGGGCTCGTAAATCCTGCCAGATGGCCTTCTCGCCGTCCGACTCTGCGGTTCGTCCGAGACTGGTCAAATAATTGGCTTCAATGCGCGGGAAGTCATCCTCGGCCTGAGCGTAGATCATCCCGAACACGGCATCGGCGTCGGTGTGGCCATGCACATGCGCGATGCCCCAATCGTCGCGGCTGATGGTGACGCGGCCGGCTTCGGCGCTCAAGTCGCTCGAGCTCAGCCGGTGGGGCTGCGGCGGTGAGCAGGAGGAGCAGGGGTAGGATGAAGATGCGCATGGACGAAGGGCTAGGTCGCTCCGACGGCGGCGGCAAGACTGACTCAACACAATCTCGCGCTTGAGCTTGGCTTCAGGCGTCCGGAAGCGCCTGCTTTGCTTTGCCCCAGAGGGCGAGCTCTTTCGACTTGGCGCGTCTTAGCAGCTCGTCTGCGTCACGGATGCTGAAGTGGTGGCCGCTCTCATATTTGTCGAGTTCCTTCCACGTGACGGGCGCCGCGACGGGTGCGCCTTCGCGGGCACGGGCCGAGTAGGGCATTACTGCAGTCGCGCCGCGCTGGTTGCGCAGCCAGTCGAGGAAGATGCGGCCCTTGCGCTGGACCTTGCGAATGTTCGCCGTGAAGGTCTGCGGTTCCGCTTCGGAGATCGCTCGGCTGAACCGCTCGGCGAAGCTCTTCACCGTCGGCCAGTCTTTCGACGCGTCGAGCGGCACCACGACGTGGATTCCCTTTCCGCCTGACAGGAGCGGGAAGCTCTTCAGCCCCAGGTCCTCGAGCAAGATCTTCAGCCGGACGGCCGCAGCCTTCACTTTGTTGAAGTCGAGCCCGACGTCTGGATCAAGGTCGAAGACCAGCCGATCAGGATATTCGACCTTGTCGATCTTGCTGCCCCAGCCGTGGAATTCGATCGTTCCCATCTGGACCGACGCGAGCAGTCCGCGCACGTCGTCGAAATAGAGGTAGTCCTCGAACCGAGCCGTCGCTTTCCTCGATCGGAATATGTTTCACGTGGGGCCAAACGTCCCCTTGTCGTGCTTTTGGAAGAAGCACTCGCCGGTTCGACCGCCCGGACAGCGGATCAGTGTCATCGGTCGGTCGGCCGCGTCGACCATGATCGGGGAATCGAGGGTCGCATAATAATCGGCGAGGTCATTCTTGGTCAGGCCAAGTTCGGGGAAAATCACCCGATCCGGACTGCTGATCTCAATGCCGAAGTCCTCGGCGCTCGCATGCTTTGCCTTGCTGCCTTTCGCGGGTGGGCTGGGGCTGGGGCTTGGCCTTCTTGATGACGCTTTTTATGTGTTTGGGCACCTCGACCGTCACCTGTGATGCTCGCTTGTCCTCGCGCAGGCCCATGAAGCTCGGGTGCCTCAGGATCCCGTCATCGGTGAACTCGCTAAATGCGATTTCAGCGACGAGCTCGGCTTGATCCAATGAGCGCCCTTGCGATCGGGGCGCGGAACCTCGACCGGCGCCTTGTCGACGGCGAGCGGCTTCATCAGCTCCACCAGATCCTGAATCGACCTCGCGTTGAAGCCGGTCCCGACCTTGCCGACATAAGTGAGCTTGCGTTTCTCCTTCGCCGCGAGAAGAAGCGAGCGGAAGCCGAGCCTCTTGTCGCTTTCCGACCAGCCGATGATCACGAATTCCTGGCGCTGGATGCACTTGACCTTCAGCCAGTTGCGCGAGCGAGCCCCGACATAGGTGGCGCTCGCCTTCTTCGACACGATCCCCTCGCCGCCGAGCCTGCAAACCTCCCTGAACATTTCCTCGCCGCGACCGACGATGTGGTCGCCATATATGATCGGCGCTGAAATGCCCGCGAGCAGCGAGGCGAGCCGGTCCTTGCGGACGATGTTGGGCAGTTTCCTGATATCCTCGCCTCGGTCGACCAGCAGGTCGAAGGCATAGAAGACGAGGTTGGCGCCTTGTCTGTCCTTGAGAGTCGACTGAAGGAGCTGGAAGTTCGGCTTTCCTTTTCGTCGATCGCAACCGCTTCACCGTCGATCAGGCTGCCGGCAGGCAACTTTATCGCGGCCTTCACAAGCGCCTTGAACTTGTCGCTCCAGTCCTTGCCATTGCGCGTCCACGCGGTTGCGACGCCATCCCCGACTGCGAGAAGCAGCCGGTAGCCGTCATATTTGATATTCGTGAATCCAAGCGTCGCCAGGCGGCACGTCGTCGACGAGCGTTGCGAGCTGTGGTTCCTCAAAGGGCGGCGGGGCCCTGCCCGACTTCCCCTTCGCTCGCCCGCCCTTCTGGCCGGCGCGGTTCGAGCGCCAGACGTCTTCGCCCGCCGCGATCTCGGCCATTGTCCGGCCGGAGGTGACACTGGTCACGCAATCTTCGACAAGCTCGTCGCCATTGTCCTTCTCGGCAAATTCGTCGTTGACCTTCTTCAACATCCACGGCTCGCCGCGCTCGCCTTCGCGCGGGTTGAGGCGGAATAATACCCATTCGCCTTTCATGCGCTCGCCTTCGAGCGTGAAATGAAGGTGGCCTTCCTCGATGGTCTTGCTGGGGTCCTTGTCGGGATGCGGGATCCAGCGGCCGACATCCCACAGCATCACCGTTCCGCCACCATATTCGCCGGCGGGTATCGTTCCCTCGAACGTGCCGTAATCGAGCGGATGATCTTCGGTCCGCATCGCGAGCCGCTTCTCGCCGGGATCGAGGCTGGGCCCCTTCGGCACCGCCCAGCTTTTCAGCACTCCGTCGAGCTCGAGCCGGAAATCCCAGTGAAGCCGCGATGCAGAATGTTTCTGGACCACAAAGCTGTCGCCGTTGCCCCCTAGCTTTCGGCCCTTGGGCTCCGTCGTCTTCGAGAAGTCGCGCTTTCGGTTATAGGTGGCGATATCGAGCGGAACGCGCTTGGCCATGGCTAGGCCCTTTTACGTGCGGGCGCCTTCGTCGGTTCCTTCTTGGCAGCGGCCTTCTTCGCCAACGCTTTCTTGGGCTCCGATTTCGCCTTGCCCTTCTTCTCGTCACCCAGACTCTTCTTCAGCGCTGCCATCAGGTCGATGACATTGGAACCCTTAGGAGGCGCCACATCCTCTTCCTCGATGATCTTTGCGCCCTTTGCCTTCTGTTTCTTCTCGATCAGTCGGTGAAGCGCATCGACGTAGCGATTGTGGAACTCTTTGGGGTCGAACTCTCCGGCCTTTCGCTCGATCAGCATCGAGGCCATGTCCAAGAGGTCGGGGTCCGGTTTGTGGTCGCCGATATCGCGGAAGAAGCCCGTCGATTTGTTGACCTCATCTTCATAACGCAAAGTCTCAAGCAGAAGGCCGCGGCCACAGGGCTTAAGTGCCACGACATATTCCTGGCCGCGCATGGCGAGCTGGCCAACGCCGATCTTGTTTGCGGCCTTCAGTGCGTCGCGGAGGACGACATAGGCTTCCTCCGCAAGGTCGTCGGCGGGGACGACGTAATAAGGCTTGTCGAAATACATCGAGTTCAATTCCGTCCTCATCGACGAACTCGACAAGATCGAGCGTCCTGCGACTCTCGAGCTTGACGCTTTCGATCTCGTCGGGGTCGAGGAGGACGTAGTGCCCCTTGGACACTTCATAGCCCTTGACGATCTCGTCGCGGTCGACCGGGCCGATTCCAGGAACCACCTTCTCATATTTGATCCGCTTGCCGGTCGGCTCGTGGACTTGGTGAAACTGGATCTGGGCACCACTCTTTGTCGCCGGAAACAGCTCGATCGGAATCGACACCAGCGCCAACCGGATTTGACCTCGCCAGATTGCACGCGCCGCCATGGAACATCTCCTTCGCGGGGCGATTCAATTCATTGCCATACCAAGTCGTTCCCGGTTGCCCCTTAGTGAGATCGTATCAGTTCCGAAACATCTTCGCCAAGTGCCGAAGATTCCGTGATTGCTGACCCGCAGGTCGCCCCCCTGAGCCATGAAGGAGCAGCCATCCTTCCTGAGATTCAGCACGCGCCTCGCCTGCGATTCAAGTCTCGGGATAGAGCGCCGGGAAAGGGAGGTCTAAACTCTTTGCGGGGAAGCGCAGAGAAACCGGCCCCTTGGAGGGAACGAACCCAACCTGCCGATGCAGGTTCGGCATCTCGCCTCCGGCGTGAAAATCAGACTCGGGTAACGTTGACCAGACGCGAGTAGTCGTGGCAATCGGCGAACGCATCGCGGCATCGGGTGTAAACCGTGCTGTAACCTGCGGGGTAGCAATCAAGAAATTTGACGCCATCTCAAAGGCATGCGGGTGTAGCTCAATGGTAGAGCAGAAGCCTTCCAAGCTTACGACGAGGGTTCGATTCCCTTCACCCGCTCCAAATTTCGACGGTCCAGGGGACTTCTGAAATTTGGAGCGCACGCTGGGCCTTCAGCTTCGCGCGGCGGCAGCGTCCTTCATGCGTTGACACATCATCGGAGCGCCGCCACATGGCGCGCCTGCCTGCATCTCCGGAGAGGTGGCCGAGTGGTTAAAGGCAGCAGACTGTAAATCTGCCCGCGCAAGCGTACGCTGGTTCGAATCCAGCCCTCTCCACCATCACGCAAGTGGTCTGAAACTTCCACCCCTTCGACATATGGTCCGGCCGCGACGTCCTCGGCTCGGGCTTGAGTCGCTTCCGACTGAAGGATCCAGCGCGCTTTTCAAAGCAGCGCTCATTTATATCAATCCATGCGCATCCACTGCCATTCGCTCGGCCACGGCGCGCAAGCGCTTGTCGCGTGTCCAGAGTCCCAAACCGGGCACTAAATGAACCGAGGCGAGAAGATGCGCATCGACAAAGCCGATGCCCATGCCGAACAGGTTGTGGCGTTGAACAAAACCGAGAAGCTCATCGTTGGTCGCAGTGACGGTGCGCGGCAGAGAATTTAGACTTTCCAGTATCAGCTTGCGATTCTCTGAGCGACCCGAGAGCGAGCTCCGCAATTACAAAAGGATGCGATGACGCCTGACCGGCCTCGAGTATCGCGATCAGCCGCTGGTCTTGTCGTCTGAGATGATCAACCCAAATCGAGGTATCGACGAGGATCATGCAGCGGCAGGCCGCCGTCTCGGCGCGACCTTAAGATCCGGTTCGCTTCCGCCAGTCGAGCAAGGCGTCGCGCGCTTTCCCTTTCGATGAGCGCCTCAAGGCCTCTCTGACAAGAGCCGACTTCTCCTGAAGACCCGTATAGGCCTGCGCCTTGGCGATGAGGTCATCATCTAATGCTGAGAGTTGTACGCAATGCCCTTCTCCTTTAGGGCATCAGATATAGCATCGTTTAATGTCTATTTCCATGCATCTCAACGTACATTGGTCCCGCCTTCTTGGTGGTTTTCTGCAGTCGCTAAGCAAACTGTAAATCTGCCGGCGCAAGCTACGCTGGATCGGATCCAGCCCTTTCCACCAACCGCAATCAGGCTAGCGCGTCGTGCTTCGGCGCTGCTCGTGAATAGGGCCGCTCTTCGCAGCCGCAGAGTTCGGGCCGACTTTCGCACTCTCCGATGCGGTTTCCAGACTTTCATGCAGCGGGCGATGGACGAAGGGGACAAGGATTCCGGTTACAAAGCCCCAATTATCAGTGAAAGTGCGAGGCCCGCAGCTGCTTCTCCAGCCGGTGTCCTGCCGCCGCTGATGAGGGGCAAAATGAGCACTGCGCCGGCCGCCCACAGAGCAAAGCCGAACGCTAGTCCGAACAGCCACCCGTCCCTGACCGAGTTGGCGGCGCGACCGAAGAAACGCGCGTAAGCTGCGCCGGCAATCGCCATGACCACGCATCCGGCCCCGACCGACACTAAAGATGACGTGCCGAGGATTTGCGCTTCTACTCTCAGTGAGCCGAGTGCGACGAGCACTGCGGTCGCTGGAATCGTCGCGAGAATTCCCGAAATGGCACCGGAAATCAGCGGCCGCTGGCTCGGGCCCGGGTCGTAACCATGCGCGTCGAGTGTCCCGCGGATCATTGCATCAGCTCCATCAGCGGCTGGCAGGCGCGGTAGGCGGGCTGATCGCGATAGGTGTCGATCAAATGCTTGTAGGCGAGACCGACGATCCGTGACTCACGGTTCAGATCGAACAATCCGACGGGATAGACCAATCCGATGGCCTCGCTCATCGCGATGCTCCAGTCGATCTGGTCGGTGAGGCTATACCAAGTGAAGCCGACCAAAGGAACGCCGGCCTTCGCAAGCAGCTGTACGTTATGCCATTGCCGCCATAGCCAGCGCGACGCGTCATCGGCGTCCATCTTGTTGGTTTCGGTGTGCATCATCGGTCGGCGGTACCGCTGCCAATATTGGTCGGCGATGACGTACCACCCGAACAGCTCACCCAGGGCGCGAGGCCGCCCGCTCCGATCGATCAGCCGCTCGTTCCACTCGTAATAATCGACCCCTAGGACTGAGCGCCGAGGCACTTGCCGTCGACCGAGCCTGGCGATGTCGTCCTTCGCTATTCCCTGGGAACAGAGCAGGCCATGGATGCGGTCGCTGATGGGATGCGCGAAGATCAGATCGAGCGGAAGGAAGCGCCGTTCGTTCGCGAAATCGGCGGCCTGCTGCACATGCGGTTCGGGGCAGCACGGCTGGTAGAATTCACTGCTCTCGCTGTTGATGAAAACGGCATCGTCACGACGCTCGAGAATCGCATCGCTCATCCGGATGCTCGAATCGGCAAGGTTCCAGGCAGCCCGCACATACGCACATTCATCGCGCAGCTGCTCGTTCCAAATCCCTTCGAGCGCGCTCATTCGCGCCGAAACGTACATCTCATTGACGGGGGTGTAGAATCGAACCCACGGGAAGCGCTCCACGAACGCACCGGCATATTCCGAGAGCGCCCTCCCGATGTCTGGATTTTGCAAATTGCCGAGCCATTCGGGAACGCCGAAGTGGCAGAGATCGACAATGGGTTCGGGTCCGAATTCGCGCAGCTCCTCCATCTGCGGATCGATATAATCCCAACAATATCGTCCCGGCGCTTCGAAGATCAGATGCAGCGGCGGCCCATAGCGAATGTGCGTAATTCCGATCTCCCGCGCGAGGCGTAAATCGTCCTGCCACAACTCATAATGGCGGGTCGATTCCATCTCATCGCGACGCCAGCGCCCACCTTCGATCGTCGGATAGCTACACTCAATTCCCGTCGCAAAGATAAAGCCGCGGGCATTTTCCTTGCGCTTTGTTCCGGACTTTCCTGCCCTGCGCATCGGAGGCACAGAGGGTTTGTGTCCAACGGCATAGCCGACGGGACGCCTGTAGATCGCGCCGATCGTCAATCCGAACAACGCATGGCTGACTAGCAGGCTGGCGACCGTCCTTGGACTAAGCGGGGCGAAGAAACTCTCGAAGTCGATGCGGAGGACGTCCACCGGGGCGCGCATGAGCGCCAGCTCCGGATAGACTACAAAGATCGCCAGGGTTGCAGGAATAATCGCGAAGACGAGGCCTTGAAGCGTCGGTCGCCAATGGAACCGGCCCCAAAAAAAGATTGCGTAGAATACGGCCCAGCAGACGCCGACGCTGAGGTGTGCGACAATTGCGGCAAGAACGCCAACGAAGGGCACTGCGTGGAATTCGATCGAAGCGAGCTGTGCGACCATGTCCACGGTTGGCATTCCCGCTTTCGACGCGGCGAACGTAAAGACTTCCATGACCGCAGCACCGCAGAGGCCGGCGGTGATGGCCTTCCGAAGTGCGACAATCCGGATCATTGCTGGCTTCAACGGAACAGGAGGTTAGGCCGTTCCGCTTCTTACAGTGCGTGCACTCCAAGCTCATACTCGCTCCCCAGCGGATAGGGGTCAGGGCCGCAGAATTCCTTGGCCGCGGAGCGATTGGTGACGATGATTTGCCGGCCGCGCAGGAAAAGTCCGTTCCTGGCTAGCGTCTGGAGTGTTCTCGACAGTGTTTCCGGCTGCATCCCAATGCGCGACGCAAGTTGGCGCTTCGAGAACGGAAGTTCGGCCGGGGACTCCGATTGAGCTGCATCGTGCAACCGAAGCAGGAACGCGGCCAGTCGCTGCGATGGCGAACGGCATTTAAGATCAAGGATAATTTTGAGCGCGACACGCCACTGACCCGCCATCACGCGAGCGAGCGCGACCGCCAGCTCGCTGGAGCTTTCGGACTCTCGCCTCAGCGCGTCGGCGTCAATCATCAGGATGCGCGCTGCGGTCAGGGCACGCGCCGAGATCAGATAGGGCTCAGAATAGAGGGCAGCGGCCGGCATGAAGACGTCGCCGGCGGCCATCATCAAGGCGGTGCACTCCCCGCCCTTGTACGCGCACGAAAGGTCGACGATCCCATTTAGCACGACGTGAAGGTGCTTGGGCATCTCGGCGCCGCCGAAAATTATAGCGCGGGGAGCAAAACGCTCGACGTGGGACGCGTCCAACAGGCGCGTCCGAACCTCCATCGGCACCTTCCCGAGGAGCGGCAGCTCTGCAGTCGACAACCCCGATCGGCTGGAGCGGCCGGCAATCGATACGCTATCGACGACAGTCATTGAACCGACGTCTACGGCCTTTGCGGCGATCCGAAAAGAACCAGCCATCAGCGGCTCCGCGCTCGGCCACGATCGTGACCGCGGGGAGCCGCGATCGCCGCTTTCTTACATCGCCGCCAGCCGTTAAACTGCGTGATGCGTTGCTTTTGGGACGAGCGGCAGCGGGCGCACAAGCCCGCCGCGGAATTCTTCAACGGCAAACTTCACCCTGCAGCCGAGCACTCCGGCCGAGTCGATGCTGTGCTCGCGGCGATTGGGATTACGGAAACACCTTTTGACAGCGGCATTGAGCCGCTGCTTCGGGTGCATAGCGAGGCATATCTCGACCTTCTCCGCGACGCTCACTCGGAATGGCTCGCCGTCGGCCGCGAGGGCGATGCCTTTCCGTACACGTTCCCGATCGTCGGTCGACGGTCGCCCAATCTCTCGCGGATCGACGCCCGCTTGGGACAGCACAGCTTCGACACATCCACGCCAATCGGCCCGGGAACCTGGGGCGCATGCTATTGGAGCGCCCAAACGGCACTGAGCGCCTTGAACGCAATTCTCGCGAATGAGCGAAGTGTCTTTGCGTTCACGCGGCCGCCGGGGCACCATGCAGGCCGCGATTATTTCGGCGGCTATTCCTATTTGAATCATGCGGCGATCTGCGCAGAGGCGGCGTTACTCGCCGGCAATCGGAGGATCGCCGTCCTCGATGTCGATTATCATCATGGCAACGGCACGCAGGACATATTTGCAGGTCGCGATGATGTGGCCTTCGCCTCACTCCACGCCGATCCTTCGACCGATTACCCTTTCTTCTGGGGCCATGCCGATGAGAACGGCGCCAACATCCTCAACGTACCGCTCCCGCGCGGTACCGACTGGAGCGGCTACGCGCCGGCGCTGACGCACGCCCTCGACTGGCTCGTGAAGAAGGCGCCCGACCTGCTCATCGTCTGCTATGGCGCCGATACCCACGAAGCCGACCCGATCAGCCATCTCAAGCTTAAGACCAGCGATTATGCCTCGATGGCGCGACGGATCGCCTCGATGAGATTGCCGACGCTTATCCTGATGGAAGGTGGATATGCCGTGGAAGCGCTTGGCGCGAATGTTGCCGAGTTCCTCGGCGGATTTTAGAGCTTCTCGGTGAGCTCCGGCACTATTTTGAACAGGTCGCCCACCAAACCGATGTCGGCGACCTGAAAGATCGGCGCCTCTTCGTCCTTGTTGATGGCGACGATCGTCTTTGAATCCTTCATCCCTGCGAGGTGCTGGATCGCGCCGGAAATTCCGATCGCGACATAGACTTGCGGGGCCACGATCTTGCCGGTCTGGCCGACCTGATAATCGTTGGGCGCATAGCCCGCATCGACGGCGGCTCGGCTCGCACCGACCGCCGCGCCGAGCTTGTCGGCGAGCGGATCGAGAAGCGCATGGAACTGTTCGGACGAACCGAATGCGCGACCGCCCGACACGATCGACCTTGGCGCTCGTGAGCTCGGGGCGCTCGCTCTTTGAAGCTTCGAGATTGACGAAGCTGCTGCCCCCGGATTCGCTGCCAGGATCCACCTGTTCGATCGAGGCAGAGCCGCCTTCCGCTGCCGCCTTTTCGAATGCCGTGGTGCGGACTGTGATGACCTTCTTCGCGTCCTTCGACTTCACCGCCGCGATTGCATTGCCAGCATAAATCGGACGAGTGAACGTGTCCGGTCCCTCGACCGAAAGGATGTCGCTGACCTGCATGACGTCGAGCAAGGCAGCGACGCGCGGCGCAATATTTTTGCCCGTCGTCGTCGCCGGCGCGAGGAATGCGTCATGATCTGTCCATCAGCTTGGCCGCGACCGGCGCGACAACCTCGGCCAGCTGATGCTCGAGCGTCGAAGAACTGGCCACGAGCACCTTGCCAACGCCGGCGATTTTCGCCGCAGCCTGAGCGATGCCATCAATATTGTTACCAACGACCAGGACATGCACGTCGCCGAGCTGCGAGCGCGGCTGTCACGGCCGCGAGAGTCGAGTCCTTAATTTGGCTGCCGTCATGTTCGACCAGGACCAGAACGCTCATTTCGCAATCCCCAAACCCTTGAGCCGTTCGACCAGCTCGTCGACGTTGGCCACCTTGATCCCCGCCTGGCGCTTGGCCGGCTCCGTAACCTTCAGCGTTTCAAGCCGACGCGCGACGTCGATTCCATAATCGCCCGGCGACTTGGTCGCGAGCGGCTTCGACTTGGCTTTCATAATGTTGGGCAGGGAGGCGTAGCGTGGCTCGTTCAAGCGGAGGTCGGTGGTGATCACGGCCGGCAGGTTGAGCTTGACCGTCTCGAGCCCGCCGTCGACCTCACGCGTGACCGTCGCGCTGTCGGCGACTTCGACCTTGGAAGCGAACGTCCCTTGCGGCCAGCCGAGCAGCGCGGCGAGCATCTGCCCCGTCGCATTATTGTCATCGTCGATCGCCTGCTTGCCAAGGACGATGATCTGCGGCTGCTCTTCGGCCGCGATCTTGGCGAGGATCTTGGCGACTGCGAGCGGCTCGACCTCTTCTTCCGTCTGAACGAGGATGGCGCGGTCAGCGCCCATCGCCAGCGCGGTTCGCAGAGTCTCCTGCGCCTTGGCGGGACCGATCGAAACCGCGACGATCTCGGTCGCGATGCCTTTCTCCTTAAGACGGATCGCTTCCTCGATCGCGATTTCGTCGAACGGGTTCATGCTCATCTTGACGTTCGCTAGATCGACACCCGAGCCGTCCATCTTCACGCGCGGCTTCACGTTGTAGTCGATGACGCGTTTGACGCCGACCAATATCTTCATGGGTTGAATTCCTCTTGGCCCAAGCGGTGGGCCGTCCGGCGAATTCCTCGACCAGCCTTGGCCACTCGTCCCTCGCTGGAAGCGCGCGATAGCTATGCGCCGCGCCGGTTCGCGCCCAGGGCAGGCCTTCGCCGGTGAAAATCTCGACGAACGGTCGCTCCTTGCGAGGCTCGTCGAACAGAGTGGAGCGGACATTGACGATCTCGTCCAGCCCCTCCGGTTCAGTGTGGGTCCAGGACTTGCAATAGTCGCAGAAATGATGGCGCGTAGGTCCGTGAATGCCGCCGGTGACGGTCTCTCCCTGTGTCACCTTGAATGCGGTCGCCGGATATGTGTCGGTAAGGCCGAATGCGCTCGCCGTCATGTGTTGGCACCCGGCGCAATGGCAGGCGAAACTCAGCATCAGTTGGCCATGCGTCTCAAACCGCACTTTGCCGCACCGGCACCCGCCCTTGCGAATCTCCTCGCTCACGCGGGGACGACTTCCCTCACTTCAGCCACGATCTTTTTCGCCGCGTCGCCGAGGTCGTTCGCGGCGATGATCGGAAGCCCCGACGAGGCGAGGATGTCCTTGCCCTGTTGGACATTCGTACCCTCGAGCCGGACCACCAGAGGAACGCTAAGATCGACCTCGCGCGCTGCGGCGACGATGCCCTCGGCGATGATATCGCAGCGCATGATTCCGCCGAAGATGTTAACGAGGATGCCCTTTACCGCAGGATCGCTGAGGATAATCTTGAACGCTGCAGTGACCTTTTCCTTGTTCGCGCCGCCGCCGACATCGAGGAAGTTCGCTGGCTCTGCGCCTTCGAGCTTGATGATGTCCATCGTCGCCATGGCGAGGCCGGCTCCGTTGACCATGCAGCCGATCGAGCCGTCGAGCTTGATGTAGCTGAGGTCGTATTTGGACGCCTCGATCTCGATCGGGTCCTCTTCGGACAGGTCGCGAAGCTGCTCGAACTCCGAATGTCGGAAGCTGGCGTTGCTGTCGAAACCGACTTTGGCGTCGAGCACCATCAATTGCTGCTCGTCAGTGACCGCCAGCGGGTTAATCTCGATCTGCGAAGCATCGGTGCTGAGGAATGCATCGTAAAGTTTCGCGAGTGTCTTTCCGGCCTGCTTGGCGAGATCGCCAGTGAGGCCAAGCGCCGCTGCGACTGCGCGGCCATGGTGCGGCATCAGGCCCGTGACGGGATCGATCGTGATGGTCGTGATTCTTTCGGGCGTGTCGTGCGCGACCTTTTCGATTTCCATCCCACCTTCGGTCGAGGCAACGACGGCGATCCGGCCCGTCTCGCGGTCAACCAGCAGCGCGAGATAGAATTCCTTCGCGATATCGACACCGTCGGTGATGTAGAGGCGCTGGACCTGCTTGCCGTGCGGACCGGTCTGGATCGTCACCAATGTCTTACCGAGCATCTCGGCGGCATTTTCCCGAACCTCGTCGAGCGAACGGGCAAGGCGGACGCCACCCTTCGCCGACTCGGGAAGTTCCTTGAACTTGCCCTTGCCGCGGCCGCCGGCGTGAATTTGTGCCTTGACGACCCAAAGCGGCCCGTGAAGCCTTTTCGCGACCTCAACCGCTTCTTCGGCACTCATTGCGGCATAGCCGGACGGAATCGGCACGCCGAACTTCGCGAGCAGTTCCTTGGCCTGATATTCGTGGATGTTCATGGGCGGGCGCCTTAATCAGAACACGGCTGCGATGCAAAGCGACGAACGACCCTGCCGGAAGATCATCCACGTCGACATGGACGCCTTTTACGCGTCCGTCGAACAGCGCGACGACCCAAGCCTTAAGGGCTTACCGGTCGCGGTCGGTGGTGGCCACCGCGGAGTCGTGACGGCTGCAAGCTACGAAGCGCGGCCGTTCGGAGTTCGCTCGGCGATGCCGTCGGTCACGGCGAAGCGGAAATGCCCGGACCTCATCTTCGTAAAGCCGCGGTTCGACGTCTACCGTTCGGTGAGCCAGCAGATCCGAGCGATCTTCATGGACTATACCGAGCTCGTCGAGCCTTTGAGTCTCGACGAAGCCTATCTCGACGTGACCGAAGACCGGCACGGGCTCGGTAGCGCCCGAGCCGTCGCTGAGGAAATCCGCCGCCGGATCCGCGAAGAATGCCAGCTCACGGCGTCGGCTGGAGTCAGCTACTGCAAGTTCATTGCGAAGCTCGCTTCCGACTACCGAAAACCCGACGGCCTTACCGTCATCACGCCCGAGCGCGGGCCGGAGTTCGTCGCGTCGCTACCGGTCGCGCGGTTCCACGGCATCGGACCAGTTACGGCGAAGAAGATGGAGGCGCTCGGCATTCTGACGGGCGCTGACCTTCGCGAATGGAGCCTTCCGGCGCTGGAAGCGCAATTTGGGAGCTCCGGGTCGTGGTACCACCGGATTTGCCGCGGGATCGACGAACGCGAGGTGAAACCCGACCGTCCGTGTACAAATCGGTGAGTGCGGAACGAACTTTTGACGAAGACCTGACTGACCCGGACCGGCTCGCGGCGGAATTGGAACGAATTGCCGGCTTTGCCTGGGATCGGGTAAGGCGCGCGGAAGTCACCGGCAGGACCGTCACGCTCAAGGTCAAATTTGGGGATTTCACGACCATCACGCGTTCGAAAAGCTTCGGCTCGGCCGTTCTTGGCCTCGAAACATTTACCGTTACAGGTCAGTCGCTTCTCGCCGTTCTCCACCCACTTCCGCAAAGGCATTCGGCTGCTCGGTTTGGGCCTCCATAACTTAAGTGAAGGATGGGCGGAGCCGCCAAAGCAGCTGGGACTCGCAATTTGAAGCCGGTTCTGATATAAAACTGTCACACGGGGCCGCGGGCGATTTCAGCTGCGGCCTTAAATTCATAGGGAAGCCAAGTAACAGGCATGGAGCCACGGCCGAGGGTCGTTTTGGGGGGCGACGCGAATGCGCCGGCTCTGCTGCCACAACTGGAAAGGTTAGCAATGGCTACAAAGGCGCTCAGCTTCGACGTCGGCGATTATGTTGTTTACCCCAAACATGGCGTTGGCCGCGTCGTCGAACTGCAAAGCACCGAAATCGCCGGAACCCGTCTCGATCTCTACGTTCTCCGGTTCGAGAAAGAGAAGATGACGCTTCGCGTTCCCGTCAACAAGGCGGACTCGGTCGGCATGAGAAAGCTTTCATCCGACAAGACGATGAAGGACGCGCTCGATACCCTGAAGGGGAAGCCGAAGGTTAAGCGCACCATGTGGTCGCGCCGCGCGCAGGAGTATGAAGCGAAGATCAATTCGGGCGACCTGACTTCAATTGCCGAGGTGGTCCGCGACCTGTTCCGCCCGGACGATGCTCCGGAGCAGAGCTATTCCGAGCGACAAATCTTCGAGGCCGCCTCTTCGCGCCTGGCGCGCGAGCTCGGCGCGATGGAGCAGACCGATGAGAAGTCTGCGCTCGCCAAGATCCTCGACATCCTCAACGCGGCTGCCGTAATCCATCATAAGAGCAAAGAAGACGCGTGATCGTCTCTCCAAGGACAAGGAAGGGCGCCCCTCACCGGGCGCCCTTTTTGTTTTGGTGATTGCAAACTCGCTTTCATAGGCGTATTGGTGTTGTAACACACTAATAAGAAAGTCGGTGATGCCACGCTCGCTCGCGTTCAAAATCTTGTCGGCAATCGCTTTCCATGGCCGCGGAGCACATTTCCCCGAAAGCCCGGACAGCGACCTCGATTTCGCCATCGGCGAGTTCGAGCGGATCGATATCTCCGGCCCCTTCGATGTCGAAATCCAGACCGGCGAAACCGCATCCGTCCGCGCCAATGGCTGCGAATCGGCGCTCGAAACACTTGCCGTCAAAGTCCAGGACGATCGCCTCTTCATCGGCTGCGACGGCGACTGCGACGGCGGCGCGACGGTCTTTGTCACCGTTCCAACTTTACGTGGATTGCGAGCGAGCGGTTCGGGCGACGTGTCGATCGATCGAGTGAGCGGTGATGACTTCGACTGCTTAAGTAGCGGCTCGGGTGATCTCGCTATCGACGAGATCGATCTTGCGCATCTCGGCCTGTCTGCGTCCGGTTCCGGCGACGTCCGGATCGACAAAGCTCGCGGCACGGACATTGAAATGACGATGATGGGATCGGGCGACTTGTCGATCGACGCAATCGAGACCTCGAGGTTGAAGCTCACGATCAACGGATCCGGTGACGCTTTGATCGAAGACTATACAGGCGGCCACGTCGAGGCGCTCCTGACCGGATCGGGTGATCTCGTTGTGAAATCGCTGGAAGCCGAGGACATCAAGCTTAAGATCTTCGGCTCGGGCGACGTCCATTTCGGCGAAGGCGAGACGGCGTTTGCGGCGATTGAGACGTCGGGCTCGGGCGATATCAGCGCCGAAGACCTGGCCGCTCGGGACGCCAATGTCTCCGTCTGCGGTTCCGGGGACATCTCCATGCAGGTGACCTGCAAGGCCGATGTCGTAGTCACCGGATCGGGCGACGTGAACGTTACTGGTGGAGCGAAATGCACGATCAGCGGGAGCGGCTCGGGCGAGATCCGCTGCTCGTGAGCTTGCGGCCGCGCCGCGCCGGCATATTATCGGACCCGACAGAGGAAGGAATTTTCATGCGCAAGTTCATCGCCGCGGCCGCAATCGCCACAGCGGCCGCCGCCACGAGCGCCTGCGGACATGTCGACAATGAGGACGGCCCGCGCGTGTCCCGCAATTTCGCGGTCGGAAACTTCCAGCAGATTGAGGTCGCAGGGCCCTATGATGTCGACGTGCGAACGGGCGCGAATGCAAGCGTTTCGGCGCAAGGCTCGCAGAAGCTCCTCGATCGAACCATTGTCGAGGTCCAGGGCGACCGGCTGGTCATCCACCCGCAAGAACATCACAATTTTTTCAACTTCAGCTTTGGCTCGCACGGCAACGCACACTTCACTGTGACCGTCCCGCAACTGACCGCCGCGACGATCACTGGGTCGGGCGGAATCAAGGTGGATCGTGTCCAGGGCGCGACGTTTGAAGGGACCGTCGCTGGGTCCGGCGGTCTCAACGTCGACAATGTCGACGTTCAGTCGCTGAAGCTCTCGATCGGCGGTTCGGGTAGCGCCAAGGCACGCGGCGGCAAGGCCACATCGGCGCGATTATTCGATCGGCGGGTCTGGCGACATCGAAGCGGGCGCCGTTCAGACGCAGCAGGCGAAGGTTTCGATCGCGGGCTCCGGAAGCATCGCCGCCAACGCGACCGGCACGGCCGACGTCAGCATCATGGGATCAGGCGATGTCACCGTCGCCGGCGGCGCTAAGTGCACGGTGAACAAAGCCGGATCGGGCAGCGTCAAATGCTCTTAAAGCGGTATTAACCATCAGCTGGGATGGTGTGCTCATGCGCATCTTCCTTCAATTTGCAGTCCTTTGCGCCGTCGCTGCACCGGCGGGCGCGTCTACGCGGAACTTCGGGATCACCAGCTTCGAGAAGGTCCGCGTAGACGGACCATTCAAGGTGACGGTGACGACCGGAGTAGCACCGTTCGCGAGGGCGAACGGCTCTTCAGCAGCACTCGACCGAGTCGCAGTGGACGTCGAAGGCAATACGCTCATCGTGCATAGCAATGTCAATTCGTGGAGCGGTTATCCTGGGCACGATGTCGGTCCGGTCGAAGTCGTCATCGGGACGCACGATCTCAGTGCCGCTTGGCTGAACGGATCGGCGACGCTGTCGATCGATCGCGTGCGTGGTCTCAGCTTCGGACTCTTCGGTCCAGGGTAGCGGCGCGGCCGAGATCGCGCAGGCCGACGTGGATCAGCTGAACCTCAACATCATGGGAACCGCAAGCGTGCGTCTTGACGGGTCAGGCGAAGAAGCTCACAGCCATGATCCGAGGTATCTCGAGCTTCGACGGCACCGCGCTGTCCGCGCACGATGCCACGCTCGGCATCGACGGGTCCGGGACCGCCGCAGCCAATGTCAGCGACACGGTCACCGTCGATGCGAGCGGACCAGCAACAGTTCGGCTGAGCGGTAAGCCCTCCTGCACGCTTCGCGTCAGCGGTTCCGCAACCGTCAGCGGCTGCCGTTAATCAAGCTCGTCACGGGCTTCCACGCCCGAAAGGAAATTCCAAAGCGCGCCGGCCAGCTCCTCCCCAGCGGCGATCGCTTCTTCGCGCTGATCTTCCGGCAGACGGTCGAGCAGACGGCGGCAGACATTGCTGTGCTCGACGTCCGCACTCTCGTGCACCCGGAAGAAGCGGAGCGTCTCCTCGTCGCTGATTCCGCGTAACGGTCGATCAAGCCCTCGATTTTGGCGCTTGCTACGTCCGGAAACTGGCTCTCGTACGCATAAAGCGCACCGAAGCCCCGAGGCATAAGAGCGTCGGGAAAGCTTTCGGAAGGTGTCGATCAGCGCTTGGGTCTCCAAGTTGAGCGACTGCATGCGCACTGCAGCTTCGCTTTCGCCAAGACCGCAAGCGAACATCATCCACAAAGCAGCATGATCCTGCTTCCCCGCAGCGACACCCTCTTCTTCGGCGAGGTTTTCGGCGAGCATGCTCCGGCCTTCGCGGTCGTCGCAGGCGCTATGAACAGCGCTCACGGCGCGCGGGAAGGCTTCGACGTGATGAAAATACTGGCGGGCATAGGCGCGCAGCGTGTCGATCGGGAGTCGACCCTCGGTCCACGCTTGGTAGAACGGATGCTTCAGCATCGCCCGCTCCGCGACCTTCGAATCAATGATCGACGATGTGCTGCTCATGTGGGCCTCTCCGATTGTGTCGAAGCGCCGATAACGTCGGCTCGCCGACTATACCAGAGCCAGCGACGCAAGCGTCCCGTATAATCGCGGCGGAAGCGCGCCGAGGCCCGTCCCGTCGTCGTCGGCGCTCGGCGCGTCCGCATCCTCGAGGTAGCGCCAGCCCTGATGCGCGCGGCGCGGCTTTGGCGAAACAGCGATCAGCTCGGCAGAGCAGATGATGTCGATGCGACCGTCTTCGCGGTCTTCGAAACGCAGGATCTCAAGATAAGCGACAAGCCGATGCTTGACGATCCAGTAGAGATTACCCCGGACAGCTCCGCTGAGCGCTTCGGGCGCATTCGCGTGGCAATCCGCACCTCACCGCTGATCGCCCGGGTTCGATTCGGTGCCGCAGTACATCGACGTCGCGACACGCGAACGCGACCTTGGTCAGGTGAAGTTTGGGCACGATCGCCGATCTGGCTCTGAATCAATGCCGTTTCAAGCGCTTAGCGAACGAGAAACAAGGCCGCCAAGCCGAGGAAACTGAAGAAGCCAGTCACGTCCGTGATGGTGGTGACGAAGACTGCCGATGAAACCGCCGGATCGACTCGCAATCGGTCGAGCGTGACTGGAACGAATATCCCACCGAGACCGGCGGCGAGGTTGTTGATCACCATTGACGCACCGATCACCGCTCCGAGCATTGGATTGTGGAAGATGATCGTCACCCCGATGCCGATGAGGGCGCCGAGCGACAGTCCATTGGCAAGTGCAATCGTCAACTCGCGCCCGAAGGCTCGAAGCGTGTTCGATTCCGTAAGCTGGTTCGTCGCCAGCGCGCGCACCGCGACCGCGAGAGTTCTGAGTCCCGGCATTGCCGCCCATCCCGGCTACGATCGGCATCAGGACGGCGAGCACCGCATATCTGCCGATCTCGCCCTGAAACAGGCTGACGACGCTCGCCGCAATGATCGCAGTACCAAGGTTGATTACCAGCCAGAATAGGCGCCTGCGGACCGTCAACTGAACGGGCTCGTTGATGTCCTCACCGCCCGCTCCGGACAGCAGGAGCACGTCCTCGCCCGCTTCCTCCTGGATGATGTGGACGACGTCGTCGACGGTGATCATTCCGACCAGCCGGCCGGCATCGTCGGTCACGGCCGCCGACACGAGCGCATATTTCTGGAATCGAAGCGCCACGTCCTCTTGGTCCATGTCGACCGGGATCAGGGTCTGCTCGCGCGCCATGATGTCCGCGACGAGTGAGTTGCGCGGAGTCCTGAGGATCGTCGACAACTTGCACGTGCCCACTGGATGGTGGTCCGCACTAACCACGAATACTTCCCAGAAATCGGTCGGCAGGTCGGCGGTCGAACGAAGATAATCGATGACCTGTCCGACCTTCCAATGCTCCGGCACAGCGCAGAGTTCGCGCTGCATGAGTTGACCGGCCGATTCCTCGGGATAGCCGAGCGCTTCCTCGACCGCAGCCCGGTCGTCGGGCTCCATTCGCTCGAGGACCGCCTGCTGGTCATCTTCGTCCAGGTCCTCGATGAGCGCGACCGCGTCATCAGTTTCGAGCTGGCCGGCGATGTCCGCAACCTGCTGCGGCTCCATTTCGTCGAGCAGGTCCTCGCGAACCCAATCGTTCATCTCCGCCAGCACGTCGGCGTCGACGATGCCGGCGAGCGCCTTCACCAATCCCTCACGCTCGTCGCGCGCGGCCGCTTCGATCAGGTCGGCGACGTCCGCGGGGTGCAAGGGCTCGACCAGCTTACGCGCGGTCTCGTCGTCGCCCGCATCGACTGCATCGAGCACCTTTTCGACAAAGGCCGGGCGGAGCCGATCCTCTTCGTCGATCGCGCTGTGCCGGGCCGGGTTCGAGTTCGGCGACGGACGGCGCGGCGATGTGCTCGCTCTCGCTCATCCTAAACCCCTTGCTGACCCGATATCGCCCTCCTATGAGCGCCGCCGCTCTGGCGCAACCACCCTTGCGACCCTAAATCGCGCTTCTTTCGAACCATTCATCCGGAGTTTATTCAATGGCCGACGGCGACCGCCTCACCCTTTCCCTTTCTTCCGGCGGCGATGTCGTCATCAAGCTTCGGCCGGATCTCGCTCCGGGACACGTCGAGAGGATCACCGAGCTCGCCAACAGCGGCTTCTACGACAACGTGCCGTTTCACCGCGTGATTCCAGGATTCATGGCCCAAGGCGGCGATCCCACCGGCACTGGCTACCACGGCTCGGACCTTCCGAACCTCAAGGCCGAGTTTTCGGGCGAATTGCACAAGCGCGGGGTCGCTTCGATGGCGCGGTCGCAAAGTCCGGATAGCGCCAACAGCCAATTCTTCATCGTCACTGAAGATTCGCCCTTCCTGGACCGCCAGTACACGATTTGGGGCGAGGTCGAGACCGGCATGGAATATGTCGAACTCGCTTCCCGTCGGCGAACCGCCGCGCGAGCCGGGCAAGATCGTCAAGGCGACCGTCGGCAAGGCCAGCTGAATGAAAAAGGTCGCGCTCGTCACCGGCGCGTCTGCAGGGCTCGGGGTTGAGTTTGCGCGCGAGCTGTCGAAGCGCGGCCATTCGATCGTCCTCGTTGCGCGCCGCAAAGAGCGGCTCGAGGAACTTGCCGCGGAACTCGGAAACGCGCGCGCCCTAGCGCTCGATCTCTCAAAGGCAAACGCCGCACCGAAGTTGATGGCCGACATTGAAGCGAACGGAGAGGTCGTGGACCTCCTCGTCAACAACGCCGGCTTCGGTCTCATCGGACCCTTTGCGGAGCTCGACGCAAAGCTCGAGCGACAGATGATTGACCTCAACGTCGGAACCCTCACTGATCTGTGCCGTGCGGTTGCGCCGACAATGATCAAACGGACGTCCGGCGGTATCATCAACGTCGCTTCGACCGCCGCCTTCCAGCCCGGACCGAAAATGGCAGTCTATTTCGCGACCAAGGCGTTCGTCCTTTCCCTAACCGAAGCGCTCCACGAGGAGTTGAGGCCCCATGGCATCAAGGTTACCTGCCTTTGCCCCGGCCCAACGAGAACGGAGTTCGGCGATGTTGCAGGCTTCAGCGGCAACGGGATGTTCGACAGAATTGCGATGAACGCCGCGGAGGTGGTCGAAGCCGGTCTCGACGGCCTCGATTCCAATCGAGCGGTGGTCGTCGCGGGATGGATGAACAAGGTCACGGCGGCGAGGACCGGTTTGCGCCGCGCTCGGTGGTTCGCAAAATCGCCGGTGCGATCAAATATTGACTGAGCAAGTGAACCCGCGCGCCGATCACATCGTTGCGCTATCGGAATGAGCGCCGGACAGGAGAAGTGATGCCCGAAGCCGATACGATCGATCGCGTGATCTCGCGCAAGGTCCAAGTCGCAAGCCTGCCGCCCGCCGACAGTGGACGCGGTTTCGCGCGACTAGCGGACAAGCTGATGGACGAGCTCGGGCTGTCCGAAGGCGATGTGATAGAAATCGTCGGCAAGCGCACGACTGCAGCACGTGCGATCCGCCCCTACGGCGAGGATGAGAATATCGACATCATCCGGCTCGACGGTCTGCAGCGCGCCAATGCCGGCGTCGGCTCCGGAGATTTCGTCGAAGTGCGCAAGGGCGAGTCCAAACCCGCGACCGAGTCGTCTTTGCTCCGGCGCAGGCCAATGTCCGCCTCCAAGGCTCTGCCGAAGCGCTGAAGCGCACGTTCGCCGGTCGGCCACTGGTCGAGGGCGACGCCGTCGCCACGACCGGGCACCAGCGGATAAACGCCGACATGCCGGACCATATCCGTCAGCTTCTCAATGCTCCGGCTTTCGCCCTCCAAGAGCTCCGTCTCATCGTCGCGTCAGCGACGCCGAAGGGCATCGTCCACATCGATGAGAAGACCATTGTCGAGCTGCTGCCCGAATTCACCGCAACCGACGAGCAGCGTCGCGCCGATGTCACCTACGACGATCTCGGCGGTATGCGCGACACGATCGATGCGCTGCGCGAGATGGTCGAGCTGCCACTTCGCCACCCCGAGCTGTTCCAGCGCCTGGGCGTCGATCCGCCCAAGGGCGTCTTGCTCCATGGCCCGCCCGGTACCGGCAAGACATTGCTCGCTCGCGCGGTTGCGAATGAGAGCTCCGCGAAATTCTTCCATATCGCAGGCCCAGAAATCATGGGTTCGGCCTATGGCGAGAGTGAGCGGCGTCTGCGCGAGATTTTTGAGCAAGCCGCTCAGCCCGCGCCGTCGATCATCTTTATCGACGAGATCGACTCGATCGCGCCCAAGCGCGGACAGGTCACAGGTGAAGCGGAAAAGCGTCTCGTCGCGCAGCTACTGACTTTGCTGGACGGCATGGAGCCGAGGCAAAACACAGTGGTTATCGCCGCGACGAATCGTCCTGAGGCCATCGACGAGGCTCTGCGCCGCCCCGGCCGCCTCGACCGCGAAATCATCGTCGGCGTTCCCGACGAACCCGGTCGCCGCGAGATCCTTGGAATCCACACGCGCGGCATGCCGCTGACGCCCGACGTGAGCCTGCAGGACCTTTCGCGGCGAACCTATGGATTCGTTGGCGCGGATCTCGCCGCCTTGTGTCGCGAGGCCGCGCTCGAAGCCGTTCGCCGGATCATGCCGATGATCAATCTTGCCGAGGAGGCCGTTCCCGCCGATACTCGACGCATTATCGGTGGAACTGCGCGATTTTGAAAATGCGCTGAAGCGCGTCCAGCCCTCGGCGATGCGTGAAGTGATGGTCGAAGCGCCGCAGATCCGATGGGAGGATATCGGCGGTCTCGATGACGCCGCCAGCCGTCTCAAGGAAGGCATCGAACTTCCGCTAAAGCATCCCGATGCGTTCAAGCGTCTCGGCATCCGACCGGCTAAAGGCTTTCTGCTGTATGGCCCACCCGGCACTGGTAAGACTCTCTCTCGCCAAAGCGGCAGCACGAGAGAGCGAGGCGAACTTCATTGCCACCAAGTCCTCGGACCTACTGAGCAAATGGTACGGCGAAAGCGAGCAGCAGATTGCGAGGCTGTTCAATCGCGCCCGCCAGGTCGCTCCGACGATCATCTTCATCGACGAGCTCGACAGCCTCGTACCGGCGCGCGGCGGCGGTCTCGGCGAGCCGCAGGTTACCGAAAGAGTTGTGAACACCATTCTCTCGGAGATGGATGGCCTCGAGGAGCTTCAGAATGTCGTGGTGATCGGCGCGACCAACCGGCCGACCCTGATCGACCCGGCCTTGCTGCGACCCGGCCGCTTCGATGAGCTGATCTATGTCGGAACCCCCGAAACGGCGGGGCGTCGCCGGATTCCTGGCCATCCATACGCGCCACATGCCGCTTGCGGAGGATGTCGATCTCGACAAAGATCGCACAGCGGACCGACCGCTTCACCGGCGCCGACCTCGAGGATCTCGTGCGTCGCGCCGGCCTTACCGCACTTCGTCGCGGACTCGACGCCGGCAAGGTGACGATGGCTGATTTCGAAGTCGCGCTTGGCGAGACCCGAGCCTCGGTGACTCCAGAAATGCTGGAGGAATATTCGCGGATCCGGAGACACTGAAGAGCGATGCGACGCGGCCGCTCGGCGGCATCGGCTTCGTGCTTCCTGGAATGCTCCACTCGCGCCAAGGCGGGAAAAGCTAACCAATGTCCGCCTCTTCGTCGTGAAAAAAGCGCTGCTCGCAGCAACCTTGCGACGATGACGGCAGTGCAACGTTGGAAACCTTGCCAAGCGGCGATGCATTTGCCAACGCTCGCCGTCCCCCTTCCCTACGGAGCATCCATGTCGACTTCACCCGCGCGCACGTTGAAAGGATCACGTCGCCTTCAACGCCACCGCGACCGGCAGAAGCCCGAGCCCGCAGTGGCAGTTCCTAAGGGGATTCCTCAAAAACCCGGTGATGGTCGGATCGATCATCCCGTCCAGCCGGGTGCTGATCGACAAGATGCTGTCGCCCGTCGACTGGGCGAACACGAAGCTGTTCGTCGAATACGGACCCGGCGTCGGGACGTTCACGAGACCCGTTCTCGAAAAGCTCGGACCGGACGCGCACCTGGTGACGATCGACACCAACCCGGACTTTACACACTATCTAAGGGAATCGATCGACGACCCACGGCTGATCACGGTCAACGGTTCGGCCGCCGATGTGGAGAAGATCCTGGCCGATCAGGGTCTAGGTTATGCCGATTATGTGCTTTCCGGCCTGCCCTTCTCGACACTCCCGTCGGGAGTCGGCGACGATATCGCCGCGGCGACGTCGAACGTCATCCGTCCAGGCGGCGCGTTCCTCGTCTACCAGTTCAGCCCGAAGGTCCGGGACTTCATCCAGCCGCATTTCGCGCCGATCAAGCGCGGCTTCGAATGGATCAACGTTCCGCCCGCGACCTTGTTCTGGGCCTATAAAGGCGAACCCAAGGCCTAGCGCACGAAGTTCAACCGTCTTGTGACGGAGTAGTCCATGATGTTCACCAGGAAATGGGACAGCGCCCATTTGCAGCGACGCCATGGGTTGGCACCTCCGCTTGTGGAGTTCAGGCGTGATCCATTTGCTGTCGGCGAGCTCGCGCTCGAAATAGCCGCGCATCGCGTCGGCGAAGGTCGACATCCTTGATGCGAAGCATGATTTCGAAATTGATGTAGAAGCTTCGGTAATCGAAGTTCGACGAGCCGATGTGGACGATGTCGTCGACGATCGCGAGCTTCGTATGCAGCTTCGACGGGCTGATATCGTATAGCTCCACATGGCGGCGGAGGAGACGGCTGTAGCTGTGCCTCGCAGCGGCGATGGTCGCATTATTGTCGGACTTGGCGGCGTTGATGATCTCGCGCTCGCCCTCGTCGCCCAACCCTGCCTATTCGGCGGATCATCGCACCGGGCGGCGCGAAATAAGCGAATATCATGTCGAGTTGCCGCGCGCGCTTCATGTCGCGGCCGATGCTTCGCCACCAACTGTTACGCATGCTCAAAGGACCGCTGAACTTCCACTGCAGCGGGCCGCGCCATTCATTGAATTCGGCGACCGTCCGCCTTAGCGAACGAAGCTTCGACCTCGGCCGCTTCGACCAGCGGAAAAGGCTGTCGAAGTAGCGTCCCGGAAGACGGCTTCGGGGCCGTCGAGCCGCAACCACAGGTCACGCCAGTGCTCGGCGCTTCTGTCGTCGAGATAGGTCGCATCGACGTTGGCGCCTCCGATCAGCACCGTCTGCTCGGTCGATCACGATCAGCTTCTGGTGATTTCGGAGCAGGTATCGACGTCCATAGCTCGGGTTGAACACGCAATAAGCGCCGCCCGCTTCGGCGAGCTCGGTGAAGAATTTCGGCGTCGCCGCGGAGCCGAACCCGTCGATCAGGAGCTTTACATCGACGCCGCGCCGAGCGGCGTCGGTCAGCGCCTTTCGGACAGCGTCGCCGTCGCTGTCGGGATTGAACATGTACATCAGCATCTTGATGCCGTGCTGCGCGCTCGCGATCAGATCGAGCAGAAGCTCGAATCGCTCCTCTCCCGTTTCGATCAGCTCTAGCCGGTTGCCGGCGATTTCGGCCCGGATTGGCTGGCTCGTGATCGACGAGGAGGCTTGGTCGGGCGATTCCGCCGATGTGCCAATCACAAGCTAGACGTCGCAAGGTACTGCTCTGCTTCCAACCGTCCCGATCGTGCGCGCGATGGTGGTGAATGATTTTTTGCAAGCCGTGTCGCGGAGACCCTAACATCAACGTGGATTTAGTCGTGGACCAGCGACAAGTCGTCGTCAAGCTGCTGACTGCTTAGGTCGGCGTCAAGATTCATTGCGCGCCGATCTCAGGGGTCGAACGGGAGTTGGTTCGAACCTCAACGGACTCGACAACCAGCGAAGAGATCGGCTCGATCAGCCGAACGGGATCCGGCCGTCTCAAATGTAGTGAACCCGGACATTTCCGTTGACTTTGGGGACAGTAGCAAGCTATTGGCGCCGGCTTACTGAATTCCCATATACAGAGCTCTTAGACAGCTTTTCGGAGCGACGAATGGCGCGCGTTACGGTTGAAGATTGCGTAGACAAGATCCCGAACAGGTTCGATCTGGTCCTGATCGCGGCGCAGCGCGCCCGTCAAATCTCGGGCGGTGCCGACCTCACCATCGATCGCGACCGCGACAAGAATCCGGTCGTCGCTCTGCGCGAGATCGCCGAGGTGACGGTGAAGCCGAAGCACCTTGAGGAAGCGATCGTCAACAACCTCCAGAAGGTTCGGATCGACGAGGAGGACGAGACGGAAGAGCTGGCTTCGCTGAGCGAGGCCGCAGAGGCGCTCCGCCTGACCGCGGCTGCTCCGCCTCGTCCGAGCCCGTCCGGCGGGGATTACGAATAAGTGCCAAACGCACCCTGTCCGGGGGACAAGCGATCATGGTGCCGACGAAGTGACTAGTCTGACTAGCGGCCGGGTTAGACCTGCCGCATGGTTCCCTTTTCGTTCGCAGGCGAAACGTTCGGCGGCTACGCCTTCGGGCGCGCTCTATTGGCCCGCGCACGAGGCGCTTCTCGTCGCCGATCTGCATCTCGAAAAGGCAAGCTGGTTCGCGCGGATCGGCCAATTTCTTCCGCCATATGATTCGCACGCCACGCTCTCCGCACTCTCGACGGAGGTGGAACGCTCCGGGGCAAGGCGGCTCTACTTACTCGGCGACAGCTTCCACGACGCGTTCGGTTGCGATCGACTCCCAGAAAATGCGCGCGCGCTCCTAACCGAGCTCACCTCTAGGCTCGACTGGACTTGGATCGTCGGCAACCACGACCCCGGCTTCGCAGACCATTGCGGCGGCCGAATCGAGGATGAGGTCGAGCTCGGCCCCGTCATCCTTCGCCATGAAGCCATTCGCGACGAGACGCGCCCCGAGATTTCCGGGCACTTCCATCCCAAGCTCAGACTGCACCTAAGGGGCCGCCAGGTTTCCCGCCGCTGTTTCGTGGTTTCGCCGACCAAGCTCATTATGCCGGCATTCGGATCGCTGACCGGTGGCCTCGACGCGCATCATCCCGAGATCCTGCGATCGGTCGGACACGGCGCTGCGGCGCTGGTTCCAGTCTCGGATCGGCTGCTGCGCTTCCCGCTCGCTGCCTAGGTCACCGACTTCACTTCGATGGCGATTGCGCCGCTCGGGCTCACGATAAGCCGCGCAATGGCTCGGCGATTCTTGCCGAAGGTCGCGGCCTGGAGCTCGTTTCGAGCGGCGTGCCGGTCAAAACTGAAGCCGTGCGCCTCGGCTGCGTTTTTCAGAATGTCGAGATGCTCGTCCAGATTGGCGATGCCCTCTTCGGGATCGAATTCCATGCTAACTTCAAAATCGCCAGACATCTTGGGCGCAAGCTTCGCGGCTTGGCGCCGGATGCGCAAGTCCCTTCCGATTGCGCGCGCACATGCCTGTTCCTAAACCTTGTTCATGGAGATGAGACATTTTCTGTTGCTCGCGGGAGCATTGGCGATGAGCGGGGCGGTAAGCGCGCAGTCAATCGATTCAAAGGTCCAGGCGCGCATCGACCGGATTCTGAAGGCGACACCGCTCATCGACGGGCACAACGACCTCGCCGAACAGCTCCGCGAAAATTATGGAATGAGCGTCGATGGCCTCGCAAGCGGCACCGACCAGCGAAAAGACGCATCCGCTGATGACCGACATGGCAAGGCTTCATCAAGGACGCGTTGGGGCGCAATTCTGGTCGGTCTACATTCCGTCGGACGTCACCGGCGACCACGCGATTCGCGACACGCTTGAGGAGATCGACACGGTCAAGCGCTTCGTCAAAGCCTATCCCAACGACCTCGAGCTCGCCCGCACCGCCGATGATGTCGTTCGCATCCACAAGTCGGGCAAGGTCGCTTCAATGATTGGCATCGAGGGCGGCCACCAGATCGGAGGAAGCCTCGCAGCGCTGAGACAGTTCTACGATCTCGGCGCGCGTTATATGACTTTCACGCATTTCAAGAACAACGAGTTCGCCGACAGCGCGACCGACGACCCCAAGTGGCACGGGATCAACCCTTTCGGCCGGACTGTTATTCACGAAATGAACCGGCTTGGCATGCTGGTGGACCTGAGCCACGTTTCGCCCGAGACCATGCGCGATGCGCTCGAGGTCAGCAAAGCACCGGTGATCTTCTCGCACAGCGATGCGCGCGCACTTGCCGATCACCCGCGCAACGTTCCTGACGATATCCTTCAGAAGCTCGCGGCAAACGGCGGCGTCGTGATGGTCAATTTCTATCTCGGCCACCTCTCGGAGCCTTACCGTTTATGGTCCGCCGAGCAGTCGGCCGAGGAGGCACGGCTCCTCGCCGCTTATGTCGGTCAGCCCGGCACGCGGACGGCAAAGCTTGCCGAATGGCAAGCGACGCATCCTGCGCCCAAAGCCGATGTCGGCCTGATCGCTGACCACATCGAGCACGTAGCGAAGGTCGCCGGTCACGACCATGTCGGGATCGGCGGCGATCTCGATGGGATCGGATTTAATGAGGCGCCTACCGGAATGAATAGCGTCAGCGGTTATCCTTTGCTGTTCGCTGAGCTAATCCGCCGCGGCTGGAGCGACGAGGCCCTGGCCAAGCTCGCTGGAGGCAACGTGCTTCGCGTTATGCGCCGGGCTGAAGTCGTCGCCGGGTCGATGAAGAATGAGCCGCCGGCCATGGACAGAACTCTGAATCCCTTTCGCCAACCGATCCCTGGAAATGAGCCCCGAATCGCCCCTCAAAGCTGCAGTCATTCCGGTCACGCCGCTCCAGCAGAATTCCACTTTATTGTGGTGCACGAAGACGATGCGTGGAGCCTTCGTCGATCCGGGCGGCGACCTGCCGTTGCTGAAGGATACCGCTCGGCAGGCCGGAGTCGCCATCGAGAAGATCTTGGTGACCCACGGTCATATCGACCATTGCGGCGGCGCCGGAATCTTAGCCGGGGAGCTCGGAGGACCCGATCGAAGGCCCCCATGAGGAGGATCGCTTCTGGATCGAACGGCTCGCCGAGGATGGCGCGAAATATGGGATCACCGGTCAGCCGTTCGAACCGTCGCGCTGGCTTGATGACGGCGACCAGGTGACCGTCGGCGAGCTGATATTGGATGTGCGCCACTGCCCTGGCCACACGCCGGGTCACGTGGTTTTTCACCATTCCGAATCGAACCTCGCGCTGGTCGGTGACGTGCTCTTCCGAGGCTCGGTTGGCCGCTGGGACTTCCCGCGCGGTGACCAGCTGCAGCTGATCCAGTCGATCACCACCCGGCTTTGGCCGATGGGCGATGACACGGCGTTCGTGCCCGGTCATGGCCGGATGTCGACCTTTGGTCATGAACGTGCGACCAACCCCTTCGTCGGCGATCAGGCGCTGGCTTCGGCCTGACTGACTTGCAAGCGCGGCGCGTTGCGCTATAGGGGCGGCGGTTCGCGACGATCCGGCCGCCGCCGCGGGACTTCCCGCGTTAGATGAGGCGCAGATCGTCGCAATTTTTATTGATGTCACTTGAGTTGAAGGTGCCGCAATGGCTGTCCCCAAGAGAAAAACGTCGCCGTCGAAGCGGAACATGCGCCGCAGCCATCACGCACTGGAGGCCAAGAGCTTCCAGGAATGCCCGAATTGCGGCGAGCTGAAGTTGCCGCACAATCTATGCGCGGCGTGCGGCCACTATAACGGCCGCGAAATCGTTTCGACCGAGGCCTAAGCCACGGGAGGCCTCGCGATGGACGGGGGCCCGCGCATCGCAATCGACGCCATGGGCGGCGATGGCGGTCCGTCGGCGATGATTGCGGGCGCATCACGCGCTTTGCGCAAGGACCCGTCGCTCCGTTTCGTCTGCTACGGCGATGCCCGGCAGGTCGAAATGGAGCTCAAGGCGCACAAGAATCTCTCGTCCGGCGTGGAGGTCGTCCATTCGCCCGAAGCGATCGAGCCAAGCGAAAAGCCGAGCCAGGCAATCCGCCGCGCGCGAACGACCTCAATGGGCATGTCGATCAATGCCGTCAAAGAGCAGAAGGCCGATGCGGCGCTGTCCGGCGGCAATACCGGCGCGCTGATGGCGATGTCGAAGCTCGCGCTTCGGACGATGCCGGGAAATCGACCGGCCGGCGCTTGCTGCTCTTCTTCCAACGTTGGGCGAAACCGACGTGATCATGCTCGACCTGGGCGCGAACACCGAGTGCGATGCGCAGAACCTGGTACAGTTCGCGGTCATGGGGTCAGCGTACGCGCGGACGGTCCTCAAACTTGCGAAGCCGCGTGTGAAGTTGCTCAATATCGGCACCGAGGAATTGAAGGGAACCGACGAGTTGAAGGCGGCCGCGGCGCTTCTTCGTGAAGCCGATTACCTTCCGCTCCGGTTCGATGGATTCGCCGAGGGCGACCAACTGTCGCGCGGCCAGGTCGACGTCGTCGTCACCGACGGCTTCTCAGGCAACATCGCACTCAAGACAGCCGAGGGGACGGCGCGCTTTGTCACCGATCTCTTGCGGCGCGCGTTCAAGAGCTCTCTTCGGTCGAAGGCCGGTTTCGCGCTGTCACGGCCGGCGCTCAACCTTCTGAAAGTCCACCTCGACCCGAACAATCATAATGGCGCGGTCTTCCTTGGCCTGAACGGCCTGGTCGTGAAGAGCCACGGCAGCGCAAATCCGAAGGGCGTTGCCAACGCGATCCGGGTTGCGGCGAGCATGGTGCGCAACGACATCACGCGCCGGATCGGAGAAGATCTCGACAATTTCCGCGCGCACGCCTTCGCCAATGGAGGCGGCCAATGAGGCGCTCGGTTGTCCTTGGTGTCGGAAGCGCGCTGCCGAAACGCCAAGTCACCAATCAAGAGCTCGCGAAGAAGGTCGATACGTCCGACGAATGGATCTTCGGCCGCACCGGCATCCGTAGTCGCTATGTCGCCGGCGAAGGCGAGACGACAGCCAGCCTTGCCGCCGATGCTGCGCGGCGCGCATTGGAACATGCGGGCATCAGCGCGATGGATATCGACCTCATCGTTCTCGCGACTGCGACGCCCGACCAGACCTTCCCGTCGTCCGCGACGAAAGTTCAAGCGAGCCTCGGAATATCCGACTGCATCGCGTTCGACGTTCATGCGGTCTGCACTGGTTTCCTCTATGCGCTGTCCGTCGCCGACGCGATGCTGCGCGGGGGGAATGCCAGCAAGGCGCTCGTCATCGGGGCGGAAACGTTCAGCCGGATCCTCGACTGGGAGGACCGCGGGACCTGTGTCTTGTTCGGCGACGGCGCCGGTGCACTCGTTCTAAGCGCTGAGGAAACCGAAGGCGGAGTGCTCGCGACCAAGCTCCACGCCGACGGGCGGCACAACGATCTGCTGTTCGTCGACGGCGGCCCGTCGACCACAGGCACGGTCGGCAAACTCCGGATGAAGGGTCGCGAAGTGTTTCGACATGCCGTCGTCAATCTCGCCGAGGTGCTGACCGAGGTGCTCGAGGAAGCAAACCTTAGCGCGGCCGACGTGGACTGGGTTGTTCCGCACCAGGCCAATGCGCGCATCCTCGATGCGACTGCCAAGAAATTAGGACTTCCGGCGAACAAGGTTGTGGTCACGGTGGACCAGCATGCGAATACTTCGGCGGCATCCGTGCCGCTCGCGTTTGACACCGCAGTCAGAGACGGCAGAATCAAACGTGGGGACGTGGTCGTGCTTGAAGCGATGGGTGGTGGCTTTACATGGGGTGCGGCGGTCCTCAGGTATTGAAAAATTTGGAATATTCGTCGATTGTCGAATTGCCGACAGGACGTTATTCCGTTACGAATGTGTAATTACGGCGGGGGGTCACGCCGTGGACTCGGGAGATTAATATGGCCGATCTCGGGATCGCGCGGATAAGCAATGACATGAACGCCAATGGCACGCTTACTCGTGCCGATTTGGCTGACGTCGTCCACCGTCGTCTCGGACTATCCCGTGCTGAGTCCGCAAATCTTGTCGAACGCGTTCTCCACCACATGTGCCATGCATTGTCGGAGGGCCAGAACGTCAAGATCTCGGGATTCGGCACCTTCATTCTTCGCGACAAGGGTCAGCGGGTCGGGCGTAATCCGAAAACCGGCGTCGAGGTGCCGATTGCGCCGCGGCGAGTGATGACGTTCCGCGCCAGTCAGATTATGCGCGACGAGATCGCGAAGGGCTGAGCCCCAGGTGCCGGCCGAGAAGGAGCCCGGCGCTCTCCTGACGATCGGTGAGCTGTCACATCAGCTTGGCGTCGCGCAGCATATCCTTCGTTATTGGGAAACGCGTTTCCCGCAGCTGAAGCCGATGCAGCGGGCGGGCAACCGGCGTTACTATCGTCCCGGCGATGTCGACCTAGTTTGCAAGATCAACCGACTGCTCAACCACGAAGGTTATACCGTCCGCGGGGTGCAGAAGCTGCTTCGCGAGAAGAACGGGGATGGCGCCGAGCTAGTGGCGGCGAAAGCCCCTGCATCGCCCGCGCCGGTGGAAGCTGAAAACGGCAGCGGAATCGACCTGTTCGAGCTAATCGCGCTTCGTAATCGCCTCGCCGACGCGCTCGAGAACTAGTCCAGCTCCTTTGGATAAATCAGCTCGGCGATTTCGCCGCTGCCCGGCTGAACGTCACCCCAATGGTGCGCAGGCAGATCGATTTGCGCGAGGCCGGTCGTCGGAAACTTGTCCGCAACGCGATCGCGCGAGCTTCTGTCGCGAACAAGCTGAATGATCAGTCCCTGAAGTCCAGGATTATGACCGACGAGGAGCGGCGCTTTCACATTGGCGGGCAATCCACGCACGATATCCAGCAACGTCGCTATCGTGGCGTCGTAGATCATTGGCTCAAACCGGACCTCGAAGTCCTGCTGCCCAAAACCTTCGATCAGTCCCTCGAGCGTCTCGCGCACGCGCACAGCCATGCTTGCAGCGCAATAATCAAAGCGGATGCCGCGGTGGTTCAACTCACGGCCCATGCGCCGCGCAGCCTTCCATCCCCCCTCTTCCAGCGGACGGTTGAAATCATCGATGTGCGCATCGCCCGAGCGAGACTTCGCGTGACGAAGAATAGTGAGCCGCTTCACTTCACTGGCTCGAACGTTGCTTGAGCGGGGGCGTTCAACATTTGCTCGACGCGAACAATCGCCTCGTCAAGCGGCAGGCGGTGGATTGGAACGCCGGGAGGGAACGCTTTGAGAAGTCGCGACGGCATTGCCGCCGACAGGATCACGAAGACGCCGCAGTCGCCTTGCCGGCGGATCAACCGCCCGAAGGCCTGTGCGAGACGAGCGCGCACCAAGCGGTCGTCGTAGGCGCTTCCGCCACCGGCCATACGCCGCGCCGCGTGTAGCACGGTCGGCCGTGGCCAGGGCACGCGCTCCATGACGACCAGGCGCAACGACTCGCCGGGGACGTCGACCCCGTCCCTGAGCGCATCGGTGCCAAACAGCGATGCCCTTGGATCGTCGCGAAAGATGTCGACAAGAGTGCCGGCGTCGATCGGATCGACATGTTGCGCGAGGAGTGGGAAGCCGCCGCGGGCCAGCCGGTCTGCGACCCGCGCGTGCACGGCCTTTAACCGCTGGATCGCCGTGAAAAGGCCGAGCGTTCCACCGCGCGCCGCTTCGATCATTCGGGTATAGGCGCCCGAGAGCGCCGCGATGTCGCCCTGTTTGATGTCGGTGACGATCAGCACCTCGGAACAACCAGCATAGTCGAACGGGCTGTCCGCCTCAAAATGCTGCACCGGAAGCGATAGGTGGGCGGCGCCAGTCCGAGCGTCGGCAGCGGGCCAGTCTTCACCGCCGCGCAGCGTCGCCGAAGTCACGAGCACGCCGTCCGCCTGCGCGAACACTGCCGCCGCGAGCGGCTTCGTCGGATCGAGCCAACGGCGCTCGATCGCGACATCGATCTCGCGTCCGTCGATGCGCTCGACGGCGAGCCAGTCGACGAACTCCGGGTCGGCTGCGCCGCCGATCCGTGCCAGCAGCGCAATCCAGGCGGCAACCGTCTCGCGTCGCCACGACAGCCCGCGTATGGCGCCTTCCACTCGCGCTCGTGCGTGGCTGTCGAGCCAGTCAGGAGCGCCCTCGAGCACGGCCTCCAGGCGGCGGCCGAGCGCGGCGAGCGGCCTCTGCAGGGCTTCCATTTGTTCGACGGCCGCGGCCGCTTGAGTAACCAGCGCGCCGTCAGGTTCGGCAAGCTCCGTTTCCAGCCCGTACCCCGCCTCCTGCGCTTTCGAACGGGCATAGACCACGCCGCGAACTTCGAAGAGCAGGGCTTCGATCGGACCGAATGGCGATCCTTCAACCAGCCGTTGAAGCCAGCCGTCGGACGGCAGTGCCTTCGCCGCGTCGATCGCCGCTTCGAGCGCAAATGCGCCTTCCTCGTCGTAAGAAGCGACATCCATCAGCCGTGCCGCAAGCCCGCGTCGCCTTCCGCGTGCCCGTCCTTCGGGCCCGACGATCCAACGGCGCAGCTCGATCGCTTCCCGACCGCCGAAAGTCACCGCGAACGTGGAATCCGCTGCGTCGAAGAGGTGGTGACCCTCGTCGAACAGGATTTGTCCAGGCGCATCCTCGCGAGCACGCGCCGCATTGACCATCACTAGCGCATGGTTGGCGATAACGAGGTCCGCCTCGCGGCTCGCCCGCTCGGCGCGTTCGATAAAGCAGCGGCGATAGTGCGGGCAGCCGGCGTAAACGCACTCGCCGCGGCGATCGGTCAGCGCGGTTGATCCGACGCGCCGGAACAGGCTCGGCAGCCAGCCCGGCAAGTCGCCGCCGACCATATCCCCGTCCTTGGTGTAGGCCGCCCAGCGCCCGACCAGCTGCGCGAGGATCGCGGCGCGCCCGGCGAACGCGCCCTGGAGCGCATCTTCCAGGTTGAGGAGGCAGAGATAGTTCTCGCGCCCCTTGCGGACGACGATCTTCCGCGCTCGCTCCTCGGCGTCGGCGAACAACTTTCGCCCTTCGGCGTCGAGCTGGCGCTGCAGCGCCTTGGTGAAGGTCGAGACCCACACTGTGCCGCGGGCCTGCTCGGCCCACAGCGATGCCGGCGCGAGATAGGCAAGCGTCTTGCCGATTCCGGTTCCAGCTTCGGCGAGCAGCATGTTCGGCGCTCCCTTTGCGCGTTTCGGAGCGAAGATTTGGGTCACCGCTTGGGCCATCGCCCGCTGGCCTTCTCGCGCCTCTGCGCGCCCGGTGAGCGTATCGAGCTTCGCCTTGGCGTCTGCCGGGTCAATGAGCATCGTTCGAGGCGGCGGCCGCTCACTCGATTCCTCCCATTGCTTCAACCGCGAGAAGAGCATGCGCTCGCCGCGTTCCGGCCGCTCAATACGAGCGCCAACCAGGGGTGCCCAACCCCAGCCGAGCCGGTGCAGCGTCGCGTTCGAAGTCCACGCACCTTCCCGCTCGCGCCACTCGGGATCGGCGAGAACCGAGAGCAAGCTCGCCGTGATGCGTTGGAGCGCGACCGCCGCATCCGAATCCCCACCGGGCGGCTCCAGCCCGAGCGTGCGGCTAAGGCCCGCCGCGGTCGGCACCGCAAATTTCGCCGGATGGACGAACGCGAACAGCTCAAGAAGGTCGAGCCCGCTGAGGTCCGGATAGCCGACCCGCTGTCCGACCAGCGGGGCGTTCAATAGGATGTGCGGAGTTTCCGCAGCCCGCAGCGATCGCCTCGCCCCTGGTCGCCTCACGCAAATCCCCGTTGCCGCTCACGAGCCAGATCCCAGCGTGGGTTGCGTGGAGCGCTGGAAGAGGCAAAGGAGCCGCCATCAGTCGACCCTGCCGCCGAGAGAACAGAAGAGCAACGAATTTGGACGCTAACGATATTCGTTCTGCCGCAATGACTTCGAAGGCCTGGCCATACGAGGAGGCGCGCAAGCTGTTGAAGCGCTGGCCAGACGGAAAGCCTGCCGGCGAGCCGGTGATCTTCGAGACCGGCTACGGTCCCTCGGGCCTGCCGCACATCGGCACCTTCAATGAGGTGGCGAGGACAACCTTTGTCCGCCACGCCTATGAGGAGCTGACCGGCGGTGCTCCAACTCGCCTCATCGCCTTCAGCGACGACATGGACGGCCTTCGCAAGGTTCCCGACAACGTCCCCGAGCGGGCGATGTTGACGGAGCATCTCGGCAAACCGCTGAACTCAAATCCCCGATCCGTTCGAGCGAGCACGAGAGCTTCGCGCACCACAATAATGCGATGCTTCGCCGCTTCCTCGACCGATACAATTTCGATTACGAATTCCTGTCCGCCACCGATTGCTACACTAGTGGCCGCTTCGACGACGTTCTCCGCAAGGTGCTCCGAGGCTTCGACGCGATCATGGGCGTGATGCTTCCGACCCTGGGCGATGATCGCCGCAAAACCTATTCGCCGGTGCTTCCGATCTCTCCCACCAGCGGCCGAGTGATTCAGGTGCCCGTCAAGGTCATCGACGCCGAGGCCGGCCTCATCGCCTTCGACGACGAGGACGGCAGCCGCGTTCAGCAGTCCGCCTTAGGCGGCGCGGCCAAGCTTCAGTGGAAGGTCGACTGGGCAGCGCGCTGGGTCGCGCTCGGCGTCGACTACGAGATGGCAGGCAAGGACCTGATCGACAGCGTCATCCAATCGGGCAAGATCGCGCGAATTCTCGGCGGCCGGCCACCCGACGGCTTCAATTACGAGATGTTCCTCGACGAAAAGGGCGAGAAGATTTCGAAGTCAAAGGGCAACGGCCTCAGCCTCGAAGATTGGCTGCGCTACGGCAGCGAGCCCAGCCTCAGCTTCTACATCTACCGCGAACCGAAGCGCGCGAAGAGCCTGCACATCGGCGTCATCCCACGCGCGGTCGACGAATATTGGCAGTTCCGCGGCAACTACCCGGACCAGCCGATCGAGCAGAAGCTCGGCAATCCCGTGCATCATATCCATGGCGGCAAGGTCCCGAGCGAAACGCTGCCGCTTACCTACGGGCTGCTGCTTAACCTCGTTAGCTTACCCGGCCTTCAGGACAAGGATGTCGCTTGGCGGTTCGTCCAGCGCTACGCGCCCGGAAGCTCCCCCAAGACCGAGCCCGAGCTCGACGATCTGATCGGGCTCGCCGTCAATTATGCGCGCGATTTCGTCGTTCCAACGCTCATTCGCAGAGCGCCGACGGAAATGGAGGCGGCAGCACTTCGTGATCTCGACTCCGAGCTCGCACAGCTACCTGCGAATTCCTCGGCTGAAGAGATCCAGACGCAAGTCTTCGAAGTGGGCAAGCGCCATGCGTTCGATTCTCTTCGAGACTGGTTCCGAGCACTTTACGAAACACTGCTCGGCTCTGCCCAGGGCCCCCGTATGGGCAGCTTCATCGCGCTCTACGGAATCGACAACAGCCGCGAGCTGATTGCCGAAGCGCTCGCCTCGTAAGCGGGCACTGGGACGAGCTCACTTTGAAGACATGGTTGTTTTGAGCTAGCCTCCCGTCTGTGCAGTGATGAACATGACGGAAATTAAGCGCAGCGCCGATCTTCCGCTAACAATCCGCCCCGTGGTCGGCTTGACCGACTGCTATCCCGCCGGATTTGTCGACGATTTCCATGAACACGAACGAGCTCAGCTTTCCTACGCCTTCAGTGGAGTGATGTCGGTCGTCACCGATAATTCGACCTTCGTGCTTCCGCCGAACCGGGCGATCTGGATTCCCGCAGGGGTCCGCCACATGGTGTCCTGCCGCGGCGACGTTTCCTTGAATGTACTCTTCGTCGATCCAACGCTCCCCGGTCAGCCGGACATTTGCCGTGTCTTCGACGTGCCGCTTTTGGCACGCGCCTTGATCCAGGAAATCCTCACTTTTCCTCACGAATATGACGAAACTGGGCGCGAAGGCCGAATCGTCCAACTGCTGATCGAAGAAATTCGCCGCGTCCCGCAGGTACCACTGTCGGCGCCGATGCCGCGCGACCGTCGGCTGCGCCGCGTTTGTGACCAAATCATCGCCGACCCCGCCGATCAGCGCGATCTCGACGAATTTTCGAAGCTCGCCGGCATGGGGCGGCGAACCTTCACTCGCACTTTTCGCGACGAGACCGGCATGGCGTTCGCGATGTGGCGGCAGCAAATTCGCCTCATGGCGGCAATCTCGATGCTCGGCGAAGGGCAATCGATTACCAACATAGCCTTATGAGGTCGGGTACGAGACCCCGAGCTCCTTCACTGCGATGTTCCATCGCGTGCTGGGCGTGGCGCCGAGCCATTACGGGCGCGAACAGCGCATCTAAAAGGCCCAGCGGAAGAGGTCTCCGGTCCGCCTTCAACGGTCAGACCGCGGCGCGCCATTCTCTATCCTTCGTCGATGAACAGCGAAGAGCGGAGGGCGGATGGACCGGCCGGAGCTTGACCCCGAGATCGCGATATTCGTCGAGCGGATGTCCGCTGACTGGGCGAAGCATCCGCCTTTCGCCACCCTCCCGATCGAGGAAGCGCGACGGGTTGCGGAAGAGGTTCGCGCGCCGTGGCGCGAGAGCGGACCGGAGATGGCCCACACAACGGAACATTTCGTTCCGACTTCGACCGGGCCCTTGAGGGTGCGGCTGTACGATCCGGGCTCTCCTCCCCCGCTCCGGCGCTCATCTATCTGCACGGAGGCGGGTTCATCCTATTCAGCCTCGACACCCACGATCGACTGATGCGGGAATATGCCGCCGCCGGTCGTTTCGCCGTGCTCGGCGTGGATTACGCGCTGTCGCCGGAAGCCCGATATCCCAAAGGCGCTCAACCAGATCGTCGAGCTCGTCGACTGGCTTCACGACGAAGGCGCGGATTCCCTCGGCGATCGACTTCGAAAGGATCGCCATCGGCGGCGATTCCGCAGGGGCAAATCTGTCGGTCGCGACGGCCCTGCGCCTACGCGACCGCGGCAGTCCCAACCTATTAAAGGGCATGCTGCTGAATTATGGCGCGTTCGGCGTCGAATCGTCGACAGAAGCGGTCGAGCGATTCGGCGGTCCGGGCGCAGTCCTGGAGCGCACCGAGTTGGACCATTATTACGCGTCTTACCTCGGCTCGCAGGGTGTTGCCCGTCCCGAGCCCTATGCCGCTCCACTTCTCGCGGACCTTCACCGGCTCCCGCCAGCATTCCTTGCAATTCCGGAGTGTGACCTGCTCTCCGAGCAAAGTTATGCAATGGCGAAGCGGATGCGCGACGCTGACGTCGAGGTTCGCTCGATTGTCTATCCGGGCGCGACCCACAGCTTCCTCGAAGCCATGTCGATCGCAGAAGTTGCCCGCCGCGCCATCCGCGACGGCGCATATTGGGTTACGAGACGCCCTAGAGCGCTAGTCTGGTCGACGAAAAAAGGGGCGGCATCAACCGCCGCCCCCATTTGTCACGATTGCTAATTTCTAAAACTTGCCGGTCAGAGTGAGGATAACCTCCCGGCCAGCGCCGTAGACACACCCATAAAGGCCCGTGCAACGCGCTACGTAATTCTTGTCGAATAGGTTCGAAGCATTGAGCGCGATCCGGAATCGCGGCTGATCATAGTGCAACATCGCGTCGAACAAGGTCGCCTTCCCGGTGACGATCGTCGGCCCGAAGGTGACTGCCGGGAAAGTTCCCGACGGCAGCGTTCCGGCGCTCGAGCTATTGTAGCGCACGCCCGCACCGCCGCCCAAGCCCGCGAGCATTCCGTGCGCGATCGTGTAATCCGCAAACAGGGACAGCTTATGCTTTGGCGTCACCGGGAAGCGGGTAGCCGACATCGCCGGGCGCGTTCGGGTTCTTCGTCACCTCGCTGTGGTTGTAGCTGTAGGACGCGTTGATCGAGAGTTGCTGGTTGAAGCGACTGACCAATTCGA
This sequence comes from uncultured Alphaproteobacteria bacterium, assembly GCA_963785855.1. GTDB lineage: Bacteria > Pseudomonadota > Alphaproteobacteria > Sphingomonadales > Sphingomonadaceae > Sphingomicrobium. Next base: position 43,223 of record CAWAWT010000017.1, read on the forward strand.
GCTCGACGCCATTGACTTTGACTTCACCTGCTTGGGTGCCGAAGGCTGGCGTCGGACCGGCCTGTGCAACGACGAAATTCTTTTCGACGATGTTGAATGCCGCAGCGGTGGCGAACAGCTTGACGTTGTCCGGCAGACCCCTCGCGTCATATTTCACGCCGCCTTCGATCTGATGGGTCGAGGTCGGCTTGAACGGCTGGTTGGTGACGACGTCCTTACCGAGTACGGGTTCGAACGAAGTCGAATAACTGACGTAGGGCGCGATGCCGCTGCTGGTGACGTAGTTCGCACCGGCGCGATAGGTGAATTTCTTCTCGTTCTGCTTGGTCGCCGAATGAGTTCGTCTTCACCCAATCCTGCCTGCCGCCGAGGGTGACGAACAACTGACCAATGTTGATCTGGTCCTGCCCATAGATGCCGGTCTGCTTCAGCTTTTGATCGTTGTAGGTGTAGGGAAAACCCGGGCTCGTCTCGAAAGCAGGATCATAGACCGGATCGAAAGCGTCGATCTGGCCGGCGAAAATGAAGGCATAAGCGGCTTTGTTCTTGACGCTTCGGTAATCGATTCCCGCGAGCAGCTTATGCGTCACCGCACCGGTCTGGACCTTCGCGTCGAACCTGTTGTCGGTCGCGAAGCTGTTCACCTGCTCGGAATAGGTGAAGTTATATTGCTGCAGCGTGCGGTAGTAGGACGGAAGCGTTGGATCCGTCGTGTTGATGAAGCCGCCGCCGCTGTAGATGCCGATCGGCGTCTTTTCGTCATAGTGGCTCCACTTGGTGTTCGAGTGGAACGCGAACCCTTTGCCGAAGCGATGCTCGAAATCATAACCGCCAGCCCATTGGCTGCGGTTGAACGTCGTCTTCGGAGCGTCGAGGTTGGTCGAGCGGCTGATGTGCAGTCCGGTCGGGCTTGGCAGCAGCGTGCCGTAGAGCGGCAGGAAGCCGCCGTTGCCGCCAAGATTGTGGTCGTGCTGGTAGTAGAAGAGACCGGTTAGCCTCGTCTTGCTGCCGAGCTTCAAAGTCGCGGTCGGCGACAGCAGAAGACGCTTGTTGTGCTGGAAATCGATCTCGCCCTTCGCGTCCTTGTAGAGTCCGGTCATGCGCACATCGAGGAATGGCGAGACCGGCCCGGTGATCGTCGCAGCGCCTTCCCAGAAATCGTGCGTGCCACCCTTGAGCGCGACTTCTCCGCCGAAGGTCGATGAGGCGCGGCGGCTCGTTTCGTTGAGAATGCCGCCCGGTGGCGCCGCTCCATAAAGGACAGAGGCTGGGCCTTTCAGGATGTCCAGCGACTGGAAGGCGTAAAGGTCAACTCCGACTGCAGAAATCGTGGTCGTTGCTGGGACGGCGAGCTCCATCGATATATTGCTTGGGCGTAAAGCCGCGGACCGTGATGAAGTCGTAGCGTGGATCTGGTCCGTAATTCTCGCCGAACGCGCCCGCTGTATAGCGCACCGCCTGCTGCGCATCGGTGAAATTCAAGAGGTCGATCTGGTCGCGGGTGATGACCGAGATTGACTGCGGCGTTTGAATCAGCGGGATATCGGTTTTGGTTGCCGTCTCCGCGCCTTCTGGCACGTAGTGCCGGGCAACGATGATGATGTCGCCATTATCAGTACCGCGTGGTCTTAACCGCCTCCGCATTTTGCTGGTCGGTGGTAGCGGTGTCCGGTTGCGGCGCCGGTTGTGCATTGGGTTGAGCGAAAATCGTGGCAGGCATGAACAAGGCGACGCCTGCGAGAAGATGAATGTTTGCACCGCGCATGCGCCGGTTAGCGTGGATGTATCGTGCGGACATGGTAACCCCCTCCGAGCTAGCGGACTTAGACCGCTACCAACCGAATTGTTCCGTGATGGAAATGTAACAAAATCGCAGGCACGCTCAGTTACGGCATCGGGTCCGTTTCCATCGCAAGCGGGCCGTTGGAGGGAGGGCGGGAGCGCCGCATCCATTCGGCCAGCTCGGGATCGGCGTGGCCCTCGACAATCTCGCCGAAGGCCAGCTCATTCTCGTCCTGACCGAGCTTGAAGCGGGCATGCGTCTCACGAACGTATGCGCGAAAGGCGATGATGCGCGGTTTTAGCTGCTCCTTGCGTGGCCCCATCCGCTCGGGCCTCCAAGCGCCCGGGGCGGAGCCTTCGAGAGCTTCGGCGAGCCGCGATAGTGCAGAATCAATTTCATCGGGCACGAACTCGATCTCCACCTCAAACCTGCAGGTCGCGTAATTCCACGTCGGCCCCCAGGTCGGATTCGAGACAAGTTCAGGCGAGACATAACCCTCCGGCCCCATACACAGGATCGATGCCCGAGGGTCGTTTTGTAGCGCGACGCATTGCGGATGCGCGCGTGGAATATGGCCGAGGAGGGACTGGACCGCGCCTTCCTTATCTGTCTCCGGTAGAAGCGGCAGAGGTGTCGCCTGCCGGTCAGCCGGCCCACCCGTGACGATCCAGCACAAGGGGTAGGCCTCAACCAGTCTGGTCACTTCGGAACTGTCGCGCGGCACGAATAAGCTGCTCATCGGCCTTCTCGAAAATGGTCGGCGCAAATTAAGTCGTCTCCGGTTCACCGGCAATCGACTGTCAAGAACGTCGGCCCGTTCGCAACGTTATTAGACCCACCATGCATCTTCGCTCCGCCAAGGCCATACTAATGTTCTTTCCCGACAGGCCCGGAGCGCATCGATTCAGCATGACCACCGCCGATACTCGGCAGTTATGGACAAAGATCCATCGCTGGCTCGGCCTAACCGCGCTTGCCTTCCTGTTCATCGCTGCCGTGACTGGCAGCGTCCTCTGCTTTGACAAGCGGATCGACGCTGCGATCAACAGCGATCTCTTTTATCGACAAACGCAGGCGGTTCCGCTGAACTTGCCTGCTCTCGTCGCGCGAATACAGGCTCAACATCCCGAGCTGGTCGTCACACAATTCCCGCTGAACCTAAGGCCAGCCCAGAATTTGCAGCTCAACGTTACGTCGAGCGATGCCAAGGCCGGGCTCGGCTTCGACCAATTGTTCATTGATCCCTCCGATGGCCGGATCGTGGGCTTTCGCCGGTCGGGCCCGGGGTGGGACCGGCGCCACATTGTCGAGGCAATATTCCAGCTCCACCAGAACTTGGTCGCTGGCAAATGGGGGCGCTGGGTCATGGGCATTGCCGCGCTCGGATGGTTCATCGGCAATTTCGTCGGCCTTTACCTGACCTTTCCAGTGAAGCGGCCGTTCTGGCCGAAGTGGAAGAAGAAATGGAAGATCGACTTTAAGGCCAAGATGCGGCGCCTGATGCTCGAAATCCACAATTCGAGCGGGCTGTGGCTGCTCATCCCTGCGACGGTGCTTGCCTTCACCTCCGTTGCAATGAACTTCTTCGACGAGGCGTTTGTGCCGGCGGTCGAGGCCGTATCTCCATCCAAGCCTTCGATCTTCGACAACCCCGCGACACCGGCAGCATCCGACGCTCGGCGCATTGGATTTTCGCAAGCGCTCGAAGCCGGATCAGCTGCGGCAAGGGCGAGCGGCCTTACGTGGAAGCCCGCCCTCGAACGATACAATCCTCAGCTTCTAGTCTACGGCGTCTCCTTCACCGACAATGGCCTCGAAAACTATCATCGACTGGGTCCGGTTACCTTCTACGTCGACGCTCATAGCGGTCATTTGGTCGAGATCGATGATCCTTATCACGACAGCTTCGGCCGCAAGCTGACGCGCTCGCTCTACCCGCTGCACAGCGGCGAGGTCGCTGGTCCGTTCGGAATCGCGCTGATCTTCCTCCTCGGCCTTTCGACTGCCGAGATGTGCATCACCGGCTTCTATACCTGGTGGAAGAAGCGGGAGTCGCGCAGCGGCAAGCGGCCGCGCGCGTCGCGCATGATCAGCCGGAGGGAGCTGCTCGCCGCCACCGCGGCGCTCCCTTCGCTTAGTGCGCGAACTTCGCTCGCGACACCGGCCTCAGTTCCGCAGCCCCCTTTCACGCCGCGAATTCCGACCCGCGTCGAGCAACTCGGCCGCGTCCGCATCGATGACTTTGCGTGGCTGAAACCGAAGAACTGGAAGGAGGTCTGGGGCGATCCAAGCCGCCTCGACCCGCAAATCCTCGCCTATCTCGAGAAGGAAAATCGCTACTGCGATGCAGTCCTCGAGCGGACCAAAGCTCTGCAACGCGCGCTCGTAGAAGAGATGAAGCGGCATGTCCCCGAGACAAGCGCGATGCCTCCAGTCCCGGACGGGATCTGGGCCTATTTCACGCGCTTCGCTGAGGGCGCGCAGCATCCAACTTATCTACGACGACCGCGAAACGGCGGGGCCGAACAGGTCCTGCTTGACGCGGAACAGCGCGCTTCGGGCAAACGCTTTCTTTCGGTTCGGAATGCGACCCACAGTCCCGACCACCGCCTCTTTGCCTGGGCCGAGGACGTCGACCGGCGCCGAGAAATTCGTCCTCCAGATCAAGGATCTTGCGACTGGCGCAGTTACAGCGGGACCAAGCGATGCCTTCGGCGACTTCGCCTTTTCAGCGGACTCGAGGTTTCTGTTCTGGATCTGGCGCGATCCCAACAGCAGGCCGCGTCGCCTCTTTCGAAGGCTCGCCAGCTGGAGGTCCCGACACGCTCGTTTACGAGGAGATCGACCCCGGCTTTCTGATGGAAATCGTGCCGAGCGCGTCGGGCGAGTGGTTATTCCTTCGTTCGTTCAATGACGTCACTAGCGAAGTCCGCAATATCGACGCGCAGCGGCCCGAGGCCGTGCCGGTTGTGGTTGCGCCGCGACAAGCTGGAGTAATGTATTCAATCGAGCATTGGCGCGACCGCTTCGTGATGCGCACAAATGCCGGCGGAGCGGAAGATTTCAAGCTGCTGTGGTCGCCGACGTCAGCTCCGACCGGGCCGTGGCGCGAATGGGTGCCGCATCGCTCTGGTCGCAGCATTGTCGAGCTGCATCCCCGAGCTGACGATTTCGCGTGGCTCGAGCGCGTCGAGGGCAATCTTCGAATCCTTGCCTGTCGCGAGGACGGCGCCCCGCGAGAGCCGACGCAATTTGATGAAGCGGCTTATCTGCTCGCGGTGCAGCGTTCCGAATATTCGGACAATGCGCTGTGGGTGACGATCAAATCCCCCCGTATGCCGCCGCGCTGGGCCCGGTGCGACCTCGCCACCGGCGCTCGGCAGGTCCTCGCATCCGAGCGGACGGGGAGTCACCAGCGATTATGTGCTCACACGGGTCCACGGCCGAGCGGGTGACGGCGCGATGGTTCCCGTCACCGTCCTTCGTGCAGTAAGCACACCGCTAGACGGATCGGCCCCGCTCTTGCTGACTGGCTATGGCGCCTACGGGTACAGCTACGAGACGGGATATTCGGCCCCCGTGCTCGCGTTGGTCGATCGCGGATGGGTCTGGGCTGTGGCGCATGTCCGCGGTGGATCGGAAAAAGGCCGTTCCTGGTTCGAGCAGGCGCGTCAGCTCAAAAAGAAGACGAGCTTCTCGGATTTCATCGCCTGCGCGGAGATGCTGATCGCAACGCGCCATACCCGAGCGAAGCGAATTGCGATCCACGGCTTTTCTGCCGGCGGGCTTCTCGTCGGCGCCGCTGCCAACATGCGGCCCGATCTATGGTCGGCGGTGATCGGGCAGGCGCCGTTCGTCGACATGCTGAACACGATGAGCGACGCGACCCACCCGTTGGTGCCACTGACGCGTCCTGTGTGGGGCGATCCTTTGTCCAGTCCCGAAGCTTATGATTATATCGCTAGCTATTCGCCCTATGAAAATGTGCGCAAGCAGCCCTACCCGCCAACGCTGGCGACGACCGCGATCGGCGACGACAGGGTGGGATTTTGGGAGCCGGCGAAGTGGATCGCAAACCTTCGCCGACGCTCTACCAGCGGCAAGCCGATGCTTCTCCACACCGAAACGGCAGGTGGCCATCAGGGGGCATCTGGTCGCTTCGACGAGCTCGCCCAATTGGCGAGAATGTACGCGTTCGCGATCTGGCAGACCGCGGCGCCCGGACGGACCGATCTAGGGTAAGAGGTCCGGAGCAAATCGGCGCAGGCTTGGCGCTGGGAGGCCGCCGGCCGAGACCTGGATCGGAGCAGTCACCGCGCCTGTCGGCTTGCTCCATCGCGCTTGTGGCGAAGATATTTGTTTTTGCGGGCAAGCGGCGTGACTTCGGTTCGATTGCTGGAGGGCTGTTGGTTGACCCGCGGAAGCGGCAACTGCCGAGCACAAACTCGCCAGAACGAATACGACAAGCAGATTACGCCGATGCATGTTCGCTCTCCTTGGCTAATCGCCAGCGCATTTTCGCAAGCTCCAGATGGCCTGCGGTTTTGACGCGGGCAAGGTTGAGCGCTTCGTCGAGCGCCTGGTCTGAAGGCACTTGGATGTCGGATTGAACGCCGGTTTCCTCCCAGTCGCCCGTCACCACCTCATCGAGGTCGGAGGTTACGAACGAAATCGATGCCGGCGCCGCTGGGGATGGGGAATTTGGCGGCGCCGGCGTGGCTGCCTGAACCTCGGGAATAAGGGTGAAACAGGCGGCCATCACGATGATTGGTACAGTCTTGGCGATGCCGAACGACACGTTCCAACCCCTCTTGCGTCTCGTCCGTCCGCTTTCGCCCTATCGGCTGTCAGCAACATGAACAAACGATGCGCGAGCGTAACTTTGCCATTGCCGCGCAATATTGATGCCAAGCTTGCCAAAATTTGGCAGATATGCGGCGATGCTCGACCGCTTCGATCTTGCCCTTCTCAATCATGTGCAGCGTGACGACTCGCGGACTGCGGAACAGCTTGCCCATTGGGTGCCGCTGTCGCCGTCCGCGATTGCGCGCCGGCTTCGGCGGCTACGCGGCGAGGGTTGGATCGAGCGAACGATTGCCATTTTGTCACGGCGGCTCACTGAGAACCGGCTGCGCGCGCTCGTTTTCGTCCAGCTGAACGAACATGCCGACATCGCGGGCAAAGTCGCGCTCGAGCAGCGCTTGCTCGACTGTGGCGAGGTTCAGCTCTGCTACGAGATCTCGGGCACCTACGATTTCATCGTCTTGTTCGATTGCGCGAGCATGGCGGAATTCAATCGCCAGGCCGAGCAACTGCTGACGACAGACGCGACCGTGCGACGATACGAGACGAGCTTCGTCAAGCGCGAGGTCAAATTCGCGCCGTTCGTCGAGATGGACGCGACCTCTTAGCTGGTCGACTTCGCGTTGACCCAGTCGTCGATCTTCTTCTCCAGGATCGGCAGCGGGAGAGCGCCAGTGTCGAGCACCTGAGAATGAAAGGCGCGGATATCGAATTTCGGCCCAAGCTTCGCTTTCGCCTCGTCGCGCAGGCGGCTGATCGTCAGCTGGCCGGCTTTGTAGGCGAGAGCCTGCCCGGGAATGGCGATGTAGCGTTCGACCTCAGCGGTCGCGTCGGTCTTCGATTCACCCGAGTGCGACAGAAAATATTGGATCGCCTCGTCGCGGGTCCAGCCCTTGGCATGGATGCCGGTGTCGACGACCAGTCGCATCGCTCGCAACATTTCGTCGTTGAGGTTGCCGAAGCGCTGGTACGGGTCCGTGTACATCCCCATCGGATAACCGAGGCTCTCCGAATAAAGTGCCCAGCCCTCGACATAAGCGGTGGTGTAGGTCGCGTCGTCGCTTGAGAAGCGCATGAATGCGGGCAAGTTTGGATTTTCCTGCGCGAGGCTGATCTGAAAATGATGCCCGGGCTCGCCCTCATGCATGAACAGCGTCGTTTCCTCCCACGTGCTTCGTGATGGGAGGTCGTAGGCGTTGAAGTAGAAGGTGCCCGGACGCGAACCGTCGGGAGTTCCCTGTTCGTAGCTCCCGCCTGCCTCGAATTTCTCGCGATAGGGCGGATAGGAGCGGATCACGAGCGCTGCCTTCGGGGTGCTCGAGAAGAACAAAGGCACCTTCGTTTCAACCTCGCGTTTGACCGCTTCAAAACCCAGCTCGAGCTGTTCCTTGCTCTTCGGCTGAAACCTCGGAGCGGTGCGCATGTAGTCGAAGAATTGCTGTAAACTGCCCTTGAAGCCGACCTGCCGCTGGACGTCCTCGAAGCCCTTGGTGATCCGGGCGACCTCGCTAAGGCCGAGCTGGTGGATTTGCTCGGGAGACAAAGGCAAGGGTCGTGTTCGACTGAACGAGGTAGCCGTAATAGGCATCGCCGCCTTTGGTGTGCAAAAGGCCATCGCCGGAGCGCGCATGACCAAGATATTCGTTGGCAAGGAAATCGCGCATTCGTTGAAGCGCGGGGTAGACGACAGTCGCTAGCGACTGTCGGTATTCAGCTGCTAGCCGCGGACGATCAGCTTGGGCGATCGATGGCGGGAAGTTCTTAATCGGGCCCCAATAGGGCGAATTTTCCGGACTGAGCTTAAGTTGGTTATCGAGCTGCTCGATCATGTTGCGGACCGTCAGCCTGGAATCGACGATCCCCTCCGCCTCGCCCTTCTTCCATTCGGCAATCGCCTGGTCGATGTTGGCCGCGAACTCGCGGTTGCGCTTCAGATTGCTCTCATAGTCTGAACGTTCCGGAACGGCGCGGCTCCCTCTCCGCCCGAGATCGTCGGATACTCCGTGTGAAGCCCGTAAAAATGGTTCATCGGAAGCGCTTCGACGATCGGTAGAAGATCGGGCGAAAGCTTGCGCAGCGTGTCTTTCGCCTGGAACTCGAATGTGTCGTAGGCGAGCCTGTCGACCTCGCTCAGGCGGTCGCGCGGGATCGCGTGCAGCGCGTCGAGGTCATGCTCGTTGGCGGCCTTCTCAGCCTGGTAATGGGCATCGCTGTAGAGATCGCCGAGATGATCGGCGAATCGCAGATCGCCGCGGTAGAGCGCCTGCAATGGATTGCGACGGAGGTTCGCGTCGTCGCTCTGCTTGAACAGTTCGAACAATCTGTCGTGAGCGCTCGCCTGCGCCGCTTGAGCCTGCGTCATCGCATAAGCAGCTGGCGATGTTGCGAGCAACGCAGAAGCAAGGAGCGGGCCGGCCCAATTCATCTTAAAATTTCCCCCGAGTGTCGGTTAAGATCGGCGCGCTAAAGAAGAAGGGGCGTTGCCGCAATTGCGGCAACGCCCCTTCGATGATCGACTCTTAAGATCTACCAGAAGAAGCCGGGAATCTCGTCCACGACGGTCCCAGTGTAGAGGTCGACCAGAACCGCATCGTTCCAGTAACCGGACCCAGGCGCACCCTTGAGGCGGGTATGGCAGGCCGTACAGGGCCGGATCGATCCAGAATTGGTTGCCGTAATAATTTGGCCACATTCGGTAGCCGATCCCGTAGGGCTGATACCCCCAGCCGAACGGATCGATGTAGAAGCTGAGGTGGAACAGCGACCGGTGGTGATCGCGGTAGCGACGCCAGTCATGGCGCCCGTCGTGTTGCCAGTTGCGATTCCAGTTCAGCTCCTGCACGCGCTGACCGTCGCCGCGCAGCGGCGGCTCCGTCCCGGGACGCGGTGTGTTGCTGACGACCGGCGGATGACGGTCGCGCATCACGTTCGGACCGGGCGGCCTGATTGACGGTAATCGCGAGCGTCGCGGACGTCCCGTTGACGCTGGTCGATGCGCTCTCGAACCTGCTCGACGCGGTCGTTGCGCTGCTGCACCGCATAGGGGTTGCGCTCGGCCTGAAATGCGTCACGCGCCCCACGAGCATAAGCGTCGGCTGGCTGCCCACCGCGCTGCGAACCATCGAACTGCTGATGGCCATACATTTGCGGGCGCGCCTGCGACCCCTGGTCGACGCGGGGACCATTGTACGCCGGCCGGTTGTCGGAACGTTCCGAGCGCGCGTCGCCGTGCCCTTGCTGACGCTCCTCGCGCCCCTGCTGACGATTGTCCTGCGACTGTTGGCGATCGTTCTGCGCGTGCTGACGATCGCTTTGCGCCTGTTGAGCGGTCGGACCAATTGTGGGGACCCGCAATCGCGGGCGTTGCTGCGGCCCCAGCCAGCAACAAACCGATTAGAACGTTACGCATGACAGTGACCTTTCTAAGTATGACATGGCGTTTTGCGCTCATCGACCTGAGCAGTCGCTTAACCGTTTCGGAGCCGTATATTCATCTTTGTAAACGAGGCGCTGTCGGAGCTCCTTGCACAGCGCGCTGAATGACTTTTCGAATACGCGAATAAGCACCGCAACGACAGATGTTCGTCAGCGACGCGAGCTGTTCGTCGCCCGGGTTCGGACTTGAATTGAGCAAGGCCGCGATGGCCATGATGAATCCCGGTTCGCAATAGCCGCACATCGTCGCCTGTTCGGCAAGCCACGCTTGCTGCACCGGGTGTGAGCGGTCCGGCGACAAGCCCTCGATGGTCGTGACTTGCGCCCCTTCGAGCTCGCGAAGCGTGACTCCGCAACTCGCCACGGCGCGGCCGTCGATGATCACCGTGCAGGCGCCGCAATCGCGGCTGTCGCAGCCATATTTCGTGCCAGTCAGATTGGACGCATCGCGCAGTGCCCACAGCAACGGCGTAGCCGGATCAAGCCGGTACTGGACAGGTTCGCCATTGACCGTCATTCGAGTCATCGGTGCTAGGCTAGCGCGCATTCATACGGCCTGCCAAGATGGGCACCGTGCCCCGCATCGTCACGAACAACGGCGACAGCATCGGCTTTTCGGAGAACGGCGCCGGCGATGACTTGCCGATCGTCTTCCTTCACGGCGTCGGCTCGGACAAGTCCGTATGGCAGCCGCAACTCGACTATTTCGGCCGCTCGAGGCGCGCAGTTGCTTTCGACTATCCAGGCTATGGCGAGAGCGATCCGGCTCCCAGGGCACCACGCGCGACGATTATGCTTCGGCGATCATCTCGGCCATGCACGAGCTCGGGATCGATCGCGCCCATATCTGCGGACTGTCGCTTGGCGGCGTCATCGCCATTGCGATGCATCATGCGGACGCGAAGCGCTGCGCCTCGCTAATCCTCGCCGACAC
>CAWAWT010000018.1:0-45656 GCA_963785855.1 uncultured Alphaproteobacteria bacterium
TCCTTGCTGCCAGGCACCAAAATGACATAAAGACTGCAATCGCCGATGTCCAGTTCAAAGTGGCGCAGAACAAGGTCATATGATTTATGAATGAATGAATGATGGATCAAGGATGAATCAATATCGACGGTTATCGGGATTGCAGATGAACAGAACGTGACGTTTTATCTGATAATCTTGCTTCATCATCGGTTGCCAATCTTCATCGGTATCGTTATTGTCCAGTTCGGATGCGCGACCGCCTGAGCGGGCGTAGCCGAAGCGATCACATCAGCCGTAGCGGTTCGGAACGGGCTGCGACTCGGCGGTCAGGATAATTCTTGAGACATCGGCGAGCGACCACCGCCGGCAAGGGCATTGAAAAATGGCATTATGCTCGCTGTCGACTGGCAGAAGAACCGTGCCGGTCGCTGAGCGCTGCCTGGGTCATGCAGCTCTCCGCCGTAGCGAGGGCCTCCTTGTCGGCAAGAGCGACGGTTTTGCCCGCGTTGATCGCTGCCATGACCGGCCTTAGCCGGCGCAGCCGACGATCGCGGCGATGACCAGGTCGCTTCGCCCGACGCAGCTTGTCGATCAGGCCTTCGAGGCCGGCCGCGCTCGGCAACCAGTTCCACCAGCAGCTCCTGAAGGCCTGGCGAAGTCTCGTCTGCGTCGGCCGTGACTGCGGCAGCTCGCTGCCGGTCGTCGCGCGATGTCGCCAGCGCCTCGACGGTTCGTGCCGAGCAGCGTGACCGCCACGACCTCGAACCGCTCCAGGTCGAGCTCGACGAGATCCAACGTCGACTTACCAGATGGATCCAGGTGCAACACCAGATGGCGGATCTTCGCTTCACGTCAGTCCCACTCTAGCTGATCGCAGCGGTTAGCACAGCCACCGGACCAGCCCGTCGAGGCGGTCGAGCAGCGGTGGCCGTGTGTCCCGGCAGCCAGGCGCCGATCCTTCACACTGGCACGCCGTTCATTGAACTTTCGAGAAGGTCTCCAAGACTGCGCCGCGACGGCGAACAAAGGTGCGAGGTCAAAGCGGCCTTCCCAAGCACGGCGATGAAGACCCACGCCACACCAGCACGGCTGCGACCACTCCGCCGTAAAGTTCCTAGCGGTCTTTCCGGGACTGAATCGTCGAGAGCAAGCTTGCGTTTCCCGAGGCCTCGGCCCGCGAAGTAGGCGCGATGTCGGTCGACCAGGCTAGATGAAGACCCACAGCAGCAAGTCGATCCCCGCGTGTCGCCGGTGCATTCGCGAGCGCGAGCGCCGGGTAGAAGAACGCGTAGATGAGTCCGCCGACGTACCAGATTGCGCCCCAGCCTCGGTGAGCCTAGTCCACTCGTCAACATAGCGGTCGCGATCCCCGCGACGACGATCGCCGGCAAGTAACCGCCCTGGAACGCGACCGATACGCCAGTGACGATGAGGATCACCCAAGTGAGCGTGCGGATCGCGAGCTCGTTCATCGGGCCCCGAAGCGCCGTTCGCGGGCCGCGTATGCTCGAGCGCGTACGCCGAAGCTCTTGCTCTCGAAGTCCGGCCACAAGGTGTCGACGAACATGCGCTCGGCATAGGCCACCTGCCAAAGCAGGAAGTTTGACAGGCGCACCTCGCCGGACGTGCGAATGAGCAGGTCCAGATCCGGAAGACCGTGAGTTTGAAGATTCGCTTCAATCACGTCTTCGTCGATCGCCTGTGGATCGATCTTCCCAGCCGCAGCCTCGGTGGCGAGGGTCCTCGCCGCAGCGGCGATTTCGGCCCGTGAGCCATAATTGAGTGCGACGACGAGGAGCCGAGCCGCTGGTTCTGCGCAGTGTGCTCGACCGCACGCTCGAGCCTTGCGACCAAATCGGGCCCGAACGCCGCATAATCTCCGATCAGCCTCAGCTTGACGCCTTCCTTATGAAGGTCGTGGCTCGCGCTCGAGGTAGAAGCGCATAAGGCCGGTCAGGTCGGCGATCTCTTCCTCGCTGCGCTTCCAATTCTCCGATGAGAATGCGTAGAGTGTCAGCACTTCGACGCCGTGGTCGACTGCCGCCTGCATGGTTCTGCGCACCGCTTCGGCGCCGCCCCTGTGCCCGGCGACGCGCGGAAGTCCGCGCTTCTCGGCCCAGCGACCATTGCCGTCCATGATGATCGCGACGTGACGGTGGGATCTTGCTCCCGCCCGCTATCCCGGCTGCGCCCTTCGGGGCGGAAGCGGAGGTCACTTGCCGAGGATTTCCTTTTCCTTCGTGGCGGCCGCGTCATCGACGTCCGTGATCGTGTCGTCGGTCAGCTTTTGTACCTCATGCTCGAGCCGCTTGCGCTCGTCCTCACTGATTTCGTGCTTCTTCTCATCCTGCTTCAAATGGTCCATCCCATCGCGGCGAACGTTGCGGACGGCGATCCGCGCCTTCTCGGCATATTGGCCGACCAGCTTGGCGAAGCTCCTTGCGACGCTCTTCGGTCAGCTCGGGGATCGGCAGACGGATCATCTGGCCATCCGTGATCGGATTGAGACCAAGTCCAGCTGAGCGGATCGCCTTTTCGACCGGACCGACGTTGGATCGATCCCAAACTTGCACCGAGAGCATGCGCGCCTCCGGGGTCGAGACGGTCGCCAGCTGATTGAGCGGCATATTCGCCCCATAGACCTCGACGTGGACGGGATCGAGGAGCGCGGTCGAGGCACGACCGGTGCGAAGCCCGGCGAGATCGTGCTTCAACGCTTCGACGGCGCCGTGCATTCGTCGCTTAAGATCATCGGTGCTGAGGGTGGTGCCCATTCTTTACTCTCCATTCTGCACGATCGTCGCAGTTCCATCACCAGCCAACACCTGCGCGAGATTGCCGGCCTGGCGGATGTTGAAGACGACGATCGGAATATTATTGTCCCGGCATAGCGCCACGGCGGCCGCATCCATGACCTTTAGGTCGTCAGTCAGTACGCGGCTGAACGTGACGCTGTCATAACGTTTGGCGCTCGCGACCTTCTTCGGGTCTGCAGTGTAAATGCCGTCCACACTGGTGCCTTTGAACAAAGCATCGCAACTCATCTCTGCAGCCCGAAGAGCGGCGGCGGTGTCGGTCGTGAAAAACGGGTTGCCCGTGCCTGCCGCGAACAGGACGATGCGGCCTTTCTCGAGGTGGCGAAGCGCGCGACGGCGGATGTAAGGCTCGGAGACGCTTGCCATCGGAATTGCCGATTGGACGCGCGTGTCGACGCCGATCTTCTCGAGCGCCATCTGGAGCGCCAGCGCATTCATTACCGTCGCCAGCATGCCCATGTAATCTGCGGTTGCGCGGTCGAATCCCTTGGCGGCCGCAGCCATTCCCCTGAAGATGTTGCCGCCGCCGACGACGAGGCAGAGTTCATGTCCCTGCCCCTTCGCTTCGGCGATCTCTCCTGCAAGTCCGGCGACCGCAATCGGATCGATGCCGAATTGCCCCTGTCCCATCAGCGCCTCGCCCGAAAGCTTCAGCAGGATCCGGTTGAAACGCGGATAAGTCATTCGGATCGCTGTTCCTTGCTCAAGAAAAAGGCGGACACGCTTTAACGCGCCCGCCCCATTTTCCAACTGCTAAGCAGCAGTAAAGACTTAGGCGACCGGCTCGACCTTCGTTGTGCCGGCGGCCGCGGCGACTTCCGCAGCAAAGTCGCTCTGCTGCTTCGCAATGCCTTCGCCGAGCTGAAAGCGGACGAATCCGGTCAGAGTGATGGCGGTGCCGGCGTCTTTCGCTGCAGTAGCAACGACGTCCGCAACCGGGGTCTTGTTGTCACGGACGAACAGCTGGGTGAGCAACGCATTTTCCTTACGGAACTTGGCAAGGCCGCCTTCGACCATTTTCTCGATGATGTTGTCGGGCTTGCCGCTCTCCCTCGCCTTTTCCATTGCGATCGAGCGCTCCCGCTCAATCAGTGCGGAATCGAGCGAGTCCGCGTCGAGCGCCTGGGGGTGCGCGGCGGCGACATGCTGTGCGATGTGCCGGCCGAGGTCGTTCAGAATCTCGGTCGGCGCCGAGCTCTCGAGCGCCACGAGAACGCCAATCCTGCCGAGGTTCGGAGCAACTTGATTGTGGACATATGGCACGACCGCGCCCTGCTTCACTTCCAGGAGCGAAGCGCGGCGTAGCGACTGATTCTCACCGATCTTAGCGATATTGTCCGTCAGTTTCTCTTGAACCGTGCCGCCGCCCGGATATTGGGCAGCGCCAAGCGCCTCGATGTCGGTTCCGTTCTTGAGCACGAGCTTTGCAACGTTGCCGACGAAGTCTTGAAACAGCTCGTTCTTGGCGACGAAGTCCGTCTCCGAGTTGACCTCGACGAGCGCGCCCCGAATACCTTCGACCGCAGCGCCGACGAGACCTTCGGCCGCGGTTCGGCCAGCCTTCTTGGCGGCAGCCGAAAGACCTTTGGCGCGGAGCCAGTCGATCGCCGCTTCCATTTCGCCATTGTTCTCGGCGAGCGCCTTCTTGCAGTCCATCATGCCGGCGCCGGTGCGCTCGCGCAGTTCCTTCACACTTGCGGCCGTGATCTCAGCCATTTTTCAGTTCCTTTGCTCCCCTTCCGCTCACGGAAGAGGCTTGGGGTGGGAATATGTTGAGAAGCGGGGACGCCACCGAGCCACCCATAAATCCCCTCCCGCTACGGGAGGGGATGTCCTCAGGCTTCCAGCGCCGGTTCGACCGGCGGCTCTGCCATGGCACCAATGTCCTCGCCACGCGCCGCGGCGTTGCCGCTGCGGCCTTCATTCGCGGCCTGAGCGACGGCGTCCGTATAGAGGCGGATCGCGCGGCTGGCGTCGTCGTTGCCCGGAACCGGGAAGGCGATTCCGCTCGGGTCGCTGTTCGAATTGAGAATTGCAACGACTGGAATGCCAAGAACATTGGCCTCCTTGATTGCCAATTCTTCCTTGTTCGTGTCGACTACGAACATGACGTCCGGAAGGCCGCCCATATCGCGGATTCCGCCGAGGCTCTTCTCGAGCTTGTCGCGTTCACGAGTGAGCTGGAGCACTTCCTTCTTGGTAAGACCGGCGGTGTCGCCCGAAAGCTGCTCCTCGAGGCTCTTCAATCGTTTGATCGAGTTGGAGATCGTCTTCCAGTTGGTCAGCATGCCACCGAGCCAGCGGTGGTTGACGAAATGCTGAGACGACGCACGCGCGGAGTCAGCAATGGCATCCTGCGCCTGGCGCTTGGTACCGACGAAAAGCACCTTGCCGCCGCGAGCGACGGTCTGGTGGACGAAGTCGAGCGCGCGCGAAAACAACGGCACCGACTGGGACAGGTCGATGATATGCACGCCGTTGCGATCGCCGAAGATGTACGGCTTCATCTTGGGGTTCCAGCGATGGGTCTGGTGGCCGAAATGCGCTCCGGCCTCGAGCAATTGCTGCATGGTGACGACCGTGGCCGCCATAATCTTTCTCCTTCCGGTTCTGCCTCAGCGAAGCCGAATGACCGACCTTTTGGATCGGCACCGGTATGTTAGCTCCGCCTGTGGGATGCGCGCCCCCTAGTCGAAGAAGGCGGTGCTTTCAAGACTTGGCGACCGCTGAAAATCCGAGCTTGACAAGTGAGAACAAAACAGGAACACTGCCTCGCCTCAACCGAGCGCCAACCATTCATGCTGGAACAAATCAGGTCCAGTTCGGTTTGGCGCTCCAAGAAGGATGTATGCAATGATTGCACCTTTGGGCACCCTCGCCTTTCTCGCCACCTTGTGGCTGCTCATCGTCGTGGGTGCTTCGGTTCTTGAGGAAAGCGGCGCGAAGATCGCCGCTGCCCTCAAGGGCAGGCCGGCCGCCCGGCACGAGGCAGTTCCGGTTCGGGTGAGAGGTCGCGGCCGGTTCCAGCAGCCTATGCGCGCGAAGCCGCGCTGGCGCGACGCCGCTTAACTCGTGCATAGCTTGCAAGCGCGAGTGGGATCATAAGCAGGTAAAGCAGCGCGATCGCAAGCAGGGTATGCCACGGCGCCGTCAGCAAAGCCGCCCCGAGAAGCGCAATCCCGGCGAGCGCGAACAAGCGCCAGCTGCTCCGAATTCGGATTGAGGCCCAGCTGTAGGTCGGAACGCTGGAAATCATCAACAGAGCGACGAACAAGACCCACGGCATCACCACGTACCAGGCTTGGAACCACGCATTTCCGGTCACCAGCCAAAGAAAGATTGGGACGAAGGCGAGCCCCGCTCCTGCTGGGGCAGGCACGCCAGTGTTGAAGCCCGCGGACTTGTGTGGCTGCTCGGCAGCATCGAGACGCGCATTGAAGCGCGCCAGGCGCAGCGCGCAGCAGACTGCAAGCGCGAGAGCTGCAGTCCATCCGAACTTGGGCGCTCTATGGAGCGACCATAGGAACAGGATCAGTGCGGGCGCGGTGCCGAACGCAATATTGTCGCTTAACGAATTCGAGCTCTGCGCCGAACTTGCTTTCGGCCCGAAGCAGGCGAGCGATTCGGCCGTCCATGCCATCAAGCACTCCTGCAAAGACGATCGCCGCAAGGGCCTTTTCCCACTCACCCCGGATGGCGAAGAACACGCCGCTCAATCCGAAGCAAAGGGCGAGGACCGTAACCGCATTGGGCACCATCGCCCGAAACGGGATCCGTCGAGGACCCCCGTCTTCATTCACTGGCTGATGCCTGTCAGGTTCGTATCGATGCCAATCTCGGCGAGCACGGTTTCGCCGGCAATCGCGCGCTGGCCAAGAAGCACTTTGGGCGAGGTGCCCGCCGGCAGATAGACATCGACGCGACTGCCGAACCGGATGAGCCCGATGCGCTGCCCCGCCTCGACGTCGTCGCCTTCGCGAACGAAGGCGAGAATCCGGCGAGCCACAAGACCCGCAATCTGGGTCATTCCGATCATTGATCCGTCCGCGCCCTCGAAGAGGAAATACTGCCTCTCATTGTCTTCACTGGCCTTGTCGAGGTCGGCATTGAGGAACTTGCCGGCAACGTAGGCGATGCGCTTCACACGGCCAGAGATTGGCGCTCGATTAATGTGCACATCGAAGACGCTCATGAAGATCGAAACCCGCGTGTAGTCGCCATCGGCGAGCCCCTCGCCTCCTCTCAATTCGGGCGGCGGCGGGACCCTGGCGATCATTGTGATCAACCCGTCGGCGGGTGAGACCACGAGCTTGTCCTCGCGCGGCGTGGTGCGCACCGGATCGCGGAAAAAAGCTGCAACGCAGACCGCCACCACGATCAGGAGCGCTCCAATGACGTGGCTGACGAGAAAATAAGCCGCCAGCGCGACCACGGCAGCGATCACAACATATTGGCGACCCTCCGGATGGACTGCAGGCATCCGCCATTTGACCGTAGTTGCTGGAAGGGAGCTGTCGTGCTTGTCGAGCGAAGGCATGAGGCGATGCATTAGAGGCGCGGAGCCGCAGGCACAACGCTGCGGTTGCACGCTTTACACGTGCAATCTAAGGCGCCGCCAATCCAAAAATCGGGAAAGCAAATGGGCAAGATCAAGGTGAAGAACCCCGTCGTCGAACTCGATGGCGATGAGATGACCCGGATCATCTGGCAGTGGATCCGCGAGCGTCTGATCCAGCCCTACCTCGACGTCGACCTCCTCTATTACGATTTGTCGGTCGAGAATCGGGATGCGACCGACGACCAGGTCACGGTCGATGCGGCCAACGCAATCAAAAAGCACGGTGTCGGAGTGAAGTGCGCGACGATCACGCCCGACGAGGCGCGGGTCGAGGAATTTCATCTCAAGAAGATGTGGAAATCACCGAACGGCACGATCCGAAATATCCTCGGCGGATGCATCTTTCGCGAGCCGATCGTCATTTCTAACGTGCCGCGGTTGATCCCGGGCTGGACCGATCCGATCGTCGTTGGCCGTCACGCGTTCGGGGATCAGTATCGCGCAACCGACTTCCTCGTTCCTGGACCGGGCAAGCTGACGATGAAATGGGTCGGCAATGACGGGCAGGAACTCGACTTCGACGTATTCGATTTCCCCGGCTCGGGTGTCGCAATGGGAATGTACAATCTCGACGCGTCGATCCGCGACTTCGCGCACGCCTGTTTCAACTATAGCCTGGGTCGTGGCTGGCCGCTCTATCTCTCCACCAAGAACACTATCCTCAAGGCTTATGATGGCCGCTTCAAGGATATTTTTCAGGATATTTATGATAAGGAATACAAGGCCAAGTTTGAAAGTGCTGGGATAGAGTATCAGCATCGCCTGATCGACGACATGGTTGCCTCAGCGCTCAAATGGAGCGGCAAATTCGTCTGGGCTTGCAAAAATTACGACGGCGACGTGCAGTCTGATCAAGTCGCTCAGGGCTTCGGCTCGCTGGGGCTGATGACTTCGGTCTTGATGACGCCCGACGGCAAGACGATCGAAGCGGAGGCCGCGCACGGCACCGTCACTCGTCACTACCGCATGCATCAGCAGGGAAAGGCGACCTCGACCAATCCTATTGCTTCGATCTTCGCCTGGACTGGCGGCCTCAAATACCGCGGGAAGTTCGACGGCACGCCGGCTGTCGTCCGCTTCGCCGAGACCCTCGAACGGGTTTGCGTCGAAACGGTCGAGGGCGGGCAGATGACCAAGGACCTTGCGATTCTCGTCGGCCCCGAGCAGCCCTGGCTTACAACCGAGCAGTTTTTCGAAGCGATCGTGAAGAATCTCGAGGTCGCGATGGCCGAGGAATCACAGCCCGCCTGAGGCCCGCGTCGGGCGAGTGGATATGCTCACGTCGAACACCCAGGCCGACCAGCCGGGCAGGGATTCGGCGAAGAATGTGGATGCGATCAAACAGCCGCAGCACGAGCGGGACCTTATCGAGCACTGCCTTGCGGATAACGAGCGGTGTTAAGACGCGATTGTGGATTGCCTTTTGCACTCCCTGGATGATGCGCGTCGGCAACATTCTGCGTTTCTGCACTTTTTCGAGAAACGGATCCACGTTCTCACCTTGGGCAAGCGGCGAGGCAAGGACATTCGCTGCCGCAACTGCGTCCTGGACTGCCAAGTTGATGCCAACGCCGCCGACGGGTGACATGGCATGAGCGGCATCACCGATCGCAAGCAGGCCAGGCCGCCACCAGCGCTCTAAACGATCGAGGGAGACACAAAGCAGCTTCACCTTGTCCCATGACTTGAGCGTATCGACAACGGGCGCGAGCTCCGGCGCGGCGCGAGCGACATCCGACCGGAATGCTTTGATGCCCTTGCGCCGGATCTCGTCTGCGGCCCCCTTCGCAACAACGTAAGCGCACTGCCAATAGTCGCCCCGGTCGATCTCGACGACCAAAGTACCGGAACCGAATGTGCCTCCGGTCTCGTTACTCGGCGTCTTCTCCTTCGGCAGCCGGAACCACAGCACGTCGATCGGTGCCCCTAGCTCCTTCTTCGGTAGGCCCGCCTTCTCCCGCACGATCGAGCTTCGCCCGTCCGCAGCGATTGTTAAACGGGCCCTCACCTCTTCGCCGTCCACCAAGCGAACGCCCTCTACACGCCCCTTCTCGATGATCAGATCGACCGCCTCCGCCTGCATTCGCAACGAGAAGGTCGGATAGTGCCGCGCCTCCTCGGCGAGAAAGTCGAGGAAATCCCATTGCGGCATCAGCGCGACGAAACGGCTTTCCACTGGAAGGTGACCCATATCGGCGATGATGATCTGCCGGTCGGCAACGCGCGCAGTGAGTGAGCGCACCTCGTCGTGGGGGCGTTTGAGGAACTCATCGAGGAGGTCCAGCTCGCGCAATAGCTCCAGCGTCGAGGGGTGCACTGTGTCCCCGCGAAAATCGCGGAAGAAGTCTGCGTGCTTCTCAAGCACCTCCACTGAGCAGCCGGCTCGGGCGAAGAGGAGACCGGCCATGACCCCCGCAGGTCCGCCCCCCGCAATTACGACATCGAGCTCTGCCGCCATGACGTCACCTCTACCGCCATTGCACCGAAAAGGGCAAAGTCCACCTGATGGAACCCGGGTTCGCCACGTCCGGCTTAAGCGATGCCCTCGTGATCCTTGGCGCGGCAGGCATCGTCATTCCTGCCTTCGCTCGAATGCGGATCACTCCGGTCATCGGTTTCATCCTCGTCGGAGTTGTCGCTGGGCCATACGCGCTGGGCTCGCTCGCTCGGCAGCATCAGTGGCTTCACCTGTTCTCGATCAGTGATCCGCACCGGATCGAGCCCTTCGCCGAACTTGGGATCATCCTCCTCCTCTTCTCGGCCGGGTTGCACATCAACTTTCGTCGGCTGCGCAGCATGCGGGGAGCCGTATTCGGCGTCGGCGGCGCCGAGCTCATCGGTTGCGCCTTGCTGATCGGGCTCGGAGTCTCTTTGGCGGGGTCGTCGATCCCAGCGGCGATCGCGCTCGGCTTGGCACTAGCTTTATCCTCGACCGCGCTGGTGCTTCCGATCTCGGGAGTTGAGGGCGCGGTCGGCAGGACGGCCTTCGCCATGCTGCTGTTTGAGGATTTGGCGCTCGTGCCGATGCTGTTCGCGATCGAGCTGATCGGCGGTCATGCAGATATGGGCGGCCTTGGCAGGACCGCTCTCCTCGGCATTTTGACCGTGGCCGCAATGCTGATCCTCGGCCGGTTCGCCCTTGCAGCCCTCTTCGCCCAAGCGGCGCGGACCAAGAATTCGGAGCTGTTCCTGGCGATCAGCCTCCTGACCGTGATCCTAGCCAGCATGGCGACGGCCGCAGTGGGTCTTTCGCCGATCCTGGGAGCGCTGATCGCTGGGGTACTGATCGCGGAAACGGATTATCACGCCGAGGTCGAGGCGATCACCGCGCCGCTTGCGGGATTGGCGCTCGGCATTTTCCTCATCACGGTCGGAATGCGAATCGATCTTGGAGAACTTGTCCGCGATTGGCCGCTGATCGCGGCCGCCGTTGCCGCGGTCCTCTTCGTCAAGGCCGCAGTCACGGCAGCGTTGGTGCGCGCTTCGGGCGTTCGCCTGGGCGCTTCGGCCGAGACCGGCGTGATGATGGCTAGCCCCTCGGAGACCAGCCTGATTGTGCTTACCGCCGCCACTGGCGCCGGACTGGTCACCGGCTCGGTTGCGGGCTTCTGGACGATGGTCACCGCGATTGGCCTGACCGTCACTCCATTGCTTGCAACGATAGGCCAACGACTTCGCCGCCGTGTCGAACATGCCAGCGACGTACTGACGGAAGAGGTTTCGGGCGCTGGGCGAACGATAATCTTCGGTTTCGGACGCGTCGGACGAATCGTCGCTGACATGCTGCACGAGCATGGCCTCCCGTACCTAGCCATCGACAGCGACGTGGATTCGGTGCGCAAGTCGCAGCAAAGCGGATATGACGTCATCTTTGGCGATGTATCGCGAAGCGAGCTTGCCGATCGCCTCCAGCTCGGACACGCAGCCGCCTTGGTGCTGACGATGGATGATCCGGTCCAGGTCGCCCGGATCGCCCGCCGGGTGCGCGGTTGGGTGCCCGACCTGCCGATCATCGCGCGGGCTCGTGATCCCTCACACGCGGCGCGCCTATACAAGGCCGGGGTAACCGATGCCGTGCCGGAGACGCTCGAGGCCTCGCTGCAGCTGTCAGAGGCGGTGCTGGTCGATGTCGGAGTTGCGATAGGCCCGGTGATCGCCAGCATCCACGAGAAGCGCGATCAGCTTCGCGCTCAGATTAAGGCAGAGGCGGAGCTTGAAGAGGTGCCGCTAACCGGTCGACGACGTCTCAGGGACTTGTCTCAACCCTCTGGCGCGGGCTCGAAACGGAGCACACCGGCAACATAGGACTTGTGCTCGGCATTGTCGCTCGGGTGCCGTTCGCCATCGTGGACTATCACGTCTCGAAAATCGAACGGGGACACGCCGTCCAGACAGGCAACGTTGATCCCCAGCTGATTGGGATCCGAGCGGCGCTTGTGATGCGTGTAGATCCCGCAATCGCTGCAAAAATGGTGCCGTGCTGTCTTCGTATTGAAGCGATAAGTCGCGAGCTTGGCCTCGCCATGGGTGATCCGGAACGCGTCAGGAGTCGAGGTCACTGCGACGGCGCCCCGCATCCGGCAAATCGAGCAAGTGCAACGCCGTGCCGAGGCGAAGCCCTCGGTCAATGTCACGGTGAATCGTACGGCTCCGCAATGACAGGAGCCATTCAGCACGATCCGTTCACTCGAAGTCGCGTCGATCAAGCTTCAACCTTCTCCAGCACGTTCTTGACGGCGTCGAGCGCTTCTTTCGCCCTGGAGCCGTCCGGGCCGCCCCCCTGTGCCATGTCCGGTCTCCCGCCGCCGCCTTGGCCACCAAGAGTTGCGACGGCCGCTCTTACAAGGTCGACCGCACTCACCTGACCGACCAGGTCATCGGTGACTCCGACAGCGATGCTTGCCCGCCCTTCGTTCAGGGCGACCAGTGCGCCGATCCCGGATCCGAGCCGCTTCTTCATGTCGTCTATAGCAGCACGCAAACCCCTGGGATCGAAGGCCTCGACAATCTGGCCGAGGAATTTGTAGCCATTGACGTTCTCAGGCGCGGGACCATCGGACTTGGGCGAGCCGCCACCCATTGCTAACGCCTTCCTCGCATCAGCAAGCTCGCGCTCGAGCCGGCGTCGCTCATCGACGAGCAAGGCAACGCGTGCCGGCACCTCGTCGGGCGCGCTCTTTAAAGTCGCCGCAGTTTCACGCAGCTTTGCGTCGCGGTCGCTCAACCATTCCCGCGCCGCTTCGCCAGTCAGCGCTTCGATCCGGCGGACGCCCGAAGAGACAGCGCTCTCCGAGGTGATCTTGAGAAGCTGGATGTCTCCGACCGCGCGCACGTGCGTGCCGCCGCACAACTCGACGGAATAGTCCGCTTCGCCCCTGCTTCCCATCGACAGAGACTCGAACTTCGTCGCCATATTTTTCGCCGAACAATGCCATCGCGCCCGCTGAGATCGCCTCGTCCGGGGTCATCAACCGTGTCGTCACGAGTTCATTGCCGCGGATCTGGGCGTTCACCTCGGCCTCGACCGCGTCGATTTCATCGCGGGTCATCGCCTTGGGGTGCGAAAAGTCGAAACGGAAATAATCGGGCGCGACAAGGCTGCCCTTCTGGGTAACATGAGTGCCGAGCCGATGCCGAAGAGCAGCGTGAAGCAGATGAGTTGCACTGTGGTTCGCCCGGACTCGGTTGCGCCGTTCGCTGTCGACCTTCTGGTGGACAGCATCGCCGACCGACAGTTCACCGGCAATGACCCTGGATTTCAGCAGGTGAAGCTTGCCAAGTGGCTTAGACGTATCCTCAACCTCGCCGATGAAGCCCTTGAGATTGGTTAGCTTACCGGTGTCACCAATTTGGCCGCCGCTCTCACCGTAGAATGGCGTCTGGTTGAGAAGAACATCGACGGTTTGGCCGATTTCGGCGTTCTCGACGCGCTCGCCGTCCTTGACGATCGCGAGCACCACACCCTCCCCCTCGTCGCCCGAATAGCCGGTGAACTCGGTCGCACCATATTCCTCGACGAGATCAAACCAGATGTCCTCGCTCGCCTTGGCACCTGAGCCTTTCCAGGCGGCGCGGGCCTTGGCTTTCTGCTCGGCCATGGCTGTGTCGAAGCCGGGACGATCGACCGCGAAGCCGCGGGACCGCAACGCATCCTCAGTCAGATCATAAGGAAAACCATAGGTGTCGTAGAGCCTGAAGGCAGTCTCGCCAGCAAGCGTGCCGCCCTGCGCCAAGTTGGCAGTCGCTTCGTCAAGCAACTTAAGACCGGTCACAAGGGTCTGGCGGAAGCGGGTTTCTTCCTGTTGGAGGGTCGCCTCAATCAGCGGCTGAGCGCGGACCAGCTCGGGGAAGGCTGCGCCCATCTCGGCGACCAGCGCCGGCACCAGCCGCCACATCAGCGGCTCCTTCGCGCCCAGCAAATGCGCGTGCCGCATCGCTCGACGCATAATCCGGCGCAGGACGTAGCCCCGGCCTTCGTTCGCCGGCAGGACTCCGTCCGCCACCAGGAACCCGCTTGCCCGCAAATGATCGGCAATCACTCGGTGACTGGCCCGGTTCTCACCTTCCGCTTTGGTGTGGGTGAGCTCTTCGCTTGCCGCGATTAGCGCGCGGAACAGATCGATCTCGTAATTGTCGTGCTGGCCCTGCAAAATCGCAGAAAGGCGCTCGAGCCCCATTCCGGTATCGATGCTCTTCTTGGGCAGCTCGGAGACGATCTCGCCTCCGGCTTGCTCATATTGCATGAAGACGAGGTTCCAGATCTCGACGAAACGATCGCCATCCTCGTCCGGGCTTCCAGGAGGGCCGCCCGGGATATGCTCGCCGTGATCGAAGAAGATTTCCGAGCACGGTCCGCAGGGTCCGTCGTCACCCATCGCCCAGAAATTGTCCTTGGTCGGGATTCGAATGATGCGGCTGTCGGGCAGACCAGAGATCTTCTTCCATAGGTCGAAGGCCTCGTCGTCCGTGTGGTAGACGGTGGCGGTGAGCCGCTCGGCGGGAAGCCCCCACTCCTTCGTGATCAGGTTCCACGCGAGGTCGATGGCGCGATCCTTGAAATAGTCGCCGAACGAGAAATTTCCGAGCATTTCAAAGAAGGTATGATGCCGAGCTGTGTAGCCGACATTATCGAGATCGTTATGTTTGCCGCCCGCCCGAACGCACTTCTGCGAGCTTGCAGCCTGGCTGTAGGGCCGCGTCTCGAGGCCCGTGAAGACGTTCTTGAACGGCACCATGCCCGCGTTGACGAACATGAGCGTCGGGTCGTTGTGCGGCACCAGCGGCGCTGACTGCACTCGCGCGTGACCGTTCTTCTCGAAAAAATCGAGAAAAGAGCGGCGGATGTCGTTCGTCGAGGTCATCAGGCGCATGTAAATGCGACGCTGCACTGCGGCAAGGCGAGGTCTTAGTGTCTCGACGGACTTTGCCGGCCTCGCTAGCAACGATCCATGGCGAAGCGAGCGAAGTCGACCATTCCGAAATACAAGCGGCGCCGCAAGGGTTCAGTGCCGGGTCGCATTATTGGTTGGATGGTCAAGCTTGTATTGGCCTTGCTCGTCGCATCGGTGCTGTGGGTCCTCGCCTATCGGTTCGTAAACCCGCCGCTCACCTTCAACATGATCGGCGACCTCATCCACGGCCGCGGCGCTCACAAGGATTGGATGCCGATCGGGGAGACCGACCGCGACATGGTCCGCGCGGCTATCGCGGCTGAAGACAGTGAGTTCTGTTCGCATAACGGCTTCGACTTCGAAGCAATTGAAGATGCAATGAAACGTAATGCATCTGGCGGCCGCATTCGGGGCGGATCGACGATCAGCCAACAGACCGCGAAGAACGCTTTTCTTTGGAACGGGGGCGGCTACGCGCGAAAGGGTGTCGAAGCCTGGTTTACGTTCCTGATCGAGCATCTGTGGGGCAAGAGGCGGATCATGGAGGTCTACCTGAACGTTGCTGAGACCGGCATCGGAACCTACGGTGTGAACGCTGGATCCGAACGCTATTTCGGTCATGATGCGAGCGCAATGAGCCCAACCGAGGCTGCCCGGATCGCTGCCGTGCTGCCGCTTCCAAAGAAACGCGGAGCGGTTGCCCCCAAGGGCTTTACCCGTCGTTACGGCAACACGATCATGGCGCGAATTCCAACTGTCGCAATCGACGGGCTCGACGCCTGCGTCTACAAGGGCGCGGCAGTACCGGTTAACAAGGCGCCGCCCACGGTCACAAAACAGGCGCGGCCGGTGCCTGGGGCGGAATATGAAAGCGCCAAGGTGCTTCCTCCGATCGAGAACGTCGTGAACGAACCGGCGCCGACCTCTTTAGAGCCAACGACCGCGCCTGAGCAGCAGCGTTCGACCGAGCAGAACGAAACCGCACCGCCGCCCGCGTCCAACCAGCCGATGGAATCCACGAACGGCGTCTAGCCGGTGCGCCGAACCGTTCGCGGAGCGCGCTTCGCGAGCGGAACGGCGCCTCTCCCCTGACCGTTGAAGCACCAAATTTGCAGGCAAGGAGGAGTAAATGGCTACGAAGACCCAAGGCCGGCAATCGAACCGCTCATCGTCCAAACGCAGCACCTCGAGCGCAAGTCATCGCACCAGTGGCAGTCGCGGCGGCGGGAGCAGCGAAACGCGCAGCGCATTTTCCTGGAGCGAAGCGGCCGGTCCGATCATTGCGGCGGCGCTGGGCGGTGCTGCGATCGGCCTTGCCGCCAACTTTGGTCGCAAAGCGCTGATGCAGGGCATGGAAGCGGCCCTGGGCGACTGGGACGAAATCTTGACCGCGGAACATGACGCGGCGCTCGCACTGTTCGACAAGATGCTCGCGACCGACCAAACACAGACCTTCAAGCGCAAGATGCTCTTCATGAAGCTGTGCCACGCGCTCGACAAACACGCACACGCAGAGGAAATGATCGTTTATCCGGCGCTGCGCGAGGATGACGATGCGATCGATGCCGACCACCTCGAAGCTGAGCATGGCTACATCAAGACGTTCATCTATGAATTGAACAAGCTCGGAACACAGGCCCCCAACTGGCTCGAGAAGGTCCGCGAGTTCCGTCAGCTCGTCGCTGAGCACGCGCGGATGGAGGAAAACGAAGTCTTCTCGAAATTCAAGCAGGACATGAGCAAGGACCAGAACGCAAAGATCACGAGCCTGGTGAACCGCGACGGCTTCTGGATGATTTAACCCACGAGAGCGAGCTTGGGCGGATCTTGAGCCGACAGATCGACGTTGCCCTCCCCACCAATGCGCTCGATGCGGGCAGCAAGCTCGCCGTCGAGTGCAAAGTCACGTCCTGCGATCACAGCAGCTTCGCCGCCAGTCGCGAGCGGCACCACCAAGCGGACGAGACCGTTGGATCCGCGCGCTTCGGCAAGCTCGCGGACAATTTGCCCGACCTGAGACGCGGACGAGAGGCGGATCGTCATCTGCAATCGAGTTCGCTTGGCGAGATCGGCCAAAGGCTGGATGCGCTTGATGGTCACGCGCGGAGTCTCGTCTCCGGCCCGGCGGTCAAGCTCAACGGTGAGAAGCCCGCAATGTCCCGCTTTCGCTGCGGCTTCGAGCGAAGCCGTCGCCTCGTCATCGAAGGCCGTGGCTACGAACTGGCCCGAGTTGTCGCTAAGCGTTGCCATCATATAACGGCGACCACGCGTCGACGTCCGCCAGCGGGTATCCTCGACCAGTGCGGCCATGGTCGAGGTGACCCGTTCGCCTTCAGCGATCCGCACGTCCGCAAGCTCGGCGAAGGTCTTTACCTTGTACGCGGCGAGGAGATGCTTAGCCGCATCCACCGGATGCGCCGAGAAGTAGAAACCGAATGACTTCGCGTTCGGCCGCCATGCGCTGGGCGATCGTCCACGATGCCTCGCGCGGAAGGCGGATCGGAGCGGCCTCGGCCGAATTGAGACCGAACAGACCCGACTGGCCGGTTTCCCGCTGCTCGAGCGCGCTTGCCGCGTGCGCGAGGATCGTCTCCGCGCCGCCGAAGACCGCCGCTCGCTCAGGCTTTATGGCATCGAATGCTCCCGCGCCTGCGAGGCTCTCGAGCTGGCGACGATTGAGAAGTCGCGGATCCACTCTAGAGGCGAAGTCCTCGAGAGCTCTTGAAGGCGCCTCCCCCCTCCCGCTCCTTGACCAAGGCCTCCATCGCTTTCTCGCCAACGCCCTTCAGCGCGCCGAGGGCATAACGTACCGCTCCCTCTTCGACCGTGAAGGAGGCGCCGCTGGCGCTGATGTCCGGTGGCAGGCATTCGACGTTGCCCCGGCGCATATCCTCGACGAACATTGACAGCTTGTCGGTGAGTGCAATGTCGAAGCTCATCGAGGCGGCATAGAATTCGGCTCGGTGATGCGCCTTCAGCCACGCCGTCTGATAGGTGAGCAGCGCATAAGCCGCTGCGTGGCTCTTGTTGAAACCGTAGCCTGCGAACTTGTCGATCAAGTCAAACAGCTCGTTGGCCTTGGCTTCGGGAATTGCATTGTGCTCGGCGCAGCCGTTCACGAATGTGGCGCGCTGGGCGTCCATCTCCGACTTGATCTTCTTGCCCATCGCTCGCCGGAGAAGATCCGCGCCGCCAAGCGAGTAGCCAGCGAGGATCTGCGCTGCCTGCATCACCTGTTCCTGGTAGACGAATATTCCGTAGGTTTCCTCGAGAATGCCCTCGAGGAGCGGGTGCGGATATTCGATCCGCTCCTCGCTATTCTTGCGCCGGCCGAACATCGGGATGTTGTCCATCGGACCCGGACGATAAAGGGCGTTGAGCGCGATGATGTCTTCGAAGACTGTGGGTTTCACGGCCGAGAGAGTCCGGCGCATGCCCTCGGACTCCACCTGGAAAACGCCGACCGTATCGCCGCGCTGGAGCAATTCGAACACGTCCGGATCGTCCCAAGGCAAAGAGCTGAAGTCGATCTCGATCCCCTGCTCGGCAAGGAGCTGCTGTCCCTTCTTCAGGACCGACAGCGTCTTGAGGCCGAGAAAGTCGAACTTCACGAGCCCCGCCGCCTCAACATATTTCATGTCGAACTGCGTGACCGGCGTCTCGGAGCGCGGATCGCGATAGAGCGGGACGAGCTCGTCGAGCGGCCGATCGCCAATCACGACTCCCGCCGCGTGGGTCGAGGCGTGTCGTGGAAGCCCTTCGAGCTTCATCGCGAGATCGAACAGCCGCTTTACGTCGGGATCCTTATACTCGGCAGCGACCTCCGAAACGCCGTTGAGTGAGCGTTCGAGAGTCCAGGGGTCGGCGGGGAGGTTTGGGATCAGCTTGGCAAGCCGGTCGACCTGCCCATAAGGCATCTGAAGAACGCGGCCCGTGTCCTTGAGCACCGCGCGGGCCTTGAGGCGTCCGAAGGTGATGATCTGCGCCACCTTGTCGCGGCCGTATTTGCGCTGGACGTAGGCAATCACCTTGTCGCGATGGGTTTCGCAAAAATCGATGTCGAAATCCGGCATCGACACGCGCTCGGGGTTGAGGAAGCGCTCGAACAGCAGGCCGAGCGCCAGCGGGTCGAGGTCAGTGATCGTCAGCGCCCAGGCGACGACCGAGCCGGCGCCCGATCCGCGGCCCGGGCCGACGGGAATGTCGTTCGCCTTCGCCCATTTGATGAAATCGGCGACGATTAGGAAGTAACCGGCGAATCCCATGCCGATGATAATCTCGAGCTCATAGTCGAGCCGCTCGCGATAGCGCTCCCATTCCTCCTTCGAACGGCCGGCGAGCCGGCTTCTCAAGGCCCCCGATCGCATCGGCGCGCAACTGCTCGTCTTCGTCGTCGCCAAGGCGCGGGAAAATCGGCCTGCGCTTGGGTGCGGCGACCGCGCAGCGCTGCGCGATGACCGCGGTGTTGGCGAGCGCCTCGGGCAGGTCGGCGAACAGCTCGGCCATCACCGCACCGTCCTTGAGCCAGGCGTCTGCGGAGGAGCTCACACGGTCGGCGCTTTCGACATAAGCGGAATTGGCGATGCACAGCATCGCATCGTGCGCCGCGTGGAAGGAAGGATCGGCATAGCTCGCAGGATTCGTCGCGACGAGCGGCAGGTCGCGAGCGTAGGCGAGGTCGATGAAGGCGGCTTCGGACGCTTCCTCGACCAAATCCCCGCGCCGCGAGATCTCGATGTAGAGGCGGTTGGGGAAAGCGGTTTGCAACCGATCGAGATAGGCGTTGGCTCTTGTCACCTGGCCATCCGAAACCAGCCGCGCAACTGCACCTTCCGCGCCCGCGGTTAGAGCGATCAGCCCTTCGCCCAGCTCTTCGAGCTTGGCGAATTCAACATGCGGTTCTTGTTCGAGCGGACGGTCGAGATGGGCCGAGGACACCAGCTTGCAAAGATTTGCATAGCCCTGATCGTCCTTGGCGAGCAGCACGAGCCAGTCGATCGCTGCTTCGCCCCCGATGTCGGGCGGCCGCGCTACTGCAAGCATCGCTCCGATGATCGGCTGCACGCCTTTTGCGACGCAGGCGTCGCTGAACGGCATGACGCCATAAAGTCCGTTCCGGTCGGTGACTGCGATCGCCGGGAACCCGAGCTTGGCCGCGCGCTCGGCAACAGTCTTGGGCTCCATCGCCCCTTCGAGCATCGTGAAGGAGGAGAAGACGCGAAGCGGAACGTAGGGCTGATTCACGCGCGCGATTATGTGATGCTTGGCGCTGCTAGCGACAAGCGAACGGTCGGACTTTATCCACGCATTATCGCGGCGGCTGCCATTGCCCTTCGACGATGTCGCGGATCTCGCGCATTCGGCCGAGATATGCTTCGGCAACGCAGTGCGTGTCAGGACAGCGGTCGCGATAGGCAAGGAAGCGATCGCGGGTTCGTCGCAGCAGCGCTCTCTGGTCCGGGGAGGCTTGCGCGATCGCCTGATTGTACCGAGCGGCCATGTTCCGATCGAGTGAGGCGAGTCCGGCATCGGAGCAAACCGCAACTTCCCCCTTCGTGCGGGCTTTGGCGCAATCGAAGCTGGGGTGCCCTCCCGGATACAAAGTCGGCTGCGCCGGCGAAGGCTGCGGCTCCTCGTCGGTCGAGGTTCGAGGCTGTTCCGGAATCGCCCGCATTTGGGTTTGACCGGGAGGTTCAGGTGCTGGCCTGGACAAGCCGGCACTGGGTTGGTTCACGCGTGCAAGCGTCGCAAGCGGGCCGATAATCGCGTCGGCGTTACGCAGGAGCACGACATTGCCGCTTCCATCGGCGGCCGGCTGGACAGTGTAATCCACGTCGGTGGTGAGTGTTCGCTTACCCCCCACGATCGCTACGCCAGGCGGCAGGTCGAGCGACAGTGAGCCGGAGCAATTGACCGCGTGCGTTGAAGCGTCCTGGCTCTCCATCACCGGATTTTCCATCCGCACGACCGCATAGCTCGGAAAGCTGGTCAAAAGCGGCCTGATCGCTCCCGCGAAGCTGCGCAGCGCGGCGGAACAGCTCGCGCTTGATCAGGTCGTATGTCTGCTCGCCCGCGCAAAGCTTCTCAGGCGCCGGCGCCTTCTGTTGCGTCGTTTGGGCCAGCTGCTGGGTCGTGAGCTTGTCCTGGTTCGAGTTCCGGCTGGTTGCGAAATAAGCAATCACCAGGACCAGGAGGATCAGTCCTGCGACGAGCGCGATCGTTGTCCAATTGGGAATGCGCACGGAGCGGTGAACGCCGGGCTCCCGATCCGGCTCCACTATTCGAGCTTTCCTTCATGAAGGCGGACCACGCGATCCATCTTGGCCGCGAGGCGTTCGTTGTGCGTGGCGACAAGCGCAGCGCTGCCTTCGCCGCGGACGAGCCTGAGAAACTCCTTGAGGACGGCATCGGCTGTGTGCTCGTCGAGGTTGCCGGTCGGCTCGTCGGCAAGCACCAGCGGCGGCTTGTTGGCGAGCGCGCGGGCGACGGCGACCCGCTGCTGCTCGCCACCCGAGAGCTTCGCCGGGCGGTGGTCCAGGCGATCGGACAGCCCCAACGCGCCCAGCAGCTGTTCGGCGCGCTCGCGGGCGGGCACTGGCTGTGCGCCGCTGACGAGCTGCGGAAGCACGACATTCTCGACCGCGTTGAATTCCGGAAGCAGGTGGTGAAACTGGTAGACAAAGCCGAGGAGGTCACGGCGCAAGCGTGTGCGCCCGTCGTCGTCGAGCACGGCGGCTTCCTCGCCGTTCAGCCGAATCGAGCCCTCGAACCCGCCTTCGAGCAGGCCCACCGCTTGCAGCAAAGTCGACTTTCCAGACCCTGAAGGACCGAGCAGCGCCACGATCTCGCCGGGCTGGATCGACAGGTCGACACCGCGCAGCACCTCGATCGTCACTTCTCCTTGCATGAAGCTCCGCTTCAGATCGCGCGTGGCGAGCACGGGCTCACTCATAGCGGAGCACCTGAACAGGATCGGTGCTCGCCGCCTTATATGCGGGATAGAGGGTAGCGAGGAACGACAGGACCAGCGCTGTCAGGACGATCACCGTGATCTCGACTGGATCGGTCTTGGCTGGAAGATCGGTCAGCATTCGAACCGACGGATCCCACAAGTTTGCTCCGGTGACGGTCTGGATCGCGTTGACGACATCCTGCCGGAAATGGAGGAACAATGCGCCAAGGATGATCCCGAGCACGATCCCGAGCGAGCCGATCGTCACGCCGACCGTCACGAACACCTTCATCATCCCACGCCGGCTTGCGCCCATTGTCCGCAGTATCGCGATATCCCGAGTTTTCGCTCGCACCAGCATGATGAGGGACGATAAGATGTTGAACACGGCGACCAACACGATCAACGAGAGAACGACGAACATGGCGACGCGCTCGACCTCGAGCGCCTGGAACAACGCGGAGTTCATCTGCTTCCAGTTGACCATGACCGCTTTGCCCTGAATCATCTTCTGGAGGGGCGCGACAATCTGATCGACCTTGTCGGGATCGGTTGTTTGAAGCTCGATCATCCCGACCTGGTCGCCCATGAGGAGAAGCTGCTGGGCATCCTGCATCGGCATCACGATGAAGATCTTGTCGTAATCTTGCACGCCGATCTCGAAAACCGCGCCGACCGTATAGGTTACCTCGCGCGGAACGGTTCCCACCACCGTCGAGCGCCCCTCGGGATTCCACAGAGTGATCTGGCTGCCCGGGTAGGCGCCGAGCTCTTCTGCGAGAACTGAACCAATGGCGACGCGATTGCTGCCCGGAATGACCGAGCGAATGTCACCGGCGAGCACATTTCCCGTGATCGTCTTGTTTCCACGAATGTCCTCGACCCTCATTCCGCGCACGAGCACGCCCTCGAAACGGCCGTTTGCCGTTGCCATCAAGGGAGTTTCGATCAGCGGAAGCGCAGAGGTGACCCCGGGTGTCTTCTTTGCAGCGTCGACCATCCGCTGCCAATCCGGCAGACGCTGATCGTAACTTTCAATGACCGCATGGCCATTCAAACCGACGATCTTGTCGAATAATTCGGCGCGGAAGCCATTCATCACACTCATGACGATGATAAGCGCGGCGACCCCCAGAGCGACCGCGATGAGGCTGATCGTGGCGACTAGGAAGATGAAGCCTTCACCCTTTCCGGGGAGAAGGTAGCGTCGAGCGAGCATTCGCTCCGCGCGGTTGAGGATCATTCGGTGAGCCTCGCTACGGCCGATTCGAGGCTAAGCTCCTCGCGCTGTCCCGTTGAACGACGCTTTAATTCGACGGCACCGTTCGCAATTCCGCGCGGACCAATGATGATTTGCCAAGGCAGGCCGATGAGGTCCATCGAGCCAAGCTTCACCCCGCCTCGCTCGTCGCGGTCATCGTACAACGTCTCAATCCCAGCGGCGCTCAATTGCGTGTAGACCGCGTCGCCCGCCGAGCTGCTTGCTTGGTCGTCAGCGCGCATCGTGACTATGCCGACCCGCCAGGGTGCAACCGCTTCGGGCCAGACAATCCCGGAATCATCGTGGCTTGCTTCAATGATCGCCCCGACGAGCCGCGACACACCGACGCCGTAGCTTCCCATCATCGGGGTGACGGACGTGCCGTCGCGGCCCGAGACCTTAAGGCCCATCGCCGCCGAATATTTGTCGCCGAAATAGAAGATGTGGCCAACCTCGATGCCGCGCCCAGTGCGGCGCTTGTCTTCTGCGAGCACTTCCCACTTCGCGACGTCGTGAGTTTCATCGGTTGCGGCGTAGGTTGAATTCACGCGGTCGAAGAGACCCTGGAGTCCCGCCACGTCGCCATATCTGAGGTCCGACTGGTTCCAGTCGAACTCCTCGTAAGCCGCGTCATAAAAGACTTCGCTCTCTCCGGTCGGCGCGAGGACAATGAACTCATGACTAAGATCGCCGCCAATCGGACCCGACGCCGCCTTCATCGGCACCGCTTGGATGCCCATCCGCTGGAAGGTGCGCAGATATGCGAGCATCTGCGTGTAGTAGCTCTGCCGCGCACCGGCCTCGTCGAGGTCGAAGCTGTAAGCGTCCTTCATCAGAAACTCGCGTCCGCGCATGACTCCAAAACGCGGCCGCACCTCGTCGCGGAACTTCCACTGGATGTGATAGAGCGTGCGCGGAAGATCGCGGTAACTCTTCACCTCGTCGCGGAAGAGCCCGGTAATCATCTCCTCGTTGTTGGACCATAGAGCATTTCGCGATCGTGGCGGTCGCGGATGCGCAGCATTTCGGGGCCGTAGGCGTCATACCGCCCGCTCTCGCGCCACAGGTCGGCCGACTGGAGCGTCGGCATCAGGATCTCCTGAGCCCCCGCGCGGTCCTGTTCTTCGCGGACGATCTGCTCGATCTTCTTGAGCACGCGAAAGCCGAGCGGCATCCAGGCGTAGATACCGGCGGCGGTCTGACGGACCAGGCCCGCCCGAAGCATCAACTTGTGGCTGACGATCTGAGCGTCAGCGGGACTTTCCTTAAGGACGGGCAGAAATGCTCGGGACCAACGCATGGCGCCGGGCTGTAAGGTGGCAACACAGAGCACGCAACCAGAGCAGGCCTACCTTAAGGCATGTGGCTCGTCCGACACAGCTGGCGCGGAAAAGCAACCCTGATCAATTCGCGTCGTGACAGGCCTTTGTCGCCGTCGTACCCAGCCGTTCGTCCGAACGTATGGCTCTTGGGTCCGGTTCGGGCGCGGCGGAATTCGCAAGTGCCGCTCATCTTGGGGGATGATCCGCTTGCGACCTGGGGAACTTTCGCCGTGACGCATCCAAGGGGGCTGGCGAGCAATCGTCACGCAGGACGCCCGGATCGCTGGTCGATCCGGGCGTTTGCGTTTGTGCGGCCTTCGCCTAATCGAGCACTCCATGAAGGATCGCGAAGAGCGAACGAGCACCAAGCTCGTTCATGGCGGTCGCCGCAAGGAATGGCGCCGCCACATCGTCAACCCGCCGGTCGAGCGCGCATCGACCATCCTGTTCGACAGCGTCGCCCAGATCCGTACCGAGCCCGCTTCGGTGAATATTATTACGGACTGCACGGAACGGCGACTCAATGGGCGCTCGCCGAAGCGCTGACGGAGCTCGAGCCTGGCGCTGCGGGGACGGCGCTCTATTGCTCGGGCCTCGCTGCGATCACGAGCCCTTGCTCGCGGTGCTCAATCCGGGCGACGAGCTGCTCGTGCCGGACAGCGTCTACGGACCGACGCGAAGGTTCTGCGACGGCTTTCTCAAGCGGTTCGGCGTCGCCACCCGCTATTACGATCCGCTGATCAGCTCCGGCATCGGCGAGATCATCGGCGAGACGACGCGGGCGATCCTGCTCGAAAGCCCTGGATCGCTGACGATGGAGGTTCAGGACGTGCCTGGAATTTGCGCGGTCGCGCGCGAGCGCGGAATCGTCACCTTGCTCGACAATACCTGGGCGACCCCCCTTCTTTTTCCCGCGATCGCAGCAGGCGTCGACATCACGATCATGGCGGCGACCAAATATGTCGGCGGCCATGCCGACGTCATGCTCGGCACCGCGACCGCGACACCTGAGCATTTTCGACCGGCTCCAGCAGGTCAGCTGGCACCTCGGCCACGGTGTTTCGCCCGACGATGCCTGGCTCGCCTCGCGCGGCTTAAGGACGATGGCCGTTCGCCTGAAGCAACACGAAGAGAGCGCTCTTAAAGTCGCCGATTGGTTGAAAGCGACAGCCGCAGGTCGGACGAGTGCTCCACCCAGCCCTTCCGGACTGCCCAGGGCACGAATTCTGGAAGCGCGACTTCAAAGGTTCGTCGGGCCTGTTCTCGTTCGAGCTCAAGGGTGTCGACGACATTCAGGCGGCAGCGTTCGTCGATCGTCTCGAACTGTTCGGCATCGGTTACAGCTGGGGCGGTTTCGAGAGCTTGGCGATGCCGGTCCATCCGTACCGCACGATCACCAAGCCGCCGGCGGAAAACCTCGTGCGGGTGCACATCGGCCTCGAGGATCCGGACGACCTGATCGCCGATCTTAAATCAGTCGCTGAAGCGAGTTCGTCCGCGAGCACCTAGTCTCGGGCGGGTACCTTCGACGTGGCGAGGTCGAGCGCCATGAAACTCGTTCCGGGCGGCGTGGGGCCATAATAAGCGTCGATCTCGTAGAAACCCGCTCCGTCTCGTAGAGACCGGACCGCGTTCCCCATCGTCGGCAGGGTATCGAGATAGAGCTTTGCGTAACCGCGAGCCTCTCGCGGCTGCGACGATCGCGTCCGTGAGGAGTTTGCCTAGCCCGACGGACCGCGCTTCCGGAA
The DNA here is from genome assembly GCA_963785855.1 of uncultured Alphaproteobacteria bacterium. Classification (GTDB taxonomy): domain Bacteria; phylum Pseudomonadota; class Alphaproteobacteria; order Sphingomonadales; family Sphingomonadaceae; genus Sphingomicrobium. Next base: position 26,091 of record CAWAWT010000018.1, read on the forward strand.
CGACGTAAAGCCGCTTCATCTCGCAGCAATCGGCAGCGAAGCGGCCGCAGCCCCACGCATCCGACGGGCCGCCCAGCCCATCCCGAGCGACCAGCAGCTCGCCCGACGGCGGACGATATTTGCCCTGGCAGCTCGGCAAGCTCGGAAGCGAAGTCCTGATAACCAAGGTCCACGGGCAAAGATTGCTGCATAGGCCGCAAAAAGCTCAGCCACGACCTCGAGATCGCGGCTCGGTGCGCGCCGGACTGATCTGGAACGGCGGAGTTACCAGCGCTTGGTCGCTCATCGCCGAACTTGGGTATTGGACAATCGGCCTCGCTCAGCAACGAGCCGAACGCGAATATGCGCGATGGAAGATGGTAGCGGAGGAGGGACTTGAACCCCCGACACGCGGATTATGATTCCGCTGCTCTAACCAGCTGAGCTACTCCGCCCCACGGCCTGAAGGCGCCCCCGCCAGAGGGCGCCGGAGGCGCGGCATATAGGTGCGCCAAATGAACCGGTCAACGCGAGGAACCGCTTAGTGCTGCTGTCGTTGAGGCCGCAATATGAAGAGGCAGCTGATGGACCCGCTGACACCGCTCGACACGCTTTGCCGGATCATCCTCCGGGCCCGCGAATATGAGGCGCAAACCGCGAGCGACTATGACCCGGGCGAGGATCCCGACAATGTGGACGATGAGCAGGAGGGCGCGCTGAGCGTCCTCGAGGACGACATCAACGACAGCGTCGAGGAAGAGCTTCGAGCGGCTTTCGAGGATCTCGGGGAGGACCAGCTCGCCGAAGTGATCGCCTTCTGCTGGGTCGGGAAGGGCACCTATGACGTCGCTGACTGGGACGAAGCGATGGAAGAAGCGCAGAGCCTGGTCAACGAAAGCGTCGAGGAGGCGATCGACGAGCTGATGGACCAGCCCATGCTCGCTTCGGTGCTCGAGTTCGGGCCTCGCGGCATTCGACCTCAGCTGCGACGGGATCGGCGAAGTCACCTGAGACCGGAAGGTATAGACCGCGATCTTCTCCCACGGACCGCCGAGATAGCGATAAAGCCAAGGCCGCTGATCGCGAGGCTGCGCGGCACGAAGTTGCGCTCCAGCCCTTGCTTGAGAGCGCGCGCGACCTTCGGCGCTACCTTGTTCTGGATCGTGATGTGCGGCACGCCATCCGCCGCTGTCCTGGCCGCCGATAAGGCCGTGCAGGTCGTGCGCGAGCTCGCTTGCGGATGTCGTCGAGATCGTGCGAGACAACGCGAAACGCAACGCCTCCGCCAAGATCCATCAGTCCCGCGATCTCGGCTCTTGGCGGCTTGCGCTTGAACGATTCGAGAAACGCGAGCGCGCAAGCTCGGATTCAACGGACGGCGGGACCGCGTGCAACATGGTCAGATGCGCGGGGACCTGGTCACGCTCGGGCGGATAATTGGCGCGACGAAGACCCTCTAGCCACGAGAAATCGCGATGCGCGATCTCCGCGGTGACGATCAGCGCCCCGGCCATTGTCCCTTTCAAGCTCTTCCAGGCGGCTCGAACTGCTCGGCGTGAAATGCACTGCAACAATATCGCCTTCGACATGGGCGTCGCTCCACGGCAGCCGCCGAACCGCTCGCCGACGCCGGCCAGGCCGCCTTCCGAAACCACGAGATAGTCGAGCTTCCCGCTGCGACAGCCAACCATGGCCTCGATGCAATGGCCGACTTCCGTGCCGTCGCACAGCACGGGCCCGCGGCCGAGCAGCGACACCGGGAAACAGCGCCTCTCCGGGGGTGTGCTCGCTTGCTTGGAAGCCGGTACGGGCACCCTCCTCCACCTCTGCGACTGACGTCCGAGCCATCGCCACACCCCGAAGATATCGAGGCCGGTCAGGACGACGTTTGTCCAAAGGAGCGCCGGCTGGTGAGTTAGCGCGCCCACGGCGATCCAGCACAGGGCCCCTCCTGTGAAGACCGCAAATCCGTAGCCGGTCACGCGAGAGCCGAGGTTCGATGCGGTCATGAATGCGGCGACGATCGTCGCGATCGTCGCGACCCAGGAAATGGTTTCAGCCATGGAGGTGGCAATGCGCGGAGCGCGCCGAAGGTTCAGATCTCCACCTGGCTCCCGAGCTCAACCACGCGGTTGGTCGGTAGCTTGAAGAATTCCATCGCGCTTTCCGCGTTGCGCAGCATCCAGGCGAACAATTTCTCGCGCCAGATCGCCATTCCGGGGCGCGAGGACGGGAGAAGCGTCTGCCTTGCGAGGAAGAAGCTGGTGTCCATCATCCGGCATTGCGGCCCGATTTCCTTCAGCTGCGCGAGCGCTGCGGGGACGTTGATCTCTTCCATGAAGCCGTAGCGCAGGAGCACTCGGAAGAAACCGGCTCCGTAATCCTTGGTCTCGAGCCTCTTCTCCTCCGAGACATAGGGCACGTCCTCGATGCGGACGGTGAGAAGGACTACGCGCTCGTGAAGGATCTTGTTGTGCTTAAGGTTGTGCAGGAGTGCGTGCGGAACTCCGCTCGATGCGCTGGTCATGAACACCGCCGTTCCAGGTACACGCGCGGCGCTCGGTGCTGCCGACTTGATGAAAATCTCCATCGGCAGGCTGGCCTCGTTCATCCGCGCAATCATCAGCTGGCGGCCCTTCGCCCAGGTGGTGAGGAAGGTGAAGGCGATCGCGCCGACCAGCAGCGGGAACCAGCCGCCGCCGGGAATCTTGGTCAGGTTCGAGCTGAAATAGCCAAGGTCCACCGCGCCGAAGACGACGACGAGCGCGCCGGCGAGGAAGCGGTTCCACTTCCACATCGTGATCAGGACGACAGCGATCAGGACCGTATCGATCGCCATCGCGCCGGTGACCGCAATTCCGTAGGCCGCGGCCAGGTTCGATGACGAGCGGAATGTCAGCACGAGAATGAGCACCATGGTCAACAATGCCCAGTTGACGACGGGGATGTAGATCTGGCCGGCCGCGGCCTCGCTGGTATGGGCTATCCGCAGTCTCGGGACGAAGCCGAGCTGGATCGCCTGCTGGGTGACGGAGAAGGCCCCCGAAATTACGGCCTGGCTCGCGATGATGGACGCGAAAGTTGCGATGATCACGAGCGGCAGCCGGAACGTGTCGGAAGCGAGATAAAAGAACGGATCCCGCACTTCCTTCGCGACCTCGGCCGCCGGCAGTGAGAGCAGCATCGCGCCCTGCCCCATATAATTGAGCAGTAGTGCGGGCAGCACGAAATAGAGCCACGCGACCTTGATCGGACGGCGACCGAAATGCCCCATGTCGGCATAGAGCGCTTCGGCGCCGGTCAGCGCTAGGACGACCGAGCCCATCGCGAGAAAGGCGTGCACCGGCTCGCTGATGAAAAACCCTACCGCATTGGCGGGATTAATCATCGCGAGGATCACGTTCGGCTGGTCCATGATATGGCTCAGACCAAGGACGGCAAGCACCGAGAAATAGACGAGCATCACGGGCCCGAACATCGCTCCGACCCGCGCCGTCCCTCGCGACTGGATCGCGAACAGGCCAACCAGGATTACGGCGGCGGCCGGTATGACGAACGGCTGGAAGCCCTGCTGGACTGTCGTTAGACCCTCCACGGCGGAGAGCACGGTAACCGCCGGCGTGATCATCGAATCGCCGTAGAAGAGCGCGGTCGCGAAGCACGCCGAGCATGACGATCCCGCTCGCCCACTTCTTCTTCCCGCTGATCGTGCGGTTGATGAGTGCAAGAAGCGCCAGACTGCCGCCCTCGCCCTTGTTGTCCGCGCGCATGATCACTCTGACGTATTTTAGCGTCACGACAATCATCATCGACCAGAAGATCATCGAGAGCACTGCGTCGATGTGGAATTCGGTCGGCGCGAGTGAATGGTGCCCGGCGAAGGTCTCACGGAACGAGTAGATCGGCGAGGTGCCGATGTCGCCGAACACGACTCCGATCGCGCCCATGGCCATCTTAAAGAGAGGGCCCTGGTGTCCGTGCGCTACCGGATCATGGTCCGGGGTGGCCGCTACGGCGGCTCCAGTCGCGGTGATGTTCATGTTCTGAGGTTCAGACTCGATGACCGCGACTTCACATCCCTTGTCCCGGAACCGAGTTCGTCGGTCACGGACGCGCTGCACTAGCACTGCCGTTTCGGCCCCGCAATCGCAGGGGACATGGGCGAAATCCCAGTCTATAGGCGCGCGCAGACATCAGTTGGAGCGAACGAATAAATGCGCATCGGGGTGCCCAAGGAAATCAAGGTCCATGAATATCGCGTCGGACTGACGCCTTTGTCGGTGGCCGAGCTGGTCGCGCATGGGCACGAGCTGTTCGTCGAGACGAAGGGCGGCCAGGGTATCGATTGTCCTGACAGCGCTTACGAAAAAGCCGGCGCCAAGATCCTTCCCGATGCAAAATCGGTGTTCGATACCGCCGAGATGATCGTAAAGGTGAAGGAACCGCAGCAGCCCGAGATCGCGATGCTCAGGCCGGGGCAGATCCTCTTCACTTACCTGCATCTTGCAGCCGACAAGGAACAAGCGCTCGGCCTCATGAAATCCGGAGCGATCTGCATCGCATACGAGACGGTGACTGCGAATAATGGGTCATTGCCGCTGTTGAAACCGATGAGCGAGGTTGCTGGCCGGATGTCCGTCCAGGTTGGCGCTCACTATCTCGAGAAGGAACAGGGGGGGCGCGGGGTGCTCCTCGGTGGCGTTCCAGGGGTTGCTCCGGCGAAGGTCGCGATCCTCGGTGGCGGTGTCTCGGGCGTGAATGCCGCGCAGATGGCGACTGGCATGCGCGCGGACGTCACCATTTACGACATCAATAACGATCGGCTGGCCGAGCTCGACATGTTCTTCTCGAGCCAGATCAAGACGGCGTATGCCTCTCGCGCCGCCATCGCCAGCGCGGTCCAGGAAGCCGAGCTGGTCATTGGCGCGGTGCTCGTCCCTGGCGCAGCAGCGCCCAAGCTCGTTACGCGCGACATGCTGAAGACAATGAAGCGCGGCAGCGTGCTCGTCGACATTGCGATCGATCAGGGCGGCTGCTTTGAAACTTCGCACGCGACCACTCACGCCGACCCTGTCTACGAAGTCGATGGGATCATTCATTATTGCGTCGCCAACATGCCGGGCGCGGTCGCGCGGACGAGCGCATTCGCGCTCAATAATGCGACGCTTCCATTTGCGCTGAAGCTCGCGAATTTGGGCGCTGATAAAGCGATGCGTCAGGACGCGCACCTTGCCGACGGGCTGAACGTTTCGGACGGTAAGATTCGCCACAAAGCGGTCGCAGAAGCGCTAGACCTTCAATTCGAGCCGGTCGCGACTTAGCGACCTGCCGGCGGCGGCGGCGCGACGCTGAGCGCTGCAACTCCTTGCTCGACGAGTGGGCGCCAACTCGCTTTTGGCGGCGCCTTCGCAAGAACGTCCTTCCATAGCTTCAATGCGCCATCGCGGTCGCCGGAACGCGCCAGTGCAAGTCCGTAGAAGAACGGCGCTGCGGGATACCCCGGCAAGATCTCCTCGGCACGCTTGTAGGCGAGCTCTGCTGCAGGCGTGATTCCGCGAGCATGGTCGACAAGCGCGTTGCCAAGTCCGATCCACAGCTCAGCGGAGCCGGGGTAGCGCTTGACCGCATTTTGAAGAATCCCGACCGCATCCGCGCTTTTTCCATCGCGAGCCAGAGCCTCGGACATGCGGAGCCAGCTTTCCTCCGGCGAGAAGTCACCAAAGAAGGCATGCCGCGCTTGCGTGAGCGGGAAAATGTCACCCGCTTCCATGCCCTGCGAAGGCGCTCCAGGCAGTTCCGGTCTGCCCTGGAACGCATAGCCCGCGCCACCGAGCAGCAAAGCTGCGGCGCTTGCCGTGAGGCTCGCGCCTCGGACGCGAAGCAGCCAGAGACTCCCCAGGCTCGTCGCCATTAGGGCGAGAAGAATGATCCAGCCCATTACCGGCCTTTCACCCGGACGCGGCGACTGATCAGCAATGCTCCGACTAGCAACAAGAAGATTGGCGCAAGCCACAGTGGCCACGCAGCTGGCTCGCCGGTCGGCCTGTAGCTGATCCAAGTGCCATAGCGCTGGATAAGCCACGCACGGATCGCGCCCGGCGGCTCCCCAGCGGCGATCCGGCGTCGGACGAGATCGCGCATGTCGCCGGCAAGTTCGGCGTCCGAATCCGCAATCGACTGGCCCTGGCAGACGAGGCAGCGTAGCTGCTCCATCAACGCTTGCGCCTGTGCCTCCTGTTTCGGATTCGGAAGCTGCCTGTCGGACCAGTAAGCCGGCGGCAAATTACTGTCGGCCAGCACAGGAGCCGCAAGCATAATCGCCAAAACCACAACCAGCACCTTCACCGTGCCTGCTCCAGCTTGGACAAGATTATCGGCACGTCCTTAGCTTCGATCGGACCGATCTGCTGGTAGCGAATGATGCCTCCGCGATCGACAACGAAGCTTTCGGGCACACCCGACGAGCCGAGCGAAATCTGGACCTCGCTTTGCGGGTCGCTACCGATGCGTTCGTACGGATCGCCGTTCCGGGCAAGGAAGTTGGCGAGGTCGGCGCCCTGGTCGCGAACGGCGATGCCTTCGACACGAACTCCGCGAGTCTTCAACGTCTGCAGCACCTTCACTTCGGTGACGCACGGCACGCACCAGCTCGCAAAGACATTCACAAGATGGGGGCCGCCGGTCGCCAGATCGGCGGAAGTGAGCGCAGGCTTGCCGGGAAGAATCGCCGCAAGATCAAACGCCGGGACCGGCTTTCCCTCCAAAGTCGAATGGACGCTCGTGTCCGCCGGGGTCGCGAGCCGCCACACCAGCGCGGCAATGATGGCGAGGAGTAGTGACAGCGGGGCAAAGCGAAGCGCGCGGCTCATGCGTAGCGCTCGTTTCGCCATTCGCCGTCGGCCGGAGAGCGACGTCGCCAAACGACCTGCCACAGGCGCCCCAAAAGCGCTAACGCGCCACCGATCGCGATCAGAGCCCCACCGGCCCAGATCAGGGTCACGAACGGCTTCCACCAAAGCCGTAGCTGCCAAGCACCGGAAACGTCCTCATTACCGATGACGGCATAAAGCTGCCCGTTCCAAAACGTGCGGATCGACGATTTATTCGTCTGCGTCGGCGGATCCGAATAATAACGCACCTGCGGCGACAAAGTCATGAGATCGGACCCCCGCGCAGCCTTCAGGTCGGCTTCGACAGCGGTCCAATTCTTACCCGCAGTGGGAGTGACGTTTGCGAGCTGGACCATCCACGGGCCAACGCTGAGCACATCGCCGGGTTTTGCGATCGCCAGTGTCTCGCTCGTGAACGCGGCGGTTGCGGCCATTCCGACGAGCGATACTGCAATCCCGAAATGCGCGACCACCATGCCCCAAGTGGCGAGCGGTGTTCGCAAGGGATTCCGGCCGATAAGCGGCAAGATGCTTGCTGCCGCGAGATAGGCGCCTACCGCAAGGCCGAGCCGGGGCAGGATGTTCATGCCGCGCCAGAGGATGATCGTGATGGCGAGCGCAGTGACACCCAGCAACGCAGGGATCGGCAGCTTCTTAAATACTGGACGGCGCTCGCGCCGCCAGGCGACAAGTGGGCCAATGCCGACGAGTATCGCCAACAGAAGCGCGAGCGGGCCGGCAACTGCATCGAAATAAGGCGCTCCGACCGACAGCTTCTCCCCGCTCACCGCCTCGATGAAGAGCGGATAGAGCGTCCCGACGAACACCACTCCGAGGATCACCGTCAGGATCAAATTGTTGATCACGAGTTCGGTTTCGCGGCTGATGAGCTCGAACGGCGCGCCTTCCTTCAAATTCGCACCCCGCCAGGCAAAAAGCACGAATGCCGCACCGACGTAGATCGCGAGGAGAGCGAGCAGAAAGGTCCCGCGCTCGGGATCGATCGCGAAGGCGTGGACCGACGTCAGAATTCCCGAGCGCACCAGGAACGTGCCGACCATCGACATCGAGAATGCGATCACTGCCAGCATCATTGTCCAGGCCTTAAGTGCGCCCCGCGCAGCGAGCACGTTGATCGAGTGGAGAAGCGCCGTTGCGGCGAGCCACGGCATCAGCGACGCATTCTCGACCGGGTCCCAGAACCAGTAGCCGCCCCAGCCGAGCTCGTAATAGGCCCAGTAACTCCCGGCAGTGATTCCGAGCGTCAGCAGAATCCAGGCTCCGAGCACCCACGGCCGCATCGCACGCGCAAGTCGTGCATCGACTTCGCCCGTCAACAGCGCGCCGACGGCGAAGCTGAAGGCGACCGAAAGCCCAACATAACCAAGGTAGAGTGTCGGCGGATGGAAGGCCAAACCAGGATCCTGGAGCAATGGGTTGAGCCCCTGCCCGTCCGGCGGCGCCGGCCATAGCCGGGAAAATGGATTCGAGGCGATCAGAAGAAAAGCATAGAAGCCAAGCGCGAGCAGCGACTGCGCGCCCAGCGCTGCAAGCAGCGTACGCTTGCTCGTGCGACGCGCGAGTATCGCGACAAACGCTCCGGCAATGGCGAGGATCGTCACCCACATCAGCATCGAGCCTTCGTGGTTCCCCCAGGCGCCGGCGATTTTGTAGATGAAGGGCTTGGCGCTGTTGCTGTTCTCGAACACCAATGCGACCGACATGTCGCTCCGCGCGAAGACGATCAGCAGCATCGCGAACGCGACAAAGGTCAGCACGCCCTGAACGACCGCGATCGATCGCATCGCTCGCCACACGTCGGAAGCGCCGCGAAGCGCGAGGATCATCAGAATGAATTGAAAAGCGGCGAGAGGCGCGGCGAGCCACAGCGCGGCGAGTCCCGTCTCGGCGATCATTTCTCGAGCGTCTTTCCCGTCTTGTGCTCCGCCGTCAGGTTGCCGAGCTCGGGCGGCATATAGCGCTCATCATGTTTCGCGAGGATCGTGTCGGCGACGAAGGCCCCATGTTCGAGCCGTCCTTCCGCGACAGCACCTGAGCCCTCGCGGAACAGATCGGGTGTGATTCCACGAAAAGTAACGGGCGTCTGCGCTTTGCCATCAGTGAGGATGAAGCTGATGGTCACCCCGTCCGGCAAGTGCTGGATCGATCCGCGCGCGACCATTCCGCCGAGGCGGATTGCCTCTCCGTTATGTGCCTTCCCCTCGGCAATGTCGGCGGGCGTGTAGAAATAGGAGGCTTGGTCGCGAAGCCCCCACATCGCGAGAAGCACGGCGACCAGTACCGCGACAATCGCGGCGGACACCAGCGCGAGTCGCTGGTTCTTCGGTTTCATTTGCGGTTGAGCGCGGCGGCCGCGGCTTCGGCTCGCCGCATCGACACAAGCGCCCACACCAGCAGCGTCGCGGTCAGGGTGATCGCGACCGAGTAGGCAGCCGCTACGAAGAGCCAGGGACTCATGCTTTCCCCATTCGGCGCATCCGCGCCTCGATCTTTGCTTCGGCCAGTTCAGCGCGGATTCGCATCAACGCTGCCGCACCAAACAAGCAGGTGAAGCCGACCATCGTGAGTGGCAGCGGCCACAGGATAGAAAGGTCGATTGTCGAGCCGGTAAGCCCGATGCTTTCGCCCTGATGGAGTGTTCGCCACCACAGCACTGAATAATGGATGATCGGCAGATTGATTGCGCCGACGAGGCCATAGATCGCGGCGAGACGCCCCTCCCCACCCCGCTCACGCTCCGCCGAAGCGAGCGCAATATAGCCAAGGTAAAGGAAGAACAGGATGAGCATCGAGGTCAGCCGACCATCCCATTGCCACCAGGTGCCCCAGGTCGGCCGCCCCCAGATCGAACCGGTGATTAGGCAGCTGGCCGCGAAGGTCGCGCCTACCGGCGCTACGCCTCTTCCGGCGACGGCTGCGAGCGGATGACGCCAAACCAGCTGACTAATCGAGGCAGCAGCAATGCCGACCCAACCCGCCATTCCGAGCCACGCACAGGGCACGTGGATGTATAGGATCCTCACGGTCTCGCCCTGCAGATAGTCAGGCGGCGTCAGTGTCAGTCCTGCAATCATTCCAAGAACGGCAAGTAAGAGGCCAACAAGGACCAGCCAGGTCGTCGCCGGTCGGGCGATCCGAAGGAACCGGGCGGGATTGGCGAGTGCGTGCACGGGCGGCTTATGCCCTGCCGATCAGCCTTTGCGCCATAGCATCCGCAACCGTTGCCGGATCGCGGCCCGTCTCCGAGCCCTCGCGCCAGATCTGCTCGAGCCGCGACGGGATGCCCTCGATTCGGCGGCGAACCAGGGTCGCATCGCCGTCGCCGAGATATTCGGTGCAGACGTTGATGATTCCCCCGGCATTAATGACATAGTCTGGCGCGTACAAGATCTTGCGCTCGTGGAGGCGATGGCCGTCTTCGGGGGTTGCAAGCTGATTATTTGCTCCGCCGGCAACGATCGGCGCCTTGAGCTTTGAAATCGTTTCCGCGTCGAGGACCGCCCCGAGCGCGCACGGACTGAGGACGTCCGCTTCGAGCGTCAAGATCTCGTCGGCGGCGACCAGTTTGCCGCCAGAGCGCTGCGCAAGTTTCTTCGCCTTGGCTTCGTCTACGTCGGCGATCGTTAGCCGCGCGCCTTCAGCGCAGGCGTGCAAAGCAACCCCCGTGGCGACGCTGCCGGCACCCTGGAGCGCGATGTGTAGCCCCTTCAAACTATCCTTCCCGAGCGCCCATTTGACGGCGGCCTTGATGCCAAGGAATACCCCGAGCGAAGTGTGCGGGCCGGGATCGCCGCCAACGTCGCCAGGCGAATTGGGCAGACCGGCGACATATTTGGTCGATCTGGCGATCTCGATCATGTCGGAAACGCTGATGCCGACGTCCTCGGCCGTGATGTAGCGCCCGGCGAGCTCCTCGACGGCCTTGCCAAAAGCGTGAAGCTGGTCCGGGGTCTTGGTTCGTTCCTCGTTGGCGAGGATGACCGACTTGCCGCCGCCCAGCGGAAGTCCCGCCATCGCGTTCTTGTAGCTCATGCCGCGCGAGAGCCGGAGCGCGTCGACAAGAGCCTCCTTGTCCTTGGCATAATGCCAGAATCGGCAACCGCCCGCCGCGGGGCCGAGGCGCGTCGAGTGAATAGCAATGATCGCTCTCAGACCGCACTCGTCATTGGTGATGAAGTGAATGCCTTCATGGTCGTCAAAATCAGGCAAGGCCCAGGGCGTCGTCATGAACTTGAGCTAACTCTTCGTTGCGAGAAATGGGGTGATCGAGGGGACTTGAACCCCGGGTACCAAAAGAAACCGATCTGGCGTCCGCCTAGAGGGAAATGGTCCACCCACGCAAGACTTACGTCCCGCTTCATAGCCTCTTTGCTGCTCATTTTCCGGTTCCCGAAGCGGAGGACCCTGTCTGAATAGCCGTTGCACTATGGAATCTGAGTCGCAGAGCATGGCAGTCGACGGGCAAAACCCTTGAGCAGGTGGGGCGATCGACGGGGCTTGAACCCGCGACCCTCGGTACCACAAACCGATGCTCTAACCAGCTGAGCTACGATCGCCACGGCTATCGGGAAGGCTCCCGCTCCCGCGCGGCGGCACTTAAGAGGCGCAGTCGAGGAACGCAAGGATCACAGCCGCTCGTTGTTTGCGCAAACTTTTGGTAACTGCGTTTGCTATAACCGTTCGTATAAAAGCTTGCGCCTCTATTTAAGTAAGCGCATCTTTTCCTGCATCGGGGGAGATTGCCAGATGGCGAGTCGGCGTTGGAAGTCGGCAACGCGAGGTGTACCCTGCGTGAGACGCTCATCTCGGCGGGCCTTGAGCCCCATTTCGCCGACCTGCTCGACGAAATGCCCTATCGGCTGGTCCAGGTCGAGCCTCGACGGCCGTTCCGCGAGCAAGGCGCGCGCCGCAACGAAGTGATGTTCATCCGCTCTGGCATATTGTCCAAGTTCAAGACGGATTCGTCCGGTCGCCGGCAGATCGTCGCGTTGCGCTTCCCGGGCGAAGGCATACTTCCGCGCGATGGCGCTGCGGAGTACGGGATCCAGGCAATCGTCCGCAGCGAAATCATGGTCGGACGGTCCGAAGACTTCGACCCGATCGTCGATGCCCATCCTGAAATGCAGCGATTTTTCTGGCGCCTGATCCAGCGCAACGAAGCCATCGGCTACGAGTGGCTAGTCAATTGCGGCCGACGCGATTCCACCGCGCGTGTCGCCCATCTGCTGTGCGAAACTGCCGTGCGAATGCATGCCAGGAATGCGCACATGACCAACCCCTTCACGCAGCAGCAGATCGCCGACATCACGGGCCAGACGTCAGTGAACGTCAACCGTGTGCTCGCCGACATGGAGCGTCAGGGACTGATTCGCCGCAAGGGGCGCGAGATCGAGTTCCCCGACTGGACCGAAATGCGCCGCGTCGCGAGCTTCCAGCCCGAATATCTTGCGATCTAAGGAATAACTTCGTCAGTCTTCGCATCGGCAAAGACTGGTGGGCGCGACAGGGATTGAACCTGTGACCCCACCCGTGTGAAGGGTGTGCTCTACCGCTGAGCTACGCGCCCACGCTTTCGTGGAAGGCGGCGGATATAGTGGCGACCAAGCGGCTGTCCAGCCGCCCGATCATTGAACGGCGTCTTTGAGAACCTTGCCGGGCCTGAACTTCGGCTGCGAGCTTGCTGCAATCTGCATCGGCTCGCCGGTGCGGGGATTGCGGCCTGTCGACGCCTTACGGCGAGTGACCGAGAAATTTCCGAAACCGACAAGGCGCACTTCGTCGCCCCGCTTCAGAGCCGATGTCACGACTTCCAGCATCGTTTCGACAGCACGGGACGCATCGCTCCGGCTCGAGGCCGGCGCGATCGGCGACATGACCAATGAGTTCCTGTTTGTTCATGCCCCGGACCTCCTCACCGCACACAAACTCGCGCGCATCGAGCTCTGCCCTTAAGGCAAGACTCCGCTTGCGAGTCCAGTAGTCTAGTGCCAAACCGCCGCCCCGCTTTCGCTCGCCGCGGGATGTGCCGGCGGTTCTGCCGCATGTTCATCCGCATCGGTCCATTCTATCGGCTGAAGCGGCTCGACCAAGGCGCGCGCAAGCACCTCGTCAATGTGGCTCACGGGCACGATCTCGAGCACTTCCTTGACGGTCGCCGGAAGCTCGGCGAGGTCCTTCTCGTTCTCCGCCGGAATGAGTACAGTTCGGATCCGCCGCGCAACGCCGCGAGCAGCTTTTCCTTAAGTCCGCCGATCGGAAGCACACGGCCGCGCAGCGTGACCTCGCCGGTCATCGCGACATCGCGCCGGACCGCGGTTCCGCTCAGCGTTGAAATCATCGCGGTAACCATGCCAATGCCGGCCGACGGGCCATCCTTGGGAACCGCTCCTTCGGGCAAATGGACGTGGATGTCCTTGCGCGCGAAAATTGACGGCTTGACGCCATAGGCAGGTGCGCGCGCTTTCGCGAAACTCATCGCGGCCTGGATGAACTCCTGCATGACTTCGCCGAGCTTGCCGGTGGTCTTGATCTGGCCCTTGCCGGGGACTGTGACAGCTTCGATCGTCAGCAGCTCGCCGCCAACCTCCGTCCATCCGAGCCCGGTGACCGCACCGATCTGATCCTCTTCCTCGCCCATGCCGTAGCGGAACTTCCGAACACCGAGGAACTCGCCGGTATTCTCTGGTGTCAGTTCAACCCTCGTGGTCTTGTTCTCGAGAATCTGGCGCAGCGACTTTCGCGCGACCTTCGCCAGCTCGCGCTCGAGCGTCCGGAACTCCGGCCTCGGCAGCGTGTGATGGGCGGATAATCGTCCGAAGAGCGTCGTCCGAGAAGCTCAGCTCCTCGGGTCTCAGGCCGTGGGCGTCCATCTGCTTGGGGACGAGATGGCGCTTGGCGATCTCGACCTTCTCATCCTCGGTGTAACCTTCGAGCCTGATGATCTCCATGCGGTCCATCAGCGGTTGAGGCATGTCGAGCGAATTCGCGGTCGTGACGAACATCACGTCCGAAAGGTCGTAGTCTAGCTCGAGATAATGGTCCTGGAACTTGTTGTTCTGCTCGGGATCAAGCACTTCCAACAATGCCGAGGATGGGTCCCCGCGGAAATCCTGACCAAGCTTATCGATCTCGTCGAGCAGGAACAGCGGGTTGGATGTCCCGGCTTTCTTGATGTCGAGATGATCTTGCCCGGAAGCGAGCCGATGTAGGCCGCCGGTGCCCCGCGAATTTCAGCCTCGTCGCGGACGCCGCCTAATGACTGGCGGACGAATTCGCGGCCAGTCGCCCGCGCGATCGAGCGGCCGAGCGAGGTCTTGCCGACTCCCGGGGGTCCAACGAGGCACAGGATCGGTCCCTTGAGCTTGTTGGTCCGCGCCTCACCGCGGTGTTCGACGATCCGCTCCTCGACCTTTTCGAGGCCGTAATGATCTCGTCGAGGCGCTTCCTGGGCCTCGGCGATATCCTTCTTCAGCTTCGACTTCTTTCCCCAAGGTAGTCCCAGCAACAGGTCGGATAGTTGCGCGCGACCGTCGCTTCCGCCGACATTGGCGCAGTCGCCCGAAGCTTTTTCAGCTCCGAATTGGCACGCGCTCGGGCCTCCTTGAAAGGCGCGTCTTTCGGATCTTCTCGGCGAGTTCCTGAAGCTGGTCAACGCCCTCCTCGCCTTCGTTGCCGAGCTCGCGCTGGATCGCCTTCAACTGCTCGTTCAAATAATCTTCACGCTGACGTCTTCTCCATCTGCCGCTTAACGCGGCTTCGGATCTTCTTCTCGACCTGGAGGGAGACTCCGAGCTGCGCCTTCCATAAATGCGAACACCATCTCAGCCGGCGGGCAGCATTGAGCTCTCCGAGCAGCGCCTGCTTGTCGGCGACCTTCATCGAAAGGTTCGACGCGATCGCATCCGCCAATACCGACGCATTGTCGATTTCTGAAAGCTGGATCCCCGTTTCCGGCGGCAGCCGCTTGTTCAGTTTTGGCATAATTTTCGAACTGATCGATCACCGAGCGCATCAGCGCCGTGCTTCGGGGCTCTCTGGAGCCTCCTCATCGACCTCCTCGATCTCCGCGGCAGAATCCCACGGTCGCGCGGAACGAGATTGACGAGGCGCGCTCGCTTCACGCCCTCGACCACACGCGAACCGTGCCGTCGGGGAGCTTCAGAAGCTGCATCGCCGTGGCAATGACGCCAAGATGGTCCGTCATCGGCGTCGCGATCGGGGTCGTCTTCGCCGGATCTACTGTGCGACGAGGAACAGCTCCTTTATCGGCGGCCGAGTCGCAGCCTCGAGCACGGCCAGCGGATCTCTCGCGGCCGACGGACGGCAGGGGACAATCCGGTGTGGGAATACGACGATGTCCGCGAAGAGGAAGGATCGGGAGAAAGCGAGTTCATGGATGGATCTCGGCGGTCCCGCTCGACCACGCAACAAAGGCGAGGAACATTGGTTCGATCAACGCCCCAATGCCCGCAAACTACTTAAAGAGACGGTGGCGGGGTGCGATATCGAAACGCGGATGATCGCCTGGTCCCGGTCGAGCTCATTTTTCCGCGCGCATCGACCGACAGAGGGAATACGCGAACGGCCAGCAGCTCGGTTCGCCGGTCGCGATGAGAGATGTTTCAGCTGCAAGGTGAGTGATTCACGGCTGCTCGAGGATGAAGATTCTGTTATCGGTTCAGCTTCTTTCGTCCGCTGTGTGGGGTTGTGAAACATCGCTATTTCCTATTGACGCTTAGCGCGCTCGCGCTCTCCGCCGGTGCTACCGCCCAATCTCGGCCCGCGCCCCGACCTCAGCCGTTGCCCCCCGCGGGCGCTTCACCGCAGTCGGGCAGCGCGGTCGAGGAGCCGTGGTGGCTCGACCCATGCCGCAAGCGCCTTCCGGACAGCCGTGGCAAACTCCGCAAGCACGGTCGAGCAGGTCTCCAGCGCTCGAGCCGGTCGATCTCCCCCGGCCGTCGGCAGGGCGTCGATATCGTGTCTGTGGACAACTCATTGGTGCCGCGAGCTGCGCGCGATCGCGGCTTTCTCAGGGATTAGCGACGCCGCATGGAGCTCAGCGCCCGTCGATCTCTTCACTTCGGTCAATCCGATCTACACCGAGCTTCGTCGCGGGCTTGTACGATATGAGCAGGTGTGGGGCTCGCTTCCGCAAGTCCAAATTCCGAGCGGGCCAACGCTTAAGCCCGGACAAAGCGGTGACCGCATAGAGCAATGCTCCGGACCCGCCTCGGATTATCTGAAGGGAATAGCTACGATTCCGCTCTGGCTGCCAAGGTCAAGGCGTTCCAAGGGATTCACGGTCTGAAGGATGATGGGATCGCTGGGACCGGCACGATCCAGGCGCTCAACCGTGGAGCCGATCATTACGAGCAACTGATCATTATCAATATGGAGCGGGCAAAGCGTCTCCGCGCCGGAAGAGCAGCAGAAATATGTGATCGTGGATGCGGGCGACGCGCGCCTGTCGATGTGGCTCAACGGCCAGAAGGTCGACGAGATGAAGGTCGTCGTCGGCAAGGCCGAAAGTCCGACACCGATGATGGCCGCCTACATCAAATATGCCGATGTGAACCCCTATTGGAACGTGCCGCCCGATCTTGTGAAGAACCTCATTGGCCCGCGCATTATCGCGCAGGGGGTCAGCTACCTGACGGACCGCGAATATCAGGTGATGACCAGTTATTCAGAGGATTCAAAGGTCCTCGACCCCCACGACGTCGACTGGAACGCCGTTGTTGCCGGCACGAAGGAAGTCCGGCTTCGCCGTCTCCCCAGCCCCGCCAATTCCATGGGGATGATGAAGTTCATGCTGCCTAATTACTTCGGCATATATCTCATGATTCTCCTGAGAAAGATCATTTCACCAAGAATGAATTGTGGATTAGCAACGGCTGCGTTCGGCTTGAGGATTACAAGCGGCTTGCGAAATTCCTGTTCGTCGGCAACGTCCCGCATGGCAAGGATCCGAAGGTCGAGGAGCATGTCAGACCCCAGCGCCAATCCCGGTTTACATGACCTATCTGACGGTTCCAGCCGACCACCGACGAGGAGTCCAATTCCTGGAAGACCATTACGGCCGCGATGCGCATCTGATTGAGCGCTACGGTCCGCAGCTGCTTGCCGCCGTTCACGGAGAGTAGTTTCGCGGTCGAATTGACCGTCCAAATGTCGAATCTAGGATCTTGCCATGTTCTACCCCTACCCGATCAGCTTTCTGCAGTTCGCCCTCTTCTGGCCGGTTGTGGCGGTCGGCGGGATGGCGCCTCGTCGAGCCTTCGCCGGCAGCAGCGGCGACGAAAAGGCCGCTAAGCGAAGCGGGCTATCGACTTTGGGTATCGCGCTCCAGGCGATCGGCTTCGGAGTGACCGGCTTTGGGCCAATCCATTTCGCGCTTCCTTGGTCCGCCCCCTCCTCGCTCATCTGCTCGACGCTCGTCGCGCTTCTTGGCGGATCCGCGATCGCCGTCTTCATTGCGGCGACAAGGGCGATGGGGAAAAATTGGAGGCGTTGTCGCGCGACTCGGTCGGACCACCAGTTGGTGCAAAGCGGCCCCTTCGCGGTGGTGCGCCACCCAATCTATTTGGCGCTCTTCCTACTCTTACTGAGCTTCGGGATTGCGTTTGGCCATTTTGGCCAGCTGCTTGTCGCCGCGCCATTCTATCTCGTCGGGGCGATCATCCGTATCCGCATCGAGGAGAAGTTGCTTGGGATCAGTTCGGAGACGAGCACGCGCGCTACGTGCGCAAGGTGCCTGCCTTCATTCCCTTCATCGGCTGAATTGGATCTTCTAAGCCGCGTCGCCGGTCTTGTCCTTGGAAGCATAGACACGGACCGGATCCTTGCGACCTTCGACCACGTCGCCATCGACATGGACCTCGTCGAACTCCATCCATCGACGGCAGGTCGAACATGGTGTCCAGCAATATGCCTTCGAGGATCGACCGCAACCCGCGCGCGCCCGTCTTTCGGTCGATCGCCCTAACCGCGATCGAATGGAGCGCGTCGTCGGTGAACTCCAGCTGGACGTCCTCCATGTCGAACAGTTTGGCATATTGTTTGACGAGAGCGTTTTTCGGCTCGACCAAAATTTTGACCAACGCAGTTTCGTCGAGATCGAGAAGCGTCGCGATCACCGGCAGTCGGCCGACGAATTCCGATAGACCGAATTTCAGCAGATCCTCGGGCTCGCGATTCTTGAGCACTTCACCGGTCTTGCGTTCATCGGGCGCGGCGACATGGGCGCCGAAGCCCATCGACTTGCCCTGCATGCGGTCGGAGATGATCTTCTCGAGACCCGCGAAGGCACCGCCGCAGATGAACAAGATGTTGGTCGTGTCGACCTGAAGGAACTCCTGCTGCGGATGCTTGCGCCCGCCTTGCGGTGGAACGCTCGCGGTCGTTCCTTCCATCAGTTTCAGGAGCGCCTGCTGAACGCCCTCGCCCGACACGTCTCGTGTGATCGATGGGTTGTCGGATTTGCGGCTGATCTGATTTCGTCGATGTATACGATCCCGCGCTGAGCCTTCTCGACATTATAGTCGGAGGCCTGGAGCAGCTTCAGGATGATGTTTTCTACGTCCTCACCGACGTAACCCGCCTCGGTGAGCGTCGTCGCATCTGCCATTGTGAACGGAACATCGAGGATGCGCGCGAGCGTTTGCGCCAAAAGCGTCTTGCCGCAGCCGGTCGGCCCGATCAGAAGGATGTTGGACTTGGCGAGCTCGACGTCGTTGCCGGCCTTCGAGCCATGCGAGAGACGCTTGTAATGGTTGTGGACGGCGACCGAAAGCACGCGCTTGGCACGGTCCTGCCCGATCACATAATCGTCGAGAACCTTGCAGATTTCCAGGGGCGTCGGAACGCCATCACGCGTCTTAACGAGAGCGGACTTTGAACTCTGCGCGGATGATATCGTTGCACAGTTCGACGCATTCGTCGCAGATGAATACCGTCGGCCCAGCGATCAGCTTCCTGACCTCGTGTTGCGATTTCCCGCAAAACGAGCAGTAAAGTGTGCTCTTGCTATCCCCGCCTGAAAGCTTGGTCATTCCCGTCCTTGCGTATCGGCCGCGAACGACCGTCCTCTCGTGGGCATGCTAGCCCGCTTTATGACACAATCAACTCTGCCGGTTCGTTAATGTTGCCGCCCAGCCCGATTGCTGTTTTATTTCAGGAATATGGATGGAGTGTGGACATCAGGCAAGAGGTTGCGCGCTTATTTAGCCCGCAATGCCGCCCGCATGGCCTCCTGAAAGTCGGATCGGGCATAAATGTCGTTGTGACCGGCGCGTGCAATTGTCCGGTCGAAAACCAGGTTCGAAAGCCGTTTGCGAAGTCCGTTTTGTTCTCTCCATCGGAACGATTTCGTCGCGCTCAGCGGCGATGATCGCGACCGGAACCTTCGCCTCGTCGAGTGCTGAAGCAGCGTCGATCTCATGGTCAAAAAATGGGCCGATTGGAAGCCACGGATACATGGCCTGAGCAACCGCCTTCAGCGAATCGAACGGCGTAACGAGGATTAGCTCCTCGACCTTGCGGCATTTTGAAAGGGTTGCAGCGATCCCGCTGCCGATGCTGAAACCGACCGCGACGACTCGCTTGGGCTTCACCGTTCGAACGGCCTTGTCGTAGATGAGAGGCGCGTCGGTGATGAGTGCTTGCGCCGATGGAGATC
>CAWAWT010000019.1:0-35476 GCA_963785855.1 uncultured Alphaproteobacteria bacterium
CGCGCCCTCCTACACCAAGGTGTTCGGCGAGAGCCTCGTGAAGGAGGCGCGCAAGGACGACAAGATCGTGGCGATCACCGCCGCGATGCCGGCGGGCACCGGCGTCGATATCTTCGGCAAGGCATTTCCCGAGCGCACCTTCGATGTCGGCATCGCCGAGCAGCACGGCGTGACCTTCGCGGCCGGGCTTGCGACCGAAGGCTACAAGCCGTTCGCCGCGATCTATTCGACCTTCCTGCAGCGCGCCTACGACCAGGTCGTGCATGACGTCGCGATCCAGCGCCTGCCGGTGCGCTTCGCGCTCGATCGCGCGGGGCTCGTCGGCGCCGACGGGCCGACGCATGCGGGCTCGTTCGACGTCGCCTATCTCGGCTGCCTGCCGGGCTTCGTGCTGATGGCCGCGGCCGACGAGGCCGAGCTCGTCCACATGGTCGCGACGCAGGTGGCGATCGACGACCGGCCGTCGCGCGCTGCGCTATCCGCGCGGCGACGGCGTCGGCGTCGACATGCCGGAAGTCGGCGTGCCGCTCGAGATCGGCAAGGGCCGGATCCTGCGCGAAGGCAGCTCGGTTGCGCTGCTCTCCTCGGCACGCGCCTGCACGAATGCCTCAAGGCGGCCGACGATGCTGGCGGCGCAGGGCCTGTCCGACGACGGTCGCGGACGCGCGCTTCGCCAAGCCGCTCGACACCGACCTCGTGCTGCGGCTCGCGCGCGAGCACGAAGTGCTTGATCACCATCGAGGAAGGCGCGATCGGCGGCTTCGGCGCGTACGTGCTGCAGACGCTGGCCGAAAACGGCGCGCTCGAGAACGGGCTGAAGGTGCGCTCGCATGGTGCTGCCCGACGTCTTCATCGACCAGGACAGCGCCGGCGGCGATGTACGCCGAAGGCCGGGCTCGACGCGAAGGGAATCGTCGCCAAGGTGTTCGAGGCGCTCGGTAAGGACGTGCGATGCGACGTAGTGCAACACGCCTGAGGCGTGCTAGGGATCCGACGTTGCGCGCGGTCTATCGCGCGCATAAGCGATCTGGAATTCGGCGTTGTCGAGCGCAACGCGCAGAGACCGATCGATGAAGGTGATCCTGGCCCAGCCGCGCGGTTTCTGCGCCGGCGTCGTGCGCGCGATCGAGATCGTCGAGCGCGCGCTGCAGAAATACGGCGCCGCCGGTCTACGTGCGCCACGAGATCGTGCACAACAAGCACGTCGTCGAGAGCCTGCAAGGCCAAGGGCGCGGTGTTCGTCGAGGAGCTGTCCGAGGTCCCGCCGGACGCCGTCACCGATCTTCAGCGCCCATGGCGTCGCCAAGAGCGTCGAGGACGAGGCCGCGACGCGCGGCCTGCCGGTGCTCGACGCGACCTGTCCGCTGGTCACCAAGGTGCACAACCAGGGCAAGCGCTACGTCGCGCAGGGCCGCACAGCTCATCCTGATCGGCCATGCCGGCCATCCCGAGGTCGAAGGCACGATGGGCCAGATCGCCGGCCCGGTGCATCCTGGTGCAGACCGAGGCGGACGTCGACGCGCTCGACATCGCCGACCGACACGCCGGTCGCCTACGTCACGCAGACGACGCTCTGCGTCGACGACACCACGCGGCATCATCGCCGCGCTGCAGCGCCGCTTCACCGACATCGTCGGGCCGGAGACGCGCGACATCTGCTACGCGACGCAGAACCGCCAGACGGCGGTGCGCGAGCTTGCGCAAGCTGGTCGACGTGATCCTCGTGGTCGGCGCGCAGAACAGCTCCAATTCCAACCGCCTGCGCGAGATCGGCGCCGAGGAAGGCGTGCCGAGCTATCTGATCGCCGACGGCAGCGAGCTCGAGCCGGAATGGCTCAAGGGCGCGAACGTCGGTCGGCATCACGGCCGGCGCATCGGCGCCGGAAGTGCTGGTCGAGGACGTGATCGACGCGCTGCGCCGGCTCGGGCCGGTCGAGGTGTCGACGCTGCCGGGCCGCGAGGAGAACATCGAGTTCCGCCTGCCCGCCGAACTCGCCGAAGGCTGCACCGACGGTCAGCCGGCAGTCGCGGCCGAACCGCTGATCGCCGGCAGACTAGAAAGCGATCAGAGCAGTGGCAGTTCCGTTTCTCAAGGAAATCGCGATCGGCGCCTATCGTGCGTCAAGCAGCAGCTGACGGGGCGCAAGCGCTATCCGCTCGTGCTGATGCTGGAGCCGCTGTTCCGCTGCAATCTCGCCTGCGCCGGCTGCGGCAAGATCGATTATCCGGACGCGATCCTCAACCAGCGCCTGTCGGTGCAGGAATGCCTCGACGCGGTCGACGAGTGCGGCGCGCCGGTGGTCGCGATCGCCGGCGGCGAGCCGCTGATCCACAAGGAGATCGGCGAGATCGTCAAGGGCATCGTGGCGCGCAAGAAGTTCGTCTCGCTCTGCACCAACGCGCTGCTGCTCGAGAAGAAGCTCGCACCTGTTCGAGCCGTCGCCCTATCTGTTCTTCTCGGTCCATCTCGACGGCGATCAAGGAGCATGCACGACAAGTCGGTCTGCCAGGACGGCGTGCTTCGACAGGCGGTCGCCGGCGATCAAGGCCGCGCAAGGCCAAGGGCTTTCGCCGTCAACATCAACTGCACGATCTTCGACGGCCATCCGGCCGAGGACATCGCGGCATTCCTCGACACTGGCGAAGGAGCTCGGCGTCGGCATCTCGATCTCGCCCGGCTACGCCTATGAGCGCGCGCCCGATCAGCAGCACTTCCTCAACCGCCGCAAGACCAAGGAGCTGTTCCGCAAGCGTCTTCGCGCTCGGCAAGGGCAAGAACTGGACGTTCATCGCAGTCCGGCATGTTCCTCGACTTCCTCGCCGGCAACCAGGAATACCACTGCACGCCGTGGGGCATGCCGACGCGCAACATCTTCGGCTGGCAGAAGCCCTGCTACCTGCTCGGCGAAGGCTATGCGAAGACCTTCAAGGAGCTGATGGAGACGACCGACTGGGACAACTACGGCACCGGCAACTACGAGAAGTGCGCGAACTGCATGGTGCATTGCGGCTACGAGGCGACCGCCGCCGACGCGACGATCAGCGCACCCGCTCGAAGGCGCTGACGGTCGCGCTGCGCGGCGTGAAGACCGAAGGCGCCGATGGCGCCGGAGATCTCGCTCGACGAACCAGCGGCCGGCGCAATACGTGTTCTCGCGCAGCAGGTCGAGAAGACGCTGACCCAGCTCAATGCCGAGAAGGCGCAGAAGGCGGCCGAGAAAGCCGCGGCGCTCGCCGCCGCGAAGGCGCAGCAGCCCGAGCCGCATCACCTGACCGCGGCGGAGTAATCGCCGCGCTCCAGAACGAAAACGCCCGGCTTCGCGCCGGGCATCTTGCTTTTAGGGACGACGGTGCGCGCTTACGCGTCACGGCTGCGCGCGCTTCGAGCGCGATGCGCGGCCGCTCGGCACGCGCATCGCGGTGTCGAGCAGCCCAAGGCCGGGTCCGAGCGCTCGCGGCCGCGCACCAGCGTGGCGCGCGCCGCGCGCGCGTCGAACGACATGCGCATCAGGCCGAGCAGATCGCGCGGATAGCGCACCAGCGAACGCATCACCGCGAGCGGATCGATCGTGCCGTCGGGACGCGAGCCGGCCAGCGCCGAGCGCGGAATGGTGCGCTCGACCGGATCGACCATCACCCGGATCGCCGCGAACGGCACGCCGTGCTGCGCGGCCGCGCGCGCCACGACGTGCGATTCCATGTCGACCGCGATCGCGCCGGTCTGCCGCGTGCAGGTCGCGGCTTCTCGGCCGCGAGCGCGATCGGCTCGCGCACGCCGCAGGATCGGTCCGTGCACGCGCATCCGGGAATGATGCGCATCAGGCGCTGCGCCCAGCGCGCATCGGTTGGCACGCCGTTCCGCGTCGTCGAGAATGGCGGACGCCGATGACGCAGGTGCCGGGCCTGAGGCCGGGCGCAAGTCCGCCCGCAACGCCAAAGCTGATGAGGCCGCCGCAGCCGGCCGCCATGGCGCGCGTGCAGCGAACGCCGCAAGATGTCGCCCGTCGCCGCCGCAGATCACCGGAACGCCAAGGCCCGCTGCGATCCGCGCCTCGAAGGCCATCCCCACCACCACGATCATTCGGTCGCCCCTCCCCAAGGGCATCTTACATACCGAAAGACACCACCCGGCTGTTGCCGCTCGTCAGATTGCGATAGCGCGCCATCGCCCAGAGCGGGAAGAATCTCCGATAGCCGTGATAGCGCAGATAGAACACGCGCGGAAAGCCCGTCGCGGTGTAGCGCTCCTCGTCCCAGAGGCCGTCGTCGCCCTGTGTGTCGCGCGAGATAGGCAATGCCGCGCGCCGACCGCCGGATGCATCGACCTCGCCGGCCGCCATCAGGCCGAGCAGCGCCCAGGCGGTCTGCGAGGCGGTGCTCGGCGCCGGCTCGTAGCCGCGGTAGTCGAGCTTGTAGCTCGTCGCCGTCCTCGCCCCAGCCGCCGTCCGCGTTCTGGATCGCGACCAGCCAGTCGACCGCCTTGCGCATCATCGGCGTCGTCGCGGATCGACGCCGGCCGCGTTCAGCGCGCACAGCACCGACCAGGTGCCGTAGATGTAGTTCATGCCCCAGCGGCCGTACCAGCTTCCGTCCGGCTAGCTGGTCGCGCTCGAGATAGTCGATCGCGCGCGCGCATCGGCTCGGAGCTCGTCGGCGCGTCTCGCCGAGCTGCGCCAGCATCGACACGCAGCGCGCGGTGACGTCGGCGGTCGGCGGATCGAGCAGCGCGCCGTGATCGGCGAACGGGATGTTGTTGAGATAATGGTAGGTGTTGTCGGCATCGAACGCGCCCCAGCCGCCGTCCCTGCTCTGCAGGCCGACGATCCATTCGCGGCCGCGCGCGATCGCCTCGTCGAAGATCGCGCCGGCGCCGACGCCGCGCGCGCGCGGTCCATCGCCATCACGACGACGGCGGTGTCGTCGAGATCGGGATAGTGCGGGTTGGCGTACTGGAACGCCCAGCCGCCCGGCCGCACATCGGGCCGCTGCATCGGCCCAGTCGCCCTTCGACGTCGAGCACCTGCAGCGGCTTGCAGCCAGTCGAGCGCCGCGCTCGGCCGCGCGCGACCGCCGTCTCGCCGCCGACTTCGAGCAGCGCATGCGCGACGAGCGCGGTGTCCCACACCGGCGAGACGCAGGGCTGGCAATAGGCCTCGTCGTCCTTGACGACGAGCAGCTTGTCGAGCGACGCGCGCGCGATCGCGCGATGCGGATGATCCGGCGGATAGCCGAGCACGTCGTACATCATCACGGAGTTGGCCATCGCCGGGATAGATCGCGCCGAGCCCGTCCTCGCCGTTCAGCCGCTCGGTCGACGAAGGCGACCGCCTTGTCGATCGCGCGCTTGCGCAGCGCCTTCGGGCAAGAACGGCTCGAGCGCGCGCAGCACGATGTCGATGCCGCGGAAGACCAGCGAACCACGACCACTTCTGGTGCGGCGCCTTGTGCGGCAGCGCCGACGGTCTCGGCGGCGTCGACGAACAGCTCGTCGATCGTGCACGCCGCGCGGATTGCGCGCCCTCGGCTTCAGCGCCTGCAGCACCAGCAGCGGCACGATCACGGTGCGCGCCCAATAGGAGATCTTGTCGAGGTGGAACGGGAACCACGCGGCAGCAGCATGATCTCGACCGGCATCACCGGCACGCCGCGCCAGGGCAGCACGCCGTAGAGCGCGAGCAGGATGCGGGTGAAGACGTTGAGCTGCGCCGCGCCGCCGCGCGCCAGGATCGCCTCGCGCGCGCGGCGCATGTGCGGCGCGTCGACGTCGTCGCCGATCATCTTGAGCGCGAAGTAGGCCTTCACGCTGGCGCTCATGTCGAAGTCGCCGTCGTGGAACAGCGGCCAGCCGCCATGCTCGCCCTGGATGCGGCGCAGATAGACGCCGATCTTGCGCTCGAGCTCGAGATCGACCGGCTCGCGCGAGATAGTGACGCAGCAGCACGTATTCGGCCGGGATGGTGGCGTCGGCCTCGAGCTCGAACACCCAGTGGCCGTCCGGCCTGCTGGTCGGCGAGCATCGCATCGGTCGCGGCGCGGATGTGCTTTCCAGCGCCGGATCGAGCGTGTTCAACGCCGCGAGCCGGCGGGAGGCGTTGTCGCATCGGTCATCGGACCGTTCAGCTGATGTCGCAGCGCGCAGATCGGCGGCCCGGTTGCCGGATCGAATGGCACCTTCGATGGTGGCGGGCAAGCCCGGTGTCGGTCCAGTCGCCGGCAAGGAAAAGATTGCCGAACGTCGTCGCGGCGCCGGGGCGCTTGGCATTCTCCTCCGGCGTCGCCGCGAAGGTCGCGCGGCGCTCGCGCACGATCTGCCAGGGCGGCAGGTCGCCAGGCAGGCCGGTCGACTGCCGCGACCTCGCGCCAGATCGTCGCCGCCAGTTCCTCGCGCGACTGGTCGAGCAGCCGGTCGGCGCCGCTGATCGTGACCGAGAGCCGGTCGGGATACGCAGAAGATCCATTCCGTCGTGCCGTTGACGACGCCGATCATCGAGCGGCAGATCTGCCGGCGGATCGATGCGGAAATGCGCGTTCACGATGGCGCGAAATTGTGTCGGCACGTCCAGGCCGGGCACGCAGCGCGGACGCGACCATCGGCGGGACCGCGAGGATCGACGCGCATCGCCGAGCGCCGAGCGCGACCGTTTCGTCGCCGAAGTCGAGCGCCGACGACCTGGCCGTCGCCGATAGCCCGAGCGCGCGCAGCCGCTGTGCCGAAGCGCACCGGCACATTGCGCGTTCTCGAGAAACGCGAGCGCCGGCTCGATCAGCGCGTGGCCCAGTCCGTCGCGCGCGATCAGCGGCCGGCAGGCGCGCCTGCCGCCGGCAAAGCGTCTCGCGGATGATCGCGCCGGCGAGCGCGGCCGAGCCTTCCGTGCGGATCGGTGTTGAGCGCCGCCAGCAGCAGCGGCTGGAGGAAGCGGTCGTAGGCCGGCCCGCGGCAGTCGATCACGTCGCCGATCGGTTTTACGCTCGGGATCATCAGCGGCGCGAGTTTGACAAAATCCATCACGCTCGTGCCGGCCGGCCGCGCATTCGCGCTTCCAGCGAAGGGGCGTTCAAAGCATCAACGAGAATCGCGGTCGCGGTCGGGGCCCGAAGCTGGAGCGTCGGATCGCCGAAGCTGACGCCGTCGACGGGCTTCCTTAGCGCCTGGACGTAGCGAACCCACGCAGTCGAAATCGTCTCATCGTCAGCAGCCGTCCCACCGGCGAGCGCGGTTTCAACCGATGAAGCAAGCTCCGGGCCTTCGGCAAGGCCGTCGATCGGAGCGCGCTTCAGGATCTCGATCAGTCTGTTCGCAGCGGCTCGACTGGCCGCATCGCGGAGCCAGATGAGAGTCGATGGCCGCGCTTCATAGAATGGCCCGACGTTGCTGTCGGCGACTGGCGCCGCTGTAGGCACAACCGCCGGCTCTGGGACCGCTACGGGTGCGACATCCTGCGCGGCGGCGGGCATGGCGAGGCAGAAAAGCGCCGGCGCCATCAGCAAACCCCACCGCGGCATTACCCTCTCCCTTGCTAACTCTGTGAAAAATCGTCGATAAACCAACATTCTTCGAGCGCGGGAGTGTTTTTCTCCTCGGGTGCGGTGAATTGATTGGCGACTAGTTCCCGCCCCGCGAGTTCGCGGCTGAACCGACGGCGGCCGAAGCCATTGCGAACACTGGCTTCCCATCCTTGTTGCCCGGCGGCGAATAGCGGCAGATCAGATAATCCCAGTCAGCGGAGAAGATCGCGCAGCCGACATGAGTTGTCGTCGGCCACACCATCTGCGTGTAGTGAGCGACGTCCTCCCACTGACCGGTCCGGCTCACGTTCGGGAATAATCCCGGAGTGAGCAGCAGCTTCTCCCGGCTCCACATGTCGACGAGCTGTTCGGCGCTCAGCGTGCCGTGCCAGGCCATGGCAAGATTTTCGCGCTCTCCTGGCCGCGTTTCTCGCGGCGAATGTACTAGGTGTTTAAGGCTCGCGAGCACCGGCCCGTAGGAAGCAGCATCGGCCGCAAGCTTTTCATCCCACTGAAGCATGGGTGCGCCAACCTCCGCCCGCTCGCGGTTGTGCGCTTCGAGCAGCCGCTGCGCGAGCGCGCCCGTAGCGCCCTCGAGGGGCTGGCTCGATGCAGCAACGGCCGACACCATGAAGGTGATGGAAAGAAGGATTCGCGCCCCGATCATGAGCCGCATTGTCGAGGAAAGATGCTAAACTTGCGTCTGCGGCGATGGTTAACTGCGTTGCGCCCGCCTACCGCCGCTGCGACAAGCACAAGGATGAGTTCAGGGGTTATTGTGCGCAAAGCGCGGCCACAGGACGAAGCCGCGATGGGCGCCCTTGGAGCGATGCTGGTGAAGGAGCATCATGATTTTGATTCCAGGCGCTTCATCGCGCCGCTTCCGAAGCTTCCCGAGCGCTATGGTCAGTTCCTCTCCTCGCAGATCGATCGGCCGGAGAGAATTGTGCTCATCGCCGACGATGAAGGCGAGGTCGTCGGCTATGCTTATGCCGGACTCGAGGGAAATGATTATATGGCGCTCCGCGGACCTGCGGGCGTGCTCTACGATCTCGTCGTCGATCCCGGTCATCGACGCCGGGGTATCGGGACCTTGCTGATGGAAGCCGCGCTCGAGGCACTCAAGGATCTGGGAGCGCCGCGGGCGCTGCTGTTCACGGCCGAAAAAAATTGTGGAGCGCAGACAATGTTCGAGCGCGCCGGCTTCAGGCGGACGATGATCGAAATGACCCGCGAGTTGGCGGGCTAGGGCTTTTCAGAAATCCACGAAGGCGCAAAGGGCGGGGGATCCGCGCTGCGAGCGTGATCAGAATTGCAAAAGGTGGGACCGGGACTAGCAACTCCAGGGGAAGCGGAGCGAGCGCGTCATCAAAGCTCGGGCCGGGCGCATTTCGTGACTGGTTAACGGGCCGAACTCCATGTTAACAAATAACAATGCGGGGGTTCGTTACTGCCGTCTGGTTCCTTGGTGTCATGACAGTTGGCGCGATCGCCGGCGTCGAGCTCGCTCATTACCGTCAGCAACAATTGATCGAAGGGAGCGCAGGCCAGCGCCGACCAACCGACGCCCGGTGAACTGGAAGACCAAGGCTCCGCCAGCTCCCGTTCGCAAGAGCCTCGAAGCACTGCACAAATTCGGCCGATCCTTCCTGCGACACCAGCACCGCCCAAGCCCGACCTCGAGATCGCTTCTTCAAAGGTCGTGGCTCCCCCGAAAAGGCCAGCGACGCCGCCGTCGCCGCGACCGGAACTGCCGGCTCAGTCTCCAGCACTTCCGCCGACGCCGCCGGCCGCTCCTGCGCCTCCGCTCACTGGGCTCTCTGCCCCATTGAAGGCGGTGACGGAAGCGCCGTCTTTGCCGCTTTCGCCGGAGCTCCCCTTGAAAGGGAACATCCGCATCGTGATCAGCCTGCCGACCCAGCGAGCCTATGTGTTCAAGGACGGAGAGCTGTGGGATTCCTCGAGGGTCTCGACCGGCAAGAAGGGCAAGAGGACGCCGGTTGGCACCTACACCATTCTCGAGAAGGCGATTTATCATCGCTCGAACAAATATTCCAATGCGCCGATGCCTTTCATGCAGCGCATCACCTGGGGTGGGGTGGCGCTGCACGCAGGCGTCGTGCCCGGCTATCCTGCATCGCACGGTTGCATCCGGCTTCCCCGTTCCTTCGCAAAGCGGCTTTACGGAATCACGAACTTCTCCTCGACGGTGGTGGTTACCGACAAGGCGATCGGCTCTGCGAAAGAGGCCCGGACCGCCTCCTGATCCTATCTCGCCGAACGCGTTCTTCCAGAATATGAGCGAAGCGTGCTCTACCTTGTCCTGAAAATCGGGATCTCCGCGGTGATTGTCGGAGCCGTCTCCGAAATCGCCCGGCGCTACCCGACGTGGGGCGGCCTCGTCGCGTCGCTGCCCCTGACCTCTCTGCTCGCGATGCTGTGGCTCTGGCGGGACACCGGCGATTCTGAGCGCATCGCTGAGCTGTCGACCAGCATCATCTGGTTCATCATGGCGTCCTTGCCTCTGTTCATCGCTCTGCCATTGCTGCTGAGGTCCGGCGTCGGATTCTGGACCAGCATGACGATCGTTGTCGCAGGGACTCTCGCACTCTACGCCCTAATGTTCTGGGCCGGCCCACGCATCGGATTGAAGCTGTGAACCAAAGCGCGGTCGTTCTCCTCTCGGGCGGGCTCGATTCGATGGTTTGCGCGGGCATCGCCCGCGAGCAGGGTTTTTCCGTGATTGCGCTCACCATTGACTATAATCAGAGGCATCGAGCCGAGCTCGAGGCTGCGCGGGCGATTGCTGCCCGGCTTGCACTCCGACACATTGTTCTCCCGCTCGATCTTCGTGCGTTCGGCGGGTCGGCACTGACCGCCGATATCGAGGTTCCGAAGGGCGGCCTTGGCGAAGGCATCCCGGTCACTTACGTGCCTGCTCGAAACACGATCTTTCTCAGCCTCGCGCTGGGGCTCGCCGAAGCGAGCGGCGCCCACGACATCTTCATCGGAGTCAACGCCCTCGATTATTCCGGCTATCCCGACTGTCGGCCCGACTTCATCGCAAATTTCCAAAAGCTCGCCGATCTTGCGACCAAGGCTGGCGTTGAAGGGCAGGGGTTCACGATCCACGCGCCGCTCCAGCATTTGAGCAAGGCCGAGATCGCGCGTCGAGGCCGAGCGCCTTGGCCTCGACGCAGCGCTCAGTCACAGCTGCTACGATCCGCTTCCCGACGGGCGTCATTGCGGCCGCTGCGATGCGTGCCTGCTGCGGGCCAAGGGTTTCATCGAGGCCGGCCTTAGCGACCCCACAGCCTACGCATGACCTACGCGGTCAAGGAATGTTTCCTGACGCTTCAAGGGGAGGGCGTCCAATCGGGGCGGCGCGCGGTGTTCCTTCGCTTTGCCGGATGCAATCTCTGGTCGGGGCGGGAAGTGGATCGCGCGACCGCCCGGTGCAACTTCTGTGACACGGATTTCGTCGGGACGGACGGCGAGGGCGGGGGCAGGTTCGCGAAAGCCGAAGTGCTGGCCGCTCACGTCGAGCGGCTGTGGGGCCCAGGGCCCGACGGAAGGTTGGTGGTCATCACCGGCGGCGAGCCGATGCTCCAGCTCGACGTCGACCTCGTGGATGCGCTTCATTCGCGGGATTTCCGCGTGTCCGTCGAAACCAACGGGACATTGCCTGCGACCTCAGGGATCGACTGGATCTGCGTCAGCCCGAAAGCTGGGACCAATGTCGTCCAACGCTCTGGCGACGAGTTGAAATTGGTCTGGCCTCAGAAAGGTATCGAGCCCTCCGAGCTCGAGGAGTGGGAATTCGACCATTTCCTCGTTCAGCCGATGGACTGCGAGGCTCGCGTGGAGGCGATTGAAGCCGCGATCGAATTGGCGATGAACCGTCCGAAGTGGCGCCTGAGCCTCCAGGCGCACAAGATCGTCGGCCTTTCCTAAATTATTCGCCGTTCGTGGTCGCGTTCGAAACGCTGTTGGCGACTGGTGGAGGCACCGATTTCTTCGGCGCGCTGACCGTCTTGGGCCCCGGCTTGGAAGGCTGGGCCACGTTGCCATTATCATTCGAGACGTTGCCAAGATCGTTGACCGCCGAATTCGCCGCCATGTTGGCGGCGTCGCCGGTGACGGCGTCAATCGCAGTCACGTCGTTCGAGACGATGTTCTCGGCCGTGAGGTTCTCATCGACATTCTGGGTGTTGTCGATTTGGTCGTTGTTCTTGCACGCGGTGAGCGTGAGGGCGGCAGCGGCAACAAGGATCAGCGCGCGCATTGAAGACTCCGGGGGCCAAAAAAAGAGGCTGCCGGAGTTACCGGCAGCCTCTTGAAAAGCCAACGCCCCCGTGACGAGGGCGCGACAATTACATTGCGTTGTTCGACGCCGCGTTCGCGTTCGCAGCAGCGGCATTCGCGTTGGCAGCCGCCGAATTGGCAGCGTCCGCAGCGTTCATGTCCGTTGCGTTCATGTCCGTCGCGTTCATGTCAACCGCGTTCATGTCGGTCGCGTTCATGTCCGTCGTCGTAAGGTTCTCATCGACGTTCATGGTATTGTTGGCGTTGTCGTTGCTGCTGCAAGCCGCAACCGCCAGGGCCGCACCAGCGACCAGGATAAGAGCACGCATTCAAGACTCCCTAATTATTTGCGATCTGCAAGGGTCTCCCCAGGCGCAAATCGCGCGAACCATAGTCTGAAGCATGAGTATCCTTCAAGACTCTTTGCGCTGAGGCCCCAAAGCCTTGAGAAAGGACGAGAAACTCCGCTTCAGGGCGGCATCAACCCCTGAAATTGCGATTTGTTTCCCTTGGCCGGCGAGGCTCGTGACCCCGAAATCGGCAATCCCGCAAGGCACAATGCCGCTAAAATGCGACAAGTCGGGCGCAATGTTCATGGCGAAGCCGTGAAGCGTGACCCAGCGCTTCACGCGCACCCCAAGAGCGCCGATCTTGGCTTCATCCTCGCCCTCACCGACCCAGATTCCAATCCGTCCCGGAGCGCGGTGCGCAGCAAGCCCAAGCTCGGCGAGCGCATCGATCATCCATCCTTCCAGCGCATGGACGAAACAGCGGATGTCCTTCCCGCGCTTTTCGAGGTCGAGCATGACGTAGCCGATGCGTTGTCCGGGTCCATGGTAAGTGTAGCGGCCGCCGCGCCCGGCTTGGTGCACCGGGAAATTCTGCGGGTTGAACAGCTCGGCAGGGTCGGCGCTGGTGCCCGCGGTGAACAGCGATGGGTGCTCGAGCAACCAGACACATTCACTGGCCGTCCCATCGCGAATCGCCGCAACGCGCTCTTCCATGAAGCAGAGGGCGTCGTCGTAAGCGACGGGTTCGTCGCTAATTCGCCACTCTATGCCTTCGATACGCTCCATCGCGCCAGTCAGATGGGCGCCGAGACCAAGCACAGCAAGCGCCGTTGCGCGATGGCCGGCGCACCCGCATAAAGCGCTGCCAGGTGATTAGGGGATGTTGATGTCGAAATTGTCGCTTTCTCGAGCATGGGAAGAGACCAACCAAGTCCTGGCGCGCGAAGGGAGGCTGCTACTGCCCGTTGCGTTGGCGATGTTTGTTCTTCCTGGCCTGGTAATGGGGATCAGCGTTCCGGTCGCTGCTCCTGGCCAATTTCCGCCTGCGGGCCCATGGATAGGACTCGCTTTCGCAGCGGTACTGGTGTCGCTTGTGGGACAGCTCGCGGTCATCCGTCTATCGATGGAGCCTCACGTCGCTGTCGGGGAAGCGCTGATGCACGGGCTCTAGGCGCCTGCTGCCCTATATCGGCGCCGCTCTCCTGTGGTTGATTCCGATCCTGGTCATCGGTTCGATATTGTACGGCGTGCTCGCGATGGATCAGGCTCATCCTTCAGTTGGAGCCGCATTCGCGCTTCTGATCCTGACCGTGATCGGTATCTTCCTCGCAGTGCGGCTCATGCTGTCTTCGCCCGTCGCTAGCGCGGAGAATGTCGGCTCGGTCGCGATCCTCCGCCGAAGCTGGCAGCTTTCGAGCGGCAGTTGGTGGCGGCTCCTCGCGTTCCTGTTGCTCTTCGGAATTGGCGCAATCTGCCTCATCTGGGCGATCGACAGCGTTGCCGGCCTACTCATCCACCTCGTTGTCGTAGATTCTGGTCCCCGTTCGCTTGGCGGATTGCTGATCGCGATCGTCAGCCAGCTGGTAAGTGCAACGCTCTCGGTAGTGTTCTTTGTGATGCTGGCGCGGATTTACGCCCAGCGGTCCGCTCAGCCGTCGGTCCCAAGCAGCGGGACCTGAGGAGCGCAGTCTTTCGGCAGATAACCAAGGTGGCGCGGGTCGATGAAGCGCTCGATCGCGCGCTTGTATGGAGTAAAGCCGGCGCGGCGATAGGCCGCAAGTGCGGCGGGGTGATCGAGCGAGCAGGTGTGGACATGCACCCGGCTGACGCCCTCGCGCCACGCTCGAGAGACGGCTTCTGCGAGAAGCCAGTGTCCATTGCCCTTGCCCGATAGCTCCGGAACAAGGCCGATGAAGGCCAGCTCGCATTCGTTTGGCTCGCGAAAGTCGAGCTCGACCATGCCGACCTCGCGCCGATCGAGGTCACGAACGCAATAAAGCTCGACCTTGGGATGCTGGATGATTTCGGCGAGATGCGCGTCGTCGATGATCAGTCTCGAGAACCACAGCCAGGGCGCGCCGATCCGCCGGAAGAGCTCTCGATAATGTTCGGGCTCGGGCACTTGGACGCGATCCAGCGTCAGCTCTGACCAGGGAACCAGCTCTCTGGGCTGAGAACGCATGTCGAGATACGTCACAACTGCTGCGATCTCGCGCTCGGACAGGGCCTCGTAGCTCATCCGCTCATCTCCACCTCGCGAGCGGCGGCAGGCTCATCAGGACCGCGTCGACGTTGCCGCCGGTTTTCAGACCGAACAGCGTTCCTCGGTCGTAGAGGAGGTTGAACTCGACGTAGCGGCCGCGAAACTCGAGCAGACGCTCCATGTCTTCGCTGGTGAAAGTCTCGTTCATTCGCTTGCGGATGAGCTTGGGAACGATGTCGAGGAAGAGCTTCGCCGACCTCCCGGGTGAAGGCGAAATGAGCCTCGAAATGGTCCTCGAGATAATCGTAGAAGATCCCACCTGCGCCGCGCGAGACAGCCGCGGTGGGGAAGCCAGAAATATTCGTCCGCCCACTTCGAAAAGCGGGGATAGAAGGTCGGGTCGTGAGCTGCGCAGGCGGCGCGCAATCGCGCATGAAAGGCCTCGGTGTCCTCCGCATAGGGAATGGCCGGGTTGAGGTCGGCGCCGCCGCCGAACCAGCGCTTGGTGGTGGCGAGGAAGCGGGTGTTCATGTGGACCGCGGGAACATGCGGGTTGGCCATGTGGGCGACGAGGCTGATACCAGTCGCGAAGAAGCTTCGGGTCCTCGGCCGCGCCCGGGATGCTCTTGGCGAATTCTGAGGACTGAACTGGCCGCCCGACGGTCGACACGTTGACCCCGACCTTCTCGAACATCTTGCCGGCCATCGCTCCGCGAACTCCGCCCCCGCCGCGTCTCCATTTGAGTCCAGGCGGTCCCAGGGGTGTAGGTGAAGCTCGCATCGGAGCCAGCCTCTCGTTCGATCGTCTCGAATGTGCGCAGATCCGGTCGCGCAGCGTCACGAACCAGTCGCGAGCGGCCTGTTGCTGGTCGTCGAGTTCGAGCATCGGCATCTCATCGCGGCCGAGCGGCCAAGAGGCAAGTCGCGACATGGCAACGATGTAATGTGCTTCATAAAGCTGCGGTTCACCGCCCTCCGGCCACCGCCTCGCCGGCAGGGGCCAGGGTCCGCCATCGGCGGCAAATCGAGGATCAAGCAAGCATGAGAACGTTCCTTGCCATAATCGCGCTCGGCGCGACGGTGATTTCGAGCCAGGCGCTTGCCCAGCACGAGCACGGTGGTCCCAGCGGCGACTGGGCCCAGAAGGACATGACCCGACAAGAGGCCCAGCAAAAGGCCAATTCGATGTTCCAGCGTTTCGACCTCAACCATGACGGCGTCGTGACCCGGCAGGAGGCGGAGCAGGCCGCGTCGAAGTTCGGCGCCGGCGATCGCGCCGAGCGGATGATCGATCGTTTGTTCGGCGACGCTCAATCGCTCACGGTTCAACAGGCCGAAGTGCAGGCCCTCGCGCGCTTCGATCGCGACGATCTCAATCATGACGGAGTCGTGACCTCTGTGGAGCGGCAGCAGGCACGGACGGCCCTAAAGGCGGAGCGCGGCGAGACCCCGGGTCAGTAAGCTCGGCGCTGGGCCGCGACCAGCATTCGCAAAAGCATTGCGACCGGGCGAGGAACTCCAACCTTGCCCTCGAGCCACAGGCTAACTGCCGAGCGCGACACTCCGATCGCCTGGGCGAGATCGTTCTGCGTCCGGTAGCCCAGGATCCGCATCGACGAGCGCAACTCGTCGGGCGACATGGAGGCAAGCCGCTCGTCCATTTGCGAGGCCATCAGATCGCGTCCGCTCCGCGGTCGCCAGTGCGAATTCGGATCGCCTGGTCGACGTCGATCACGAAAATCTTCCCATCGCCGATCCGCCCGGTTCGAGCGGCATTCTCGATCGCTTCGACGACATTGTCGGCAAGGCCGTCCTCGACCACGACCTCGATCTTCACCTTGGGCAGGAAGTCGATGACATATTCGGCGCCCCGGTAGAGCTCGGTATGCCCTTTCTGGCGACCGAAGCCTTTGACTTCGGTCACTGTGATGCCCGACACTCCGACGTCGTGAAGAGCGTCTTTCACGTCGTCGAGCTTGAACGGCTTGATGATCGCTTCGATCTTCTTCACGCCGGCGGACCCCTCGAGCAATTGGCTAAAAGGCTAATGCCCAATCCCGGCCCCATTTGGAAGGCAGACGCGCGCTCGAAATGAAGGCAATCATCCTTTCCGCCGGTCAGGGCTCGCGCCTCGGCCATCTCGTCGACCACCTGCCCAAGTGCCTGATCGACTTCAACGGGCGGACCTTGCTCGACCGCCAGCTCGATACGCTCGAAGCGAGCGGCGTTCGCGAAGCGGTCGTCGTCACCGGCTTCCACGACGAGCTCGTCAACCAGGCGATCGCCGCGAGGAGCGGTGGCCTCGGCGTCCGGACGATCTATAATCCTTTCTACAAGGTCGCTGACAACACCGGCTCGCTGTTCATGGCGCGCGAGGAGCTGGCCGGCGATTGCCTCGTCTGGAATGGCGACACGCTTGTTTCGCGAGCGCTGATGGGGCGGGTGTTGACGAGTGACCAGGCGGGCATCTGCGTGACGGTCGATTGCAAGGATCGATATGACGCGGACGACATGAAAGTCGTCCGCGACGAGGAAAATGGGCGGCTACGCGCCATCGGAAAGCGAATCAGCGACGGCGTCAACGCCGAGTCGATCGGGCTGCTCGCGTTCCGCTCTGGCGGCTCCGAGCGGTTCCGCGAAGCGATCGAGCGGGCGATGCGCACAAGCGAAGGCACGACGATCTGGTATCTTCGCGTGATCCACCATTTGGCACAGAACGGCGAGGTGTGGACGCTCGACATCAAGGGTGAGGAGTGGGGAGAGGTCGATTTTCCGGCCGACGTCGAAACCGCGCTCGCGCTGACGGCTCGGTGGGACTCGGCTGAGAAGGCCGCGGCGGCTTAGTCGATGCAGGCGCTAAAGCTCGGCATTCCAGTCGGTGAGGGGCGGGTTTCGGGCCTTTTGCTTCGACCGGACGGTGCGAAGGCGCTTTACCTTTTCGCTCATGGCGCTGGCGTTGGAATGGCGCACCCCAGCATGGAGACCAATGCGCGCGGCCTTGCGCAGCGGGGAATTGCGACCCTGCGTTATCAATTTCCCTTCATGGAGAAGGGCGGTGGACGGCCGGATCCGCCGCGGATCGCCCATGCCACCGTGCGTCAGCAGCGGCTGCTTCGGCAAAGTTTGCGGGCGACTTGCCCTTGTTTGCGGGAGGCCGCGTTACGGAGGCCGAATGACCTCGCAGGCGCAGGCGATTGAGCCGCATCGCGGGAGTGCGCGGTCTGGTGTTCCTCGGCTTTCCGCTTCACCCCGCAGGAGCACCGGCGACCGATCGCGCCGAACATCTCGGATAAAGTCCAGGTCCCGATGCTGTTCGTATCGGGCGATCGGGATGCTCTTGCCGATATGAGCTTGCTTCAACCACTGGTCGAAGGATTGGGCGAGCGCGATCGACGCTGTGCGTGATCAAGGATGGCGATCATGGTTTGAGGGTGCCGGCAAAGAGCGGCCGAACGCCCGCCGAGGCCCAGTCGGAAGCCCTCGACGCCGTCGCGAGCTGGATTGGAGAAGCGCGTCTAGTAAGGCGGCTTGTCGCGGCCGACGGGGCTCTTCGTGAAGATCTCGCAGCCGTTTTCGGTAATCCCAATCGAATGCTCGAACTGCGCGGAAAGCGAGCGATCGCGAGTGACCGCGGTCCAGCCGTCGTCGAGCACCTTCACGTCGGGACGGCCGATATTGATCATCGGTTCGATCGTGAAGATCATGCCCGGCCTCAGCTCGGGCCCGGTTCCGGGGCGGCCGGCGTGAACGACTTCGGGGCTGTCGTGGAACAGGCGCCCGACGCCATGCCCGCAAAAGTCACGAACGACGCTGTAGCGGTGACCTTCGGCATGGCGCTGGATCGCATGGCCGACGTCGCCGAGGTGATTGCCGGGCCTCGCCTGCTCGATGCCCAGCATCAGGCATTCGTAGGTGACGTCGACGAGCTTTCGGGCGCGTAGCGAGACGTCGCCAACCAAATACATCCGGCTGGTGTCGCCGTGCCATCCATCAACGATGGGCGTAACGTCGATATTGACGATGTCGCCGTCCTTCAGCGAGCGTTGATCGCTCGGGATTCCGTGGCAGCACGACATGGTTGATCGAGATGCAGCAGCTCTTTGTATAGCCGCGGTAGCCGAGCGTCGCCGGAATCCCACCGCCATCGATCGCCATTCGATAAACGATATCGTCGAGATCCTGGGTCGAGGCACCCGGCACGACATGCGGCGCGAGCGCGTCGAGGATCTCAGCTGCGAGCCGGCCCGCTCGGCGCATGCCGTCGAACGCCTCGGGCCCGTGAAGCTTGATCACTCCGTTTCGAGATTCGGCGCGGTCGTCGTTGGCCGCGACTTCGATATATTGGGTCATTGGCTCCTAGATACGCATTCGACGGTCGGTTTGCACGTGCTGTTCGAGCAATGCGTCCCTCAGCGGTTCACCGCTTCCATCCCTCGTGCGTGATAGCGATCGCCCGCGGCAGCTCCGGGGGGCATGATGAAATCGAGGCGCTTCAGGTCCTCGTCGCTAAGCTTCACCTCCAGAGCGCCGATATTCTCGTCGAGATATTTGACATGCTTGGTGCCGGGGATTGGGACGATATCATCCCCTTGGGCGAGCACCCAGGCAAGGGCGAGCTGCGCCGTCGTGCAGCCTTTCTCCCGAGCCATGGCCTCAACCTCTTTCACGAGATCGAGATTCTTCTGGAAATTCTCGCCCTGGAAGCGCGGGTGATTCTTGCGAAAATCGCCTTCGGAAAAGTCGTCCGGCGACTTGAATTGGCCGGTCAGGAAGCCGCGGCCGAGCGGAGAATAAGCGACATAGCCGACGCCGAGCTCGCGGATCGTTGGAAGCACCTCGGCCTCCGCATCGCGGCTCCAGAGCGACAGCTCGGTCTGCACAGCGGTGATCGGCGAGGTTGCGTAGGCGGCTCGGATCGTGCGCGGCGCGGCTTCGGAGAGGCCGAGGAAGCGGACCTTGCCCTGTTCCTTGAGGCGCGACATCTCGCCGACCGTGTCCTCAATCGGCACCGTCGTGTCGACGCGATGCTGGTAATAGAGGTCGATTACGTCGACGTTCAGTCGCTTGAGGCTCGCTTCGCACGCCGAGCGGACATATTCGGGATCGCCGCGAACACCCAGGAATTCGCCGTTCGCGCCGCGGACGTTGCCGAACTTGGTGGCCAGGAACACCTCGTCGCGGCGGCCGGCAATCGCTCGGCCGACCAGCTCTTCATTCGCGCCCCAACCGTACATGTCGGCGGTGTCGAGGAAGGTCGCACCGCGGTCGAGCGCGTGATGGATGGTCGCGATCAATTCCGCCTCGCTGCCTCCGACGTAGAATTCGCTCATGCCCATGCAGCCAAGTCCGATTGCCGAGACTTCCGGGCCATTCTTGCCGAGCCGCCGCTTTTCCATTCCGAACATGATCTTCTCCTTTAATCCATGTGGACCGGCGGTCCGCCGCCACCGATCTTTTTGCCGCGCTTCATGAAGAACAGCAGCGGCAGGATCGCGAACGTGATGATCATCATCAGCTTGAAATCGTCGAGATAGGCGATGAACAGCGCCTGCCGAGTAATTTCGCCGTTGATCACTGCCAGCGCTACATTTCCATAGGGCGCGAGGTTCTCGAGCAACTGCGGATTGAATGTCGGAAGGACATTTTGAGTGATGTTCTGAGCCATGTCGGCGTGGGAGATCTGGGTCAGTCGCACGAGCTCGGTGCTGACCACCGAAATTCCGATCGAGCCGCCAATGTTTCGCGAAAGGTTGAGAAGCGCGGCTGCGGTCGTTCGAGCAGTCGCTGGAAGCGTCTCGAATGCAAGGCTCTGGAGCGGGACGAAGATGAGCCCAAGGCCGAGGCCCTGGACGACACCGCTGATAATGACCGGGCGCGACGGCTGGTCGATCGCGAAGCCCGTCATGAGGTGCAGTGACACGCCCATGAGGATCACGCCCAGTCCGACAAGCAGTCGGGCATCGATCTTGCCGGTAAGACGTCCGGCAACGAGCATGGATATCAGCGTACCGACGCCGCGCGGCGCAGTGAGGAAGCCCGACTGGAGGACCGAATAGCCGTAAAGGTTCTGAAGGAGAGGTGGAAGCAGCGCCAGGCCTGCAAGCAGCAGGACGCCGGTCACCGCCATGAATATGATCCCGGTTGCGAAATTGCGATCCTTCAACATGGTGCGGTCGAACAAAGGATGCTTGGCGGTGATCATGTGGACGAGGAACATCCAGGCAGCGCCGATTGAGAGACCCGCTTCGATCCTCGTTTCCCAGCTTGAGAACCAGTCGTTCTGCTGGCCGCGATCGAGGCAGAACTGGAGTGCCGCGACGGCAACCGCCAAGTAGGATGAAGCCGAACATGTCGAACTTGCGCTCATGGGTTTCGGTCTTGGGCATGAACCGGGCCATGATCAGGATGCAGAGGATCCCGACGGGCAGGTTTACGAGGAACACCCAGCGCCAGTTGTAATTGTCGGTCAGCCAACCGCCGAGCACTGGACCAAGGATCGGGCCAATCATCACTCCGCCGCCGAACAATGCCATTGCCTGGCCGTGCTTTTCTCGAGGATTGATATCGAAGAGGGTCGCCTGAGCGAGCGGCACGATGAAGGCGCCGCCAACACCCTGGAGCGCCCTGAACAGCACCATCTCCGGAAGCGAAGTCGCAGTTGCGCAAAGGACCGATGAGACCGTGAACAGGACGACCGAGATCAGCAACAGTCGCTTGCGCCCGACTCGATCGGCGAGCCACCCGCTGATCGGAAGCGCAATCGCCGATGCGACGATATAGCTCGTGAGGACCCAGTTGATGGTGTCCTGAGTCGCACTGAGGCTGGCCTGCATGTGCGGCAGCGCGACGTTCGCAATCGTCGTGTCCAACACTTGCAGCAGAACGGCCGTCATCACCCCGATGGTGACGATCAGCCGCAGCCCCGAGGGCAGCGGATGGGTTGCTTCGGCCGCGCTGGCCATCGGACCTGGCTTACTTCTTGCCTTGGTCGTCGAAGTAGACGGTGGCATTCACTGAAAGACCAGCGATCATCGGCTTTTCCGGAGTTCCATTGAAGGCGATCCGAACCGGAACGCGCTGGGTGACCTTGACCCAATTGCCGTTGGCATTCTGCGCCGGAAGCAGGGAAATTGGCTTCCCGTGCCGGCACCGATGCTCTCTACGTGCGCCGCGAATTTCTTGCCCGGATAGGCATCGACCTGGATCTCCGCGCGCTGGCCCGGAATCATTCGACCGACGTCCTTTTCCTTGAAATTGGCTTCCACCCAGGCGGTCTTGCTGTGGACCAGCGAAAGCAGCCCGATGCCTTCAGCTGCCATTTGGCCAGCCAAGAGCTTGTCGGCGTTCTCGACGGTGCCGTCCATTGGCGCCCGAACCTCAGTCCTTGAAAGATCGAGCCTCGCCTTGTCGACTGCGGCCCTTGCCGCTGCGATCTGCGGCTGCTCTCCAGGAGAGATCGCAGCGCGCGCATTGGCGGCGCGGGCTTTCGCGTCCTCGAGCTGCTGCTCGGCAGTCTTCACGTCGTTGAAGGCGTCGTCATAATCGGACCGCGTGGTAAAGCCTTGCTTGAGCAATGCGGTCTGGCGGGCGAGGGCGTTCTGCTTGATCTTCAGATTGGCGTCCGACCCGGTGATATCGGCGCCGGTCCCCTCTGCCTAAGTCCTCAGCTGAGTGGTCTGGAGCTCAGCCTGAGCGAGCTGGGCCTGCGCATTTTCGAGCGCGACTTTGAAGGGCGCCGGGTCGATCGTGAAGATTACGTCGCCTCTCTTCACCTCCTGGCCGTTGCGGACGAAGACTTGCTGGACGGGGCCCGTCACCTGCGCGCTGACCGAGACGATGTCCTGCTTCACCTGGGCATCGTCAGTCCCAACGCTGCCGCCGCTGGTCAGCCAATAATAAGCGCCGCCGATGATCAGGAACGCCGGCACGATCAGCATCAGGATCGTTCGAAGCGAACCCTTGCCGGCTGGAAGCTTTGCTTTCCGCCTGGCTTTCGGAGCCTCGTCGGCCGCGGTTGCCGGTCATCGGCTCTGTTGCCATCTTGTTCATTGATTCGATGCCCTGTTCATTATCCCGCACCGGCCAGCATTCTCCCGCGCCTGCGCAAGTAGCTATCCCGAGTTATTTCAATGTCTTTTGGGTTAATTCCAGCAAACGCCTGGGCGACCAGATCGGCACCGACCGTTTGCAGTTTCTCGACCAGCGGCTGCGCCTTCACGGTGACATGCAGGCGCCACGCCCGGCGATCGTCCGGATCGCGCGTACGTTCGACCAGCCCGGCCTCCTCGAGCCGGTCGACGATGCGGCACAAGGTGATCGGCTCCAACTCGAGCATGTCCGCGAGTTCCACCTGGCGAAGGCCGGGGATCCGGGTCAGCTTGAATAGCACCTTCCATTGCGCACGAGTGACGCCGAGGCCAACCGCCATTCGGTCGAAGGCCTTTCGAAGTGCGTGCGCCGTCTCGGCAATCTCGAAGGGAAGCGTTTCCATCGGCAACCTATATAATAAGCATGCTTATATTAAGCAATGCCTCAAAAGCCGCCTGGTTCCTCGAAAACTCGAATTTCATCTTGCCTTGCAACGCACGACTGGTGCTTTGGGTAATGGAGGAGACTGTCCGATGCTGTTCGTGTGGCTAGGCTTCCTGAAAGACCCTTCGGCCCCGATTGCGCAATCGGTGCAGCAACAGACCAGCGACTTCCTGCAACAGCCCTATATTCCCATCAGAAGCGCCGGCCAGCTCCGCGACGAAGCAGGGAAACGCGCCGGCATGATGATGATCTTTGAGGTCGAAGACCGGCCCGCTGCAGAAGCGCTGGTGAAGAACAGCCCTTATTTGTCCGCCGGGCTTTACGAGCGGCACCACCTGTTCGAGTTCGAGGACGAAATCAGCTGAGCAGTGTCGCTAGTCTCTTGATCGGGGAGAGGTTTCGCGCTTGACCATCCCCTCGATTTGTCCCCTCTGCCGATTGGCGAATTGACGATCATCGGAACGATAGAGGGCTTTGAGGAAGCTTAGGTCCCAAGTCGTGAGCGTGAGGGGGATCGGAGTTCCCATTGGCGCGTCGAGAATTCCAAGGATGCTTGACGCGCTCGGCAGCAGCTTCTTCGGATCACTGGTCGCGTACAGCCGCATCGCTGCATAATCGGCAAGTTGGGTCGTGGTCAGTCCCGATAGCGACTTCGCTTCCACCACGAGGACACCCGCGAGGAAGTGCGGAATGCGCGGCGGAATAAGTCGGGAAGCATCCATCGACGATGAAACAGAATAGGTTCCTGGGGCGCCGGTCGCGCCGGGGTGATTGACCGTCGTTGGAATGTGGTCGGAGCTCATCGAGCCGGTGATGTGCCAGGCCGTCGCCGGTCCGGGTTCTTTTGGCGGCTTATTTGCTCCGTTGATCATATCGGTGAAGTAGATCGGGTAGCGCTTATCGAGTGCAGCAAGAAAATCGTCCTTTCGGTCTACGACGATTACGAGAGCGTTCGGCCCGCAATTTTCTTTGGCGAGTGGAACGCCCGCTGCAGCTGCAACATCCCGAAGTCGCTCGGTGACGCGATGATTCTGCGCTTCCGAAAGTCCAACCGCTGCAGGGCATGCCTCGACATCGTAACGGCTAAGCTGTCCCCCGATCTTCGATGGAGTCACCGCCTTGACGAAGTCGTGGATGGCGCGATCGCGTCCACGCTGCCCCTCGACGATGATTTGCTGCGACTGGTCGCCAGGACGGCTTGGCGGCGCGGCTTGTGACGTAGCGGCGATGGCGGTGAGAAGAAATCCATTCCAACATCTTGGATCTCCTTTCGCCCAGATTTCTTCCTCTGCCCGATGGAATGCAATCGGTTTTCGACGGAATAGTGCATAGCAATCGAGCGGCGCGTTGACCGAGCCGAGTCGGAACCTAACTGAAGCGGCCGCTCGGGCGGGTATGATGTAATGGTAGCCTGTCAGCTTCCCAAGCTGATCGCGCGGGTTCGATTCCCGCTACCCGCTCCAACCCAAGTTCTGTTCAGCCCGGACGACACGGGTACGCAAAACGGCCAGGGCGTCGCCTCTAAAGTCCACCTTCAACCGGCTCGTAACCTGCGAACCGCAGCCTTTCGGCGAGATCGCCGCCAGTCTCCATGGCCAACTCGCCGTCGACCGACCGGATCACGAAATTGGCGCCGTAGCGACCGTCCTTGAAGAAGGGGTAGCTGCCGATTGCGACACCTGGATGAGCGGCCTCGGTTTCGCGAAGCAGGTCGGCGACGTCACTTTCAGGCGCCCGGGCACCGACGGTCACCGAGACCACCGGGCGTCCGCCCTCGAGTCTTCCGGTCAGCGCCTCGATCATGCTTCTCGCTATGCCCGGCACCCCCGCAAGGATGTAGACGTTCTCGATCTTGATCCCGGGCGCGCCGGAGCTGGGGTTCTCGAGGAGTTCGGCGCCCTCTGGCACTCGAGCCATCTTGAGGCGTGCATCTGTGAGCCCTCCGGCGCGATCGCGATAATAATCTTCGAGAATTTTTCGTGCCTCCGGATGGACGATCACCGGAACCCCGAACGCGGCTGCGATCGCCTCGACGGTGATGTCGTCATGGGTCGGGCCGATGCCGCCGGTCGTGAACAAATAATCATGCTTCGAGCGAAGCGCGTTGACGGCCTCGACGATCGCACTGGTCTCGTCGGGTACCGCTCGGACTTCCGCCAGCCTGATTCCCTGCTGGTTCAGCCAGGTCGCGACCTGCGCGACGTTGCGATCCTCGGTCCGTCCGGAGAGGATTTCGTCGCCGATCACCACTAGCGCTGCGGTCCAGATCTTGTCGGACACCGGAATTCCGTTCGGCCTTTTGTGAGGCGGCCTTACTTTGCTCGCGCCAAGAAGAGAACAGCCCTTGGGTTCACCCGCCGCGCTGCCGTGCCCAGGCTGTGAACAGGTCGGGCCAGAGCGACCCGGATT
The DNA here is from genome assembly GCA_963785855.1 of uncultured Alphaproteobacteria bacterium. Classification (GTDB taxonomy): domain Bacteria; phylum Pseudomonadota; class Alphaproteobacteria; order Sphingomonadales; family Sphingomonadaceae; genus Sphingomicrobium. The sequence continues at coordinate 25,246 of CAWAWT010000019.1, forward strand.
ATCGCGCGGCAAGTGGAATCCGAAGCCGTGACCGCCCTCGGCAATGAGATGTGCTTCCACCGAAACCTTGGCGCGGCGGCAAGCCTCGATCCAGGCAAAGCTATTTTCGATGGGGACGAGGCCGTCGTCGAAGGCTGCCAGAACGAAACTTGGCGGGGAAGCGTTCGTCACATGGCGTTCCGGCGATCTTGCTTCAATCAATGCCGACGGCGCGCTTGGTCCAAGCAGATTGTCGCGCGAGCCGGCATGAGTGAAAGGCCCAAGAGTCGCGACCGGATAAATCAGTCCAACAAAGGTGGGCCGCGCCGACTGCTCGTCCGCCCGGTCGAGCGGGCGATAAACCTGCTGGTCGAACGAGACCGCGAGGTCGGCCGCGAGCTGGCCGCCGGCCGAGAAGCCCAGCACGCCGAGCCGAGCCGGTGCGATCCTTAACTCCGCCGCTCGAGAGCGGATGAGGCGCATCGCGCGCTGCGCATCCTGCAAAGGCACGACCGACCGGTTGGCCCATCCTTCGGCGGGTAGGCGATAGGTCAGGACAAAAACCGTCGTTCGATCGCTGTTAAATCGCCTGGCAGCGTCAACGCCCTCATTTTGCACCGCGAGGAATTCGTAGCCGCCGCCGGGGATGACGAGGATCGCCGAGCCGTCGGGGCGGGCCGGCCGGAAGACATTCACTTCCGGGGCGGCAATCCCCTTGATCCAGAGCTGACGGTAGGTCGCGTCGCCGGACATGGTCCATTCGGGTCGGGGAAGCGTGCGCGGAGCACCGGGCGGAGCTTGCGGCCACAGCAGAAAGCGCTCTTTCGCTGGCCACGGCGGAGCTCCGGGTTTCGATGCAACCGAAGCAGGATCCTCATAATCCTGAGCCGAGGCGCCGGCGGCGATCGTCGCAAGGCCTGCTCCAAGGAAGGCGCGGCGTCCGACGCCGCCATCACTGCTGCCGGACAATTTCGCCGCCTTTCATCACCATTCGCACGTGCTCGACCACGGAAACATCGCGGGTCGGATCGCCATCGACCGCGACGAGGTCCGCAAGCAGGCCCGGCTTGACTTCGCCACGGTCGTTAAGGTGGAAGATATGTGCGTTGCCGGACGTTGCCGCGATCATCACCTCGGCGGCAGGCATTCCGGCACGCTGCATCGCTTCCATCTCGAGCCAGTTCTTGCCGTGCGTGAAAACGCCAACATCGCCGCCCATGCAGATCGGGACGCCAGCCTTCATTGCCATCTGGAAGGAGCGGCGATTCTCCTGGACGCTCTCGGGAGCCGGTTCCTGGCCGTTCCAGCCCTCGAAATAGCGGGCATAGGCCTCCGACGCAGCGATCGTTGGACAGAGGGCGGTGCCGCGGTCGTGCATCATCCTGAACACTTCAGGAGTCCCGCCATAGCCGTGCTCGACGGTGTCGACTCCGGCGAGGATCGCCCGGCGCATTCCCTCGGCGGTCGTCGCGTGAGCAGCGGCGATCCGGCCCGCATCGTGGGCGACGGCGACGCCGGCGGCCATTTCGGCCTCGGTCGAGGGTGGGGCGGCTCGGCTCGCCGGGGCCGTAGTGATAGTCCGCGTACATCTTGATGACGTCAGCGCCTGCGGCGATTTGGTCGCGCGCCGCTCTCGTCATCTCGTCCGCGCCGCTGATCTCTTCCGCACCTTGCGGAATGTGGACGCCGGGTTCGAAGCCTTTCGGTCCATAAGCGCCGCGAGCGACGTTGGCCTTCGTCGCAACGATTAGGCGAGGGCCAGGAACGATGCCCTGGTTGATCGCCTGCTTCAAACCAACATCGGCATAACCCGCGCCTTCGGTGCCAAGATCGCGTTCGGTCGTGAAGCCCGCCATCACTGTCTTCTCGGCATTCACCACTGCTCGGGCCGTTCGAAGCGCAAGCAATTCGTGAAGGACCTGATCGTCCCACTTGGCCTCATTATAGGGGTGAAGAAAGAGGTGCGAATGGCCCTCGATCATTCCAGGAATGAGGGTCTGACCTGGCAGGTCGATCACTCTTGCGCCGGCCGGCACTGCGACATTCGGCCCGGCTGCAACGATCTTGTTGCCATCGACCAGCACCGACCAGCCTTCGGTGCGGACGCGGATTGACGCCGTCGAACACCTGCGCGGGCTTGAGGAGGATCGGTTCGGCGGTGGCAGGCACCGCGAGCGCTGCAAATGCTGTGGCCATTGCGATGAGAAGACGCATCAGAAGCTCCCCGGTTTTGCCGCAGCCTAGAATCGAAATGGACCCCTAGGATAGCCCGAAGCTACTCCTTGCAACGAATTGATGCTGGTGAAGCATCAGCACTCTCGTTCGTCGATCAGGCTCATGCAGGTCGACTCCGGCCTCGGCTTTCTGAAGCTCCGACACATCGAGCTCGACGAGGTTATAGCCAAGCCGGGATAATTGGGCTGCGGTGCTCGGATTTCCCGCTGGAAGGATCAACTGGATGCCGGCCCTGAGGCAATTGGCGGCCGCAGGCTCGCTGGTCGCAATCGGCTCGACATCTTTAAAGATGGCTGGATCGACCCAGTCGGGATTGACGAGGATCCGCGGCGTTCCCGACCCATCCTTTCCCGCAAATGTCACGGCGGTCTTCAAATGGAGACATTGGCGAAGCTCGACAGGGACGACCTCATAGCCGAGCGGCGCAACGATCGAGCGAAGCGCAGAAGCGCCTTTTGCGTTGGTCCGGCTTGAAAGGCCGACGTACAAAGTGCGTTCGATCCGCATCACGTCTCCGCCCTCGAGCGTTCCGGAAACGAGGCGATGGACGGTGAAATGTGGCTCGAGCCCAAGCTCCGTGCTCGCGATTTCATTGAACCGAGAGGGTGCGCCCGGCCGAGTGATCACGGCGTGGCTGCCAAGCAGGATCGCGGTGTCCTCGACGAAGACCCCGTCGGGATCGTCCGCAAGTTCGGGCAGGCGAACGATTTCGAGCCCAGCCTGCGTGAGTGCTTCCTCGTAAGCCGAATGCTGAACCCTCGCGAGATCGGCATCGATCGGCTTCCGCTCGAGATGCGTCAGCGCGCACTCCGGGATTTTCCGGCTCACCGCTCGAGTGAAGGCACGAGACATTCAAAAGCCCCTAATCCGGAACGACGACCAAAAGAAAAGGCGGCCGGAGAACCGACCGCCCTTTGCAATGGCCTGTGATCGCGAAGCCTAGCGCTTCGAGAACTGGAAGCTGCGCCGGGCCTTGGCGCGGCCGTATTTCTTGCGCTCGACGACACGCGGGTCGCGGGTCAGGAACCCGGCCTGCTTGACGACAGTGCGGAGCGCCGGCTCGAAGCGGGTCAGCGCCTGCGCGATGCCGTGCTTGACCGCGCCGGCCTGACCCGAGAGGCCGCCGCCGACGACGGTCGCGACGACGTCATACTGACCTTCGCGGCCGGCGATGCCGAACGGCTGGTTGATGACCAGGCGAAGCGTCGGGCGGGCGAAATAGGTTTCCTGCTCGCGGCCGTTGATGACGATCTTGCCCGAGCCCGGCTTGAGCCACACGCGCGCGATCGCGTCCTTGCGGCGACCGGTTGCGTAGGCGCGGCCGTATTTGTCGAGCTGCTGTTCGCGGAGCGGCGCGGCCTCGATGGGTGGCGGAGGAGGGGCGGGGGTCTCATCAGCCGGAGCCTGGGCTTCAGTCGCCTCGGGCGCCGGAGCTTCGGTCGGCTCCTTGGTCAGCTCGGCGAGATCAGAGAGGGACTTTTTGTCGGCCATTATGCGCCTACCTTGTTCTTGCGGTTCATCGACGCAACGTCGAGCGTTTCGGGGTTCTGGCCACCGTGCGGGTGGTCGGTGCCGTTGTAGAGGTGAAGCGCGCGCATCTGGTCGCGGCCGAGGGGTCCACGTGGGATCATTCGCTCAACCGCCTTTTCGAGCACGCGCTCGGGGAAACGGCCTTCGAGCACCTTGGCCGCGGTCACGGTCTTGAGCCCGCCGGCGTAGCCGGTGTGCTTGTAATAGATCTTCTGGCCGAGCTTCTTGCCGGTGAATCTAACCTTCTCGGCATTGATGACGACAACATGGTCGCCGCAATCGACGTGCGGAGTAAAACTCGGCTTGTGCTTGCCCCGAAGGATGTTCGCGATGATCGTCGCGACGCGGCCGACGACCAGGCCATCGGCATCGATGAGATGCCATTTCTTCTCGACCTCGGCCGGTTTTACCGACTTGGTCGTCTTCATCAGCGCCTTCATGGCTCCTGAACCTCTTCCTAACGAGAAAAGCGGCTCAACAGGGAGCCGCCGTTGGACCGGCTATTTGCGGGCAACAGGCAGAAAGTCAAGCAAATCCGGCACTTTCCTGACGGGTAAAATAATACCACATCGCTATTCATATCGTGCACGTTACGACTGGAACGAGGCGGCCCCGCCCACCGTTTCTCACCCAAAACCAATGAGGAGCGTGTCATGTATATCGGTCTTGGCGGAATCCTGATTCTGATCCTGATCCTGTGGCTGCTCGGCGTCATCTAGAGCGAAGGCGTATGCGAGCGATCGGGCGGACCCTTTGGGTCCCCCATGCGCGCGCCATCAATGATCCGGGTCAATTCGGCGCCGTAGCAATCTGCGGTTCATGATCGCGGCATAATTTCTTCAGCCATCGTCGAATTAAGCAGCTGGAGGACGTTGTGGTGAGGAAGCTTCCCGGTTTCATGTTCGGGGGTATCGTAGCGACAGCAATTGCTGGTGGCGCGCTCGCGGCCGCCGCGCCCAAAACCCACGTCATGAAGGTCGTTCTTCCCGATGGTGGAGTGGCGAACGTGGAATATGTTGGAGACGTCGCTCCAAAGGTCACCATAATGCCCGACCGTTTCGCCGCAGCCCCCGGGTCTGAGGCGATGCGTTTCCCATCCTTTGCGGGCTTCGAGCGGATGATGGCGCAGATGCAGCGCCAGTCGGACGAGCTGATGCGCGAGGCGCAGAGGACATCGGTGCGGCCGGTCGGATCGAACTCGTTCAGCGCTTCCTACGGGAACGTGCCGGCGGGCGAGGTCAGCACGACGGTCGTTTCAGTGAGCAACAACGGCGTGACTTGCACGCGGACGACCAAGGTCGTTTCTCAAGGGCCGGGCGCGGCGCCGAAGGTGAGCTCGAGCGCGAGCGGACAATGCGATGGCGCAGCTTCGACTCCAAAAGGCTCGACTCACCCCGCTTGAGCGTCGGGGCAACCCGCCCGACCGCGATCGGGACCAAAATCTGGTGCATCAAAGTTGCCTCTTTGAGGGATGGACCTTAGTACGTGCAGAAGTAGCCGATAGCGCCCTCGCCCGAAGCCCTGACCATCACCGCCGGAGAGCATTTTTCCGTGCCAAGACGCGTAAAAGACTTCATCGATATCAGTGAGTATACCTCGCTCGACGATCTGATCCGCTATTTGAAGACGATCCGCGACAATCTGCCTGCAGATCATCAGGCCGAGCTCAAGATTCGCGGCGACGAGATATTCGGCCGAAGGCTGACGATCAGCTATTTCCGCGAGCAGACGCCGGAAGAGGTCGAGCTTGAATCCAAATATGCGGTGGGCGACGCGGACGGCGCGAGCATCGAACAGCTTCGTCGGAAACTCGACGATGTTCCGTTCAAGCTCGGCAAGGCGAAGAACGGCTAGTCGAAGGAGCACCGCCGTCTCGTTGTTCTCGAGAATCGGCCTCTGGCCATTCGCGACCACCGGATCGTCAGGGGACTTTGCTGAGTTCGATTTTGAGCTGTCTCGACTTCGCCTAACTCTAGCTCCGCCACCACCGCTCTTGCAGTCAATTCTAACTCGCCATGGCACAGCGGCGCTCCAGCGGCGTTGGCGCAGCCATGGCGAGCACCACAAAGACGCGAGGCAGGAGCGCCGAGCAGGATAAGGAATCGGCTTTCGCCAACTGGCGCACCTGGCTTCTCGCGCTCCTGCTCATTGCCGGCGTTGTCGTTGCGTTCATGCATTGGGGCGACGTCAAGAAGTTCGCCGACCTCGTCACCCATTCACAGCCCTTGTGGTTGATCGCTGCGGCGGCAGCGCAGCTTTTGACTTATGTCGCGCTCGCGATCGAATGGGCGCTGGTTCTGCGTGCAGGCAAATGTCGGGCGCCGTTCGGCAAGCTGATGGGACTGACAGTCTCCAAGCATTTCGCCGACCAGATGGTCCCGACCGCAGGAATGAGCGGAAACGTCGTCGTCGTCGACCGTCTTCAGGCGATCGGAGCCTCGCGCTCCGTCGCGCTTGCGGCGCTGATCATGACGATCATCGGATATTATGCCTCTTACGGCTTCGTCTCCATCATCACGCTGGTCCTGCTTTGGTGGCATGGCCATGCGAGCTGGGTCGTGATTGGACTGATCAGCGCGTCGCTCGGACTTTCGGCGGCGGTTCCGGCTTTGGCGCTGTGGCTCCACAAGAAGGGGGCAAAAGCGATCCCCGCCTGGCTTCGGCGGATCCGCACGGTTTGCGAGCTGTTCGAGATGATCAAGGAGGCGCCCGCCCGGCTCGTGCGCAGCGAGCGCCTTACCGGCGAACTCACCTTGCTCAATGGGGCGGTGTTCGCGCTCGACGGTCTGACGATGCAATTCTGCCTGTTCGCGCTCGGAGTGCACGTTCCGTTCAGCGCTGCCTTCAGCGCCTTCATCCTCGCATCGATCGTTGTCACTCTGGGACCAATTCCAATGGGGCTCGGCTCGTTCGAAGCGGTCAGCATCGGGATGCTTCGCGTCGGCGGAGTGCCGTTCGAGGCGGCGCTTTCAGCAACTCTGCTGTTTCGCGGCTATACGCTCTGGGTTCCGCTTCTGCCGGGAATGATCGCAGCTCGGCGGCAACTCAAGAAAAGGAAAAAGACGAAAAAGCGCTAGCGGTCGCGGATGACGGTTTCTTCGACCCAATCGGCATAGTTTCCGACGATCTTGTCGATGGGCCAGGAAACGACACAGGGCGTTTCATAGCTGTGGAGCGCCGCAATCCGTTCGATCAGCGTGTCGCTTCGCCAATGGTGAGTCTTGAAGATGGCCGCGACCTCGTGCGCCGTCTCGATTGCGCCCTTCCAGCGGTAGATCGAGTGGATCGGTCCAAGAATATTGACGCATGCTGCCAGCTGCTCCTCGATGACGGTCCGGCCGATACGCTCGGCTTCATCGCCGCTAGAGAACACGGCGTAGACGGACACGATGCTCATGCGCGCTGCCTCCCAAGTTCATGGGCTCCCCAGACCGTCGCCGCGACCAGTAGCGCGCCGTTGGCCTGGTGAAGGACCGCCAGCCAGATCACGATTCCGGACAATACGGTCAGGATCCCGAGAATGATCTGCGTGCCGAATGTCGAGTGGATCGCGATTGAGGCAGCCCTTGTGCCTTCGCTCTTCACCTTTCGAGCGAGCGCAACGAGCACGCCGACCACGACCCAAGCCCACCAACGGTGCATGAAATGAAGCAAATAGAGGTCGTGAATCATCGCGAAGCCCGCGCCGTTCGACCAATCGATTCCCTGCGGAATGAAATGGCCGTTCATCCCGGGCCAGCTATTGGAGACATAGCCGGCACGAAAACCCGCCACCCAGGCGCCGAGCATCAGCTGGACGAAAAGGACCACCAACGCGGCTGCTCCCAACAAGGTGATGCGCGCAGGCCGTGCCCTGGCGTCGCGAAGGTCGAGCGCGGTCCAAATGAGCGCAGAAAAAAGGAACAAGGCGAAGAGCAGGTGCGCCGAGAGGCGATAGGGGCTGACTTCGGTTCGACCCTCAAGGCCCGAGACGACCATGAACCATCCGACCGCCCCCTGGAGGCCGCCCAGGACGAAGAGCGCGACCAGGCGCCAGCCGTAGCCCTTGGGGATCTGGCGTTTGACCGCGAACCAGCCCACCCCGACCAGGAAGACAATCCCGATGATGCGCCCAAGAAGGCGGTGGATCCATTCCCAGAAGAAGATGAATTTGAAACCGGAGAGGGTCATTCCGGCAGGCCCCGCGACCTCGATATATTGCGGCGTCTGCTTGTACAGTTCGAACTCGTGAACCCAGTCAGCATGGCCCAGCGGCGGGATCGCGCCGACCACCGGCTGCCACTGAGTGATCGAAAGGCCGCTTTCCGTCAGCCGTGTGATTCCGCCGACGACGACCATCAAGAACACCATCCCGGCGACGATGAGCAGAAGGTTCGAGAGCGCTTGAAATTTGAATTCGTTCGGGCGGCGCTGGGGCAACGGTCGACATAAGATCGAGCGCCTATGCGCGAGTGACCCAGCGCGGGGCAAGTGCGAGAACGATTGCTAATGATATATTGTATCTTTGCGGAGATCGCTCTATGCGTCAGCTCATATGGCAACCAGACCGATCTCGACTAGCCGGCTCGACCGGATTGCGGTGGGAATTTCCGGTCTTTGCGCGGTCCATTGTGTAGCTTCGGCGGTGTTGCTCGGCCTACTCGCGTCTGCCGGCGGAATTCTTGGTAATCCGATCATCCATGAGGTCGGACTGAGCCTCGCGATGGTCATCGGAGCGGTCGCTCTTGGCGGCGGAATCCGCGAGCATGGATTTGTCCTTCCGGCGCTCGTTGGTGTCGTCGGTCTCGCGCTAATGGGATTTGCGATGACCCTGCACGAGAGCGGCTACGAGCCAGCGGTCACGATCCTCGGGGTCTCGGTGCTGGCGCTCGGTCACCGCCTGAACATGATGGCGAAGCACGACAGCATCTGATTTCCTTGTCCCGAGGGTGCCCAGGGACTATCTCGTTTGCGCAACGTCATGGCCCGTCACGATCATCAGCTTCACGAAGGCGCATCGCTGCGTAGCGCAGCGCGCGATCGACTGACCAAGCAGGGCGAGCAATGGACAGGCATGCGCGCAGCCATTTTCGATGCGCTCGCCAAATTCAAGAAGCCGGCGAGCGCTTATGACGTTGCCGAAGCAGTCTCGAAGTCCGAAGGGCGCCGGGTCGCTGCCAACAGCGTCTATCGAATCCTCGACCTCTTCGTCAGCGCGAACCTCGCGCGTCGTGTCGAGAGCGCAAATGCTTATATTGCGAACAAGCATCCCGAGTGTTTGCACGACTGCATCTTCTTGATCTGCGACAGCTGCGGCCAGACCGTCCACCTCGACGATGACACGCTATCCGGAAGCGTCCGCAAGGCTGCGGCGAATGCTGGCTTCTCAGCGCCACGCCCAGTGATCGAGGTCCGCGGCAAATGCGCCGATTGCAACTGAGTTTGCACCTGAGCATTTGCTGAGCAATCGCTGAAATCGTCCGCTGCGCCGGGCGTCTTGATGACATTATAGCGACTTACGGGTAGGCACCGGGCGATGAGCGATCGCCCCCAAACGCCACTGCTGGATAAGGTCCGGTTCCCGGCCGATATTCGCAAGCTCGACAAGGAGCAGCTTCCGCAGCTCACTGACGAGTTGAGGCGGGAGACGATCTCAGCAGTGTCGGTGACCGGCGGCCATCTCGGCGCAGGTCTCGGCGTCGTCGAGCTGACGGTCGCGCTTCACTATGTGTTCGACACGCCGCACGACAAGCTCGTGTGGGACGTCGGGCACCAGGCCTATCCGCACAAGATCGTAACCGGTCGACGCGACCGGATCCGGACGCTTCGTCAGGGCGCTGGGCTCAGTGGCTTCACCCGGCGCAGCGAGAGCGAGTTCGACCCGTTCGGGGCGGCGCACAGCTCGACCTCGATCTCGGCCGCGCTCGGATTTGCCATTGCTAGCAAGCTGTCGGGCGACGCGGGCAAGGCGGTTGCAGTCATCGGGGACGGAGCTCTTTCTGCCGGCATGGCCTATGAGGCGATGAATAACGCCGCTGCAGCAGGCAACCGGCTGATCGTTATTCTCAACGACAACGACATGTCGATTGCACCCCCTGTCGGGAGCCTTCGCAACAGCCTCGCGCGGCTGGTCTCGTCGAGCAAATATCTCGGTCCGCGCAAGGTCGCTCAGAAGATCGCCCGGATGATGCCGGACGCGATCCATGACTGGGCTCGCAAGGCGGAGGAATTTACGCGTGGCTGGATGACCGGAGGAACGCTCTTCGAAGAGCTCGGCTTTTATTATGTCGGGCCAGTCGACGGCCACAATGTCGAGGCGCTGGTCGAGGTGCTCGAGAACGTTCGCGACGCCGAGGTCGGCCCGATGTTGGTCCACGTCGTCACCAAGAAGGGCAAGGGCTATGCGCCCGCAGAAAATGCCACCGACAAATATCATGGCGTGGTCAAGTTCGACATTGTCTCGGGCGTCCAGGCGAAGAGCTCGGGCGGTCCGCCAAGCTACACCAGC
>CAWAWT010000020.1:0-14494 GCA_963785855.1 uncultured Alphaproteobacteria bacterium
TAGCACTGCGGTCAACCGATGCTTGCAATGGTGAAGGGCAGGACCTCGCCTTCACGGTCGAGCACCGAAACCTGCTCACCGAGGCGGATCGGCTGCCCCCCGAGCAAAAGCATTCGGTCCGGCGAGCTGTCGCAGCGGAGCGCCCAGCCGCCATCGAGTGGGACCACGGTGCCGAACTCGTCGGGCTCCGTCGACCAATAGCGGGATACCGTAGCCCGGTGCGGCTTGCTCGCGATCATTGTCGCGTCGACATGGCCATAGCAGTCGAGCGGCAGCCGGATCAAATAGCCCCTGCTGACCGATCCGGTCGGGAATGCACTGGTCCGCGCAAGCTCCAGACGGATTTTCTTCCACGCTTCCATATTCTTCCAAATGGGCCCGAGCGCATTGCAGGGGGATACGCAGAGATACGGAGGTTGCAGGTTGTCGCCGCTGCGGCGGCGCAGTCACGCGCGAGTGCGGACCCGGTCCTAATTCGCTGAGGCCTGCAGCCCTCAGTGATGCAGATGCGAGGACGAACAAGTGATGCACGTTCGTCCCACAGCAATAGCTGCGGCGCCAAAGTAACACACGAGCCTCTCACGTTTGGCGCTGCAGCTGGACCCGGGCACTGGGCCAATCTGTGCTTGGACGTTCCTGCTGGACCGCGACTTGAAACCGACTGCTTTGAGCAAGCGCTCGTGCGCCACCGCTCCAGTCGTTACGCGTATCTACCTATTTCGCTGCGCGACCGACTGGCTCACTCAATGCACCAGAAGCCAAACGGAGCAATTGCAATGTCCGACGGCATTATTGAGGGCGACCGGTCAGTTTCCCGCCGCGACTTTCTGAACATCGCTGCTGTGGGCGGCGCCGCGGTCATAGCTTCCGGACTGGCGAGTTCCGCATCAGCGGCACCAAAGAAATTCTCGCAGCAGCAGGCGCACTCTCAGCCGATCCCGAAATCGGGGCAGCGCTGCCAGACCTGCGCACTGTGGCAGTCGCCGACCTCCTGTCAGGTCGTCGACGGCCAGGTCAGCCCCGCCGGTTGGTGCATGCTGTACCAGGCGAAGGGCTGACAGCGGTCGAAGGGGGAGCGACTGCATGATCAATATTCGGATCGCGACGAAATTCTCCCTTGTTCCGGGAGCGCTGCTCTTTGGTGCAGCCCTGTTCTTTCACAGGCCCGCTGCTGCGGTGCCCGCCTTTGCTCAGCAAACTGGCCGCAATTGCGCGGCATGCCACGTGGGCGGCTTCGGTCCCGAGCTCACGCCATTCGGGCGCGAGTTCAAGCTCGGCGGCTACTTGCTTCGCCTGCACGGCTCCGTGCCATTATCGGCGATGGCCGTCGCCTCCTGGACGCACACTGCAAAGGACCAGGTCCCTCCACCGGAGCCTCTGAGCCGCAATGACAATCTCGTGATGGACCAAGCGAGCCTGTTTGTCGCTGGCGGCATCGGCGACCATTTCGGCGGCTTCGCCCAGCTCGTCACCTACGACGGGGTGGGGCGCTCCTGGTCGTGGGACAATATCGATCTTCGCGCCGTCACCAGCGCTAAAGTCTTCGGCCAAGATTCGATCCTGGGCCTCACCCTCAACAACAATCCCACGGTTCAGGACCCCTGGAATACGCTGCCGGCCTGGGGTTTCCCGTTCACCGACACTGCCGTGTCACCAACAGCTGATGCGGGGGAGCTGATCGACGATCCCCTAGCTGGGAACGTAATTGGACTCACTGCCTACAGCTGGATTGGCAGTAAATTATATCTCGAAGGCGGGGGCTATTCGAGCCCGTCGAGTGGGATTCTCAATTTTGTTGGCATGGACCCGACCGACCCAGGATCGCTTCACGGTATCGCGCCCTATGGGCGGGTTGCGTTCCAGAGCGACGTTGCCGGCGGTACATTCGAAGCCGGCGCAAACATCCTCAATGCAGCGATATTTCCGGGTCGCGAGCGTTCGAGCGGCTTCACCGACAGCTACACCGACTGGGGTCTCGACAGCTCGTGGCAGAAGCCTCTGGGCAAGTCGAACTCGCTTAGCGCAAACATCCGCTTTGAGCATGAGCGTGGCAATCTTCGCGCGAGCTGTGCGCTCGCGCTGATTTTCGACGGCTCTGACGTGGGCTGCGGCCGCTATCACCTCAACGAATGGCGCGCCGCGGTCCGCTACAGCTGGCACAACAAGGTCGGAGTTACACTTTCGCCATTCAGCATCACCGGCTCGCGCAACTTTAACCTGTACGGCGGCAATGGCCTGCCGGATACTAACGGGGTGCTCGGCCAGATCGACTTCACCCCATGGGGCGCCGGCAACTCGCCGCTCGGACCGAGGTTCAACGCGCGTGTCGGCGTCCAATATACGCTCTACGGTAAGTTCAACGGCCGCAGGCACAATTTCGATCTGGCGGGCGCCAATGCGAGCGACAACAACGCTCTACGGATCTTTACCTGGATCGCCTTCTAACCGCGCCGTAGCCATGCTGGCGGCAGTGATCAGACGACGCGCTCGTCCAAAGGACGACGCCTGATCACCTGAATAGAACAGGAATGGAGCTCGCTGTTGAGAGGGTTGCACGGACATTTGGAACGGCATGCTAGCTCCCGCATCGGCTGGCTGCGCGCCGCCGTGCTCGGAGCGAACGATGGCATCGTACTACGGCCAGCCTGATAATCGGCGTTGCCGCGGCAAATGCCAGCCGGTCGAGCGTTCTCGTGGCCGGCGTCGCTGCCCTTTTTGCCGGCGCAATGTCGATGGCGGCCGGTGAGTATGTGTCGGTCAGCTCGCAGGCTGACACCGAAAAGGCCGATCTCGTTCGCGAGGAGACCGAGCTTCAAAAGCAACCTGACTTCGAGCTGGAGGAGCTGACGCGAATTTACCAATCGCGAGGCGTCGACAGAGACACTGCTGCCTTGGTCGCAAGTCAGATGATGAAACACGATCCTCTGGCCGCTCACGCGCGGGATGAGCTCGGTTTATCGGCAGTGCACACTGCGCGTCCGCTACAGGCTGCAATGGCATCTGCAGCAACCTTCACGGCGGGAGCATTGGCACCGCTGGTGGTGGCAACGTTTGCTCCGGCGCTCGCCCTCGTGCGAGCGGTAGCGATCGCCTCCCTGGCATGTCTCGCCTTGCTGGGCACGTTGGGCGCTCGCGCAGGGAGCGCACCAATCGGGCCCGCCGTCCTGCGGGTTACGTTCTGGGGAATGCTGGCGATGGCTGTAACTGCTGGTGTGGGTCGCCTGTTCGGCACCGCAGTCGGATAACAACTTGAGCGCCTCACCATTTCGCCTTCAATCGTACCGACTTACGGTCAGCGACTTGCTTTCAGGCGCTTATGAGTATTTTCAGTGCGCCGGTCTCCGCCGCGCGGGCAAACGTGTCATACGCATCGAGGATCGCATCGAGCGTAAATCTGTGGGTGATCAGCCGCGAAGGATCGAACTTCTTCCCCTCCACGGTCTTGAGCAGCATCGGCGTCGAGACCGTGTCCACCAGGCGCGTCGTGATCGCGATATTTGCGGACCAGAGTGTCTCGATATGAAGGTCGGCCTTCTTCCCATGGATTCCGATATTGGCGATAGTTCCACCTGGCGCGACGAGCTCCTGACAAAGCCCGAACGTCTCCGGCAAGCCGACGGCTTCAATCACCGCATCAAATCCACGCCCGCCGTTCAGTTTTCTGGCGCTTTGCGCAGCGCATCCGTCGCTACCATTCACGATATCAGACGCACCAAATCGCAACGCCGTCGCCAGTCGACTATCGTCGATGTCGATCATGACGATCCGGATCGGCGAATAGAATTGACTTGTAAGCAGTGCTGCAAGACCGATCGGCCCCGAGCCGACGATTGCGACTGTCGATCCGGGTGCGACCTTTCCATTGAGAACCCCGCACTCGAATCCCGTGGGAAGGATGTCGCTGAGCATGACGATCGCGTCTTCGTCGGCGCCGTCAGGAATATGATAGAGACTCGTGTTGGCGTGCGGCGTGCGGACATATTCGGCCTGGCAGCCGTCGATGACGTTGCCGAAAATCCAGCCGCCGTTGAGGCAATGCGAGTACATGCCTCTTCGGCAATATTCGCAGGTGCCATCCGCCGAGATGCAGGAGATGAGGACTCGGTCGCCGGACTTGAATTCGGTCACTGCCGGCCCGATTTCCTCAACGATGCCGGTCCCCTCGTGACCGAGAATTCGACCCCGGCTCGCAAGTCGGAACATCGCCCTTGAGTATATGCAGGTCGGTCCCGCATATGGTCGTCTTGACCATTTTGATGATTGCGTCGCCGGGCGCCTCGATGCGGGGCCTTGGCCTTTCCTCAAGCGACTTCTTTCCCGTTCCCCCATAGACCAGCGCTTTCATAAGTTGGTGATCGCTTGCTGACGTCTTCGTCCGGGATTTTTCGAGAAGCGTGCAAGTGTCGCTGGCCATAACCGTACATCCTCTTGTGACTAGTAGCTGGCGGACTGCGCTTTAGCCGCTCCGCGGGCACTGCGTACCCCACCGATGGAGCCGCCGGCATTACGTGAAATCACGCATATCGCGGCGCGTGCGAACCGCGGATGATTGCTTCTGCGGCTGAAACCCGCCCCACGAAGGAGCGAAGCCATGAGAAGCGGACCCGAAGCCCAGCTGCTGATGGAGCGTCCAGAGACGCTCAGCATAACGCAGCAGGTCGCCGGAGCAGAAATCAAAACGATCCTGTTCCACGTGCACAACGATGATTCCGTCATGGACCGGCTGCAGCTGGTCCTGACGCTGGCGCGCACCTGCGGCGCACACGTTCATTGCGTCCATGTTACTCCTATCCAGGCCTACACGGTCGTCGACAGTTTCGGCGCGACGTACATCAATCAGGAGATCATCGATGTCTTCGAGCAGCAGGCGGCGAAGCTTCAGCGTCGCGTCGAAAAGCAGCTGCGGATCGAGGACGTAAGCTGGGACTATGAGGAAACCACGGACGCCGTTGTCCCGAAGCTCATTCAGTGCGCCGCCTTCGCCGATCTCGTCATCACCGGCCGGGAGCCAAAGCAGCGTGATTTTGACGGACCCGCAGTCACGATCATGGGAGATTTGCTGGCTGAGATTCGCACGCCGCTGCTGGTTACGGGCGACAGGCTCGTTGAATGGGATACCTGCGGTCCGGCGGTGATCGCATGGAACGGCAGCTACGAAGCTGCCAATGCCGTTCGGAGCGCAATCCCCCTGCTGAAGATGGCAGGAGTAACCCGCGTTGTGGATTTCACCGAGGAGAATGAGCAGCAGTTCCCCTCAACGAGGCTTCTCGAATATCTTGCGCGCCACGGCGTCTGCGCAGAACTCGAATGTCGCGCACCGCGAGAGCCGATCGAGCAGGCGCTCGTCAGATACGCGCAAGGCCTCGATGCCGGCATCATCGTCATGGGCGGTTATGGCCACAGCCGCGCTGGCGAGTACCTGTTTGGAGGCGTAACCCGAGCGCTGATCAAGGAGTGTCCGATAGCGCTGGTGATGGCGCACTGACGACATCTGCTGGATCGAGACAAGGGTGCGATGAAGAGCTGGCTTTCACTCCTTTCGGCAGCAGCAATCGCAGCTGGCGGCCCGCTCTTCTCGCAGCGGATTGCGATCGGATCGGGATCCGTCGTTAGGACTGTCACTGGTCTCAAGGCTGGCCAGTTCGTATGGGCTCCCGAGATCGCGCCCGAAGGGCCGATGCTACTCATCATCAACCTGTCGACGCAGCGAGCGCTCCTATTTCGAAACGGCGTTCCGATTGGCGCGACCACCGTTTCGACGGGCAAGGTCGGCCATGACACACCAACGGGAGATCTTCGCCGTGCTTCAAAAGCAGGTGGAACATCATTCGTCCAAATACGACAATGCTCCCATGCCTTACATGCAGCGGCTCACCTGGGGCGGTGTTGCGCTGCACGCGGGCAATTTGCCGGGCTTTCCCGCCTCGCATGGTTGCATTCGCCTGCCGTCGGGCTTCGCCAAACTCCTTTACGGAGCAACGAACTCGGCATGGCGGTGGTCATTACAGACGAAAAGGCCACCCCCCGGATTGCGCCCGCACCCGAGATCATCGCAGGTTCCGACCCGGCGGCAGTCGCTTTGATCGCTGATTATGACTGGCACCCCGAGAAATCGCCGCAGGGTCCTGTGTCGATCGTTGTTAGCAGTGCCGATCACAAGGCCATTGTATTGCGGAACGGCGTAGAAATCGGCGCGGCAAGAATTGCGGTCGACGGACCCGTGAACGGCACTTGGGCCTACACTTTGCGAAATGTCGATGGAGCCGGTCAGCACTGGATACGCGTATTCCTTTCGTCAGACGCGAGCTCGGGCCAGGCAGTTACTCGGGAAGAATGGCAGCGCTTCCAAGTTCCCGACGGCTTCAGGAGCGCCATTGCCCAAATTGTTAGGCCCGGCACGACCGTCGTCGTCACGTCAGAACTCGTTGGTCGCCGGCGCTGTTGCCGCGCCGGTAACTGTGATGGACGCCGACTTAGGGCCGTCGGACTGAGTAATAAGACGTTTTCCCAGGCTTGGCTCGTCCAGGGGATCACTACTTACAGTAAGAAATGCAGTAACTCGTACTTCTTTGGCCGCTCTGCAAGAGCGCGACAGTCAGTCCCTACGCTCACATTCCGAACGTCCGTTTTAGCTTTTCCTCATCCGGAAGCAGACCGTCCGTTATCGGCCACAATAGGGTGATTGTAATTCGGAGTGCAGTTTGCGAAGCTCGCGGCTACAGACAATTCGAAATCGAACCGCAAGACGACTAGATTTTGCTCGCCGGCCTGGTCGGGCTACCGACCAGTCATATCGTCGACTTTTCGGTCTCTTTCACGGTTCCGGCAAAACCGTGCGCCAGAATTTGGCCGCAGAGACTGGCGGCGACTTCGCGTCTAATCGGCCTATCATCGGCAGTCTCCGCAGATGGATTCAGGTCTAGAATCCCCACGAATTCCGCCATGTTATGTCGAATTATCGTGAAGACTCAATAACTTAAGTGTGGTTGGAGGCCCGAGCCGAAATCGAACCGGCGTGCAAGGATTTGCAGTCCTCTGCGTAACCACTCCGCCATCGGGCCGGGAGAGTGGGGCTGCTTTGCCGCGAGGGCCGCGGTCGGGTCAACCCCGATGCAACAGGCGGCCGAATTCGACAAAGGGCGGTTGGCGCAGAAGCAAGTCACAGATATGAGCCTTCTTGAAATTTAAGTGTATTATAGGCATATGACAGCAATGACCGGTGCAGACCCCAACTCCCGATTTCGCCGCCGCGCGCGCGGCGATGATCGAAAATCAGCTGAGGCCCGAGGGCGTCACCGATCCTGCCGTTCTGGATGCGATGGCGGCGGTCGCTCGTGAGACCTTCCTTCCAGCGCCGACGCGCTCGCTCGCTTACGTCGACCGCGCCGTGTCGATGGGCGAGGCCGCTACCTTTCCGCTCCCTCCGTACTCGGCTCCATTCTCATGCAGATGAGGCCCGCTCGCGGCCAGCGCGCGCTCGTCGTGGGTGCTGGAACCGGCTATTCGGCCGCTGTTCTGAAGGCGATGGGCGTTTCGGTGACGGCGCTCGAAAACTCCGCCACGCTTGCTGCAGAGGCGAGAGGTCACGGCATTGATGTGGTCGAGGGGCCGCTTAAGGACGGCTTGAAAAAGGGCGCTCCTTACGATCAAATCCTGATCGACGGCGCTGTCGAATATCTTCCCGATGCGATCATTGACCAGCTGGCCGACGGCGGCAGCCTCGGCGCGGCCTTGGTTGACCGCGGGATTACCCGGCTGGTCATCGGTCGCAAGGCGGGCGGCGCATTCGGTTATCTGTCCTTGCGCGACGCTGGAGCTCCGGCGCTCCCCGGCTTCGCGCGTCCCAAGGCATTCATTTTCTAAAAGAGGTTCTTCGAGTGGTTCGCAAGCTTCTCACCGGGTCGCTGATCGCAGCACTGATGGCCGGAACGGCCAGCGCCGACACGCTGCGCGATGCGCTCGTTTCGGCCTATCACACCAATCCGACGCTGACCGCGCAACGGCAGACCCTCCAGCAGAGCGACGCACAGGTTGCCATCGCCAAGGCAGCAGGGCGGCCGCAGGTCAGCGCGACCGTAGGGCTCAACCGCTACGTCACTCAGAGCGGCATCTATCGCGGCACCGGGAAAGGGCCGGTCGTCACCGGTGGGGTGCAACTAAGCTACCCTTTGTTCAACGGCGGCAGCGTTCGCAATAACGTCAAGGCTGCCGAAACTCGCGTCGAGGCGGGTCGAGCGACGCTGACCGCGGTCGAAGGCGATGTATTCACCAACGCGGTCGCGGCCTACATGGATGTGATTCGCGACCGAGCGATCGTCGAGCTCAACCAGAACAACGTTAAGGTTCTCCAGACGAACCTCGAGGCGACCCGCGATCGCTTCCAAATCGGCGACCTGACCCGCACCGACGTTGCCCAGTCCGAGGCGCGCTTGCAGCTCGGCTATTCGCAGCTCGCGACCGCTCAAGGCAATGCGACTTCGAGCGAAGCGACGTATCGGCAGCAGATTGGCCATCCTCCGGGCGACCTTGCTCCGCCGCCTCCATTGCCGCCACTTCCGACAATTGCCGACGAGGCGGTCAAGATCGCACTTGCGAGCAACCCCGATCTGCTTGCGATCTCCCGACAGGAAGTCGCGTCCGGCTATGACGTGAATGTCGCGAAGGCAGGCAGGCTGCCGACATTGTCGGCGCAGGCAAGCGGCGACTATCTGACAACCATTGCCGGCAACTCGGGCCAGGGCTCGAGCTCGGGTTTTCAAACCGGGATCGGCCTCGGTGCCAGTATCCCGATCTTCCAGGGTGGACTTCCGGCCGCTCGAATCCGCCAGGCGCAGGCCCAGCAGGGCCAGCTTCGTGAGCAGGTGGTCGGAACCGAAAGGGCGGTCGTGCAGCAAAGTAGCGCGGCATTCGCCAATTATCAGGCCTCCCAGGAGGAGATCCGGGCTGAGACGGTCGCCGTCAAAGCCAACCAGCTCGCGCTCGAGGGCAACCGTGCAGAGCAGAGCGTCGGCACCCGCACGATCATCGAAGTGCTGAATGCGGAGCAGGATCTTCTGAACTCGCAGGTCGCGCTCGTGACCGCGAAGCGCAATTCCTATGTCGCAGGCTTCCAACTCCTGAACGCGATGGGCCAGGCGCAGGCTCAGGATCTAGGCCTCGACGGTGGCCCCCTTTACGATCCACTCGGCAATTATCGGCGCGTTGCAAACAACTGGAATGACTGGGCGAGCGATCCGGCACACGTCCCGGCCGCGACCCGCACGGTAAGTCCGCAGGAGATGCCTGCGAATCCGATCGTCACTTCAGCGATCACGCCGGCGGGCAACGACCCGACCCCTCCGGCCCCGACTGGCGTGACGCAGTTGCCGGCGCCGACAACGACTGTGACCCCGCCACCGACGACCGGCACCGAACGGGGCCGCCGCTAAACGAAAATATTGCGCCGATTGCGGCGTGACTTCGCCGCGGCAATGAAGCTATCGTCTCCACCATGCAGTCGCCCGGCCGCGAACCCTCGATGGAAGACATCCTCGCCTCGATCAAGAAAGTGATCGCCGAGGAAAAAGAATTGCGCACTACAGCGCGGTCTGTCGACGTGCTCGAAGACGAGCCGCCTCGCGAGATGACGGCGGAGGACGATGTTCTCGAGCTCAATGAACCGCTCGCTCCGCCAGTCGACCTCGGACCGCCGCTTGTGGACGAGGATGTCGCCGGACAGAGCCGGCAGTCGCTCGAGCAGCTTCAGACGGTCGCCGCGACGATCCCTGCAGCACCGCAGGTGAACCCGCTCGAAGAAATGGTTCGGGAGATGCTTCGGCCGATCCTGAAGCAGTGGCTCGACGACAACCTTCCGCAAATGGTCGACGAACATGTGAAGCGGGAGATCTCGCGGATCACGGGGCGGCCGCTCTGATTCTTGCACCCAGGCGCAGCTTTGCTACGCCTGCGTCATGACCAAGCTAGCGCTGCTCCTCACCGCCGCCGCCGCAATCATCGAGTCGCCGGTCGCCGCCCGGCCGATGAGACTCCGGTGGATCTTCAGTCCATGCACCGCCTTGGGGCGCCGGACGTCTCTCCGGACGGGCATTGGGCGGTTTTCACCGTTTCCACCACCGACTGGGGCAAGAACAAGCGCGTCAACACGCTCGAGCTGCTCGATCTCACAAAGGCCGGCGCTCAGCCGCGGCCCGTCTCTGGAGCCGAGAAGGGCCACGACGCGGTCTTTGGCGCGGACGGGGCGCTGTGGTTCCTGATGGCCGTTGGCGACCAGGATCAATTATTCCGGATGCCCACCGGCGGCTCGGCCGTTCAGGTGAGTGATTTCAAGGGCGACATTGGCGGGTTCAAAATTGCGCCATCGGGAACGATGGTCGCCGTCTGGGCCGATCGGGATCTTCGTTGCGCGGATCTCAATTGCGTTGGGCTTCCGGCGAACTCGAAGATCGGGTCCGGCCGGACCTTCGATCAGCTCTTCATCCGCCACTGGGACAGCTGGGAAGAGCCAGGAACGCGCTCGCGGCTGTTCACTTTTGCGATCGCGGGTGGGAAGCTCAGTGGCACTGGCGTTCCAATCGAAGGCGCTCTCGTCGGCGACACGCCCTCGAAGCCCTTCGGCGGAGGCGAGGAGATCGCAATCTCGCCCGACGGCCGGATCGTCTATTTTGCGCTTCGGGAAGCGGGCCGCACCGAAGAGCTCTCGACCAATCTAGACATCTTCGCGGCACCGGCGGACGGGAGCGCTCCGGCCATCAATCTGACTGACGCGAATGATGGCACCGACACGCTTCCAACGATCTCACCTGACGGGCACATGCTCGCCTATGTCGCAATGGCGCGGCCTGGTTATGAGGCCGACAGGCAGGTCCTCATGCTGCGTGACCTCGCCTCGGGACAAGTTCGTCCGCTGACCCAGGCCTGGGACCGCTCCGTCGGCTCGATCGAGTGGGCGAAGGACGGCCGAAGCCTCTTCGTGACAGCTGAAGACACGCTCGAGAACCCGGTTTTCCGAATCGATGCGCAAAGCGGAAAGGTCATGCGCCTGACCGGAGATGGCAATTTCGGCAATGTCCATTCCCTACGCAGCGGCGGCGCGATCGCCACGATGAACAGCATCATGGCGCCGGATGACCTGTACTGGCTCGACCAGAACGGCAAAGCCACGAAGCTGACCGATCTCAACCACGCTCTCCTGGCGCAGCTCGACGGCGTCACCTTCAACAAGTTTAGCTTCGCCGGCGCCAATAATGACACCGTCTGGGGCTTTGTGCTCAAGCCCGCGAACGTCACGACGCCGCTACCGATTTCATTCGTCGTTCATGGCGGACCGCAGGGAACCTTCAACAACAGTTGGTCCTACCGCTGGAACCCGCGTCTTTTCTCGGCTCCAGGTTACGCGGTTGTCAGCGTCGATTTCCACGGGTCTACCGGCTACGGCCAGGCCTTTAGCGACGCGATCAACAGGAATTGGGGTGGCTGGCCGCTCGAGGACCTTCAAAAAGGCTTGGCTTATGCCACCGCCCACGATTCCCAGCTCGAGGCAAACAATGCCTGCGCGCTCGGCGGCTCATACGGTGGCTACATGATGAACTGGATCGAGGGGAATTGGCCTCAGCGGTTCAAGTGCATCGTCCAGCATGACGGCGTTTTCGATGCCCGTGCAATGGCCTACGAGACCGAAGAGCTTTGGTTCGACGAATGGGAGCATGGCGGGCATCCTTATTATTCTGCGCCGCAGGAATTCGAGCGCTGGAACCCGGTCAATTTCGTGACCAGCTGGAAGACGCCTCAGCTGGTCGTCACCAGCGAGCACGACTTCCGGATTCCCTACACGCAAGGGATCGCCGCCTTTACCGCCCTCCAGCGCCGCAACATCCCGTCGCGCCTGTTGATCTTTCCGGACGAGAACCATTGGGTGCTGAAGCCGAAGAATTCGGTCCAATGGTATCACGAAGTGTTCGGCTGGGAACGGCAGTGGCTGGGCGAAGGCGCGGCTGTCCCGGACGCGATCGTGACCGCTCCTCCAGCGCGTGGACACGGCGAGCGAGGTTGATGCTGCAGTGCCGCATCGCTAACCGCGAGCGGTCATGAGTGAACTTTCCAAGACCTTCGACCCGACCGCAATCGAGCACCGATGGTATGAGCATTGGGAGCGGGAAGGGCTGTTCCGCGCCGGACCGTCCCGAGGCGAAGCCGTGGACGATCGTCATGCCGCCGCCGAACGTCACGGGCTCGCTCCACATCGGGCACGCCCTCGACATTACGCTTCAAGATATACTCACCCGGCGCGAGCGGATGGTCGGAAAGGATGCGCTTTGGGTCGTCGGCACCGACCATGCCGGGATCGCAACTCAGATGGTCGTCGAGCGGAACCTCGAGAGCCAAGGTCTCAGCCGATCGGAGATCGGCCGCGAGGCTTTCCTCGAGCATGTCTGGGAATGGAAGGCTCAGTCCGGCGGAGCGATAACGCGGCAGCTGCGCCGCCTCGGCGCCAGTTGCGACTGGACGCACGAGCGATTTACGATGGATGAGGGCTACCAGCGCGCGGTCACTTACGTCTTCGTAGAGCTCCACAGGCGCGGCCTGATCTACCGCGACAAGCGTCTCGTGAATTGGGATCCCAAGTTCCAGACAGCGATCAGCGATCTCGAGGTTGAGACGAAGGACGTCCAGGGCAAGTTCTGGCTCCTCTCCTATCCGCTCGCGGACAATGATGGCGCGATCCAAGTCGCCACGACGCGGCCCGAGACAATGCTCGCCGACATGGCTGTCGCAGTCCATCCCGACGACGAGCGCTATAGGGCGCTGATCGGAAAGCAGATCAGGCATCCGATCACCGGCCGGCTGATTCCGATCGTCGCCGACGAGCACGCCGATCCCGAGCTCGGGTCGGGGGCGGTCAAGATTACCCCCGGGCACGATTTCAATGATTATGAGGTTGGCAAGCGCGCCGGCTTCAGGCCTTCCAACATGCTCAATATGTTCGACGCGAGGGCCTGCGTGGTGCAGACCCCGGACGGCCTTATCCCCCAGGATCTGCTCGGCCTAACTCGCGAGGATGCGCGCAAGGCAGTCGTCGCGAAGCTTGAAGATGAAGGCGCGTTGGTCCGGGTCGAAGACCGGGTCATCCCGACGCCGTTCGGTGACCGTTCGGGCGCTGCGATCGAGCCGTGGCTCACCGACCAATGGTATGTCGATGCCGCCAAGCTCGCGCTTCCGGCGCTCCAGGCGGTTCGCAAGGGTGACATCAAGGTCGTGCCCGAGACCTGGACCAAGACCTGGTTCAACTGGCTCGAGAACATCCAGCCGTGGTGCGTCTCGCGCCAGCTCTGGTGGGGCCACCGGATCCCCGCCTGGTACTCCGAGGATGGGAAAGTCTTCGTCGCGGAGACCGAAGAGGAAGCACGCGAAGCGGCCGGTGGCCAACCGCTTCGGCAGGACGAAGACGTGCTCGACACATGGTTCTCCTCGGCGCTCTGGCCCTTCGCAACGCTCGGCTGGCCCGAGGAGACCGAGGATTTCACGCGCCATTATCCCAACGACGTCCTCATCTCTGGCTTCGACATCCTCTTCTTCTGGGATGCACGCATGGTGATGCAGGGCATCGAGCTCACGCGCGAGGTGCCGTGGAAAACCCTCTACCTGCACGGTCTCGTCCGCGACTCGAAGGGCGCGAAGATGTCCAAGTCGAAGGGCAATACGGTCGATCCGCTCGGTCTTATCGACAAATATGGCGCCGACGCTTTGCGCTTCACGCTCGCGGCGATGGAAAGCCAAGGTCGCGACATCAAGCTCGATGAGAAGAGGGTCGAGGGCTACCGTAACTTTGCGACCAAGCTGTGGAACGCTGCTCGCTTCCTTCAGATGAACGGCGTCGGTGCGAGTGCCGGCATTGCCGCACCTGTTGCCGAGCTGCCGGTCAACCGATGGATCATTGGCGAGGTCGTCGAGACGCTCGCCAAGCTTGACCAAGCCTTTGACGAGCTCCGCTATGACGAGATGGCGGACGCCATCTACCATTTCGTCTGGGGCACGTTTTTCGACTGGTACGTCGAGCTCAACAAAGGCGCGTTTGACGAAGAAACCAAGGCCGTCGCAGCCTGGGCGTTCGATCAAATTTTGGTGATGCTGCACCCGCTGATGCCCTTCATCACCGAGGAGCTGTGGAATGCGAACGAGCGGCCTTACGAGCTGATCGTCGCGAAGTGGCCGGACCCGCAAGCGCAGATCGACCACCAAGCGAAGGCCGAGCTCGACTGGCTGGTTCGCCTCGTGAGTGAGCTGCGCTCGGCGCGAACCGAGCTGAACGTGCCGCCTTCGGCCAAGCTTCACCTGTTCGCTGCGGGCGCGTCGGATGAGACCGCCGGACGTCTAAGTCGCAATCAACATGATGATCTCGAGGCTCGCACGGCTGGAATCTATTGAGCTCTCCAACTTCAAGGGCCTTGGGCAGTGCAGAGAAGTACACGAACTGGAACCAAGTAAAACTAACATAACA
>CAWAWT010000021.1:0-3901 GCA_963785855.1 uncultured Alphaproteobacteria bacterium
TTCCAGCAGTTGGGAGGTCGATCCCGATCGAACCCCCGATGTCCAGTCGCCGGATCGCTCGGGCCGCTTCGAGCGCGCCCTTCACGCTAAGCTCAGCTGGCGACAGATAGCCGTCGACATCGATCAACGTCATCGCCGGTGTCGGCGAAATCCGAAGCTCGCCGCCGACGAACCGAATGACACCCGCTCGGGCTTCGTCAATCAGTTCGGGCCAACCCGCTTCGGCGAGCTCGTCAACCGACGCAGGGAAGGGCAAATCGCGCCCGTGAAGCGCAAATGCGTCGCGTGGTTCCTCGCTCGCCAACTTTGCCAGCGGCCGCTTCCAGGCCTCGCTGCCGGGGACCGCCTCGCGTGTCACTTCAATGGCGATCGTTGCGCCTTCGGTCTTCTCCGCTGCGCCGCGCGAAAGGAGATACTCGGTCCCATGCTCATCCCTCGCAACCGCATTGCGGCCTCTCGTTCCGACGTCGGTCAAGCGAGCTCTCAAAATTGTCCCTGCCGGCGTCGCTCCCTCGCGCGCGACGCGCGCCTCGATGATCTCGCCATTGTCGACCAAAGCCGCGCGGGTTTCGCCGATCCCGCGCTCGATCAGCCATTCAGGCAATCGGATAACCTGCGGATTTCAGCAGCGTCCGCGTCTCGGCAAGCGGCAGCCCGACAACGTTGGAATAGCTTCCCGCGATGTGCCGGACATAGACCTCGCCATAGCCTTGGAGCGCATAGCCCCCGGCCTTGCCGCGCCATTCGCCATGACCGGCGTAAAAGTCGATTTCTTCCGCGCTCAGTCGCTTCATTGCGATCATTGTCTCGCCCAGTCGCTCACGGATGCCATGGCCGGGGTCCGCGAGCGCCACGCCCGTCAGCACGCGGTGCCGGCGGCCTGAGAGCAAGACCATGCAGGCCCGCAGCGTCTCTTCATCTTCGACCTTGGGGAGAATGCGCCGGCCGACGGCAACAACGGTGTCGGCAGCCAGAACGAAAGCGTCCGGTTCCTTCGCGGCGACGGCTTGCGCTTTCTCGCGCGCAAGCCGCAGCGCATGGTCGCGCGGCAGCTCGCCGTTTCGAACGCTCTCGTCGATGTCGGCAGGGACGATCGCGTCAGGATTGACTCCGATGCGTGCAAGCAGGTCGAGACGGCGCGGGCTCGCCGAAGCGAGGATCAGCCGCATCGACGATCAGCCCGTGTAGCCGGGCGGGCCTCCACGGCCGGGCATGAAGCGATAGGTAATTCGGCCCTTGGTGAGGTCATAGGGTGTCAGCTCGACAAGAACGTCGTCCCCGGTCAGAACGCGGATCCGGTTCTTGCGCATCTTGCCAGCGGTATGGCCAAGGATCTCATGGCCGTTCTCGAGACGGACGCGAAACATCGCATTGGGTAGCAGCTCCACTACCGTCCCACGCATCTCGAGTAATTCTTCTTTGGCCAACAGTCCCGTCTCCGTCCGCGAAAAGTCGCGGAGGCTTAGCGGCGCGACTTTGAAATGTGAAGGCGCTGACGAACTAGATCGTCAGGATCGTCGAGCCTGTGGTCTTGCGGCCCTCTAGCTGCAGGTGCGCTTGCGCGGCGTCTTTGAGCGCGAAGCGCTGCTTGACCTCGATCTTCACTTTCCCACTCTCGACCACATCGAACAGCTCGCCCGCGCTCTGCTCGAGCTGCTCGCGGGTAGCGATGTAGTGGAACAGGGTGGGTCGCGTCAGATACAGCGAACCCTTCTGCGCGAGCAGGTTGGGTGGGATCGGTTTGGGCGGCCCCGACGCATTGCCAAAGCTCACCATAAGCCCGCGCACCTTCAGGCAGTCCAGTGACTTCAGGAAAGTATCGCGGCCGACGGAATTGTAAACCACCGGCAGCTTCTCGCCATTTGTGATCCTGTTCACCTCGGCGACAAAATCCTGCTTCGAATAGAGGATCGGGTGAGCGCAGCCGTGCGCGCGCGCGAGCTCGGCTTTCTCTTCCGTTCCAACCGTCCCGATCACAGTCGCGCCAAGAGCTGCAGCCCACTGGCACATAATGAGGCCGACGCCGCCCGCGGCGGCGTGGACGAGGATCATGTCGCCCTTCGCGACCGGGAACACCGAGCGCAGCAGCATCTGCGCGGTCATGCCCTGAAGCATCATTCCTGCCGCCTGTTCGGTCGAGATTCCATCCGGAAGCCTCACCAGCCGGTCGGCGTCGATCAGCCGCTCCTCGGCATAGCCGCCGATCGGACCAGCATAAGCGACGCGGTCGCCTTGCTTCACGTTGGTCACGGCCTCGCCGACCGATTCAACGACGCCCGCGCCCTCGACACCCGGAGTTAACGGCAATTGCTGCTTGTAGAGTCCGGTTCGGTGATAGACGTCGATGAAGTTGAGGCCCGCCGCTTCCTGGCGCAACTTCACCTGGCCGGCTCCGGGATCTCCAATCTCGACCTCTTCCCATTTTAGAACGTCGGGCTTGCCCGTCTGATGGATTCGGATCGCATGTGCCATGATGAGGCTTTCAACTCGCTTGGAGCGCAAAAGAAAAGCCCCACTGTCGCAATGACAGCGGGGCTCTGGCTTGAGCCATAGGAAAATTCAGGCTGCGGCGTGCGCGGCCAGCGCCGCAAGCAGAAGCAGCGCGACGATGTTGGTGATCTTGATCATTGGATTGACGGCCGGACCTGCGGTGTCCTTGTAGGGATCGCCGACGGTGTCGCCGGTGACAGCGGCCTTGTGGGCCTCGGAGCCCTTGCCCCCGTAATTGCCGTCCTCGATATACTTCTTGGCATTATCCCAAGCGCCACCGCCCGAGGTCATCGAGATGGCGACAAACAACCCAGAGACGATCACTCCAAGGAGGAGCGCGCCGACTGCTGCGAGCCCGTTCTCTCTGCCGGCGACGGCGCCGATCACGAAGTAGACGACGATTGGAGCGAGCACCGGAAGCAGCGACGGGATGATCATCTCGCGAATCGCGGCGCGGGTCACGAGATCGACTGTGCGAGCATAGTTCGGGCGGACCGAACCATCCATGATTCCGGGATTATCGCGGAACTGCCCACGCACTTCCTCGACGACTGCGCCGCCGGCACGGCCGACCGCGGTCATGCCCATCGCCCCGAACAGGTATGGCAACAGCGCGCCGAGGAGCAGGCCGACGATCACATATGGGTTCGATAGGCTGAACAATTCGTCGAGATCGGTGGTGACTCCGATCCGGCTTCCGAACTCACGAAGGTCGGCGGTGTAGGCGCCGAACAGCACGAGCGCCGCTGAGGCCGGCCGAGCCAATCGCATAGCCCTTGGTGACGGCCTTGGTCGTGTTGCCGACCGCGTCGAGGGCGTCGGTGCGGGCTGCGCACGTCCTCCTGAGGCCCGACATCTCGGCGATCCCGCCCGCGTTGTCGGTTACCGGTCCGTAGGCGTCGAGCGCGACGCAACCATGCCGGCAAGGGCAAGCATCGCGGACGCCGCGAACGCGACTCCGAAGAAGCCCGCGAGCTGGTAGCTAGAGATCAGGCCGACGACGATGACGAGAGTTGGAAGCGCGGTCGATCGAGACTGACGGCGAGACCCTGGATGATGTTCGTTCCATGGCCGGTCTGGCTGGAGCGAGCGATCGACTGGACCGGGCGATAATTGGTGCCGGTGTAATATTCAGTGATCCAGACGATCAGCGCGGTGACGGCAAGACCAATCAGGCTGGAATAGAAGAGATCCATGCCTGTGAAGGATCCCGCCGCGGCCGTCGTCACGCCGCCTGGCGTTCCAGAGCCGGCGCCGCCGATGGTCGCATTGAGATCGCTGCCAAGCGAGACGCGGAAGGCTCCGTAGATCGCTGGGATCGCAAGGATCGTCGCGGTCCAGAAGCCCTTGTAGAGCGCGCCCATGATCGAGCCGCTCTTGCCGAGGCGAACCATGTAGGTGCCGATGATTG
>CAWAWT010000022.1:0-14008 GCA_963785855.1 uncultured Alphaproteobacteria bacterium
GCCGGCGCCAAGCACCTTTGTTTCGGGCTTGAGCGCCTTGATCGCACTTCCGACGCCGGTGATCAGGCCGCCGCCGCCGATCGCGCAGATGACGGTTCGGACTTCGGGTAGATCCTCGAGAATCTCCAGCCCCATCGTGCCATGGCCGGCGATGAAATCGTGATTGTCGAAGGGATGGATGAAGGTGCCGTCGAGGCCCTCGAATTGATGCGTTTCGGCTGCGACCCAGGCTCGTCATAGGAGACGGGCACGATGGTCGCTCCCAGCGCACGCATGCGGTCGAGCTTGGTCTGCGGCGCGCGTTTCGATCGCGACGACGGTGCAGGGGATGCCGAACTGCCCGCGCCGCATAAGCGACGCCCTGCCCCGCATTGCCGGCGCTGATCGTCCACACGCCCGCGCGCGCTCTTCGTTCGAGAGGCGCGCCACGGCATTCGCGGCGCCGCGGATCTTGTAGGCATTGGTCGGCTGGAGGTTTTCGAGCTTGAGCCAGATTTCGGGACGGCCGCTGCCAAGGTCGAGCCGCACCAGCGGAGTTCGCAGCACGGTGCCGCGATGCGCTCGCGCGCCTGCTCGATGTCGTCGATGGAGATCGGCCGTAACGGTCGATCATCGCCCCCTCCTGCTTGCCTTAAACTTCCTCTAAGGGGCCGCGCATGAAGACTTCTCAAGCTCTTAAATTACGAGCGCGATCGGTGGATCGCCGGCGACAGCGTGATCGAGATCCCGAGCGCCATCGATGGCGCGCCGGTGGCGACGACCGGCTCGGGCGGACGTCGATTTCGGGGCGATGCTTCGCCATGCCCGGGAGGTCGGCGGTCCGGCGCTTCGAAAGCTCACCTTCCACGAGCGAGCGCGGATGATGAAAGCGCTCGGCCTTGCGATCATGGCACGCAAGGAAGAGTTGTACGAGCTCAACTATTTGACCGGCGCAACCCGCAAGGACGGATGGATCGACATCGAAGGCGGGGCAGGCACGCTCTTCTCCTTCTCGTCCAAGGGCAGGCGCGAACTTCCGGATGCGCATGTGCTGCTCGATGGCGAGCTCGAGGGCCTGTCGAAGAACGGAACCTTCGTCGGCCAGCACATCTATTCATCGCTCCAGGGCGCAGCGGTCCACATCAACGCCTTCAACTTTCCCGTATGGGGCATGCTCGAGAAACTTGCGCCGACGATCCTCGCGGGCGTTCCAGCGATCGTGAAACCGGCTTCGGCCACTGCCTACCTCACCGAAGCCGCCTTTCGAATCATGATCGAGGCAGACATTCTTCCGCCCGGCGCGGTTCAGCTGATCGTCGGCGGCGTCGGCGACCTCTTCGACCATCTGATCGGCCAGGACGTGGTCAGCTTCACCGGTTCAGCTCAGACCGCGCTCAAGCTCAAGTCGCATCCGACAATCGTCCGCGAATCTGTGCGGTTCGTCGCTGAGCAGGACAGCCTCAACGCCTCATTGCTCGGGCCAGACGCTGCACCGGGCACACCCGAGTTCGATCTCTTCATCAAGGAAGTCGCGACCGAGATGACGGTCAAGGCCGGGCAGAAGTGCACCGCCATCCGACGGGCGATGGCGCCGGCGCAATATCTCGATGCGGTCGAGCAGGCGCTCTCGCGAACGGCTCGCGAAGACCAAGGTCGGCGACCCGCGCGCCGAAGACACGCGAATGGGCGCACTCGTCAGCATCAGCCAGAGGGACGACGTGCGCGACCGCATTCGCGAGCTCGAAGCGGCCGGAGCGCGCATCGTCTCGGGCGATCCGGATGCCGAACCGCCGATTTCTGGCGGCGCATTCCTTCCCCCGGTGCTTCTGAGGACCGACGATCCCTGGAGCGACAACCGCGGTCCACGACTGCGAGCCGTTCGGGCCGGTGTCGACCATCATGCCCTACACGGATTTGGACGATGCGATCTCGCTCGCGAATCGAGGCCGGGGCAGCCTCGCGCTTTCGCTGTTCACCCATTCGCCCGAAGCGGCGCGCGAGTTCATCAGGGGCGCGGCCGCCTATCACGGCCGGATGCTCGTCCTGAACCGCGACAATGCGGCGGAATCGACCGGCCACGGATCGCCCCTTCCGGTGCTCGTTCACGGCGGCCCCGGCCGCGCCGGCGGAAGCGAGGAGATGGGCGGCGTTCGCGGTGTGAAGCATTACATGCAGCGCACCGCGCTCCAGTCCACGCCCGCGATGATCGCGGCGATCACCGAACAATATGTGCCAGGCGCGCCCAAGCATGTGATCGCAGTCCACCCCTTCCGCCTGAAGATGAGCGAGCTTTCGCATCGGCGACACCTGGACGACCCCTGCCGCACGATAACGCATCGACGACATCGAGCATTTCGCCGAATTCACCGGCGACAAATTCTATGCGCACATGGACGAGGAGGCGGCGAAGGCCTCGCCAATCTTCGAGGGCCGCGTTGCCCATGGCTATCTGCTTCTGAGCTTCGCGGCGGGGCTGTTCGTCGATCCCGAGCCAGGGCCGGTGCTCGCCAATACGGGCCTTGAGAATCTTGCGCTTCCTAACGCCCGTCTATCCCGGCGATTCGGTTCGCAGTGGAGCTGACTGTTCGGTCCAAGTCGATCAAGTCCGAGGAGACCGGACAGGTTCGCTGGGCGGTCGAGGTCTTCAACCAGAAGGACGAGCTCGTCGCGACCTATGACCTCCTGACCGAGAATACCCCTTAAGCGCGGGAACGGCGGCCTCCGGCCGTTCGTTTTCGGGCGGATTTCCGAGGGAGAGCGACGATGAAAGTCAGAGATGTAATGACGCGCAACGTTCAGACGGTGCGCCCCGATCAGCCCGTGCAGCAGGCGGCGTCGTTCATGCTCAGCGCCGATGCAGGCTCGATTCCAGTCACCGACGGGGAGCGCCTGGTCGGAATGATCACGGATCGGGATATCGCAGTGCGCTGCATCGCGAAGGGCTATGGGCCCGACACTCCGGTGCGTGAGCTGATGAGCGATGGAATGATCTGCGCAAGGGCCGACGACGACGTCGAGGAGGCCGCAACCAAGATGAGCGAAGCCCAGGTAAGGCGCCTTCCGGTCATCGACGACGAGGAACTCTTGTGCGGGATCGTTAGCCTCGGCGACCTCAGCCGCGAAACCGACCAGGACTGCGCCACAGAAGCTCTTGAAGGCGTTAGCGAGCGCGGCGGCTCGCACCAGCAATAAGGCTTAGCGCGCGATTTCCCTGATCGCCT
Source organism: uncultured Alphaproteobacteria bacterium (assembly GCA_963785855.1). Taxonomy (GTDB): domain Bacteria; phylum Pseudomonadota; class Alphaproteobacteria; order Sphingomonadales; family Sphingomonadaceae; genus Sphingomicrobium. Next base: position 3,201 of record CAWAWT010000022.1, read on the forward strand.
GATCGACGAGCTTTGCGTCGCTCGAGGCATCGTGACGATTGGCGATGATCTTCGCTGCAGCTTTTGCTGCTGCATCGGCCGCGGCCGAGCGAAGCTGGTCGATCGCCGCTCGCTCTTCGGCCGCGATCTTGTCCTCTGCCATCCGGGTGCGGCGCTCGATCAACGCTTCAGAATTGAATCTTCGCCTTGGCGACGATCTCTTGGGCCTCGTGCCGCGCACGCTCGAGAAGCGCTTCGCGGTCCCTGTCGGCCGAGGCGGACTTCGCCTCATATTCGGCCTTCAGCGCCTCGGCTTCCTTGCGGAGCGACTCCGCTTCGGCGAGCTGCTCCCGGATCAGCGCGATCTTGGAATCGAGCGCCCGGCCGATCGCGCCCGGCACCTTCTTCCAGATGAGGAGCGCGAACACGATCAGAACCGCAAGCGCGACCCAGCCGCCCGGATTCAAAGCGAAAGCGGTCGGCTCCGCGGCCTCGGGCGCGTCGGCAACGACCGCCGCCATCAGCATTGCGCTAGACATTGAGTTCCGCCTTCACGGCTGCAGCCGCTTCTTTTCTGTCGACGACTAGCCCGGTCACGCGCTCGACCATCTCCTGCGCCGCTTCCGCGGCTACCGATTCGATCTCGGAACGGGCCGAGGCGAGGGAATTGCGAATCTTCGCTTGCGCGGACTTCGACCTTGAGATTGATCTTGTCGGCGGCCGCCTTGACCTTCGCCTCGGTGTCGCGCCCGCTCTTGGCCTTCGCTTCCTGGGCGATCTGCGCCGCTTCGGCGCGAGCGGCGTCCATCCGGGCACGCCACGCGGCTTCGGTTTCGTCCGCAGCCGAGCGGGCCTGCTGAGCTGCTTCAAGGTCGCCGGCAATGCGCTTTTCGCGGGCGTCGACGGTCGCCTGGATCTTCGGCACCATTCCCCGCGCGATCACGAAGAAAATGAATCCGAGCGCGATCGCAAGCCACAGGAGCTGCGACAGATAGACTTCGGAAAGCTGCGAAAGCTGAGGCATTCTTGAGTTCTCCGGGGCTCACCCCGCTCCTTCTTTGCTTAGAAAGCGAAGAGGATGAGCATCGCAATGACGAACGCCATCAGACCGAGAAGCTCGGCTGCGGCGAAGCCGATGTAGAGACGGCCCTGCTGGCCGTCGGATGCCGCCGGGTTGCGGATCGCGCTCTGAAGGAACGATCCGAACACATAGCCGACACCCGCAGCGGCGGCGCCGACACCAATCGCCGCGAGACCGGCGCCAATAAGCTTCGCAGAAGCGACGTCCATGATTAAACTCCTTTGAAAAATCCGTGGGTTAGTGAAGGTTTACAGCCTCGCTGATGTAGAGCGAGGTGAGGATTGCGAAGACGTAAGCCTGGATCGCAGCGACGAGCAGCTCGATCATGCTCACGAACATGATGAACAAGAAACACAGGATCGAGACTGCGATGCCCCCGGCGCTATGGCTGTTGAGCGCCTGGACGACAAAATTTCCGAACACGTCGAGGAGCACGTGACCCGCGAACATCGCGATGAACGGTCGAAGCCCGAGGCTGAACGGCCGCACCAGGAAGCTCAGGAACTCGATCGGAGCGACGATGAACTTGAAGGCGAGCGGAGCATCCTTCGGAACGAACAGCGAGAAGAAGTGAAGCCCGTGCTTCCAGAAGCCGACCCCGAGTACGATCGCGAAGGTGATGATCGACATCACGCCCGTGAAGGTGAACTGGCTCGTGACCGTGAACGGATGCGCGGGTCCGTAGATACCCAAGGGCATGTTGCCCATGAGGTTGGCGAACAGCAGGAAGACGAAGGCGGTGAAAACCCACGGAAGATACCTCTTGCCGTCGGGCCCGATGCTGACGTTCACCATGTCGTCGACGAAGGCGATCAACCCTTCGACCATGACTTGCCAGCGGCCCGGGATCAGCTCGCGCTTCATCCCGCCGAACATGAACACCCAGATCGTTCCGAGCACGATCAGGGTCCATAAAGCGCTATTGGTGAAGACGAACGGATTGCCATGCTGAAACGACCCCGCGATCGGCTCGATCACGAACTGGTGCATCGGGTCGATTTTGCCGGTCGCCGCCACTTTCGTTCCCTAATCCTGTTCGCCCCGAGCTTTCCTCGAGGCCTCGTTTGAAATCCGAATGACGTTCCAGACGCCGACCGCGAAACCGAGGAACAGCATCACCAACATCAGCCAAGGCTTGGTCCCGAGCCAGCGGTCGAGCAGCCAGCCGACAATTCCGCCGCCAAGCGGGCAACCGACGAGCTGACTGAGGACCAGCTGGCCCGCCTGATAATTGGAATCAGGCTGCCGTTTGGCCGTCCGCTTGGCTTCCGCTTGCTGCAATCGGTCGAGCCGCTCATCGAGCGATTCGAGCCGTGCGTCTGGTGGAAGCTTCGGGACCTCGTCGGTATCATCCTCTGCCATGTCTCTCCCCTGTGCGTCGCCCCCGCCGAAAATCATTGGGGCCGGGCAAGGACGAGGAACATGGCGGAAAGCAGCACCGCCAAGGCGCGGACCCTTTATGAACCGGCGTTTGGATAGTCAACCGCGAGGGGCGCGTGAGACTTTCAACTTCGTGTTTCAGTGGCAATATTCTGGCAGCGCGATGGTCTGTCCGGGCGCGCGTCGGCGCCAGGCGCCGTCGCTTTGCATATAGGCCTCGCCGACCGAAAGCCTCGAGAACAACTGACAGGCCGTCGCCATGCCGACCAACTCTGCAGTGACGTTCCTGCGCTCGGCCAGTTCGATATAGAGCTTGCGGCGGTGGATGTTGACGGCTGAGACCTGTCGCTGAACCTGGGGCCCGGGATTACCGACGATCGCCAGATAGCCGTCGTAGCGCTCGCCGACCTGGCCGGCCTGAATCGCACCCGCGAGGGACGAGGGCTGTGCCACAAGCGGGGCTCCCAGCAGGCTTGTCATCGCTGCGATGAGGAGAATGATCTTCATGGTTTCGTCGGCGAGGGCGGGAAAGCCTGGGGGTTGGTCTGGATCATCTGCTGAACGTCGGACGCTATTCGGACCACGACCTGTTGGCTGATGTTGACGTTGAGGTTGACGTCGATCGGTTTGTCCGGCGCTTTGACCGTGATGCAGCTGGCCAGCGGCACGGCCAGGGCCATGCTCGCGGCGCATTTCCATGCTCTAATCACTTGGTTCCTCCAGTTGGCGGCGAATGGGTTGCAGGTTGTTTTGGAGCTGCCGGCCCGGTGGACTGCTGCTCGTTCTTGGTGGTGCTGATCACGTCCACCTTCAACGCCGGCGAATTGATCGGGAAGGGCATCACAGGAGCAATCGTCTCAGTCGGATCCTTGAAGGCCTTGGCCATCTGGATGATCGCCCGGAACGGCCCGTCGATGTTCACATTCAACCTGAGCGGGATCTTCGAAAATACGGAGTGAACGAGGCCAGCGACGAGGCCATGGCTTTCACCGAGCGAGGGACCCTCGATCGTGAGCTTGGTTGCGAACTCGCCCGCAAGATCGCCATTAAGCCTTACAATCATGGACTTGTAGTGGATATCGCTGAACAGATCGAAGGCGATCCCAGCGGCCATCCCGCCCGGTTTCGTTCCAGAATATTTGAGCTCGCCGCCGGGGGGTCGCGAATCGAGGCGGCCGCCGACGATCCGACCTCCGCTTTCGTCGAAAATCATCGGCAGCACTCCATCAAAGGTGCCGGTGAGCTCGATCCCCTGGAAGCCGAGGCTGTCGACGAACTGTTTCGCATCGAAGCCCTGAAGCTCAAGGTCAGCCGCTTCGCGCTCGGGACGCCAAAGTTCAGAACGGTCTCGTGGAGGATCAAACGGCCGCCCATGAACGGCCACTCGCCGCGCTCGATCCGGACCAGATTGCCTTGAAGCAGCTGGTAGGTGATGACGCCGTCCGTCACTGTGATGCCCGGGTTGATCAAGCCCACCTTCGCGACCTGGTGGGGCGCGGTTTCGACCCCGAGCAAATTGGTGAAATGCATGCTGGTCGAAAGGCCTGCTACCGGTCCGAAGGGCGCTGCCAAATCCATATTCTGGGTCGAGAAGTCGCCCGTCGAGTTGACCTTTCCGCCCTCGCTCCAGTTGATCTTGCCCTGCCCTCGAACCGTTCCGTTGACGAGCGCAACGACGCCCTCGCTAAGCCGAGTGAGCTGGTCCGGTTGGAGCTTCGGGCCGAACGTGATCCCAGGCACGTCCAGCAACGCTCGCCCAGCACCCGTCGAGAGTTGGTGCTCGATGTTGACGTTGGTGATCAAGGTGCCTGTATCGGGCTGGTGGAGCGAGCCCGAAGCTCGGACGTAATCGCCCGCGATGGTCAAATGAACATCGTTGCTTCGAAGTGGATAGAAGCGCGGGTTGGAATTGGAGTCCGAAACCGTGAGGGCGCTATCCACGATGAGGTCTTTATTGCGGTAAGACCAGCTCCCGGCCGCGTTGTCGAGGAGGAGCGGAACGTTTCCGATTGTCGCCTTGGCGCCGCTGAAAACGCCCTTGAGGTTGGACCCGGCGAAACTTCCGCTAAGCCTTGAAGCGTCGAGCAAGATCGGCGTTGCGGACTTGCCGAGCCGCAGCCCAACGCTGTTGAAAGCGAGCTCTTTGCCGCTGATTTGCCCGTTGGCCGCGGCAAGGTGGAACGGCGAGCTTCCGAGACGGCCACTGACGACAGGGCTGATGAGCCGCGCACCGGCGATCAGTGGACCGCCATCGCGCTTGTAGATGATCGCCGGCCCAATCGGACATATTGGAAGGCGCGTCGGCCCCAATTGGAGCGAGCTCATCTGGAGAAAATTGAAGGCGACGACGGCGCAAGCCGTACCCACCGCAAAATTGCCGCCCGGTCCAAGCCGTCCCTCGGATCGGAAGGCGAAGTGCCGCGACTCGTCCGTTTGGAAATGGCCCGTCGAGCTGCGCCAACGTGGTCACGCGCGGTCGATCCGCCTGGCCCGGGGCCGAAGCGAACCGGCGCGAGCGCCAGTCGCTGACCTCCAGCCAGTAGGGCTGTAAGTCAGCAACTCCGCCGAGCGGTCCGCCTGGACGTGGTTGATGGAGAACCACTCGGCCAGTCGGAAGTCCGCCGCCGGCCATGTCGATGGTTCCGTCGATCCGAAGCAGCGACCTTGGCCAGTAGAAGGTGACCCCGCTTCCGCCGGAGATGGTGGCGCGAGCGCCGAGGGGCCCGTTGATATCCGCGCTTGTGATCCGCGCCGCGCCGCCGCCCGGAAAGTTGACGACCCGGATCTGACCGCCGGCATTGAAGCGGCTCGCAGTGCGCCCGATCGCATTGCTGATGCTCGTCGCGACAGGTCCGATCGGCGTCCCTGCAGCGGCCGAAAGCGGAATGGTGACGCTGTCGAGCATCTTGGGGTCGAGCGTTGAATTGTCGGCTGCGAAGCCTGCGATCAGCGAGAACGTGCCGGTTCGCATGCCGAGATGGTAGGCGCCGTCGAGGTGCGTGCGCTCGGCAGTGGCTGTCGCCATTCGCGACCGTCGAGCCGACAGCCTGACGCGTCCGCTCACATTGGCAAGCGAGCCCTTGTAGGTGATGTCCCCGACCAACTGCGCGAGCCCATTGACACCGGCGGTGACCTTCCCGATCGCCATCCGGCCGCCGCCGTCGACGTCGGTGAAAGCCTCGTTGAAGGTCGCTTTGGCGTCGAACCTCGGGGCAAGGACGGAAAAGTGGCTCGCCGGGCAATTGAAACTCGCAAGAGTTACCTGGCCCTTCACCCCTGGGACGGCGGCCGACAACCGAAATCGCGAGGTTCGTGTGAACCCCGATCGCAGTGCAGCGGCCCGGCGTCAGCTGCGGGCTCGAAAGCGCAAGCCGGCCATTGAAGCCGCCGCTGAGCTTGCCATTGCCATCTAGAGCGACGCCCACTGGCCCGAACGGGGTCGCGAGCGATATGCCGCTGTCAGCTACATCAAGAACGATATCAGGGAGTTGGAACGGTTTATTGCTTGGTGGTGGAAGAAGCTTGTCGAGCTGTCCCCAACTGACTTTGCCGTGCACCAGTCGTCCGCGCAGACGCACTCCCCTCGCCACCACGCGGTAGACTGCGAAGCTGCCATCGAGCTTGAGGCGCATCTGGATGATCGCGTTCTTGGCGACGCAGGTCGGGCCGACTGGGATCGCCGATGACAAGGTCGCTGACCTGCTGGGTCCGGAACCCGACCTTATCGAGGTGATATTTCGCCTGGACGCCGCGCCGTTCGAACTCTCCTTTGAGGAAGTGAGTGGCGATTGGCCGCCTCTCGATCCACACGGCGATGAGAGCGACGAACCACGAGCGCCAGTATGCCGATTGCGATGAAGGTCGTGATTCGGCCCACAGCGGCGCGCGCCGAACGACGACGCGAGTTTCCTCCGCCGCGCCGAGGCCCTCGTCTCGCGTCCGCTGGTCCATCGGGCCTTCTAACCCTTGCAGGGCGATCACCGTTCCAGAGGCGGCATGAACAAGCAGCAAGGCGTGGACCAGGAGGACGGTTCCACAATCGACGTCAGTCTCGGCCGCACCAAGGCTTGCCCTTGCTATTGCTTTGGACGTCATTGCCGCTCGAACCCCAGATTGGCGAAATGCTCGATCCTGCGCGGAGCGATGATCAAACCGTCAACCCCGGGCGTATCGAGCACGAATCGAAGCGCCGCTTCGCCCATGCTCTCCCCTCTCTCTTCACTGGTTCGCCTCAACAGCTCGATCGCCGCAAAGGATAATTCGTTCGAATAGCCGGCGCACACCTCTGGAGCGCAAGCCAGCCGGCTACCAGCCGGCGGTTCGTCGCCAAAGCGATATTTGCCGGTAAGAAACCCGCCCGCGAGCGGGCTGAAATGCGGTGTAGCGGAGCTCGATGCTCGGCGCAGGAGGGAATGAGCGCTTTCGGAATTCGCCGCTGCGAGCAGGCTATATTCGTTCTGAACATATTCGAAGCACGACGCGAGGCGCCTTCAGCAGGCTCATGACCGCCTCCACATCCCCTATCGAGGCATTGGAGATGCCGAAGCGGCGCGATCTTTCCGGCTTCGACAGCGCGGCTCATTGCGCCGAGCGTTTCTTCAAGCGGCGTCCGTGGGTCAGGCTCGTGAATGATAATAGAGATCGATCCGCTCGACGCCCAACCGGCCCGAGAGACTGATCCAGATGATAGGCGATCTGCTTGCTGCTAAGCGGCGCTTGGTCCGGTGGGCAGCCGGTTGGATTGCCGACCTTGGTCGCAATCTGGGCCTTCTCGACGAAAGACCGGCCTTGCGAGCGAAGCCATTTGCCAAGCATGATCTCGCTTGCTCCGCCGCCGTAGGTATTTGCCGTATCGAACCGTCGAAGTCCAAGCGCCCGGGCATGGTCGAGCAGCTGTAGAGCCTGCTCTTCACCGTCTCCGGCGTCGCGCAATTTCGGCGAGGATCCAATTCCGCCGAAATTGCCGCAGCCGAACACAATTCGATCGATGTCGTCACCGGTCAGCATCGTCTTCCTCACGGTCCTAGCAAACGGCGCGGTCGCGGACATTTGAAGCCGGGCATCGGCTCTGCTAGCCGCCGCGACCATGGTTCCACGCTACTCCCGCCCCGAGATGACGGCCATATGGTCGGCTGAAAACCGCTATCGCATCTGGTGGCAGATCGAAGTGTTCGCGGCCGAGGCGATGGGAAACATCGGAATGATTCCGGCCGAGGATGCGAAGACCATCCGCTCCGCCTACGACCGCGACGCGCTGGGCGCGTTCGACGTCGAAGCGATCGACGCAATCGAGGCGGTGACCAAGCACGACGTCATCGCCTTCCTGACATGGGCCGGCGAGAAGCTCGGGCCCGAGCGTCGCTGGCTGCACCAGGGCATGACCAGCTCCGATGTGCTCGACACGGCGTTGGCAGTGCAGCTGAGCCAGGCAGCGGACCTGCTGATCGGCGATCTCGATTCCCTGCTCGAGGTGCTGAAGAGGCGGGCGGCGGAGCACAAGCTCACGCCAACCATCGGCCGAAGCCACGGAATCCACGCCGAACCGGTCACCTTCGGACTTAAGCTCGCGCAGGCCTATGCGGAATTCTCGAGAAACCGCGAACGTCTCGTCGCTGCTCGGGCCGACGTTGCGACTTGCGCCATCTCGGGCGCGGTTGGAACCTTCGCCAATATCGATCCCAGGGTCGAGGAACATGTTGCGTCCGAGCTCGGACTGTCGGTGGAGCCCGTTTCGACCCAGGTCATCCCCCGCGACCGGCACGCGATGTTCTTCGCGACCTTGGGCGTGATCGCCTCGTCGATCGAACGGCTCGCGATCGAGATCCGCCACCTCCAGCGGACCGAAGTGCTCGAGGCGGAGGAATATTTCGCGCCCGGGCCAGAAGGGCAGCTCGGCAATGCCGCACAAGCGCAACCCGGTGCTGACGGAAAATCTTACCGGGCTTTCGCGCATGGTCCGCGGCTATGTCACTCCGGCGCTCGAAAATGTCGCCCTGTGGCACGAGCGCGACATCTCGCATTCTTCGGTTGAGCGGTTCATCGGTCCCGACGCGACGATCACGCTCGACTTCGCGCTGGCACGGTTGACGAGCGTCGTCGACAAGCTCGTCGTTTATCCCGAGCGGATGCAGAAGAACCTCGATCGAATGGGCGGTCTCGATCCACTCGCAGCGGGTCTTGCTGGCCCTGACGAAGGCCGGTCTCAGCCGGGAAGAGTCCTACTCGCATCGTCCAGCGCAACGCGATGAAGGTCTGGGAATTGGACGGGCAAGATGTCGCTTCTCGAGCTTCTGAAGGGCGATCCTGAGGTGTCCGAACGTCTCTCCAATGGCGATCTCGAAGCGCTGTTCGACCTTGGCTACCACCTGAAGCACGTCGATACGATCTTCGATCGCGTGTTCGCCGATGACTGAGGCGATCGTCCAGTCAGCCGGGTTCCTGCTCGAGCTCTCGCACGACTGGATGATCCTTCGAGCGTCGGAGAATGCGCACGTTTCCTCAGCGAATATCATCAGCGTCTGGTCGGCGAGCCCTTATCCGAATTCACTCTTGCGCAACCGCTCCACGACCTTCGCAACAGCCTCGCTCGGCAACGCGGAAGCAGCGGTATCGCACGCGCTTATCGGGTTCATCTGTTCGACGAGCCGCGCCATTTCGACATCGCCTTCCAGTCGCTCGAGGATACGATCCTGATCGAAGGCCTGCCGAGCGTGGAGGAAGGCGTCGGCGACTGTCTGGGGTCGGTCAGCCGCCTGATCGAAGGGCTCGGCAAGGGCGAGCGCAAGGCGATGCTGGAGGACGGAGCGAGGCGGATGCGAGCGCTGACCGGCTTCGATCGAACGGTGCTGGTAGCAGGCGGCGACCGGGTCGAGAGCAGCAGGACCAGGCTAGCTGGTCTCGCTGTCACCGGCATGCTCCCGGCGATCGTTGCGAATTCGTCGAGCGAGCCGGTGGGGCTGTTTCCTGCCAAGTCGAAGGAGCCGATCGATCGAGCGCTGCTGCGTTCCCCGACGCTTCAGCAGCTCGAAGAGCTGAAATCCGCCGGGATCTCCTCGACCCTTCGCGCTCCTCGTCGTCCGTGACGGGCAGGAGATCGGATATTTCCAGTGCGAGAATCGGTCAGCTCGGACGCCATCTTTCGAGCTTCATGCGGCGGCCGAGCTTTTCGCCCAGATTTTCGGAATGCTTCTACCCGACTGAAGCGCGGATCAGTTGGCGAAATAGTCCCGCACGCGCGTGAAGAAGCCTTTCACCGCCGGGCATTCGTCGCCGGTTTCGGAGTCTCGAAATTCTTCGAGAATCTTCTTCTGCTTGGCTGACATTCGAGTTGGCGTCTCGACCAGTATCCGGGCCATGAGGTCGCCGCGACCGCGGCCGTTGAGAACGCTCATTCCGGCGCCGCGATGGCGCAGCTGCTCGCCCGACTGAATGCCGGCTGGAATTCTTGAGCTCGACGGCCACTCCATCGATCCCCGGAAGGCGGATTGCTCCGCCCAGGGACGCGGTGGTGAAGCTGACCGGACATTCCGCAATCAGGGTCGTCCCTTCACGAGCGTGATTGGGGGTCGCTTCATGTGAACGAACAGATAAAGATCGCCGCTGCTGCTCCACGAATGCCGGCCTCGCCTTCGCCGGCAATTCGGATCCGAGTGCCGTCATCGACGTCGGCCGGGATCTTCATCGATAGCTTGCGCTGGCCGATCGCGCGGCCTTCGCCGTGGCAATTGCCACACGGATTGCTGATGACTTCGCCCGATCCGCGGCAGTTGGGACAGCCGCGCTCAACCATGAAGAAGCCTTGCTGAGTGCGGATCTTGCCCATTCCGCCGCAGGCCTTGCAGTGGCTTGTGCAGCGATCGAGACCGGGCAACCGCGCCCGTCGCACGCCTCGCATTCTCCGAGCGCCTCGACAGTGATCGTCCGTTCGACGCCGGTGAACGCTTCCTCGAAGCTGAGCTCGATATCGTAGCGAAGATCGGCGCCGCGCGCCGCGTTCTGACGAGCGCCGCCGCGCTGGTCCATGAACTCGCCGAAGATGGTCGAGAAAATGTCGGAGAAACCATTCATCCCGGCATCGGCGAACGGGTCGCCGCTGCCGCCATTCTGAAAGGCCGCGTGCCCGAAACGGTCGTAAGCTGCGCGCTTCTGCGGATCCTTCAGCACGTCATAGGCTTGGTTGATCGCCTTGAAGTGCGCTTCGCTTTCCTTGCAGCCATTCTGCGGTCGGGATGGTATTCCTTGGCAAGGCTTCGATAGGCGGCCTTGATCGCTGCGTCGTCAGCGCCTCGCTGGACGCCGAGCAGCTCGTAATAGTCCTGCTCGACCATCACCCTTCCCCGTTACGCTCTACAAGAAACGGCGCCGCCTC
>CAWAWT010000023.1:0-35439 GCA_963785855.1 uncultured Alphaproteobacteria bacterium
CATCCCCAATCAACCATAGGATCATGGGGATCACCCTGTCGGGTTCCCAATCATCGACGCCGCCTGGGACGACGAGTGCGATCTTCATCGCTCGACAATCGCCTCATAGGCATCGCGCAACTGCCGGCCCACAGCCGCAAATGACAGATCGGTGCTGAAATGATCGAGCACATCGCGCCGCACTCTATGCGGTTGATCCGCGCATCCGTTTCAGCGCTGCTGCGAAACTCCCGGCGTCCCCGACCCGAGCGAGAGCGCCGACGTCGCCCCTCAGCCGTCGGAAGGAAGGGATATCGCTAACGACCGGCGCCGCTCCGCACGCAAGCGATTCGATCAACGCATAGCCGGTTACTTCGTAGTGGCTCGAAGCGATGAAGATGTCGGCGGCTCGGCAGAGCAGCTCGATGGTCTGGTGGGGAACTCGCCCGAGGAGGTGGACATGCTCCTTCAGCACAGGCGATCGCGCGATCCTTGCCTTCACTTGTTCGAGCATTGGCTGTTCGTGAAAGCAACACCAAAGCTGCATGGCCGGAAGGTCAGGCGCCGCCAACTCGATCGCATCGAGCATCGTCAACGGGTCTTTATTGAGATCGAGGCGGCCGACCCACAGCACGAGCGGGTCGCCGAAGGTGGAAGTTGCTTTTTGGGCGTCTTTCTGGTCGCCGGGACCGAAATGGGTCGATGATTCCGGCACCGAAAATATGCGTACGCGCGGCGACAGGCTGCCCTCCTCGAGGAGGGCGCGCGCCTGTGCGCTGTCGGTGAAAACAGCGGCGGCGATCCGCGAAAGACCCCAGCGGCGCCTGTATCGTCCGCGCCCGGCACGGCTTCCATGGTCCTGTACCAGCACTGGGATTGCCGTGTCTGTCATCGCTCTTGTGTGCGCCGCGAAATCGAGCCCGTTCACATGGATGACGTCCGGGCGAGCGGCCTTCGCCAGGCGGGCCGGCCGCCAAGGCGCCAGGCCCCACCATGCTCCGGGAATTGCGGGCTCCGCCACGAAGCGACACTTTATCCCGCGCCGGTCAATGACCGCGTCGCGCGCAAAACTCTGAAGGATGCTGATTTCAATTCCGGCCTCGCAAACCGCCGCGGCGACGTCGAGCAAAGTTGGCCATTCTTGGAGCAATCGATCTGGATCGGCATGGTGCGGCGGCCGGATGAAGTTGGCGTGGATGACCCGCATCAGTGCGCCAGCTGGCTTGCAACCAATTCGATTGCCGCGCTCGGATCGTCGGTCAGCGCCAGCCGCCAGGCGCCATTTGACGCGATTGCAGTCAATGCCTCGCGCGAACTCTTTTTCCAACAGGTCAAAGCCGGGATCGAGATCCATGAGAGATTCAATAGCTTCGCTAGGCCTGATCGCTCGAAGCGCCAGCTCCGCACCGCGCTCGAGGAGAATAAGCGCCGATTGCTCGGATCTTAACGCAAATTTGGGAAGCGGAACCGCGACCTTGGTCTTCCCGGAACGAAGCCTTGTGGGATGATCACCCTCGGGCGCATCCGCGGCAAAGACATGGATCGGCCGGGAATAGCCCCAGAGAGCGAACGAAGGTTCCTGCTGCACGAATATTGTGTCGTCGGACAGGATTGGATAGCCGCGATCCGCGGCCGCGAGCGCAAGCGTGCTCTTGCCCGACCCGCTGCGCCCGGCGAGCACAAGCGCCAGATTGCCGAGCATGAAGGCCGATGCGTGAATCGGCGTTCGGCCGCTTCGGGTGAGAAGAAAAAGGAGCAAGGTATCCAATACGTCTGCCAATCCGGCAGGATCGTTCAGGAGCTCCACAGCGATCCTCGCCGAGCCCGTTTTCGTTGCTGAATCGGCCATCCCGACCGCTCCTCGCCCGTTTAGCAGCAGGCATGAACCTTCGACTTTGATGTCGAGACTTACCCCTTCGGCGGAGGAGGCGGTCCCGACCTCGAGGCGAAGCTCGATCTGGGGCTCGGCGATCGGCGCTTCCACCGACCAGTGCGCATAGGCCGCCCGTGCAGCGGCGACGAGTTGGGGATCGTCGGCAATGATCAATGTCGGAATGCCTAGGGGCACAAAATTCAGACATGAGTTTGAAGCATTCCGGTTCACCCTGCTAATCTACAAAGGCGGCGCGCAAACGGAAGCCGCGACCAACGAGGTCCGCGCGTGATCCTGCTCGCGCATTCCAACTTCATCGTTCGGGATCCGAAGCAGCAGGCCAAGATGAAGCCCTATTCGCCGCTATCGACGCTTATCACGGCAGCGCTGCTTCGCCGGGAAGGGCACCAGGTCGCTTTCTTCGACGCCACGTTTGAAACGGGTGTCGAAACCTTCGAAGTCCAAGTTGGAAGCGGTCGATCCTGACGTAATTTTCCTGCTCGAGGACAATTTCAATTTCCTCACCAAGATGTGCACGATCGAGCGGCGCGAATCCGCACTGGCAATGATCGCGCTCGCCGCCGGTCGCGGCTGCCGGGTCGCCGTCAACGGGCCTGACGCGGCTGATAATCCGGCGATCTATCTGTGCGCCGGCGCTGATGCGATCGTGCTTGGCGAGGGCGAGATGGGAATGCTGGAAGTCGCGGATCTCTGGAGTGGTTCGGAGGGTCAGCTTTCCAACATCCCCGGACTGATTCTTCCCGGAACAGGGCGGGCGCAGGTCACTCGACCGCGTCATTCGCAGCAAGACCTTGACGGTCTCCCGCATCCCGCCTGGGACCTCATCGACGTCGATGCTTACCGCCGCGCATGGATGGGAGCGCATCAAGAGTTCTCGTGGAACATGGCCACTTCGCGCGGCTGCCCGTACGCTTGCAACTGGTGCGCCAAGCCGACGTTCGGACGGCGCTATTCAGTACGCTCACCCGAGGACGTGGCGCGAGAAATGCAGCGCATCAGGCAAGATATTGCGCCCGACCATCTATGGTTCACCGACGACATCCTCGGCCTCGACGTCGACTGGATTTGCGCTTTCGCCGATGAGGTGGAGCGGGCAGGCGCTCAAATACCCTTCACCATGCAGTCGCGAGTCAACCTCATGACCGAGCGAAGCGTGGAAGCGATGGCGCGAGCGGGAGCGCGCGAAGTCTGGCTCGGAATCGAGTTCGGGTTCGCAAAAAATCCTCGACGCGATGGATAAGGGAACAACGATCGATGCCGGACGGTCGGCGACTCGACTTCTGAAGGCTCATGATATTCGCGCCTGCTGGTTCATCCAACTCGGTTATCCGTCCGAGACATGGGAGGATTTGCTGGCGACGCGAGATATGATCCGTGACGAACAGCCCGATGAGATCGGGGTGTCGGTCGCCTATCCGCTGCCGGGTACTTTATTCTACGAGCGCGTTCGCGCGCAGCTGGGACGGCAGCGCAACTGGCGCGATACCGGAGACCTCGCGATGCTATTCCAGGGAACTTTTGACACCGATCTCTATCGACGAGTACGCGACATTCTTCACCAGGAGGTCGAGACCGGGGTCAGCGACGAAACTTCCTGGAATGCGCTTGAGGATCGGGTCCACCTGCACCGTTCGCCCGAGCCCATGCACCTTGCCGTTGGAACCTGATGTGCGGGCGCCATCGCTAGCACCCGCTGCGCAGGCTTTTGAGGCGATCGCGCCCCAGTTCGACGCCCGATTTCAGCCCTGGCTCAGCGTCGAAGCGCAGCGCCGCATAATCCGCCAGGAGCTGGCCGCGGCCTTTCCGCCCGGGCAAAGACTGATCGAAATTGGTGGCGGCACGGGAGAGGATGCCTTGTGGCTTGCGAGCCGGGGCCGCGAGGTCTTGATGACCGATGCGTCGCCGGCAATGGTCGCTGAAGCATCTGCGAAATGCGGGCAGCGCGTTCGCACCATGGTCACTGCGGCGGAAGACTTTGCAGCCCTCGCAACCGAGCTTGACGGCGAGCCAGAGTTCGACGGCGCCTTTTCGATCTTCGCCGGACTCAATTGCGTCTCCGACCTGACCATCTTTGGCCGCCACGTCGCGCGCCTTCTTCGCGAGGGCGCGACCGCTGATGCTCGTCATGTTTGGGACCTGCTGTCCTGGCGAGATGCTTGTGCAAGCTTTGCGGGGCAAACCCCGCAATGCGCTGCGCCGCTTCCAGCGCGGCGATGTTGAAGCGCGGCTCGCCGGGCGAGGCTTTACGGTGCGATATCATCGCCGTCGCGACCTCGAGCGAATGCTTTCGCCATGGTTCAGGTTAGAGGCACGGCGTGGCATCGGCATTTTCGTTCCGCCGAGCGCCGCCGAGCCGTGGATCTCCTCGCATCCGCGCCTGCTTAGATCGCTAGAGGCACTCGACCGCAGCGTGTCGCGCCCGCTTGCCTCATTGGGTGACCATATTCTCTACAAATTTGTTCGGACCGGCGCATGACCGAGGCAGCGCTGGAATTGTTCGCGTGCGAATATGCGCGCCAC
The DNA here is from genome assembly GCA_963785855.1 of uncultured Alphaproteobacteria bacterium. Lineage (GTDB taxonomy): Bacteria > Pseudomonadota > Alphaproteobacteria > Sphingomonadales > Sphingomonadaceae > Sphingomicrobium. The sequence goes on from CAWAWT010000023.1 coordinate 4,394, forward strand.
CGAGGCGAGGAGGGTAGGGGCTATCGCGACGAAACGCTCCTGCAGCTTCCGTACCTGAAGCGCGGCGCGCACGCCGCGCAATGGCGAGTTCGCGCGCGCACGTTCGACACGTTCATGGATTGCGTCTTGAGGCCTGCCGCCGAGCGGGCGGCCAGACCGCTCGAGGTGCTGGACCTCGGCGCTGGCAACGCCTGGCTCAGCTATCGCGTAGCGCTCGATGGGCACCACGCACTGGCGCTCGATATCCGCAACGACACGATCGACGGGCTCGGTGCGGCGGGAGTGTTTCAAAGCCGGAGCAAGAACATCGAATGCGTGATCGCATCGTTCGACGCGATTCCGCTACGTTCGGAAAGTGTCGACATCGCGCTATTCAATGCCTCGCTTCATTACGCGACAAATCTGGAAGCCGTTCTACGCGAAGCTCTGCGCGTGACCCGTCCGGGCGGACAGATCGCGATCCTCGATTCGCCATTTTACGAACGTGAGGCCGAGGGTCTCGCCATGATCGAGGAGAAACGCGCCGCGTTCGGAAGCCGCGCCGGGGTGCTGATGGCGCTTCCCTTCATCGAGTTCCTAACTCGCTCGCGGCTGCTGGAAGCGGTCCCCAATCTCGGGTGGAGGCGCCACAAGGTGCGGTACCCGCTCGCCTATGAGTTGCGCCCGCTCGTTGCTGCACTGGCGCGGAGACGGAGGCCGTCGCGGTTCGACATTTGGACCTCTGAGCGGCCATGATCCTTCTCATCAATCCGCGGGCCACTCGGCCGGATAACCGCCGATTCCCGTTGTCGCTGATGGCTATCGGAGCGGGGCTCCCGCCCGAGATGAGCTGGGAGATCATTGACGGCAATCTTCCCAACATGGACGTCGTTGGCACCGTTTCCGGAAGGATCGAGAAACAGCGCGCCAGCGGCGACCCGGTGACAGCGATCGCGCTAACGGTCATGCCGGGTCCGCAACTGGTCAGCGCCGTGCCGATCTCGAAAGCGCTGAAGGACCGCTTTCCTGACCTGCCGATCATCTGGGGAGGTAATTTCGGGAGCCTTTACCCGGCTCCGGTTCTGAATGCGCCCTATGTCGATTGGTTGGTGCGTGGGCAGGGCGAGGACAGCTTCCTCGAGCTTCTTAAAGCGATTGAAGGAAAGAGCGATCCGGCGAGCATCGCTGGAATTGCCTTCCGTCGCGCCGACGGCTCCCATCATATCGCGCCGGAGCGCATGTGGCGTGGACCAGACGAGCTGCCCGCGCCGCCGTACGACAAAATCCCCGTCGCTCAATATTTGCGCCCGACAATTCTGGGTCGCCGCTCAGGCGTTTACCAGGCTTCGATCGGATGCCCGTTCGGGTGTAATTTTTGTGGTGTGATCTCGGTCTTTGGCCGGCGGCGAAAAGGTGCAGGCGCCCGAGCGAACCGCCAAGCATCTCGCATTCCTCGCCAGCGAGCACGGAATGGATTCGGTCCATTTCTACGACAACAACTTCTTCCTCAACGAGCGCCACGCCCGCGAGATCGCCGAGGCGTTCAAACCACTCGGGCTACGTTGGTGGTGCGAAGCGCGGGTGGACACGCTCACGCGCTTTTCGGACGAAACCTGGCGAGCGCTCAAATTCGCCGGCCTCAGCATGATCTTCTGCGGCGCGGAGTTGGGCTCGGACGAGGTGCTTGCCAAGATGAACAAGGGCACGTCGACCGGACAGATCGTTCACACCGCGGCCAAATGCCGCGAGCATGGAATCATTCCCGAATTCTCGTTCGTGTTCGGGGACCCAGACGAGCCCGAGCGCGAAATCGAAAACACCTTAAGCTTCATCCGCCGCCTGAAGGCGGTCAATCCAGCGATGGAGCTGATCAGCTATTTCTATACCCCGACGCCGCAGCGAAACGAAACCTATGGCGGGGTCAACCCGACCGAGACGACGCCCCAGACGCTGGATGAATGGATCGAGCCCGAATGGGTCGACTGGATGACCCATGAAAATCCGCTGACGCCGTGGCTCGAGCCGAGGCTGAAAGCGCGCGTCGATGATTTCGAGCTGGTTCTGAAGAGCCGCTTTCCTTCGGTGCATGACAAACGAACGAGGGGATGGGGTAAGGTGCTCGGTCGAATTGCCGCGCATCGCCGCTGGGCGGCCGGCAGGTACGACGACCCGCTCCTCTTAAGGAAAATCCGGAACCTGGCGCGGATCGTGCCCGACGACCGTCAGCTCTACGGGCACCTGCGGCCGGCTAGCGGCTGACTCGGCCCCGGAGCAGGCGGTAGGCGCGTTTTTCGTAAATCGCCCAGGATTCAGACCCAGGCACGATGTCGGACGCCAACTGGCGGCACCAGCCCGAAAAGCCGCTGACCCACATGAAATGCTCGGCGATCGAGGCTCGGTCGACGCGGTGGGCAGTTGCGGGCTCGAGCCTGTCGACAATCATGCGCGCCCTCGGCGATGCGATTTCCGAGCTGATGTTGAGGACCGTGGCAGGAATGGTTCGGGGGGCCAGCATTTCCGCCATTCGAAGCGCTGGATAGGCCGCGCCAAGCGCATTCGTGTCCGCGCCGAGGTGGAGGAACTCGTCCCAGTTCAGCTGGCCATTATGGATGTCGCTGCGAACGACGAGGATGATCTCGATCATTCGCAGAAGAGTAAGGCTGTGCAGACCGCCGCTAGCGTGAACGGCAAGATGGAGAAGCAGAAGCGGCTGGCTGAGCGCCCCGGCCTCAGGGTTCAGCGGCCACGGGTCCGACGTTCCGATCGGATCCGCGGAATTGAATCTGACGATCATTGCACCTGGACCTGCCGAAAAATCGAGCGAGCTTTGCAGGTCTACGCACCATGGATCGTCGGCATGAGCGAGCCACAAGGAGCGCGGCTCGCTCGGTGAATCTGCGCTCTTCCAGCTCGATTCGCGTCGGTTTCGTGCCATGCATTGGAGGCCGCGCTTGGCGAGGCTGACCTCCGCCTGAGCGGCGAAATCGAAAGGAACGAGAAGGTCGAGGTCGGAAGCTGGACGAGTCGCAGAATCTGGAAAATAGGCATGCGCTGTGTGCGCACCCTTGAGGATCACGACGGGTACGCCGTCGCCGACGAGCTCCGAAACAATCTCGCGCGAATAGGATTCGGCCTTGTTTGCCCTGGCCCGCGCATGTTGAAGGTGCAGCGCAAGTAATTCTTCAAGGTCATTTGGAACGGCCAGCTTGCCCTGCTCAACCCAGTAGGCGAGCAAAGGCCCGACTCCGGACGTGTAGCAGGCCAACGAAAACGTTCTCGGATCGCTCGGCGGAATTGTGCTTGGCCGTCCTCCGAGCACGCAGGACAAGGCTTCACTGATGTGAGCCATCGTTTCTTGCCATTCGGCAATCGCGACTTCGGGCCACAACCAGGAGGGGTTGCCGCTTTTCAGCGCCTTGGATCGGCGCTCGCGAGCTTCGTCCTCGCTTGTCTCGACCAAAAAGGCAGCGCGGGCCATCGCCGCTCTTATCCGCAGGCTCGGCCAGCTCGACAAGAGCCGAGGCATGGCGCTGCCTTAACGATCGCGGAGCACAACCTGCCGATCAGTCGGACCCGGCCAGACTTACGATGCGGCATCCCCACTTCGGATTTGAGATTTGGATCGCCCGAGCGCTTGGTGGATTGCCTTCCGGCTGTCGGTTAGTCTTGGCCTGTGTTCCGCTCAGCTTCCAGCTTCGCGATATCGGCCTCGCCGCTGTCGATGATTTTCTGAATCAACTCGATCATTCGGGGGTCGTGCGCGAGGTTCATGACCTTCCGGAGCTGCTGAACTCGCGCCCGCATGTGGGCAAGAACTTCCTCGTCCATGACGCGAGGCCGAATAGACGCCCCGATGGGGATAAGTAACCCCGCGTCTCGGTAACCGGCGACTTATTGACATTCGTCAGTTTGATGGAGCCGGTGCCTGATCCTTGCTCCGTGCTCGGTCCCAAGCGCATGCTCGGGATGGTGTGCTCCCGAGAAGCGCGTTCGCCTGTTCGAGTTCGTCGCGGCCGAAGCCTGGATTGACAGCTGGCTCATGGCGAGGCCGCGGTCGCAGCTTCGGCCTTGAGCGCATCCCAATGCGCGAGCTCCGCTTTCCGCTCGGGCGACTTGGACCTGACTCCGAGAAGCCAATAATCGAACCAGTCGAGCGAGCGCTGGTACACCGCGAGACGGTGTGCGGGCTGCGATTTCACGTGGTGCTCGTCCGGAAAGACAAACATGTCGACCGGTTGGCCCGCCTCGCGCAGCGCGGCGTAGCTCTCGAGCGCGATCAGATACTCATCGTCGGCGAGCTGAAGCAGGATTGGCGTCGATACTCGCCGCGCATTGATGGATAGCGACAAATCCTTCCAAAATGGATCGTCGCGCTCGAGCGCGCCGGGATAGCCGACACTCCTGAAATCGCGCCCCGCGGCCGGGCCCTCACGCATCGTGAGGTCGGTATCGATGCAGCAGCTGCTCATGGCCGAGGCCGCGAAGAGCTTGCTGTGGATAAGCGCCCAGGCGACTGTGCTCGCACCATCGCTAAGCCCGGTAATTCCGAGCCGCTTGGGGTCGGCGACTCCGGTATCGACCGCAAGCTGGACCGCCCGCTCAAGTGAGGATTGGACGCTCTTGCGGTCGGCAAACTGAGCGAGGTTCAATCGCCGCCCTTCGATGAAGGTCTTCGCGCCCTTGACGTCGCCTGCCGAATCGGGCCGGCGGAAGCTCAGGACGGCATAGCCTCGATTGGCGAAGGCCTGGATCGGATAATCGTCGCCGGTCCCCCCGCGAAGGAACCCGCGGGTGTCATATTGGACGACCACCAATGGATAATGCCTGCCTTTGCTGTAGCCGACCGGGAGCACGAGGTCGGCGATCGTCTCGGTGCCGAACGCATTCCGGAAATAGAGTTGGCGCACTTGGCCGAGTGTCAGCTTTGTGAATTCCGGGTTGGGGTCGAACAGCAAGGTGCGCGCGCCCGTCTTCGGATCGAGGCGCTCGAGGCGCCGCGGTTTCAGCGAGCTGTCGCGAAGGCAGATCAAGGTCGTGTTCTGCGGCGCGCAATCGGCAAGGACATCCTCGGTGAGATAGAGCCGGTGGACCGATCCTGAGCGCAGGTTCCATTCGTAGATCGCGGTCGAAGCCCGAGCCCAACCTTCGCGGCGAAAGAAGCCGACCTTATCGCCAGGCGCGATCCACCACGGCTTCATCGCGCCTTCGCACACCGCCTCGGCGCAGGTTCTTAACGATCCATCTGGAGCCATCGCATGGAGAGCACCGTTGTCGGCGCCCCCCGTGACGGTCGTCGCGGAGATCGAAAGTCCAGGTTCGGACTGTGCGTTCCCGGGCGCTCCCTCGGTGGCGATCACATTGCCGCCTTGCGCTAGCGGCGAGGCTTCAGTCTTGGTGGCTTCCCGAAGCTTGCCAGTTCCAAGGTCGAGCACCTCAATCTCTCGCTGGACGGGGGAGGGAACGAAGGGTCGGTTGACCGCGAACGGTGACCAGCGATCGTCGTAATGGAAGCCCGTCCGGCCTTCGTGATCGATGGCAGCGCGCGTGCGATCCAGCACGGGAACGGTCGCATAGATTAGCGTCGATCCCTCCGCTCCAATCCGGAAGTCGACGACGTCGCTCGCCGAACTCGTAATTGGGCGGCTCCCGCTTCCATCGGCATTTGCGCGCCACACCTGCGTGCGTCCGTCGATCCGTTTCAGAAACGCGATCCAGCGACCGTCGGGCGACCAATGCGGGGTCACGACGTCGATAATCCCGGTCGGGAAATCGGCAATGCCGCGAAGCCCGATGTTGAGCATCAAGGCATCGCCCCCACGATCGATGACGCTCGGCCTGGCACCGGCGCGAAGGTCCATCACCACCATCGCGAGGCAATATTCATTCGCCTGAGGGTCGGCCTGACGCAACTGAAACGCGACGCGGCGGCCATCGGGAGAGATCGCGAGGAACGGCGCAGCGAAGGGCTCCGGATCGACCGGCCCGATGTCGCGCAGCCGAACCAGATCCTCGGGAGCAAGCGCTCGCATCCCGCCAGCCGGCGCTCCTGTGGGAAGGAGGCTCGCGCAGGATTGCGGCGCAGTCGAGGCCGCGGTCGCGCTCGTGCCGATTGCAGCAAAAGCCAATGCTGCGAGCTTTTGTGCCGCCCGCATCACCAAACCTTCCGAATCGAAAGCGATACGAAACGGCCGACCGGCGACTGGTTGGTCGAATCGTAGCTCGGCGCCTCGGGCAAATCATTGCGAATGACGTCCGGCTGTTCGTTGAGAAGGTTGAGCGCCGAGAGTCTAAGCTCGATCCCGGAAAGGGGTCCGGCAGGAGCGCGGGTCTGATAGCTCGCGCTCACATCGAGAGTCACGAAGGCGCCGACAGGAACGACATTGGGGAGGCGGTTGTCCAGCGTCGAGCCCACATAATTGACGAACGCGGAAAGCCCTGCGCTCGGGCCTTCCCATTGAGCACCAACGCGCCCGCGCCAATGCGGCGGATTGAAGATGGTCCCTGCAAGCGCAAAGTCGCTCTGACTCGGGGTCAATTGTTGGCGGCTGTCGAGGTAGCTCGCCGAACCGCTCAAAAGGAGATGTTCGCCAGGACCCGCGTCAACGCTGTAATCCGCCGTAAGATCGATTCCCTGGATGCGCTGGCGCGCGGTGTTGCGAAGCGAGCTGTCGATGATCGCTCCGACCGTGGTTGGATCGAAGGGCGCTCCGGTCTCGTTGACGAGACCCTGCGGGAAGGTCGCGATCAACCCATTCACCTGGTCGACGGTTGGGCTCAGGATCACAAAGTCGCTGAACAGCGGATTGGCGAGCGCCGACAAGGTCCCGGTGACCGGAGAGGTGATCCGGTTGCGATAATCGACGTTGAAATAGCTCGCCTGGAGATGAAGTCCGGGCACGATGCGCGGTCGAAGCTCGAGTGTCCCGGACCAGGTGGTAGCGTGCTCGGCCTTAAGGTTTGGATTGCCGCCGCCAATGAGGATGACGGTTGCATTATCTCCCAGGGGTGGCTGGGGCTGCGTGAAGAAATAGCCAGGAATGAGATAGCCCGCGGGCGCTTCGTGCACCTGCTCAAGCGTCGGCACCTTGAACGATTTGCCCCATGTGCCGCTGAGCTTGAGACCGCCCGCCGGCTCGTAGACGAAGCCCAGCTTTGGCGTCGCGACCGCATCGATGCCCTTCCACCGCTCGTAGCGCAGCGCAGCGCTCAGCGTCAGTCGCTCGACGAACGGCCAATGCAGGTCCGGTCCCGCGATCGGCAAGGACAGTTCGCCGTAACCAAACTCGACCGTCCTGCGCTCGGTAAAGTCGCGATAAGGCACGATATGGTCAGGGTAGACATCGACGATATTGTCGTGGAGCGCGAGCTTGCGCAGCCCGCCTCCGAAGGCAAGCCGAGCATCGCCGCCCGGAAGCGCAAAGAGCGGGCCTTCGGCCGTGCCTTCGACGCCGCTCAGGCGATTTTCGTAGGTCAGCCTCGAATTAAGCGGGACACCGTCGAAATAGTCGCTTGTAAGAAGCTGCGTCCGGCTGACGCCGCGCGTTGCGCTGAGCGAGGCTTGCCATTTCCCGACGTCGAGCCGGAACGTCGGCGTCAGCGCGAAGGAGCGCAGCTGGGGATGACTGACGAGCCCGTTCTCGAGCACGCTGTCGGTCGCTGTAAACGGAATCTGCTTCAAGGAACGCCGGTCCATCGCGAAGCCGTCGAGCTCGAAGCTCAGTCCTGGAGCAAGCTCCTGGTGGCCGGCGATGACGGCGCTTAACTGCGCGTTGCGAAGCGTGAGCGTCAACGATGGGTCGAGGTCGCGCGTGTAGGACCGCTGGTTGGCATAGATCGGGCTTGCAGTGCTATCGTCGAGCGCAAGCATGAATCCGCCTGAGGACCAGCGGTGCCCAGCAACCGCGCTATACTCGTGCTGGACGTCGCCGCCCTGCGTCGACGCGCCGACGCGAGCGCTCGTTTCGAGTTCGTCATAATCGCGGCGAAGGATGATGTTTGCGACACCGCCAACGGCGTCAGAGCCATATAATGCCGAGGCTCCGTCGGTGATCACTTCGATCCGGTCGACGGCGCTCAATGGGATCGCTGCGATGTCGATGCCCTGGTTCAGTGCGTCATAGGCAATTCGGTGCCCGTCGAGGAGGGTCAGAGTTCGCGTCGGGCCCGAGCCCGCGAAGGTTCAACGTCGCCGAATTGTTGATATTCTCCTGACCGCCCTGCTCGCCGCCACCTGCGACGCCCGGATTTTGGCCGCCGGTGTAATTTTGCGGAAGGATCCGGGCGAAGCTGGCAAGATCGGTGACACCGGCCTGCTCGAGGGAGCGGCGAGTGGTGACGATCACCGGCGAAGTTGAGCCGGCACCCCGAATTCGAGTGCCGGTGATGGTGATCGACCTATCGACCGCGAGCGCGGGCGAAGTGTCGTCCGCCGCCGTGCCGCGCGGCCGGATCAGGACCGCGCCCGCCCGGGTCTCGGCAACCAGCGGACTTTGGGAAAGCGCCCTTTGGATCGCTGCGTCGGCGGTGAGCCGGCCGCGCACCTGCGGCGCTTTCAATCCGCGAACAATGTCGGCCGGGTAGAGGACCTCGCGTCCCGAGATCCGCGCGATCGCTTTCAGAATTCTCGCCGAGATCCTGAGCAGGCAGGTCATAGTCGAGCGCTGGCTCCGCTTCGGCCGCGGCCGGCGGGGCCAGAAGAATGCCTGTCGGGAGCGCGGCTCCAGCAAGCCAAAGCGCGCGTCTCAGCCCCTTGAACGTCATCGTTATTCCCCTCCTTGCCCGGCGAGTGAGGTCCGGGTGCGGGGGCGTTGACGCGGCGGGGCGCGAAACTACGGGGTCGCGCTAGAAAAAATATTGCAGCCTACTTCCGGCGGAGCGTGATTTCGCCCGAATTATCCCGATCAATTGCAAGATCGAATAGCGCTGCGATCCGAAGCGCAAGAAGCTGGGTGTCGTCGATCCGGAAGCGTCCCGAGAGGCGCAGCTCACCGATCGCAGGATCGGCAAATTCAATCGGCCTGGAAGCGCGGCGGTTTGCCGTGGCCACCACATCGGCAATCCGAACCGAGTCAAATTCTTGTGGTGAAGCCAGCGACGCGCTCGGCGCCGCCCAGCTGACATCCGTCTTCGTTGCCGGAGTGCCCGCCGGCCTAACGGCCCGATAGCGAAGCGCCTCCCCGGGCCTGAGGTGCCTGACCCTGGATCCCGTGTTGGAGCTTTGCTCGGGGACCATGACATCGACTGCCCCCCGGAACAGCCTTACACTGACATTGCTGCCTCCCTCGAGCGCAACCTCGAACATCGTTCCGCGCGCGGTCACCGAACCGCCGCCGGCGTAAACGATGAATGGACGCGCTTCATGCGCAGCTTCGAACAGAGCGGCGCCACGCCTGAGTGTCAGGCGCCGCGCTCTGTCATCGATAAGCGCGGATAGGGCCGTGCCTGCTTCGAGCCTGACAAGGGATCCGTCGGCTAGCCGCATCGTGCGAACCTCGGCTGGCCCGGTCGCCAGCTGAGCCGAGGTCACCGCGGCGCCCTTGCTTCCTGTCCAGCGCCCACCGTCCGCAATGAATGCCGCCCAGCCGGCGGCGAGCGCAATAATGAGAAGGGCTGCGGCCGCGGAGTAGATCAAACTCCGCGATCGCTCACGGTGCTTGAGCGAACCCGAATGTTCATCAGCGTCCTCGCTCAGGAGCTTGCCCATCGCAAAGATTTCGGAAGCCCGATTGTAAGCTCGCCGGTGAAGCGCTCCTCGGGCAAGCCAGGCGTCAAATTCTGGCCGGTTCGCTTCTGCGTCTGGTCCACGCATCCGAGCAAACCATCCCGCGGCTTCTCGCATCAGCTGGTCACCAAACGGCGGTTCGGATGAAGGCTCGTTCACTCGCTGTCCAATGTCCTGGTGATCCGAACGATTGCCTCCGCAATATGCCACTCCACCGTGCGTACGCTGATATCGAGGCGGTCGGCAATCTCCCTGTAGCCCAGCCCCTCGATCCGGTGGAGAGTGAACACCAGTCGCATCCGCTCTGGAAGCAGGGCGACGGCATCGCGGTAGCGTTTTCGCATTTGCTCTAGATCGAACGCGTCGGCCTGGTCGGCCGAAACCGCGATCTCGAGCCTGTCGTCGAGCGCAATGTGTGGCGCGCGCGTCTTGAGTCGGCGCGACCGGTCGATGAGAAGGTTGCGCACGATCCGGTTGAGAAAGGCAGCGTGATCGCGAAGGCCCCCGCGAGGCTGAGCTCCGGCCAGGCGCGCGAAAGCGTCGTGAACGAGATCGTTTGCGTCTTCGCTGGAGCCAAGCCGCGCTCGAAGGCGTCGCCTGAGGCCAGGGGCCTGACTTCGATACAAAAGATCGAGCGGCTGGAGACGCTCGTGACGGAGGGCTGGGCCGCCGTCCAAGGTCTCGTCATCGGTCCTGCCCATCTCACGATACGGCGACAGGAAAGCGCGCGCTTGCACACGCTCGAGATCGAGGTTGCACGAAACTATCCCGTTTGCACTGCCCGGATCGGATCGCCTGACCGTTGCGGCCGGGCGCGAATGATTTCCGTGCGGTCCTCTTCGCAAATCCGCCGCCGGCGCGACGCGACTTGCTTTCACGACTGTGCGCCAGTTCAGGTCCGCGATCAACTATTTGCTCGGCTTGTCAGCGGGCGATGCTTCGACGTACCGCGAGGACAGGTACGCAAAAGTGAGCTCATCCCATTGCAGTTGGTGGCTGGGAAGCTAAATTTGTGATCGCAGGGCGAGTGACAGCTTACCGCCGACCGTAATGGCCCGCTAGCAAGATCGGGGAAACACTCATGCTCAACAATTACTCGTCGATACTGCTCGCTGCAGTTCTGGCCGGCTCTCCAGCTATTGCGTCGACGCATCATCAATTGCCGCAATCGGCGATCGCCCGGCAAATCGAAGCCGACGTTGCCGAGATCGTCCATGGCATCAATACCAGGAACATCAATGAGGCAACGAAGTTCGACGCGCCGTCACTGATATCGATGGAGAGCATGCGCACCCCGTCTTATGGCGCCAAGGCCGACCATGATGGATTGTCTGACGTCTTTAAATACGAGCCGAGCTGGCACCTCAGCATGATCGACGAGGCGGTGGATGTCGCGAGATCGGGCGAGATGGCGATTTATCGCTCGACGTACCGCGAGAACAGCACGCGCGAGGGAACGCCCTACACGCACAAGGTCAATTACATCGCGGGTTTTCAGCGCGATGCTGATGGAATGTGGCGTATTCACTGGTCTGTTGTTTGCGCGCAGTCGCCATCGCAAAAGCAATGAAGCCCGGGTCGAGGTCTCCATTCGACCCCCGTGCGGGGCGTTGTCGATGAATGGCTAACCAAGAGCCGAAGGCGTAAAGAGGTGCATGGCCGCCACTCGCAATAAGCTTGTCGCCTTGCTTGCGGTGCTCGGGCTACTAATGGTTGTCCTGCCGGCAGCTGGACGGGCAAATTGCCCGATGAAGGTGTCGACGATGCACCATCAACAGCGGGCGCCGGCGCCCATGAATTGTGACCTGCCATGCACCGCCTGCACTGCGGTTTTGCCTTTGCTTTCATTGATCGAAGGCCTTGTCCGGTCGCCCGTCGCGCAGTTCACTGATCGACCAGGTTCGCTCTACGGTATCAATCCGGCAGTTGATCCTCCGCCACCGCGAGGCGCGTAAAGCGATTTTCAATTCGTCATTTAAAATGGAGAGAAACATGAAGAAGCTGATTGCAGCGGTGGTACTGCTGTCTGCGAGCACTGCAGCTTTCGCTGCTGCTCCTAAGGCAGCACATGCGCCGTGCCATGGCTGCTGCCCTCATTGCCACCATCATGAAGGCTAAGGGCATAAGCTGAAAAGGAGAGGGTGTCGGGTCGCAAGGCCGGGCACCCTCTCTACCGGGACCCTGCATTTCCAAATGATCATTCAGGCCTGATTCCGACCCATGAGGGGTGCTGAAGACTGAACTGAGGCCGAGGTCAGCTCTACAATCGCCACATCCTCACCGCGGTTGAGAGGTTCCGCTCCTGGCAGTCGGCGGATAAGGATTTGAGCCCTCGCCAGAGTCGCTTGTAGTCCGCTGTCTTGATCGGTGAGGGTCTCAACCCACAGCCGCCCCTCGTCGTCAAATGATGCCGTTCCTCGCAAGAATTGCTCGCGCTCGCCGTTGGCCGGAAGCGAGGTCTTCAAACAGGCTCGGCGAGGAGCAACGGCTGCCGCACGGCCCATCAATCTTTCCATGAGCGGCCTTAGCAAGAGATGGGCGCAGACGAATGCGGATGACGGGTTTCCCGGCAAGCCAAGGATCAAATTGCCCCGCTCGGACCGCGCGTGCCAGCAGGGCTTGCCTGGCTGCAAAGCAATGCCCTCGAACAGAAATTGCGCGCCGCTCGCAGCGGTCGCTGGTCGCATGAGGTCACGTCGACCAACGGATGCGCCGCCAATGCAAAGCAAGATGTCGCAATTTCCCGCGGCCTCGAGCAGCGCAGCAGTGATAGTTTGGAGGTCGTCCGGAAGGACCGAGTGGAGCCGTGGGACTCCGCCCCAACAGCGGATGAGCCCAGCGATTGTATGGCTGACGCTGTCTACAGACTGTCCCTGGCGCAGTTTTGATCCGGGGGCGACCAATTCATCGCCGGCGGTGCAGACGGCAACGCGTGGTTCGACCACAACCTCGGCCGATTCGAGATTGGCCGCCGCGATCAAGCCGAGTTCACCAGGACCGATGCGAACGCCAGGCTCGAGCAGCCGGTCGTCGGCAACGAAGTCGGCGCCTGGCCGGCGAATGAAGCAAGCCATGCCCGGAGGACATTTAAGGCTAGCGCGATTCCCTTCGAATTCCAGGATCTCCTGCGGAAGGACGCGCCTGCACGCGTCCGGAACAACCGCGCCGGTGGCGATCCTGATTGCCTCGCCTGATCGGACCGAAGCCACCGCCCCTGAGCCAGCCGGCGCATCTCCAACCAAGGTCCAGTCCTTGCCAACTTCCGGCTCGAGCTCGCAAACAGCTATGCCGTCCATGGTCGCGCGCGATTCTGACGGCTGCGTATGCGACGCGATAATCGCTGTTGCCAGCGTGCGCCCGAGGACCTCGTCGAGCGTAACGCGCTCCGATCTTAGGAACGGAAGATCGCGAAGCAGCAATCTTTGCGCTTCGTCGAGACTGATCAAGCTCAAGCGCGTCGCCAGTCGCCCGAACGTCCGCCCGATTTTGCGACCAGCTCGATCCGGTCGATGACCAGGTCGTGATCGATCGCCTTGGCCATATCGTAGACGGTGAGACAGGCAATGCCGACCGCCGTCAGAGCCTCCATCTCGACTCCGGTTCGTCCGACGGTCTTCGCAGTGGCGCTAATTTCGATGCCGGGGAGGTCGGGGTTGGCAATAGCGGTCACCCAAACTCCACTCAACGCCAGCGGATGGCACAAGGGGATGAGTTCGCTAGCCCGCTTGGCGGCCATGATGCCGGCCATTTCCGCCGTGCGCAGAAGATCGCCCTTGGGCGATTGAGCGGACGTCAGCGCCTGCAACGTCGAGGCCCGCATGCGCACTTGTCCGACCGCTTCAGCCGTCCTCTCGGTTTCGGGCTTGGCGGCAACGTCCACCATTCGCGCGCGGCCGTCTGCGCCCAAATGAGTAGGATCGCTCATCGCTCGGCCAGCCGCGGCATGATCTCGACGAAATTGCACGGCTTGGTCGAGCGATTAAGTTGCGGCCCGATCACTTTCAACCATCCATCGCGAACGGCTCCGTTGGATCCGGGCAGGCAGAACACCAGGGTTCGCCCAATGATTCCGGCGCACGCGCGCGATTGCAGGGTCGAGAGGCCGATGGCGTCGTAACTTACGCGATGCCAGACCGGCGCAAATCCATCGATGATCTTGTCGAACAATGGAAGCAGTGCTTCCGGAGTGACGTCACGACCGGTGAGGCCGGTTCCACCGGTCGAAATGACAACATCCACAGCCGGATCCTCGACCCATCGGCGGACAGTGCCTCGAATCTCATCGATATCGTCGCGAACGATTGAGCGCCCGGCAAGGCAGTGACCGTCGCGCTCAACCGCCTGCGCAAGATATGCGCCCGATGTGTCGCTCGACTGATCGCGGCTGTCGCTGATGGTGAGGATCGCGATGCCGACGCAATCGTCCGAAGCCATGGCTAGTTCCGCTGCGACAACAATTGGTCCACTTCAGGCGGATCCAGCCAATTCTCCATTCCGCAACGCCGCTCCTTCTTCCAAAAAGGCGCTTCGCTCTTGAGTAGCTCCACGAGTTCATCAAGCGCGTCCAGCGCAGCGCGGCGGTGAGGAGCAGAGGTTGCCGCGAACAAGATCGTTTCGCCCGGTCTTCATGAAACCGAAGCGGTGAACAACTGTCGCCGAGGTCAGCTGATGGCGATCAATCAGGCGATCGACGAGGCCCGCAATCTGTTTCTCGGTGAAGCCCGCATAATGATCGAGCGTCAAGGCTTCGACACCGTCGGTTCCACGAACGATGCCGACGAAGCTCGCAACCGCGCCTTCGCCTGCACTGCCGAGGAATGCCCGAAGCTCGTCGGACACGTCAAACGGCTCATTGATGATCCGGATCATCCGCCGCTCATCGGCGGAAGGAACGCGATCTCGTCGCCCGGCGAGAGTTTTACCACGTCATGAACAAGCGTTTGATTGACTGCGATCCGAACATCGGGATCATTGAGCTCAGGCCATTGCTCGCCAACGAAGCGCCGAAGGGAATCGCTGTTGGTGATGTCGGCTGGAATCTCAACATCATCGAGAGCCAGGTGGGACAGTTTCCCGAACGAAAGCAAGTGCATGTCTCAGCCTCCCGTCGCCGACATCGTTCTTGCGACTGCTGGCTGAGTGCCAAGAGCAGCACGAAACTCATGCGAGTGGGGTTTGGCGCGTACCAGATCGTCAATCGCGAGGTCGAGCGCTCCGTCGTCGCGGTGATCGCGTAACGCCGGCTTCAGATCGACCGCGACCTCGCGGCCAAGGCAGGCGTGGAGCTTACCATCGGCGCTCACTCGGACCCGATTACAGCCGTCGCAAAACATCCGGGACAACGGCGTGATGAAGCCAATCAGTTTGCCGCAGTTCGTCCGCGCGTAGCGCGCGGGTCCGCCAGTGTGCATCGTCACGTCAACAAGTGGCCATCGGGCTTCCAGAAGCTTGCGTGCTTCAGGCATTGGGACGTGCTGTTCCATTCGATCGATCCCGACATCACCCATCGGCATGACTTCGATCAGCGAAATCATCATGCCGCGCACGTGTGCCCAGGCCACCAGGTCAGGCAGATGTTCGAGGTTGTCGCGCCGGAGTACAACGACGTTGATCTTGACTGCCAGTCCTGCTGCTATCGCCGCGTCAATTCCAGCAAGAGTTTTGCGAATGTCCCCGCCCCTGGTGATCCGGCTGAAGCAGTCCGGATCGAGATGGTCGAGCGACACGTTGATCCGTCTCACGCCAGCTGCGAATAGCGAATGCGCATGGCCGCGCGAGCTGGGTGCCGTTTGTGGTTAGGGTAAGCTCATCTAGCGTGCCACCGCGCAAATGTCGGCCTAGCGCGGTGACGAGATCGACTGCTCCCTTGCGGATCAACGGCTCTCCGCCCGTGAGGCGAAGCTTGCGGACTCCGCGACGGATAAAGCAGCTTGCTACGCGGTCGAGTTCGTCGAGAGTTAGAATCTCCTGTCGCGGCAAGAAGGTCATCCGCTCGGGCATGCAATAGGTGCAGCGCAGGTCGCAGCGGTCGCTCAGCGAAAGACGAAGGTAGGTAATGTCCCGGCCGAAAGAATCCCGCATCGTCACCGATTA
This sequence comes from uncultured Alphaproteobacteria bacterium, assembly GCA_963785855.1. GTDB lineage: Bacteria > Pseudomonadota > Alphaproteobacteria > Sphingomonadales > Sphingomonadaceae > Sphingomicrobium. The sequence goes on from CAWAWT010000023.1 coordinate 20,187, forward strand.
GCCCAATCGCTCGGAAAGCGTACACCGAGACGAACAGCGACGTAAAGGACCAGCAAAGCGGTGAGCACGCGCAGAACGTCGTTATTAAGCTTAAGACTACCGAGCGTCGAACCCAAGATGCCGCCGAGCAGATACTGCCGGAAACAGCGGCCAATCGTGCGCCAGAACATCGAACATGGTGCTGGCTCCGCTCTTCAGAAGCTGGCCGATTAAACCGCTGATCGAATTGCACGAGGATGAAGGCGGCGCATGTGCCGGCGATGGCCTTTGAGCTCGCCCAGTGCCGCAGATGCAGGAGCGGCGAGCAGGTAAATGCCGCCACCGATCCCGGTTATGCCCGCGAGAAGGCCGAGCGCGGCCCCGCTCGCAAGATCGCGCTCTCTGCTTGAGCGAGACCGATTGCGGGTTTGGCTGGCCGCGCCAAAGCGGCTGCCACAGCATCAGCAAACCTGAAATCGCCAAAGCGAGCGCAAGCAGCCCGACGAACAACCACGGCGGAACGGAGAGGTAGCCGCCGAGCAGGGCAGCGGGCACCGACAGGATCACAAGCGGCAAGAAGCGTTTCCACTCGATATGGCCGCTTCGGAAAAAGCGCCAGCTACCGATCGACACGACCAGGATGTTCAGGCGAGCGCGATAATCGGAACAGTCGAGATATTGGCGAGACTGAGCGCGAGCAGTGCGTTGTAGGTTGAGCCTCCGCCGAAGCCGACGGACGAATAGAGCAAGGCCGTGAGGAAGAAAGCGACAGCGAGTTCGGCAATCGTCATCTATGTACCCTGCGTACCATTGATAGCCGGTGCGATCCTCCCACATCCCGCCCTTGCCGCCGAACAGGTCGTCGAGCCGCGACCGGGCCTCGATCCGCATGACGAACTTTGCGTGCTTGTAGCCGAGTTGCCGTTCGACCCGGAGCCGGATCGGCGCGCCGTTGATCACCGGCAACGCTTCTCCGTTCAGCCGATGGGCAAGTATGGTTTGCGGGTGAAATGCGTCGTCGAGATCGATCGATTCGTAATAAGGGCGGCCGCCCTCTTCGTCGGCGCAATAGAAGACGACATAACGCGCGCCGTCGCGGAGCCCGGCGAGCGTTGAGGACATGAGACAATTGCGGGCCGGTCCATTGACCGATCGCACTCCATCCCTCGACGCAGTCATGGCGCGTAATCTGCGTGCGCTGAGGCAGCGACCTTAAAGCGTCGAGCGAAATGTCGAGCGGTCGTTGCACGAGCCCGTCGACACGTAGCCGCCAATTGGCGAAATTGGTCGCGAGATGCGTTTGGTATGCCGAGCTCGCGGGCATGGTTGAACCGTTGGGCCGAAAGTAAGGCGACAGGTCGCGGACCGAGAATTCCATGGCCATGGCCTTACGACCGAGCATCCGCTGGGCTCGGTAATTGGCAGTCTCGCCCGAGCGACAGGATCGAGCGGAAGGTCGGCGAGGCGTTGAAGCGATCGCATCCGCCAAGCAGGAGGCCGGCGCCGCCCGCGCCCAGTCCACCGATCAGTCGGCGACGAGACAGGTCAACGGTCTTCGGCATCGTCGGACTTCCGCTGGTTTGGATCGCTCCGGCTCGATCCTATAGCGGCCAGTGATCATCGATCCGATCTCATTGATCGGTCCCGCGAGGATCACCATCGCGATATGCACCAGGAAGAAGCCAAGCAGAAGCCACATGGTGATGAAGTGGACCGAGCGGGCTGACTGCCGGCCGCCGAAAAGGTCAACAAGCCACGGCAGCCATGGATCAGCGCCCGGGGACATGCAAAGGCCGGTCACGACCATTACTGGCAGGAGAACCAGGAGCACGTGCTCCATAAGACAGCTTCTGAAGGATGTTGTACCGGCTCGCGGCCTCTCCCGTTGGGAAGCGCAGCCGGGCATGGTCCTTGATGTCCTGCCAGAGATGGCCCGGCTTCAATTCCTCGCGTGAAGGCGCGACGTCAGCCTGAAGATGGCGATTCCAGATGCTGACGAGCAGGTAGGTGACGAGGCTGATTGCAAGCACCCAGGCGAAGAAGAGGTGCCACAGGCGCCCGTCTGCCAAGTTGTAGTTCGAAGGGATCGTGGCCCAGCCGGAAATGCAGTCGGCCGAGAGTGTCCGGCCTGATTACCCGAGATGCCGAGCACGCCAGTCGTATCGAAGGTCTTCGACCCGATACGGAGATAGCCTCGCTGGTCACGGCTCGAGATTTCAAGCCATGCAGTGTCGAAATTGGCGCCGTATTTTCCCAGTAAAGGCGGGGATGGGCGTTGAAGATCATCAACCCGCTCATCACCATCATGAAGAATGCGACGACGTTGATCCAGTGCCAGAGGCAAGTCGAGATCCGATGCCGGAAGATCTTCCGCCTGCCGTCGGCCGGGACTGACCGAGCGGACTGCGATTCTAACTCTGGCTCGTCATCCGCGACCGTGGCCATCGATTGATCCTCGCCTATCGTGCAGACGAGACGCGAATGTAACGACAATTGGCATGAGGTCCATGGGGAACTGGCGCGAGCTAAGGGGCGCCAAGATTGTCCGCATGCTAACCGTGGCAGAGATCGGCGCGAGGCTTTCTGCCAAGATGGCATCGTAGCCTACTGGTCCACTCGCCTGCAAAATCTACTGGCGCCGAGAAAGCGGTTCGGCGAGTGCGTGGCCCGCCGGAGCCGCTTTCCTAGACGCAGCTATTCAGACCGGCTTTGCTCCTGGCGTGCCGCATTTGGCAAACTTGCCTTTCGTGTTGCGGCACTTGGTCGGCTTTGCGACCGCAGGTTTGGTGCACTTCACGAACTTCCCTTTCGCATCCCTGCAGGGAGCCGCGGCAATGCTCGGAACTGAGGTCGCAACCAGACCGATCGCCGATAAAGCCAAGATGAAATTCCGCATATGATTTCTCCTCTTATTGGCCGATCCATTTGGCCACGCCATCACGGCGCGAACAAGCGCCGATCCGACGTGCAGCATGACTATAGCCGTCGTCATTGCATTGGGCGACAGCGCTGCTGGGATTATTGTTCAAGAGCCGTTCCATCCGTCTGTTGAGCGCGCAGCAGCGCGATTTACGACCGGCTGATGATCCCGCAACGTCGGCAGATTGGAGATTGCCCGTCGGCCGCGAGACCGATCACTTCTGCGGCGACATACTCGTATATTCCTGTCATACGCGGCGCCGCTCACCGTGGCGCCCGTTGGGTGATCTTTGATCCTCCTGACATCGCTACCTGTTCGGCGAGGCATCTTGCACAGCTCGATTGGGGAATGGTGCATGGGGGACTCCGCTGCGCTCGGCCGTGACGCCATCGCCAAGGCTTCTTGGCGCATCATTCCGTTGCTCGGCCTTGGCTATCTCTGCTCCTATCTCGATCGGCTGAACGTCAGCTTCGCTGCGACACAGATGAACGTCGACCTGAAGTTCAGCGCCACCGTCTACGGTTTTGGCAGCGGCTTCTTCTTTCTGACCTACGCGTTGCTCGAGATCCCTTCAGGGCTGATCATGCCACGGTTCGGCGCTCGCCGCTGGATCGTCCGAATCATGATTAGCTGGGGGCTGATCTCGACTGGAATGATGTTCATCCGAACACCGTTCCAATTCTATGTGATGCGCCTTCTTCTGGGAGCTGCCGAGGCGGGCTTCTGGCCGACCTGCATGTACTATCTCTCGAGCTGGTATCCGGGCGTATATCGCGGACGGGCGATCAGCCGCTTTTACTGCTTCGGTGGGATAACCGGCATCGTTGGCGGATTGGTGTCGGGTTCGCTTCTGGGCCTGGATGGACTCGCAAGCTTGCGCGGATGGCAATGGTTGTTCCTGGTCGAAGGCCTACCCACCATCCTTCTCGGCTTAGCCATGTTTTGGCTTCTTCCCGACGCGCCCGCGACCTCGCGTTGGCTAAGCGAGAGCGAGCGCGCCTGGATTATGCAGGAACTTGCAGTCGAGAATGCGAGGCTCGCCGCCGGAAAACAGCCGCATGTGCTTCGTGCGCTGCAGGATCCGCTCGTCCTCGAGATCGCGGCCATCGCCTGTCTGACGATCGGCGGATACATGGGCTTCGCTTTGATCGCGCCGCAAGTCCTCATGAGCGGGACCGGGATGGACGTCCGCCATGTCGGCTACCTGATCAGCTGCGGCGGAGTTATGACGGTGGTCGGAATGCTCGCTTCGGGGTGGCACAGCGACCGCATCGGCAGTCGCTTCGGGCACCTCCTGTGCAGCCTGTTCCTCGTCGCTGCTTGTTTTGCAGTCATGGCATTCGCAGCAACCCCGGCGATCTTGATCACGGCCTATCTTGCGATGTCCTTCTTCTGGCCGGCGGTGACGCTCTCAACCAATCTGGTCGCCACCGAGGTCGTGCCATGCCGAATGGTCGCGGTCGCGATTGGGGTCATCAACACGCTCGCGCAGCTCGGAGCATTCGTCACGCCGATCCTCTGGGGTCTAAGCAAGGATTTCCACCGGTTCCTATCATTTCGGGCTGTCACTTGTTCCGCTGGTTTTCATCGCAAGCGCCGCGATGACGTTCCACCTAAGGCAACGGATCCGCCTTAAGGAGATGCCAGTCACTTCCGCGTTGGTCGCGGCCTGACCCCAGCTTTCTTTCTGGTTGCTCCGCTTCAAGATGTCGGGCCCATCACGGTTCGAGGATTTTAGCTACCTTCGCCGCGAGCGGATGTGCAGCGCCATTCGTGTTGGTGAGAACGATGATCGTCAGGCCATCGTTGACATATGTCTCCATCAGCGCGTCGAATCCGGCGATCGAACCGTCATGGCCGATAATCTTTCGGCCGTTCTCCGAGTGATGATCGAGACCGAAGGCATAGGGACCAGGGACGTAGCCAGGAGGGGGCGCAAAAGCTTTCCCGCCCGGCCAAGCGATCGCAGTCTCCGTTTCCGAGCCGTTGCGGAGCCGGCCCGGCGCAAGCATCTCCTCTAGCGACTCCCGCTTGAGGAGCTTGCCGCCGAATAAAGCGGAATTCCAGCGCGCCATATCCTCCGCAGTCGAGCGCAGCGCTCCGGCGGCATAGGGCACGCTCATGTGAGTGAAGTCGGCGTTGCGAAACCGCCCGGGCACTTCGTCGATGCAGGCTGTAGCCTGAAGCGCGACCAGGGACGACGTCGTGCGCGTCGTCCGCGGCAGTGTCGGCCATTCCAAGCTTTTCGAAGATCTCGCTCTTCATGAAGTCGGCCCAGCTCTTGCCCGACACTTTCTCGATCACTGCTCCCAAAAGCACATAATTGGAGTTGCTGTACCACCAGCCCGTCCCCGGTTCGAAGTCGTAGAGCCGGGACTGGTCAGCAATATCAGCGACCAATTCCTTCACAGTCGCGCCGCTGGTCGAGATTTTGTCGATCACCGGGCTTTCCGTGAAATTGTGGATTCCCGAAGTGTGATCGAGAAGGTCGCGCAATTTCACCTCGTTCGCCCGCGGAAAGTTCGGCAGATACAGAGAAAGCTTGTCGTCAATTCTCAGCTTGCGCTGTTCCGCCAGGAGCAACACGCCAGCCGCTGTGAATTGCTTGGTCAGCGAACCGATGCGAAACACGGTCTTCGTGTTCACGGGCGCCGCAAGCTCGAGATTAGCGCGGCCGTAACCTCTTGCGAACACCAGGTCGCCGTCGTGCAAGATAGCGACTGCTGCACCTGCAGCGCGTCCCGAAGCAACCTCCTGCCGCGCAGCGGCATCAATTTTTGTCTTGAAACCTGCAGCAAGCAGACGTGGACTCGAAGATGCTGGGACCGCGACAACTGAAGCCGCGATCGCAACGCCGATCGCGACGGCTACGCCTACTGAACGCACAAAATTCTCCTCTGAAACAAGATTTCGCTACATATGTAGCGCTACAAACGCAGCGCGTCTAGCTCCCCCGTTGGGCAAGCGCTGGACGAAACGGATGTCTTGGGTCAATTCCCGCCGGTGAAAATATCCTTCACGCGCGCCAGGCGAGAGGATTGTCCGAAGAAGTGGACGGCTCTGCCAATGCAAGCTGTCGAGCGGAGCCGAGACCAAGATTACATCGATGTAACCTAGTGCAACAATCGACAGCCGAGCGCTTTCTAATCCCGGTCTTTCAATAGGAGGAACGCCATGAAGATCCTAGCTATCTCACTTGTCTCTCTCGCCATGATCGCTTCGCCGGTTCTCGCTCAGCAAGACAACACAATGGCAACAAGCACGACCACCAAGGTGAAAACGACAACTCGGCATATCCATGCAACCAATGTCCCACGCCACGCCACGCACCATGCGTCACGGCACCATCACATGATGCGTTGCGGCTGTCCTCCAAGTCACATGTCGATGCACCGGGGCAAGACGCATCATGTCGTGAAGAAAACGACCACGACCACGACCACCAAATCATAGGAATAGCTTGGCGGCGGTCCTTAGAGTGAGGACCGCCGCAGAGCGCGAAATAGCGCCTCCCGAGCGCCGACCGGCCAGACCGGGAACCGGGACGCCCGCCTAATGTCGAAGGCTTTGAAGACGCAGCAGTTCGCGTAAGCGTACCGGTGCCCGGCCGCTTCCGACGGGACGGGACGTGCATATGGTCAGCCGAGCTCGCCTGCGGCGAGCGTGCCCGCGCCCCCCGGCGGCGGTATCATGTGCCTAGCCAATTTGAGCAATCGATGGGCAACCGAGAGGGGAGAAGATCAATGCGTCGTGCAGCGCTTATGTGGATAGCCTTGGCGACTGCTGTGGTGGCATCGCCGCTCGCCGCGCAGCAAATCGTTCCGGATGAACAGGCTTCTCCAAAGCAGCCGTCGCCGAACCCGCAAACATCAACCGAGCTCCCGCCCCCGTTTCCGCACTACCCTGCAAGGGCGCCGAGAGAGCACGATCCCAATTACCACGGGCCCACACGTGTGCGTCGGCACAGCGTATCATATCACCCTCGCAAGATGCATCATCGTGGGAATGCGCATCATCAAGGTAAGACGCAGCGTCACAACACTCATGAGCACTTTTCAAAGCGGACGATCCGCCAGTGCCACGCCATGACGTATCGACAGATCGTGGGACATAGAAACTGCCGCCTGATGATGAAGCAGGAACTCGAAGCGCATCGAGATTACCATCATGCGCATCGCCGCGGCTCGGCTAATCGTCACAGCTCCGCAAATCACCGTAGGACACATCGCCACCGCAGCTGACCTGAAGACCCGGCGTTGAATCGGCAGCTGTTTGCAAGGCGGCTCGTCGGCTCAAGTATTTTGGGTCGCTTTGCGGTTCCAAACGGTTTCGTTTCTGGTGAGCGGCCGCGCCCAGAAGCCAACCGAAATGATGTAAGCCAGAAGCAACAGGATCAGGAACATCGCGTCGCGAAGGCCAATGTGGTCTCCGAGCCAGCCGATCGCCAACGGGATCAGCGCACCGCCCAAAATGCCGGTGCATAAAATGCCTGTGAAAGAACCATGGTGTTCCGCCACCGAGTTAAGCGCTAGCGCGAAGATGATCGACCACATGACGGAAAGTGCGAAACCGCAAAGCGGGAAGGCAATTAGCGCAACTGATGCCGGACCTAGCAGCGCGGTGAGAACGCACCCTACCGCTCCGAAGCCGAAGAGGCGCAAGATGAGCTGTGAATTGAGCAATCGAAGAAGTACCAGGCCAAGCATGCAGCCGATCACCATCAAGCCCCAGAACAGGCTCACTTCATAAGCTCCCGTGGTTTCGGCGGGGACGCCGTGATAGACCAATAGAAACTGGCCCATCCAGTCGGCGAGTCCTTGCTCGGTGCCGACATAGGCGACGATGCCGAGAAAAAAGAGCAACACAGCTTTGTTGCCGAGCAGTTCTCGATAGGAGCCCAACGACCCCACTCGCTCGTCCCCGGAGAGCTGCGCTTTGGGCAGGCGCATCTTCGCGGTCAGCGCTATGAAGGATGCAAAGACCACGCCGGCGCCCGCGTAAAAGGGCACCCAGGGCGGCCCGAACGCCGCGAACGCGTGTTCGTGGGTTTGCAGCAGACTGAGCGCGAAGGGGCTGAGAAACGAGGCGGCGCCGAAAACAAGCTGGCCCATCACCGCGTAGAATGCGAAATGTTCTTCACCAACCGTCGATCGAGTGAGCGGGTTTATCACCACCTGCAACATCGCCATCCCGAGCCCGATGACGAACAGGCCGGCGACTACTGCCAGGTAGGAAGCAGAACCGGCTATCAGCAGGCAACCGAGAGAATTCATGCTGAAAGCGCCCAACATCGTTACGCTCTGCCCGCGACTTTCCAGCAAAAACCCTGCAGGAATAGAAATAATACCATAAGCCAGGAAAAACGAGAACGGGATTAATCCAGCCAAAGTGTAGTTGATCGAATACCATTTGATTATAATTGGGATTAACGGACCAATAATATTGGTGACGAAAGAAATCAAAAACCAAATCATCATGATATAAACAATGATATTGCGATTTTTCTGGTTCATAGATCTCTTCTCTCAGGGTATTGATCTCATAAGGACTTCGGTGCCGTTAGCGATGTGCGCGCGTTGCATGCCTTTCAATGATCGGTGATAGGTATAGGGATCGTTGGCCCACCGGCTTCGCCAGCCCTTCAACCAAAGGCCCTCGCTGTATGCTTCGTTCTGAATCGGTCGATGCTACGACAACTACCATGTATCGGGAGGCTGCCGAAGCTCCGGATTGCGTTGAGAATCAACTGCAGCGTAACGCGGCTACGCTCGAAGCTTTGGTCGATCGGCTGCGCAGTTCCTCCCCCGCCGCAATGGTGACTATCGGGCGAGGCAGTTCCGATCATGCCGCGACCTACGCCCGCTACCTTGCAGCGACCAGGCTGGGCATTTTGACGTCGTCGCTATCGCCTTCGATATTCTCGGTTTTCAAAGCGCCGCTCTCGCTTCGAAACGTGCTTTGTTTGGCGATATCGCAGTCGGGCCGCAGCCCCGACTTGCTGGCCGCTGCTCGCGGCGCGCGCGATTCAGGAGCGATCGTGGTCGCGTTGGTCAATGATCCCGAACTCGCCGCTGGCTGAGATCGCCTCGATCATCCTGCCGAATGGCGCAGGCCCCGAGAAGAGCGCTGCGGCGACCAAGAGTTTCATTACCTCCCTCTCGGCGATCGCGCAGATGGTGGCGCTGTGGTCGGGCGATGCAGCCATGCAGGCGGCGCTATCGCAACTTCCCTCGGCATTGGCGCACGCGTGGCGGGAAGATTGGTCGCCCTGTCGCGATGAGCTCCAGACTGCCGATCATCTCTATACGGTGGCGCGCGGGCTGCATTTGGGAATCGCTCAGGAAGCAGCGCACAAGCTGAAGGAAACCTGCATGATCCACGCGGAAGCCTATAGCAGCGCGGAGGTGTTGCACGGGCCGAACGAACTCGCCGGCAAAGATTTTCCAGTGCTTCTCTTCCGATCAGAGGATGCAACTGATGCGAGCGTTGGGGAAGCAGCACGGCGGCTTGGCGCGCAGGGCGCAACTGTGATGATGGCAGGCGGAGGCGAGGCGGGTGCTCTGCCTGTGCCGCGTGCGCCGCACCCGGTGCTCGCCCCAATTCTTCAGATCCAGGCATTTTACCGCATGGCCAATGCGCTGGCTTGCAGCCGGGGACATAATCCCGATCAGCCGCGGCATGTGCAAAAAGTCACGCATACGGTCTGAATGATCACCGAGCTTGTCGCGGTCGACGTTGGCGGGACCCATGCCCGTTTTGCTCTCGCGCAGATTGGGGAAGGCCGTGTACTTCATTTGGGTAAAGCGCTCACGCTGAAGACCGCCGATCATTCCGGCCTGGCCGAGGCTTGGCGGGCTTTTGGCGATCATTCGGGCCGCCCTTTGCCCAGCGCCGCTGCGCTGGCCTTTGCCTATCCGGTGGAAAATGATTTGCCCGAGCTGACCAACATGCCGTGGACGATCGATCCGCGGACGCTGCCAGAGGCTTTGGGCGTCGTCCAACATCTGATCCTCAATGATTTTTGCGCCATCGGCCACGCCGCCGCTACGCTTGGGCCATCGCATTTCCAGCACATCGCCGGGCCCGATATTGCACTTCCAAAAAGCGGGGTGATCAGCATCGTGGGCCCCGGAACCGGTCTTGGGGTGGGAATGGTGATCCACAAAGACGGCCAATATCACGTGATCGGCAGCGAAGGCGGGAATATGGATTTTTCGCCGCATGACGAACTGGACGATCGCCTGCTGGCGGCGCTCCGCGCGCGCTATCGCCATGTTTCGGCGGAGCGCGTGATTTCCGGACCGGCTTTGATGGATATCTATGAGGTGATCGCGGACGAGGGTGCACCTTATGCGGACGATCGCGGTCTATGGGAGGCGGCGCTTGGGGGAAGCGACCCTGTCGCGGTGGCGGCACTTGAACGTTTTTGCCTTTGCCTCGGCGCATTCGCAGGAAACATCGCCCTTGCGCATGGGGCTAGCGCGTTGGTTCTAGCCGGAGGGCTGGGGCTGAGGCTACACGAGCATTTGCCGGTCTCTGGGTTTGCTGAACGGCTGGCCGCCAAGGGCGAATACAGGCCGATCATGGAGCAGCTGCCGGTAAAGCTGATCGTCCATGCGGAACCTGGTTTATATGGAGCTGCCGCCGCCTTTGCCGCCCGGTTTGCTTGTTGACCTCGCGGGACCACCCGAACGCAAAATTCGTGACCTTCGATTGGAACCTGAAATAACCTTATGGCAGATGTTGCGCCGGGACCTCTAAATCGCCGTCCTCGCGACGATCCTCCGCGGCGATGACCGACGAAAGCGGTAACGCAAAGTGGCGACTAAAGCTGTAATTTCGAACGCCACTGTGCGACATTGGAGGGCAGGGGAAGGTTGCACGCGAAGAGGAGGCAAGGACTTATGCACGCTGTGATCAGAACCTACTCCGGCACTGAAGCGAAAGAGCTTTTCGATCTGCTCGAGAAGCGCAAGTCAGACGTCGACGACCTGATGCAGTCCATAAAGGGGTTTGTCAGTTATCTGCTGATTCGCACTGACGGCGGTGGAACTTCCGTTACGGTCTGCGAGGACAAGGCGGGCATCGATGAAAGCTCGCAAAGGGCCAGACATTGGATCGCAACAAATGCTTCAGGAATCCACGCGGATGCACCGACCGTGTCCGAAGGGTCGGTGATCGTACACTTGAATGCGGGAGAGGTGCCGGCAATCGCTGCAGCTATTCCGCTTTCGACCGTTTCGTAACGACAAGGCAATCAAGGCGATCGTCGCCATCAACATGACTGTGGCGGATCTAGTCCAAGATCCGCCGCGACGCATCGATGATCCGGAAGGCGGCCTCGGAAAACCGAGGTCGCCTTTCTTCAGACCACTTGTCTGTTCGCCATCGACCCCTGCGCTGCCAACGGTGGTGTCTCAGTTTGAATTTAGAGGCTGTTAGGTATCTCGACGGGAAGGAACAGGTGCGGCCGTCGGTCGGGAATCGCTGGAAGCCGAATGATCGCCCATCATCGATAGCGTGAACGATCAGTGCCCGAGCGCCGATTGTGCGCGAAGCTGCCAACGAGCGTTGGATAGCTTCTTTTAACAGCGCGCTCCCCAGACCCTTTCCCTGATGCCCAGAGTCCACCGCCAGGCGACCCAGGACGAACTCGGCAATTGGATTTGGCATATTACGCTTGGCCCAAGCCCGAGCATCGTCATGTGCTATAGCCCCGGCCGCGAGGCTGTAATAGACGACTACGGCGCCAACATCGTTACCTTTGGCAGAACAAACAACATACGTTCTCGATGCAGGCGCGACGGGTCTCATGGTCGGGTCAGTCACCCCCAACGTCCATCTGCCAAACTTTGCCGGCTGCGTGTGAGCTCGGCACGAACTGTGGGAGTGACATGAAAATTGCTGCGCCATTGCTTGCCATTCTGATCATGGCCTTCACTTCACCTGCACAGACGATCTCGCCCGTTTCGCCTGCAGCGATCTACACCGACCCGCCTATCGACCTCGTTCATCCAGCTTCGACGCTTGCAATCGAGATTGTAAGCCATGGCTCGGTGATGAATGGCCTCGTCTATCGGCCAAGCGGGCGCGGACCGTTTCCACTGGCCGTGCTAATGCATGGCCTTCCCGGCAATGAGCAAAATCTGGACTTGGCGCAGGCGTTACGACGCTCGGGCTGGGCGGTGATGACATTTCACTATCGCGGTTGCTTCGGATCCGAAGGACTGTTCAGCATCGACCATGTCCTTGAAGATGCAAATGTGGCGGTCGCACACGCCGCGCTGCCCTCGGTTGCAAGATCGTGGAACATCGATCCGACGCGGATCGTGGTTATCGGACACAGCATGGGCGGACTGGCGGCCGCGGCTTCCGCAAGTCGGGAGCCAAGACGGCTTGCGACTGTATTGCTCGCCCCCTGGGACCCCAGCACGCTTGCAACTTTACTTCGGCCGCTTTCGGTCAGGCAGCGAAATGCGGCCGCTTTGGATCGGTGGGGCAATGTGACAGGCGGACGGCTAAGGGGCATCAGCTCGCCTCAAATCGCCGCGCAGATCGTGCACCATGGCGAACGATGGCGTCTGGCGGATTCCGCGGCGGGGCTCGCCGGCAGCCCGCTGCTGATCGTCACTGCCCGACGGGATCTGCCGTCAAGTCAGGCGGAAGGGCTCAAAGCCGCGCTTGAAAACGGCCGAGTGAAGTTCAGCTCTGTGCAAATCGATAGCGACCACGTGTTCGATGATCGCCGGATTGAGCTGGAGACTGTGGTGATCAATTGGCTGTCGCAGCTTGCGGAACCTACGGTCCCTCCGAAGTCGTTGTAGGCTCTCCACTCGTTGCGGACGCGATTGATTACTGGGCTGTGAGCCAGGCATCGCTACAGAGTAGGATGAGTTCTCTTCTGGCGGCCGGCTCGGTCAGGTAAGCTTCGACGGCTTCTCGGTCCTGTGGCGGTAGATGACGGATGATTTCCGAAACACTGCGGCACTGACCGGATCTGGCCAAAACAAACGCCCGATCGATAGCCTCGCTCTTTGTCATCGTTGGTTTCTAGCGCAAACAAATGGAAAACGAAGGCCTGTCTTCGATCCAGGCAGACATTCGCGGGCGCCTCTCAATAACCGACCTCCAAGGTCACGACCGTGAGCCGGCCCTTGATTCTGCCGACGAGTGTTACGTTCCCGAGAGGCGCGTCAATGCTGTTCATCGCCGTCATTGCGGTCGCCTTCATGCGAGCGGTAAACAAGGGCACGAAAGGGTTTTGGAACGGTACCTGTCACGATCGTGGCTCCGGTCCTAAGGTTCGTCCACCCGGCGTATCCAAATGGCGCGGCTAACAATCGCAGCAATAAGTCATTCGGCTTTGGCGGTTGTGGCCAGTTGATGGTCCTTTTGCCCGCGCAATTTACGCGGTTGACGCGTCCATTCGACAATGTTCCATGTTCGTAGTCAGCAAATTGCCGCCTGTCTTCGACCCAAGGAGACATTAGCCTTGGGCATCGTCCGTCTCGCCAATCTGTTCATCCAGGCGCATAATTCTGGCGCGGACGTTGTCAGCTCGATCCGGCGTCGCCTCCGGCCTGAGCCCGGATCGTTTATTCTTATCTCGATGGGTAATTCGGTCAGCCTCGTAGGCATCAAGTAGTTCCTTTAGCCTAGCCCGCTCCGCCTGCGCTTCCGTCTTGTTCATACCGCCTCGCCTGCAAGTGTACCTGCGACCCAATCCGCCAAGGTCTGCTTCTTTCCATTCTAGCGGACATAACAAAGAAGGACGCCCGACCGAGGCCAGGCGCCCTTCAGCGCGACGAACTTTCGCCCCGCTTGGCGTCGTCGGCCTAGACGGTCTGGAGATTCAACGCACACGGGGCGTTGTTGCTGGTGCCCGCCTCATAGGAGAGACGCTGGCCGACCGTCGGAAGACGGTCCTTGGCCCACGCGATTGCGCTCTTTTCGAAGCGAATGAGATCGCTGCCGACCTCCGGCTTGATTTCGCCATGGCCCTTGATCGTGTCGAACGACTGAACGGTGCCGAAAAGCTTCATGATGGTTATCCTTCTTTGCCGAAACAACCGTCATTGGCCGTCTCGCGGCTAAGAGGCGTCAAAGATGGGAATAAGGTGCGGCTTAGCGCCCAAGACCGTCGATAGCGACTGGTAGCGCCCCTTAGATGGGGAGTTGACCAGCACTTGCGAGGGCCCCCATGTCAGGCTTGCCCCAAGCCCTTGTTCGTAAGGCCTTGTTTATTTTCGCCGGGCTGGGCGCTCCATTCTAATTTCCGTTTTCCACCCCAATCTGCCGTCCCGGTCCGACCCTGTCTGGACGGCGCTCCGTAAGCAAGTTCAGGCTGCTGCGCTTCACTGCTCCGTTGGGATGCGGCCATGTCTTCGACCTGTTGATGCGGCCTAACCATGTGCCGCTGGCCATGATGCCTTTTCCGCCGATCCCTTGGTCCCAACCAATTGCTCGCGCTTGAAAGCGCCGGGTCGCTTATGGGTTTTCCTGGATCATCGGTCCCGCCGTTTGGCAGCTTTGCGTCAGTCAGTCTCCTGCTCTTGCCAACCTCATTGGCGCCTTCGCGCCTTAACTCATGCGACCGCCGGCTCGCGATAGCGCTCGCCGCTAGTCATCAGCGCCCACGCGACACGGCCGGTCCTGTTCGCCAAGGCGACTGCCGCGATGCGGGGGTGCCGCCGGCTGAGTAATTTGATCAGCCAGGGCTTGCGTGTGCCGAACCGCTCGGCGTGTCGGATGACCGCCATCGCGCCGACGAACAGCATCTTGCGAAGATAGGTGTCGCCAGCCTTGGTGATACCGCCAAGCCGCTCCTTGCCGCCCGATGAGTTCTGGCGCGGGACCAGGCCAAGCCATGCCGACAGGCTTCGCCCGTTCTTGAAGACGTGCGGATCCGGCACTGTTGCAACGAGCGCGCTCGCGACCAGTGGCCCAACACCGGGGATCTCCTGCAGCCGCCGCCCGAGCTCGCTCGCACGACTGTGAGTGCGGATCGCTCGGTCGGTTTCGAGCAAGTGCGCGAGCACGAGACGGTATTGGCCAACAAGCATTGCAAGGCACGCTCGCGCCGCCGCCGGCACCCGCTGGTCGCTCTCATCGACCACCACTGCGAAGAGACGGTCGAGCCCCAGCCGCCCGACAGGAGCAACGATCCCGAACTCGGCGAGATGGGCACGGATGGCATTGCCGATCTGCGTGCGCTGACGGCTCAGCACGAGCCGCGTTCGATGGAGCACCAACACGCTCTGCTGCTCGGTCGACTTCACGCCGACAAAGCGCATCGTCGGACGCGTCACCGCTTCGCAGATCGCTTCCGCATCCGACGCATCGTTCTTCGAGCGC
>CAWAWT010000024.1:0-8352 GCA_963785855.1 uncultured Alphaproteobacteria bacterium
ACAGCACCCAGCCTGCGATGGTGTTGAAGCGATCGTCCATGAAGGTTCCCTGTTGGTCGGCAAGAGGCGAAGGATTGTTCGCGCTGCCTCTTAAGTGGGAGATTTCAGTTCATCAAGCGGCTGCCCGCGCCTTTGCAACGCAAGCTCGGTAGCGCGGCGGTAGAGGCTTGGTAGCCCTGCCTCGGAAAGTTGCTCGAGAGGGTGCCACCATCCGTTGCCAAAGGGCTTGGCCCGCGTCTCGATCGCGAGGTCGAGCGAGAAATGGGTAAATACGTGGCGGACCGACCCTAGTCTGGGCTTTGGGGTTCGGACCGCATCCGTCCACTCGCTGCCGGGAAGTGCCGTCATTCCGCCGAGCAACCCCGATGGCGGGCGCCGCACCAGCCAGACATGTCCGCAGCGCTCGGTCCACCAAGCTATTCCGTAACGGTGCGGTCGAACCTTGCGCTCACGCCGCTCGGGGAAGGCCCTTGGCAATCCGCTGGCTGCCGCCGCGCAATGCGGCTCGAGCGGACAAGCGTGGCACAAAGGTTGGCGCGGGCGGCAGATCGTGGCGCCAGGATCCATCAGCGCCTGGACGACGTCCCCCGGGCGGTGTCCCTGCATCATCTTCACTACGTGCTGCTCGATATCGCTGCGCACCGGTCGCGGGTGAGCGTAAAGACGGGCAATTACGCGTTCGACATTGGTGTCCACCGCGGGAGCTGCCTCTCCAAAGGCGATCGCTGCAATCGCAGCCGAAGTATAAGGGCCGACCCCGGGCAGCTTGCGCAGCTCCGCTGAAGTCGTCGGGAAGCCTCCCTGCGCAGCTAATTGACGGGCGCAGGCGATGAGGTTCCGGGCCCTGGCGTAGTAACCAAGCCCGGCCCATTCTGAGAGAAGCTCCGAATCGCTGGCCGCAGCCAACGATTCGAATGTCGGCCACTTCTCGAGAAATCGCTTGAAGCGGGGGATCACCGCCGCGACGGTCGTCTGCTGAAGCATGATTTCGCTCAGCCATACGACATAAGGATCGGGCGGCAGCGCTCCGGGCGCCGAGCGCCAAGGAAGAGCCCGCGAGTTATCCACATAATGTTGGATGAGGCGATCTGCGGCGTTGGCGGTCACGATATTGCTATGGCATGCTCGGCATCCATGTCGAAGCGAAAGCAGGAAAAATCGGATTCGGAGCGGAGCTGCCGTGCGCGGTCGGCGGGCGAGCTCGTCGGCTCCATCGGCGACCGGTCATTCCGCCGTTTTGGCTTCGTTCAGAGCTCGATCGTTAGCCGCTGGTCCGAAATCGTGGGCGAACGCTATGCCAAGGTCTCGGCGCCCGAATCCATTCGCTTCCCGACCGGCCGCAAGGCCGGCGGTGTGCTGACCTTGCTGGTCGATGGCGCTCATGCGCCTCTCATCCAGCATCTCACTCCGACGATCGTCGAACGGGTCAACCGTTTCTTCGGTTATGCCGCAATCAACCGCATCGTGTTCCGCCAGGGCAAGCCGCCGCAACCCGCTCCGCGTCCCGCGCGGCCACAGCTCCGGCCCGTTCCGAAGGAGCTTGGCGAGGGGCTTCGCGAGATTGCCGATCCGGAGCTTCGAACGTGCCTGGAGTTGCTCGCGGCGCAAATTGTCGCTAGCAGCGGCCCGCCGTCGCTCGAGGACGGCAGCAAGCCCGTTCCGGTGATCAAGGGATTGAAATGAGACGAATGAACTTTGGTTTATTGCTGAGCAGCGCCGTTGCGCTCGCATTCGATTGCCCCGCTCCAGGGCGAAGTCGCAATTGCAGCTCCAGCTAAGGCCACGCATGCCAAGCCGGCCAGCGCTCGCGATTGGACTGGAGTCGTAAACATGACGCCCGCGGGCGGCTTCGTGATGGGCAACCCCAAGGCGAGCGTGAAGTTTGTCGAATATGGGTCGATGACCTGCCCGCACTGCAAGGTGTTCGATGACGTCGGCGTGCCCAACATCATCAACGGCTATGTCAGGACCGGTAAGGTCAGCTACGAGTTCCGCAACTATGTTCGGGATGCGAGCGACGTCGCGGCCTCGCAAATTGCCCGCTGCGGCGGTGCTTCGAAATTTTTCCCCTGACCCGCGCCTTGTACAAGGATCAGGCGACGTGGCAGGCGAAAGTGGAAAGCACTCCGCAGGATCAGCTCAGCAAGATCGAGGATCTTCCGACCAACAGGGAGTTCCTGGAAATCGCGAAGGCCGGCGGATTATTGCAATGGGCATCCGCTCGAGGCCTTCCGATTGGCAGAAGCACGCAATGTCTGTCCGATGAGAATTCGATCAAACGTCTCATCCAGATCACCCAGGATACGAGGACGCAATTTCCAGAATTTCGTGGAACTCCAACATTTCTCATTAATGGAACCATCGTCGAGCTCGGCGCGGTCACCGAGGCTGAGGTCTGGCCGGCGGTGGAGTTCAAGATCAAGGCAGCGTTGCGATCGCGCGGGTAGGCCTTAACCAAGCGTTCGAATGTTCGCTGTGATTAACGGAGCAGAGAAGTGATCAAAGCTGCAACTTATTTGGCCTCCGCGATGGCGCTCGTCATTGCCGGATGCCATTCGAACGAGGGCAATGCCGGCGCCGGCAACGCCGCCGGCACCGAGAACGTCAAATATGCCAATCTCACACCTCCCAAGGGCGGCGATTGGACAAACGTGATCAACGCCACTCCTGACGGCGGTGTGATGATGGGCAACCCCAACGCCAAGGTCCACCTGATCGAAATCGGATCCCTGACCTGTCCGCACTGCCGGGAATTCGAGGAGACAGCGGTCGATCAACTGGTCGCCAAATATGTAAAGACAGGCCAGGTCAGCTACGAATTTCGAAACTACATCCGCGACATGTTCGACCTCTCGGCGGTCCTGATTGCAAAATGTAACGGGCCGGAGGCTTTTTTCCCGCTGTCGCGAGCCTTTTACGACGACCAGCCAAACTGGGTCGGCAAGGTGGTTGCGATCCCGGCCGCGCAGCAGCAGGCACTCCAGAACCTGCCGGAGAATCAGATCGAGCTCGAAGCCGCCAAGGGCGCTGGATTGCTTGACTGGGCGGCGGCGCGCGGAGTGCCGCAGGCGAAGAGCACGCAATGCCTGACTGACACGAAGAAGATCGACGAGATGGTCAACCAGAGCGGCGCGATCACACAGCAATGGCCGGACTTCCAGGGCACCCCGAATTTCGTGATCAACGGAACCCTCAACAACAAGATCGCCCATTGGAACGAACTTGACGCCGCGCTCAAGGCTGCAGGCGCCGGCGGCTAGCGGCTAGTCCGGGGAGGGATCAGCAGCTTGAAGATCCGACGCCTCAAGCTCAGCGGCTTCAAGAGCTTCGTCGAGCCGGCCGAGCTCCGGATCGAGACTGGACTGACGGGCGTCGTTGGCCCCAATGGCTGCGGCAAGTCCAACCTTCTCGAAGCGCTCCGTTGGACGATGGGCGAATCGAGCCCGAAGTCGCTTCGCGGCGGGGGCATGGACGACGTGATTTTCGCCGGGACCTCGTCGCGCCCGCCGCGTGACTTTGCCGAGGTTTCGATCCTGATCGAACAGGAATCCAGTGACGACGGCGGTGCCGGAGAAAGCGAGATCACGCGTCGAATTCGAGCGGGGCTCGGGTTCGGCCTACAGGATCGACGGCCGCGACGTTCGAGCGAAGGATGTTGCTCTCCTTTTCGCCGACGCTGCAACTGGCGCGCATTCGCCGGCGCTCGTCAGTCAGGGCAAGATCAGCGCGATCATCTCCGCGAAGCCCGTCGAGCGGCGACTGCTGCTCGAGGAAGCGGCCGGAATTTCCGGGCTTCACGCACGGCGCAAGGATGCCGAGCAGAAGCTGCGAGCAGCGGAGGCGAATCTCACACGCATCGGCGAAATTCTGTCGGACCAGGAGCAGCGCGCTGCGCAGCTCCGACGACAAGCGCGCGCCGCTGAGCGCTACCGCAAGCTGACCGACCAGATCCGAAGCGTGGAGGCGCTTCTCCTCCACGCTCGTTGGATCGAAGCCGAGCGAGCGGCCCAGGCCGCCACGTCCGAAGCCAAGGCTGCGGCCGAGGAGGTCGATCGGATTCAAACGATGATCGCGCAAGCGCAGGCAAAGCACGATCGCTCCAACGCGGAGCTCGCGGCGAAGCGCAAGGCTGTGGCGGATCATCGGGAGCAAGGCCACGCTTTGGCGCATGAATTGGCGACAGCGCGGGCGCGCCGCGACACCGTTGTTCGGCGTATTGCCGAGCTTGATCAGCTCGACAGCGCATTGACGAACGATATTCGCCGCGAGGAAGCGCTAAAGAGCGACGCCTCGAGCGGCATCGAGCAGCTCGAGCAGGAACGGCAAAATCTCGAGAAACGGCTCGGTGACGCGGAAGCCCAGGCAGCGCGAATCGCGGCTGAGCTCACGGCGGTCGAGACGATTTCGCGCGAAGCGGAGGCGGCGCTCGCGGACTTGCTCGCTCGACAGGCGGCGATGCGTGCGGAGCGCCGGGTCGCCGAGGCTGCGCTCGAAGCAGCGCGAACGCAGCTTACACGAGCTGAGCAGGAACTCTCCCGGATTGCCGATCAGCTTGGAGCCTTGGGCGATGGCGAAGAGCATGTCCGCGCACGGCGAGAGGCAGAAGCGAAGGCTGGGTCCGCAACGAGCGCGCTCGCCTTAGCCGAAGCAAAGCGGGCAGAAGCCGACGAGGGCCGCGCGGAAGCTGCGGAACAACGCGATTTGGCAGAAACGAAGCTCGCGGCGGCGAGGGCCGCTCTCTCGGCTGCGAAGTCCGAGCACGGCGCTCTTGCGTCCGCACTCGAGCATGGCGGCGGATCGGTCATTGCGAACCTTTCCGCGAAGCCGGGTTACGAGCGAGCGCTCGCAGCGGCGCTCGGCGAAGATGCAGATGCCGCGATCGGCGAATGCGATGCCCCACGGCATTGGGGCGGAAGCGAGGCTCGAGCGACCGATCCGACTTTGCCGGCCGGTTCTGAATGCCTTGCTGATCATGTCCTCGCTCCGGCAGAATTGATACGGCGGCTCAAGCAAATCGCCGTCGCCGAAACCGACGAAGGTCAGGTCCTTGCCGTTGGCCAACGTCTCGTTACCCGCGATGGTCGGATGCGGCGTTGGGACGGCTTCGTCGCTAAGGGCGCGGGCGCGGCCGCCGCGGAACGACTGATTCGTGTCCAACCGGCTCGCTCAACTGGACGGCGAACTTCCAGCTCTTATCCAAGCCGCGGACGTCGCGGCGATCGGGCGCGACGAGGCGCTTCGGAAGGTGGACGAATGCCGCGAGACGTCGGAACAGGCGCGGCATGCGGCCCTTGCGGCCGAGCGGGATGCACGCGAAGGAGCGCGCGCAATCGATGCAGCAGCAGCCGCGCTGGAGCGGATCGAGGCGCAGCGCAGCGGTTTCGTGCAGCGCCAGACGGATCTGGAGCCGGTGCTCGAAGCCGCGCGCGATGCGGTAGCCGACGCTGAGCGCACGCTTGCTGCACTGCCTGACCCAGCGGTGCTCGAGCAAGAGCTGGACGAGAAACGCAGCAGTGCGGGAATCGCCGCCGATGCTGTGGCCGGGAAGCGGGCCGAGGCAGCGACCAGGGCCCGGGAACGCGGCGCGGACCGTGAGCGCCTTAGCACTGCCGCGCGCGAGCAGGCGGAATGGTGCAAGCGCCGCGAGAACGCCGAGGAGCGACTGGCCCAAGCGGTCGAGCGGCAGAACCGGCAGGCGGCCGAGCGGTCCGGGCTGGAGCTGGAGCCGGCTGAGCTCGACACCAAGATTGCGGAGTTTGAACGGGCCAATGGCGAGCGGCAGCTTCAGATTGGCGAGGCGGCATCCGACGAGCGCGAAGCTGAAGCAATGGTGGTCGAAGCGGCACGTGCAGTCGCTTCCACCAACGAGCGGTCGGCAGATACGCGCGAGCGCCGCGCCGCCGCCGCGGCACGCGCCGAAGCGCAGCAGGCTCGGAGCGCCGAACTCGCGCGAACGAGCGTCGAGAAATTCGAATGTGTGCCACAGCGCCTGCCCGAGAAGCTGGGCTTTGATCCAGACCAGCCGCGCAGCGCAGATGAGGAAGCTACGAGACTTGAGCGCCTGTGCGCGGAGCGCGAGCGGATCGGCCCGGTCAACCTTGTTGCCGAGCAGGAGCTCGCCGAGCTCGAAGCTGCAAGGCTCAAGGGTGCCGAAGAAGCCGAGGAGCTGACCCAGGCAATCCACCGCCTCCGCGGATCGATCGGCAGTCTTAATCGCGAGGGCCGGGTGCGGCTGCTCGATGCGTATCAGAAGGTCGACACGCATTTCCGACGCCTCTTCACCACATTGTTCGAGGGCGGCCAGGCGCATCTCGAGCTGGTTGAGAGCGACGACCCGCTGGAGGCGGGTTTGGAGATCATGGCACAGCCTCCCGGCAAGCGACTTTCAACATTGACCCTGTTGTCGGGTGGCGAGCAGGCCCTGACCGCCATTGCGCTGATCTTCGCGCTCTTCCTGACCAATCCCGCGCCGATCTGCGTGCTCGATGAGGTCGACGCGCCGCTCGACGATGCCAATGTCGAACGCTTCTGTGACCTGCTCGACCGGATGACCAAAGAAACTGCGACGCGTTATCTGATCGTAACTCACAATGCCGTGACGATGAGCCGGATGCATCGGCTTTACGGCGTGACCATGATCGAGAAGGGCGTCAGCCGCCTGGTCTCTGTCGATCTCGTTGGCGCCGAGACCTTGCTCGCAGCGGAATGACAGCAATCGCTAATGCGCCTTGTTATCATTAAACTCATTGCGACCCGAGCTCAAGCGGCAAGCGCTATTCTATAGGCTTCGAGACGGCATTGTGCGCAGATCAATGCCGAGAATCTCTTCGGCGCGCATTATTTCCCGACCGCGAGCAACGACAATCATATCGCCCCGGAGCACCGCGAACGATCCGGGCGACTTTGATGTCACGCTTTTAGGACGCGAGTTCCTCAGCTCTCGCCTTGATCAGCTTCAGGTCGCGTTCGAACAGGGCGCGCGCTTCGTGCCGCGCTTCGGGGTCCGGCATTCGAAGGAGCGAGCTCGGATGGACGGTCACCCAGCATTCACTCCCGTCTTCCAGCGACAGCGGCTCGCCGCGAACTTTGCTGATTGTCACGCTCTTGCCGATCAGCGAACGCGCCGCAGTCGCACCGAGACGCGACCGTGACGGGCGGTCGAATCAGCTCGCGCTCATGGCTGATCCACCAGCGGCAGGCTTCGATTTCACCTGCGCCCGGCTTGCTGTGAATGCGCTTCTTGCCCTTTTGGACGAACTTGAAATGCTTGACCGCATTGGTGACGTAGACCCTCGAACGGTCGATGCCGACTTTCTCGAGCGCCGCGTCGAACACCGCTCCGGCGGGACCCACGAATGGTCGCCCGGCGAGGTCCTCCTGGTCGCCGGGCTGCTCGCCGACGAACATGATGGAAGCCTCAAGCGGGACCCTCGCCGAAAACTGTCTGGCGTCGCCTGCTTGTAGAGGTCGCAGCGCGTGCATTCGCGCGCATCCTTCATCAGCGCTTCCCATGACGCAGCGGATGTTTCCGCCGGAAGCTCGATCCTGCGCTCGGCTTCAGGCGCGTTGCGCAATCCTTCCTTGACAATAGAGGCATCGATCATGTCGATCTCCCGCTGCCGCGCACCGGCGACCAGGGGCTGAACGAGCGAAGTCTCCGGCATGTTGCGCCGGTATTTCTTCGGCATCTCCTTAAGCATCGCACCGACCTTCAGCCTCGCCGGGTTGAAGATGCTGGAATAGTAAGTGCGCCAAGTCTCCTCGAGCGCGTCGCCGGACGGCGCGTCGGAGCGCGTTGCCCCCGGCCCTTCGCTCAGCCGCTGACCATCCCAGTGGATCGACAGATCGGGAGCTAGGATCGACCAAAGCATGTTGGTGGAGCGCTTCAAGAAGATGTTTGTCGAACGTCGGATGATGTGATGATCCGGCTCGAAGAAAGCGACAAATCGGCCCTCGATCCCACGGAAGCGGACGAACGCATGCATCTTATGAATGTCGCGCCGGACGTCGGCTTCGTATTCGAGCGCGCGCGATGATCAGCCTTCAATGCACCAGCATTGCGTAGAGCAGGCAAAGCGTTCCGGGTTCGAGTGACAGATTATGTCACGCGCCAGATCGACAATGGCTCGCGGGACAGGAAAGCTCGGCGCGATGGATCATCGCCGAATGGTATGAAGCCAAAGAAAATTCCAAGCTGGCGCTAGTGCGGTTCGAGGTCGAGGACGCGAAGATGTGGCTCGGCGCCGTTCAAGGTTTCCTGAAGCCCGCGTTCAACAAGTTGTCGGTACGCAAACCGAAAGCCGGGAGGAAGGAAAAGGTCGCCTAGGTTAACCTCAAACAAAATTGACTGTT
>CAWAWT010000025.1:0-36900 GCA_963785855.1 uncultured Alphaproteobacteria bacterium
TGGCGATACGACGTGCCGGCGCGCATGCGAGCTACGCGCCGTTCCGGCAGGGCGAGCGACCCTGGCATTCTGCAATGCGGGCGACCTACGCCCACGCCACGGCACCGCTTCGCCGGCTCGCCGACCGCTTCGTCGATGAAGCTGCGCTCGCGGTTGCGAACGGCGGTAGCGTGCCGGCAAGAGCTGCCTCAGCCTTCGAACGCTTGCCCGACGTCATGAATTGCTCGGATGCCAAAGCTGCGCAGGTCGACGCCGCTGTCCTCGAGCTTGCAGAGGCGGTGGTTCTATCGGGCTGCCTGGGCAAAGTCTTCGAGGGTACCGTTACCGATATCGACGAGCGTGGTGCGAGGATCCAGCTTGCCGACCCCGCTGTGACCACCCGAGTGCCAGTGAATGGCGCGCAAATCGGCAAGTCCGTCAGGCTCCGTCTGGATGAAGTCGATCCAGATCGTCGGCTAACTCGCTTCTCGCTGGTTTAGCTGCAGCGGCTTTCGAGGAAATCAGCGGCAACGCGCTCGGTAAGCCTCGCGCAATCCACTCCGGCGAAAGGAAAGGTTCCGGTGAGCGCGTTGCGAACTTCGGGCGCCAGCGCCTGCTGGAGCTTGCGGCGCGCGCGCATCAGCCGGGTCTTCACGGTGCCAATCGGAATTTGCAGTGCCTGCGCAACGTCCTCGACCGACAGCCCATCGATCTCGTGGAGCACGAACACAGTTCGAAAATTCGCCGGCAATTCGCCGATCGCGCGCTCGAGGATCGAACGCAGCTGCTCGCGCGCCGCTTCGGCTTCGGGGCTGGGCGCGAGCGAACCTTTGGCGAGCTGGTCACGGTAGGTTTCGAGCATCTGCACCCCTTCTCTTTCGAGATGCCTGCGCCGCCGCTCCTGGACGCGCCGATGCGCCAATGCCTCGTTGATCGCGATCCGGGTCAACCAGGTCGATAGCGACGAGCGGCCTTCGAACGAGCCGATCGCTGCCAACGCCTTGGCATAGCAGGACTGAAGAACATCCTCCGCCTCCTGGCGATTTTGAGGATGCTCCAGGCGGCGCGGAACAGGCGCTGGTTGTTCGCGCTGACGAGCTGCCGGACTGCCTGGACGTCGCCGGCTGCGCAGCAGCCGGCCAATTCCATATCGCTCATCGAGGAATAGTCGAGGGCGAGGCTGCGCCTTCTCATTTGGCTATCATAGTCCCGCGCATTCCCGGGTGATACTTGCAGTAAAATAACGCACGCCCTGCTGAGTTAATGCGCAGGCTGCTTCGGGCGCCCGGCGCAAGGTCCAGGTCGAAGCTGTTGTTCGACGCCGTGACCGTATGCCGGAAAAGATCCTTGTTCACGAAGGTCACGACATCGCCGACCTTGAGTAGCGGCACCGGCGCATATTGCATCCGATCTATGACGACGACGCGCGTAGCCGCTGCTGTCGGCGCGGGAAATCCGGCCGGCAGCAGCACGCTCGCAACCGCGGCGCACAGGGGGCATCGCCGCGGCGACACGTTCATTTCACCTTCGCCGCCAGTTGCTCGGCATGCGTTTGATGTTCCTTGAACAGCTTCAGGCCGGTTTCGAGCAGGGATTTCAGCTCTCCATTGTGCGCCGACGGGATCAGCGAAGAGGAAAGGGCGTCGTTCACGGTCTTGTGGTAGGCGACCTCGTTTTTCACATACTCGCGGTCAAACGCTGCGCCCTTGAGCTTGGCGAGCTTGGCGCGCTCCGTATCGGCGGCCTTCGTTAGCGCTGAGCTGGTCGGATTTCCTTCCGGCTTAACGTGAAGCTTCTTCACCAGCGCCATCGCCTTGTCGTTCACCGCCGTGTGGTCGCGGACCATTTCCTGCGCAAAGTCGCGAACGGCCTTATTATGCGACATCTTGAGCGCCTCTTTGGCCGCGCCAATGTCGAGAGCGCCGGCGGTGTAAGCAATATGCGCGATCTGCGGATCAGTCGGCGCAGCCGCGAATGCCGGTCCGGCAATTGAAAGCGCGCTCGCGGCAGCGATGAAAAGTGCAGTGCGTGTCATCAATTCCTCCCTGTCTTGGCAAGGAGTTGGATGACGATGGTCGCGAAACGGTTCCCGCGATCTTTCAGGCTTCGACGCGGATCTTCTCGCTCGGGGCCTCAACGATCAGACGCTTGAGTATCGCGGCAGCGACCACCGCTGGCGGCTTGACGCTTTCCGGCTCCTCGCCGGGAAAAGCGAGGGCGCGCATGCGGGTGCGAGTGGCGCCCGGATCGACGATGTGGACTCGAATTCGTCCGCTATGTTCGGTTTCGTCCGCATAGGCGCCGAGCAGGAACTCAAGCGCAGCCTTTGAGGAACCATAGGCGCCCCAGAAAGCTCGCGGTTCCATCCCGACCGACGACGTCAGAGCGACAATATCGGCTTTGTCGGCGCGCTTCAGGAGAGGGTCGAACGCGGCGATCAGGGCCTGGTTGGCGAGCAGGTTGATGCTCAGGAGCCGCGAATATTCCTTCGGGTCGATATCCTGCACGGGGCCAAGTGAGCCCAGCATCGCGGCGTTGAGAACAAGCACGTCCAGTTTCTTCCAGCGCTCGGCGAAGGCGCCGGCGAGCTTCCCGATGCTCTCGCCCTCGGTGAGATCCAGCGGCGCGATCGTGGCGCTTCCGCCGCTTTGATGGATACGCTCCTCAATCTCCTCGAGCGCGGTCGAAGTCCTGGCGACGAGGATCACATGCGCGCCTGCTGCAGCGAGCGTCTCGGCAGTGGCCGCACCGATCCCCCGCGAGGCACCGGTGACGAGCGCAACCTTGCCTTTAAGTGTCTTCGAATTGGTCATGGACGCCGCCTCTAGCGGCTAGCGGCTCGCGACCAAAGCCAGTGGCGCGCCCTTCTCCTTTTCCGACACGTCGGTGAGGCTCGTCGGGTAGGCGCCGGTAAAGCAGGCATCGCAGCGTTGGGGCTGCGCGCCATCGCGTTCCTCGCCTAGCGCTCGATAAAGGCCCTCGATCGAGATGAAGGCGAGGCTGTCCGCATTGATATAATCGCGCATCTGATCGACGCTCATCTGCGCGGCGAGCAGCTTTGCGCGCTCGGGCGTGTCGACGCCATAGAAGCAGCTGTGCCGAGTGGGCGGCGATGCGATTCGCATGTGCACCTCGCGAGCGCCCGCGTCGCGCATCATCTGAACGAGCTTCACGCTGGTGGTGCCGCGAACGATCGAATCGTCGACCAGAACGATGCTCTTTCCATCGACCAGCGCGCTGTTCGCATTATGCTTGAGCTTCACTCCAAGGTGTCGGACTTCCTGGCTAGGTTGGATGAACGTCCGGCCGACATAGTGCGAACGAATGATCCCGAGTTCGAAGGGAATCCCCGATTCCTGGCTGTAGCCGAGCGCCGCGGGAACACCGCTGTCGGGCACGGGGACGACATAATCCGATTCGACTGGCGCTTCTCGCGCCAGCCAGGCGCCGATCTTCTTCCGAACCTCGTAGACCGAGATTCCCTCGGCGATCGAGTCGGGGCGCGAAAAATAGACGTGCTCGAAGATGCACGGGCGGGCGGCGACCTGCTTGAATGGCCGGAAGGAGCGAATCCCGCTGTCGTTGACGAGGATCACTTCGCCCGGATCGACATCCCGAAGGAAGCTTGCACCAATCACGTCGAGGGCAACCGTCTCGCTTGCAAAGATCGTCGCTTCGCCGAGCTTGCCCATGACGAGCGGGCGAATGCCGAGCGGATCTCTGCAGGCGACCAGGCCTTCGTCCGTCAGTACGACTAGCGAATAAGCTCCCTCGACCTGCTTCAGCGCGTCGGTCAGCCGGTCCAGCATGGTCTCGCAGTGCGACGTCGCGACGAGGTGGATGATCACCTCCGTATCGCTGGTCGATTGGAAGATCGATCCGCGGCGGTTGAGCGTCCGCCGAAGCATCATCGCATTGGAGAGGTTGCCATTATGTGCGACCGCGAAGCCGCCTTCGGCAAGTTCGGCGAACAACGGCTGGACATTGCGGAGCGCAGTCTCGCCGGTCGTGGAATAGCGCACATGCCCGATCGCAGTGCGCCCGGGAAGGCGCCGCATGACCTCATCACGATCAAAGTTTCCTGCGACGTGGCCCATCGCCCGGTGCGAATGGAAATGTTTGCCGTCGAAGGCGGTGATCCCGGCGGCTTCCTGGCCCCGGTGCTGGAGCGCATGAAGGCCGAGCGCGACGAAACTCGCGGCGTTGTCGGCACCCCAGATTTCCAAAGACGCCGCACTCTTCGCGCAGCTTGTCGTCGTCGAGTGGATTGGTCGTCAGCATCAAGAAGGGTCCCCAACTACCCGGAGGCTCGCTGTTGAATGCGGCATATAGAGAGAGAGCTGCCGATTGTCGCCCCTGACCTGAATAAAGTGTGAAAATTTAACTGCTTAGCGGAGCTTAGCCTTTGTAAAGTGCAGGGAATTTTTGCCTCAGTGAGACAATTTTCGGACGGTCGTTGGTGAGGATATAGGGATAGTCGGGATGATTTTGCGCGAAGTGCTGATGATAGCCTTCAGCCGGGTAGAAGCTGCCATGCTCGATCCTCGTCGCAATCGGCTTGTGCCAAATGTGCGCCGCGCTGAGCTTCTCGATGTAAGTGCGGGCGAACCGCTCCTGTTCGGCTGTCTGCGGGAATATCGCGGAGCGATAGCTCGTGCCCTCGTCGGGGCCTTGGCGATTCACCTCGGTCGGATCATGAGCGACCGTGAAATAGATCTCCAACAGCTTGCCGTAGCTCAGCCGAGAAGGATCATAGGTAATCCGGACCGCCTCAGCGTGGCGAGTGCCTTCGGAGCTGACCCTGTCATAGCTCGCGTCTGCAGCGCTTCCACCGGCGTAGCCTGAGACGACGTTCGTCACCCCGTTTACATGCTCGAACACCCATTCCATGCCCCAGAAGCAACCGCCGGCGAGGACAGCTGTCTGGGTTGGCGCGGCCGTGGCGGGAGTCGCGAACAACAGTGCGAGCAAAATTAGTCCGGGGGTCTTCATCGGGCACTATATAGTCATCGCTCCGAGCGATGTCGTTACTCTCTCGAAATTCATGAAAACTCGGCCGCTGCCGTCCGTTGGGAAGGCGAAAGGAATGTATCATGCGCGGCAGCAAGCACGGTCCCGAAATCAAGAAGCCCCACATGTACGAAACCCTCCGCGACGACGGAATGTCGAAAGAGAAAGCGGCGCGAATCTCGAACGCAAAGGCCGCGGGCACGCTCGATAGGAGGGGGCGGGGTCTGGAAGACCGTTCAAAGGGCGAGCTCTACGATGAGGCCAAGAAGATCGGTATCGACGGTCGGTCGGAAATGTCGAAGAAAAAGCTGATCGAGGCGATCCGCGATCACTAGTCGCCGACGCTGGACGGACCACCCACCGCACAATAGAGCCTGCTGACACGGAGGTCAGCAGATGCCCAGCTACAAAGCGCCCGTCCGGGAGACCCGGTTCATCCTCGATGAAGTGCTGGACGTTGGGCGTTATTCCAACCTTCCGGGCTTCGCCACAGCCTCGCCGGACCTGGTGGAGGCGATACTTGAGGAAGCTGGCCGCTTCTGCGAGCAGGTGCTTCAGCCGCTGAACCGCATCGGTGACGAGGCCGGGTGCAAGCGCGCCGACGACGGTTCGGTGACGACGCCGCCGGGCTTCAAGGACGCATGGAATCAATGGGTCGGTGCGGGCTGGCCAACGCTGACCGCGCCGGAGGAATTTGGCGGGCAGGGGCTTCCGCAGGTGATCGGAACAGCGATCGGAGAATATGTGCTCTCCGCCAACCACAGCTTCGAAATGTACCAGGGCCTGACGAGCGGTGCGATTGCGGCGCTCTACGCAAAGGCGTCCGACGAGCTGAAGCAACGCTATCTGCCGAACATGGTCACCGGCAAATGGACCGGCACGATGAATCTTACCGAGCCGCACGCAGGCACCGACCTCGGGCTGTTGAAGACACGGGCCGAGCCAAATGACGACGGCACCTACTCGATCACCGGCACGAAGATCTTCATCTCCTCGGGCGAGCACGACCTTAGCGAGAATATCATCCACCTGGTGCTCGCAAAGCGTCCTGATGCTCCCGACACCGTCAAGGGCATCAGCCTGTTCGTGGTCCCGAAGTTTCTGGTCAACGAAGATGGCAGCCTGGGCGAGCGCAACAGCCTTTCCTGCGGCGCGCTCGAGAAGAAGATGGGCATCCACGGCAATGCGACCTGCGTCATGAACTACGATGGAGCGAAGGGCTGGCTTGTCGGTGAGGGCGAAAAAGGCCTCCAGGCCATGTTCATCATGATGAACGCGGCCCGCCTCGGCGTGGGCCTGCAAGGACTTGCCCAGGGAGAAGTCGCCTACCAGAACGCTGTCAGCTACGCTCGCGAGCGCCGGCAGAGCCGTGCATTGAACGCATCCGGGCGAGAATCCGGCGCGAAAGCCGATCCAATCATCGTCCATCCCGACGTCCGCCGAATGCTCATGGAAGCGCGCGCGTGGAACGAGGCGGGGCGCGCACTGTGTCTGTGGGGCTCGCTGCTCGTCGACCTCGTCCGCCGCTCCCCGGATGAGGAGGAACGCAATCAAGCCGACGACCTCCTCGGACTCATCACTCCCGTCATCAAGGGCTATTTGACCGACAAGGGCTTCGAGGCTGCCGTTTACGCCCAGCAGGTTTTCGGCGGGCACGGCTATATCCGTGAGCATGGCATGGAGCAGTTCGTGCGCGATGCGCGGATCGCCCAGATCTATGAAGGTACGAACGGCATCCAGGCGATGGACCTGGTCGGTCGCAAGCTCCCTCGGGAAGGGGGCCGAGCGATCCGCGCCTTCCTCGAGCTGATCGGTGGGGATATTGCCGAGGCGAAGCAAAATAGCGATCCAGCGGGGGTCGCCGCGATGCTGGAGCCCGCGCTTTCAGACCTTCAGGGTGCGACCATGTGGCTCGCTCTTAATGGCCCCGCAAACCCCGACAATGCCGGTGCCGGCGCCTATGCTTACATGGACCTGATGGGCCTCGTGACGCTGGGCTGGATGTGGCTCAAAATGGCGAGGTCGGCGAGCGCCGCACTGGCGAAGGGCGAGGGAAGGGAGGGCAACGACTTCTACCAGGCCAAGCTCAGCACGGCGCGCTTTTATGCCGAGCAGGAACTCCCGCTCTCAGGCGCGCTTCGAAAGAAGATCGAAGCCGGCGCCGACGCGCTGATGAGGATTCCAGCCGAGGCCTTCTGACGCATTTTTTCTGATGCACCTTCGGCGCGGGCCGTTCGTTGTCATTCCCAGAACCTCCCGGAGGAGAAGGACATGACTCAGACCGCCTGGATCGTCGTTGGGGTTGTCGTAATTGCGGCGCTGGTCGTTGGCGCATTCCTGTGGTCGCGCCGAGCGCGCTCGGCGCACCTGCGCGACACTTTCGGCCCGGAATATGACCGGACCGTTGAGGCGAAGGGCGATCGTTCGAAGGCTGAGGCCGATCTTGCCGAGCGCGAGAGCAGGGTGAAGAAACTCGATATCCGGCCGCTGCGCTCGCCGGAGCGCCGCGAGTTCACTGGTCGCTGGAACGACGTTCAGGCGCGGTTCGTCGACGATCCGCCGCGAGCGGTTGCATTCGCTGACGCGTTGATCGGGGATGTGATGAAGGCGCGAGGTTATCCTGTCAGCGACTTCGACCAGCGGGTCGGGGACATTTCCGTCGATCACCCGGTCGTCGTCGAACATTACCACAAGGCCCATGACATCGCCGTTCGGGATGGGCGTGGTGAGGCGAGCACCGAGGACCTTCGGCAGGGGATGATCCACTTTCGCGCCTTGTTCGACGATCTGGTCGGCGCCAAGGCGCCGGCCGAGAGCGAGCCCGAAGAGGCTCATCACTAAGCGATTGGCAAGCCGGCGAGGCTTCTCGTTCGCTATGGTTTCGCTTGGAATATAACAGCTTAGCGGCCGCCGTCGGGCCGTTAGAAAGAGTTCGCGGCCAGAGCGGCGCTACTGGTGCGCTGCGAAACGTGCCCGGCGAAGCGGCCCGGATTTCACCCGGGTCGTTTCAAGTTCTGCTCACCAAAAGGCGAGAGCCAAACCTGCGCCGACCACTGCGACCGTCAGACCTAGTCCGACAGCCGCGCTCCGCCAGCTCGCAAACGTATTTTCCATGGAAACCTCCCCTTTGTCCCTTCGGAAGGACATAGCACAAAAGCACCCTCTTGCCACGTGAAATGCTGACAGTGCAGGGACTTAGCTTGGCGCTCGAGCTGCAGCTCCATTCGTCGTTCATCCCATAGCGATGACCCGCCCTACTCCCGCGATGAGCGGGGCGTCAGGCTCCTTGCCGGATCGTTCTTACTCCAAAGGCTCCAACCAAGTTGGAAGGAGGAAGAGCCATGCGTATCATGACGAGAATGCTAGCTGGTGCAGCGGGTCTTGCGGCGATCGCCGCGGCTGCCCCTCTAAATGCCCAGCACTACGGCTATTCAAGCCGGTACGATTCCAGTCCCTATGTTCGCGGGACGCAATATGGATATTATGGCGCCAACCCGAACGTAGCGACGCAGCAATGTTCGGCGGCTGTTCAAAGCCGTCTGTCCAACCGCACTAGTCTTGGTGCCATCCTTGGCTCGCTCGTCGGATTCCCGACGAGCTCTTACGGCCGGGTCCTGAGCATCACCCAGACGATTCCGACGCGAAACGGCATGCGTATCCGCGGACTCGCGAGCAGCGGCCGCTACGCCCGCAATAATTACGGGCCGTATGGCGCGGGCGCCTATGGAGCTCTGGGTTACGGCTATAACGCTTCGGCGGACCTTACGTGGAGGTGTGACGTCGACTACCGGGGCTATGTCCGCAATGTCGACATCAACCGTCGCTACTAAACAGTGACATTTTGGAAGGAGGAGCGCTGGCGGTTTCGCCGGCGCTCTTTCTTTTGCGCGAGTGAAGTGTCGTGAAATCAGATATTTGAGTGGACATTGCAGGTTCATCGGAAGCACGGCTAAACCGATTTGAAGCTGGTGCGTTCATGGCGCCAGCGGGCAGTGTCAAATAATCGCGGACTGGCAAAGGAACTGATGGCAAAATTTCCGCGCGGCGCTTGGCCGCTCAACGCGTTTCTGGGCGTCGGCATGGTGACAGCGCTGTCGGCGCCCTTCGCGAGCGGGATTTTCACCGTCTCGCCGGCGATCGCCGCAGCTCCGTCCGAAGATTTCGGGCGTCGCTGCATTTTATCGGGCACGGGGCGGCTCGCCGCTGTGGCTCTCGCCTGCGTCAGGCGCTGCCGCACAGCAGCTGATCTCGCTCCTTGCGACTGCTCAGGCGGATCACCTCAACCCGCGACACTATAATGCGAAAGCACTCGCGCGGGCCCTCGAGGATGCGCGTGGCGATCCCGGGCAGGTCGAGCGTGTCGATACGATGCTGAGCGCAGCCTTCGTCGCATATGCGCGCGACCAAAAGCACGATCCAGGCGGCATCATCTACGTCGATACGCAGCTGAAACCGACGCCGACCTCGGCGGCCGAGCTTTTAAGTGCTGCTGCGCACGCGTCGTCGCTCTCCGACTATGTCCAGAACATGGGTTGGATGAACCCGATTTACGCCAAGCTTCGCGCCGCGATCGCTAGTCGCATTTACCAAAACGATGCCGAGCGCAGGCAGCTCGAGCTGAACCTGGAGCGGGCGCGCGCTCTACCGTCGGGCAATGGCCGCTACGTGATCGTCAATCCGCCGGCAGCTCGGCTGTACATGTATCAGGACGGGCAGGTCGTAGATTCCATGCGAGTTGTTGCGGGCCGGACAGATCCGATTGCTCAGACGCCGATGATGAACGCTTACATTCGCTATGTCGCGCTCAACCCCTATTGGAACTCACCGCCCGATCTTACATCGAAGCTGCTTGCTCCGCGCGTGATCAAAGGCGGCCGAGCCTATCTCAACCAGCATGGCTATGAAGTGCTCTCGGACTGGACGGACCACGCACACGTGATCGATGCGATGTCCGTTGACTGGCACGCCGTTGCTGCGGGACAGCGGATCCGGATGCGCCAGAAGCCGGGGCCTGCGAACTCCATGGGACGAATGAAGTTCATGTTTCCCAACCCTCAGGGCATTTGGCTGCACGACACGCCCGAGAAAGAAAAGATCGACGATGCGGCCAGGCTCCAGAGCAATGGTTGCGTGCGCCTCGAGGATGCGCCGCGTCTCGAGCGCTGGCTGTTCAATGGCCGCCCTCCGAGCTGGAAAGCGGCCAAGCCCGAGCAGAAGGTCGACCTTCCGCAGATGGTGCCGGTCTACATCACCTACCTGACGGCAGTCCCGAGCGGGACGTCGATCGTCTATTTTGACGATTTCTACGGGAAGGACCGCACCGAGCAGCGGCGGATCGCCGGACTGTTCTAACCGAGGCCGGAACGCCTCGGATCGAGGTAGGAAGGCCTAAGCATATGGACGCTGGTCCGTTGCTCCTTCTTCGGCGCCAGTCGCCCGAGGTCGAATTGATGCTCGAACTGGACTCCAAACTTTCCGGATTGCGCCCATCGAACGAGGCCGCGGACGGGGCCGACCCCGACAATGTCGATGGCGATGGCTTGACCCGGAGAGACGGGCAGGTCGCACTCGACCAGGGCACCCATCGAGGAAATGTTCCGCAACCGCACTTCGACAGTCGTATCGCCGATTGAGGTGATGGCACGTCGCATCAGCCGCTGCCGAGCCTCGCGTCCGCATGCAAACCCGTCCGCTTCGACCGTGACGTTGTTCGCGAGTTCCCGCGCAACCGTCGCTTCACTGGGCTTTCCGAAAATGTAGCCCTGGACCATGCTCACTCCGAGCTCACGGATGAGCTGAAGGTCGTCGTGGGTCTCGACACCCTCGGCGCAGGTATCCATTCCGAGCGTTTCCGCGAGAATCGACGATGGCGCGGATGATCGCCGCGTTGCGGTTCGTTTCCGAAGCGGCGCCGCGAACGAAGCTTTGGTCGATCTTGATTTTGTCGAACGGTGCTTTCTTCAAATAGCCGAGCGAGCTGTAGCCCGTGCCGAAATCGTCCAGCGACAGGCGGACGCCGAGCTTCTTGAGCTTAGCGAACGTGTCGTCAGTGGAATCGCCCTCGGCAAGGAAGACGCCTTCGGTGATTTCGAGCTCAAGGCGTTCCGCTGCAACGC
The DNA here is from genome assembly GCA_963785855.1 of uncultured Alphaproteobacteria bacterium. Lineage (GTDB taxonomy): Bacteria > Pseudomonadota > Alphaproteobacteria > Sphingomonadales > Sphingomonadaceae > Sphingomicrobium. The sequence continues at coordinate 11,106 of CAWAWT010000025.1, forward strand.
GGGTTTCTTGGAGGTGCTTGGCGACCATCGGGACGACGCCGGGATCGTTGAACTGCAGCGGTGACAGGTTTACGGCGAGCCGAACCGGCTCCGGCCACCTGGCTGCTTCCTCGAGCGCCTCGCGAAGCACCCACTCGCCGATCTTTCCAATCAGGCCGGCTTCCTCGGCAAGCGGAATGAACTTCGTGGGTGACACCTGACCGCGGGTCGGATGGTTCCATCTTACGAGCGCCTCGAAACCCGAGATTTCCTCGCCTGCGGCATGAACGATCGGTTGGTAGTGCACTGCCAGCTCGCCGCGCTCGATCGCTTGGCGCAAATCATTCTCGAGCAACTGCTGCTCGGCCGCTTCGCTGTGCATCGAGGATTCGTAGAGACGGTGCTTGCCGCGGCCGGCGGCCTTGGCGGCATAAAGCGCAAGATCGGCGTTTCTGACGAGCGCGTCGGCGCTCGCCCGCCCCGGATCGCCGATCGCGATCCCAACCGAGGCTCCGATCGTGACCCTGTGCCCTTCGATCTGATAGGGGCGCGACACTTGCTCGATCAGAGTCCGTGCAAGCGGTTCGAGCAGCCCGATGTCGACCGAGCCGGGGAGAACGGCCTGGAACTCGTCGCCGCCCAGGCGGCCGACCTGACCATGATTGCCCATAACCGACTTCAGGCGCTCAGACACCTGGCGAAGGAGCGCGTCGCCGATCGGGTGGCCGAGCGTATCGTTGACGTTCTTGAACCGGTCCAAGTCGATCATGAACAGCGCGCACCCTTTTTGACGGTGGGAGGCGTTGCGAAGCGCTTCGTCGAGGGTCTGACGCATCATTGCCCGGTTCGGCAGGGCGGTCAGAGAATCGAAGCGGGCGAGGCGCGAGATCTCCCGTTCTGACTTGCGCTGCTCGGTGAGGTCCGTGCCGATGCCGCGAAATCCGAGGAAGCGGCCGCGTTCGTCGAAGATCGGATTTCCCGATAGCGACCAATGCACATCCTCTTCGCTGGCTGGCCGCACCACGACGTCCGAGAATGGAAAACGCGCGGAAAGATGGAAGCCGAGCGTCTTTTGCTCCTCCATCGATTCGGAACCTGAATCCACCGACAGGAGGTCGTTGAACTGCCGTCCAAGGAGCGCCTCTGGCTCACATTGAAAATCATCGGCTAGCTGCTGCGAGACGTAGGACAGTGTGCCGAGCGAATCCGTCTCCCAAAACCAGCCGCGTCCGCTGTTCTCGAATTCGTCCACAAAGTTGAGGGCTTTTCTCGCCTGCCACTCGATTGCCAGACGTCGACGACCCCGGGATATGGATTCGCGCGTGTTCGCGATGCTGTACACCGCCATGACTGCAGCGAGCGCGCCGATCGCAAAGGTCATTGGCGCGCTGCCTGCAAATAGCGAGGTTGCGACCAGCGCAACCACGCCATTGACGATGGCAAGCGGGGGCGAGACCACTGCAACTGTTGATCGGACGAAGAAGCCCGTCGTCATCGCAAGCGTTAGGAATGCGGTATCCTTGAGCTGGAGGCCGGCCGAAGCCATGCTCCAGGTGCTCCAGAGCGCGCCCGCTGCGAGCATGTAGCCGCACATCAGCCGACCGACGGTGTGCGGCGCCATTTGCACCCTCCGCCAGCCCAGAAGAACGGTCCCGGCGACGAGATCGAGCGCGATCGCGAGCGCGAGCGGAACGAACACCGAAGCAAGCGTTCCTTGCGAGGCGGCGGGATGTTCCTGCGCAAGCAAGCTACCACCCATGATGAGATGGCCCGCGAGGAGCAGCCACGGAGCAAAGGTCCAGCTTTCGACGCGCCGCTCTGCCAGCGTCAGGTCTGCACTGGCCTGTTGATCGGCCAGGTCGAACAGCAATGCGTCGCGAATGGACGCGCGCGGGGGCGCAAGACGTTCCCGTTCTGGCGATTTGCCGAACACCGTGCGACGCATGAACCCCACCTGCAAGTCGGGCATTCAGCGCCCGACCTCCAGCTTAACTTTCGGCAGTTAATACTAAGGGGCAGGAACTCGGTTAGCGGCGCATTAAGTCTTGTTACTGCGGCAGGAAGTCAGGGACCGACAGGTAACGTTCACCGGTGTCGTAGTTGAAACCCAGGATTCGCGGGTGGTCACCGAGCTCCGGCAGCTTCTGGTCTATGCCGGCGAGCGTCGCACCCGACGAAATTCCAACCAGCATGCCCTCTTCGCGTGCAGCGCGCCGGGCCATGTCTTTCGCAGCATCAGCTTCGACATCGATGATCCCGTCGAGGATTGCAGTATCGAGGATGCTGGGAATGAAATTGGCGCCGAGACCTTGGATGGGGTGAGGCCCAGGCTTGCCGCCGCTGAGGATCGCAGAGGCGGCCGGCTCGACCGCGAAGACTTTCAGTTCCGGCCACTCCTTCTTGAGAACCTGTGCGACCCCCGTGATGTGGCCGCCGGTTCCGACGCCGGTGACGATCGCATCGAGCGGCTGATCGGCGAAATCGCGCAGAATCTCCTGCGCGGTCGTGCGGCGGTGAATTTCGACATTGGCGGGGTTGTCGAATTGTTGCGGCATCCAGCTTCCGGGCGTTTGCTCAATCAGCTCGCGGGCCCGGTCGATCGCTCCGGACATCCCCTTCTCCTTGGCGGTCAGCTCGAACTCAGCGCCATATGCAAGCATCAGTCGCCGACGCTCGATGCTCATGCTGTCGGGCATGACGAGGATCAGTTTGTAGCCTTTGACCGCGGCCACCATCGCCAGGCCGATGCCGGTGTTGCCCGAGGTCGGCTCGATGATCGTTCCGCCAGGCTGCAGCTCGCCCGAGCGCTCGGCGGCCTCGACCATGGCCATCGCGATGCGGTCCTTAATCGACCCACCCGGATTTGCGCGCTCTTGCTTGATCCATACCTCCGCGCGATCGCCGAACAGGCGATTGATGCGGACGATCGGAGTGTTGCCGATGGTCTCGAGGATGTTGGCGGCTTTCATCAGGCAGGCTCCTCGGGTTGGGAGCGGCGCAAATCGGGCGTGTCGAAGCTTTTTGCAAGCCGAAGCTCGGGAAACCACCACGACCATAGAAAAACCACCGCAACCGCTCCGATCCCTCCCGCGATCACGGCGGGCACAGGCCCAATAAGCGCGCCGAGGAAGCCGGATTCGGTTTCACCGAGCTCGTTCGAGGCAGAGATGAAGAGAGAGGAAACCGCGCCGACACGACCGCGCATCTCGTCGGGCGTGTAGAGCTGGATCAGCGACTGGCGGACGTAAACCGAGAACATGTCCGCGGCGCCGAGAAGCGCGAGGCAGGCGAGCGACAGCGCCATCGAGCGCGAGAAGCCGAACGCGATCGTGGCCGCGCCGAAGACTGCCACTGCGACCAGCATCTTCACTCCGACATCGTGCTTTAGTGGCCGTGCGGTAAAATAAGCGGCGGTCAGCGTTGCGCCGACGGCCGGCGCTGCGCGGAGGTGGCCAAGGCCCTCCGAGCCTGCATGGAGTACGTCGCGGGCGAACACCGGCAGCATCGCCGTCGCGCCGCCGAGCAGGACCGCAAACAGGTCCAGGCTGATTGCACCGAGCACGAGCCGGTTGTGCCGGACATAGCGAAGCCCCTCGACCATTTGCGCCCACGGGTTGGGTCCTCGCGCGAGCTCGGCGCGCGGAACCAGCGGGATTGCCATGAGGCAGACAAATGCAGTCAGGAACAGGACTGCGCTGACGGCATAAGGTGCGTAAGGCGCATAGGCGTAGAGATATCCGCCGAGCGCTGGGCCGAGAACCGCGCCCGATTGCCATGCAATCGAAGACAAGGCGATCGCTCGAGGAAGGATCTCGAGCGGGACGAGGTTGGGCGCAAGTGCGCTGAGGGCAGGGCCAGCAAATGCCCGCCCGACGCCGAGAAGCGCGGCGACAACGTAAAGCGCGGGGAGGGTCGTGCTATGGGTCGATGCGAGCCAGCCGAGCGCAACTGCACAGGCAAGCTCAAGAGCGACCGCCGCGCGTGCAATCCACCGGCGGTCCATGCGGTCGGCCGTCCACCCCGTCACGAAAGTTAGTAGGAATAGCGGGATGAATTGGACCAGCCCGATGATCCCGAGGCGGAAGGCGGCTTCCTTCAGTCCCATCGTATGGCGGGCGATGTCATAAACCTGCCACCCGATGACGATGACCATCGCCAGGCTGCCGATTGTCCATGTCAAACGGGCAAGCCAGAAGTAGCGAAACTGTGCGATGCGCAGCGGTTCGGGAAGAATGCTCACGTTCGGCTGACTAGGAGGCGCCGTGGTCAGCGGCAACTCGCTTCGCGAGACCCTCGAAATATTGACGCTTCCGCGCCAGCGATGTTCGTGTATTGTTCCGCTCATGGCGAAGGTGAGACCGCGTTACATCTGCCAGTCATGCGGCTCGGTGAGTAGCCGCTGGCAGGGTCAGTGCGCAGACTGTTCCGGCTGGAACAGCCTGGTTCAGGAAGCGGCGGAAGTCTCGAGCATTTTCTCAGCGAAGCACAACCTCCAGGGAGGAGGTCGGGTGGTTCAGCTCGTAGGGCTCGAAACCGAGGCTGCGCTGCCGGAGCGGCTGCCAAGCGGGTTGGCCGAGTTCGACCGAGCCATCGGTGGCGGGATCGTCGCTGGCTCGGCAATGCTCGTCGGAGGCGATCCCGGGATCGGCAAGTCGACGCTGCTCCTCCAGGTTGCTGCACGTCTCGCAAGCAGCGCGCCAAGGTCATCTATGTTTCCGGGGAGAATTCCGCCGAGCAGGTGCGACTCCGAGCGGTCCGGCTGGGACTGGCGCCGAGCGCCGGTTCAGCTCGCGTCCGCGACTTCGGTTCGCGATATCCTGACGACGGTCGGTGAAGGAGAGCCGCCAGCGCTGCTCATCATTGATTCCGTCCGAAACCATGCATTCGGATTTGATCGAAGGTGCGCCGGGCACGGTGAGCCAGGTTCGCGCCTCGGCTCAGGAGCTGGTGCGCTTCGCCAAGGAGCATGGCAGTGCGGTCGTTCTCGTCGGCCACGTCACCAAGGATGGCACGATTGCGGGCCCACGAGTGCTCGAGCATATGGTCGACACGGTTCTGAGCTTCGAAGGCGAACGCAGCCACCAGTACCGGATCCTTCGCGCGTTGAAGAACCGCTTCGGTGGAACCGACGAGATCGGCGTCTTCGCGATGGAAGGGCAGGGGCTGGTCGAGGTCGCCAACCCATCCGCGCTGTTTCTGACCCATCGCGGCGAGGCGGTCAGCGGAACCAGCGTGTTTCCCGCCATCGAGGGCTCCAGGCCAGTGCTGGTCGAGATCCAGGCGCTGACGATGCGGCTCGCGAGCGGCGCGACTCCGCGACGAGCAGCGGTCGGCTGGGACAGTGGGCGACTAGCGATGATCCTCGCCGTATTAGAAGCACGTTGCGGGCTCAGCTTCGCGACCGCTGAGGTCTATCTCAATGTCGCTGGCGGCTATCGCCTGAGCGACCCGGCAGCCGATCTCGCGGTCGCTGCGGCGCTGGTGTCGGCACTTTCGGAACGGCCCGTGCCGCAGGGAGCTGTCGTCCTCGGCGAGATCGCGCTATCGGGCGAAATCCGCCCCGTCGCGCACGCGGGCCTGCGCCTCAAGGAATCCGCCAAGCTCGGTTTTGAGAGCGGCTGGGTGCCCAAAGGAACCAAAGGCGCGAGAGGGGCTTCGAACTGCGGAGTTCACGAATTTGCGGCAATTGGTCGATCAGCTCCTCGGTCGCTAGCCAAAGATCAGCATTCGCATCCGCGTGGCTTGCGGTTCGTTGGGCTCGGGACCAATGAGCGAGCGGCAGTGAACGTCCAGACCGCAACCGATCACGATCAGCATCACGAAGATGGTCTTCCGGCACCCCGTCGATATTGGTCGGCGGCAGGCATCTGGCTGGCGCTCGCGATGGCGGTCCTCGACGGCGCAATCGCAAACGTGGCGCTGCCGGTCATTGCTCACCAGCTCGGCGCTTCTCCTGCAGCGTCGATTTGGATCATCAACGCCTATCAGCTGACGATCACCGTGCTGCTCCTGCCGCTCGCTGCGTTTGGCGACCGCGTCGGCTACAAGTGCATCTACATCCCAGGTCTTGCGCTATTCACAATCGGATCGGTCGCCTGCGCTGCCGGCGGAACTCTTTCACTACTGATCGCTGCTCGCGTGCTCCAGGGGATTGGCGCGGCATGCATCATGAGCATGAATGCGGCGCTCGTTCGAGCGACCTATCCGGCGAAAATGCTTGGGCGCGGAATCGGATACAATGCGATGGTCCTGTCGATTTCGGCGGCAATTGGTCCGACCCTTGCCGCGCTGATCCTCAGCGTCGGATCGTGGCAGTGGCTATTCCTGATCAACCTGCCGATCGGAATCGCCGCGCTGATCGTGGGTCGGCAAGTCGCTACCCGAGCCGCAAGGACACAAGAAGCCCTTCGATTGGCCGTCCGCCCTTCTCAGCGCCGCGATGATGGGCCTCATCGTCTTCGGCGCCGAAACCTTCGCCCGCGAAAGTCCCGGCGTCGGCGTGGGGATGATCGTGGCGGGACTTCTCGCAGCCACCGCGCTCGTCTGGCGCGAACGGGGAAAGCCTAGTCCCCTGATGCCCCTCGACCTCCTCAGAATCCCGATCTTCAGCCTGTCCATTCTGACGTCGGTCGTCTCGTTCGCCGCTCAGATGCTGGCCTATGTTGCGATCCCTTTTCTGTTCCAGTCCGTCCTCAGCCGGACCGTCTTTGCGACTGGCCTGCTCTTGACTCCATGGCCGCTCGGAGTTGGCGTCGCGGCCCCGATTGCGGGCCGGCTCGCCGACCGGATCAACGCCGGCTTGCTCGGAGGGATTGGCTTGGCGGCCTTTGCCATTGGGTTGTTTTTCCTGTCTCGCCTCGGCCCGTCGCCGACGAATTTCGATATCGTCTGGCGCATGGCCATCTGCGGCCTGGGCTTCGGTTTCTATCAATCTCCAAACAACCGAACGATCGTCAGCTCCGCTCCCAAACCGCGTTCCGGGGCAGCCGGTGGAATGCTCGCCACGGCGCGGCTCCTCGGTCAGACGACGGGCGCGGTCGCGGTCGGTGTCGCGTTCCATTTTGGGGGTATTCGGGTCGCTCCGAACCTTCTGTTCATTGCGTCGCTCGCCGCGCTCGCCGCCGCTCTAATCAGCCTGCTGCGCCTCAACGTCGCGCCCCCCGGTCGCGTCGCGGTTTACAAGCCTATCCTCGACTAGGCCCAACCTCGAGCCTGGGCTCAATCCGCGCGAATGCGGAGGAGAAGAGGGGCTTCCGTCGGCTGTTTGGCTCAGCTAGCGCCCGGGCATGACCGCGCTTGACGTGTTCGTGTTCATGTTGCTGATCGGCGGCGGCGCCGTCGGGTTCGTGCGCGGCTTCGTGCATGAGGTCGTCTCGCTGCTCGCCTGGATCGTCGCGATCGCAATTCTCAAGCTGTTCCACAACCAGCTGTGGAGCGGGCTCGAAAGTTCGTTCCACACAAGTCCTGCCGCGGGCGCTGTGCTTGCCTTCGCGATCCTGTTCGTTCCGAGCTTCCTACTTGTGAAGCTGGTTGCGAGGTCCGTCGGCGGCCGCACTCGCCGTCATTCGGTGCTCGGTCCGATAGACCGAGTTCTCGGCGGCGGATTCGGGCTGCTGAAGGGACTGCTCGCGGCTACGCTCTTTTTCCTTCTCGCCAATCTCGCAACGGACATGGTCTACGGACCGCAAGCCGACCGGCCACACTGGATGACCAAGTCGATGACCTATCCTCTGCTCAACGCCAGCGGCCGAGGGATCGTCGACTGGGTCCAGGCGCGGCGTGGCCGGTTACCCGTGGAAAGCCAATGATTCGCCTCTACGATACGATGACGCGCGCGAAGCGCCCGTTTGTGCCGCTCAATCCCGAGCGGATCACAATGTATGTGTGCGGTCCCACCGTCTACGGGCGCGCGCATATCGGGAACGCGCGGCCACCGGTCGTGTTCGACACGCTGGCACGGCTGATCCGGCACGAGTTCGGTGCCGACAACCTGGTCTATGCCCGCAATGTCACCGATATAGACGACAAGATCATCGCCTCGGCCGAGGCGGAGGGGACCGAGCCCTCGGTGATCACTGAGCGGTACGAGCGCCATTATCTCGAAGACATGGGCGCGCTCGGCGTTCCTCCCCCCGACATCGCCCCGCATGCGACTGAGGAAATCGAGCCGATGGTCGCGATGATCGAGCGGCTGATCGAGGTCGGCAATGCCTATGAGGCAATGGGGCACGTGCTCTTCTCCGTCCCCAGCGACAGCGACTATGGGGTGCTCAGCAAGCGCGATCGCGAGCAGATGGTCGCCGGCGCTCGGGTCGAAGTTGCCCCCTACAAGCGCGATCCTTCGGATTTTGTCCTGTGGAAGCCGAGTCCGGCCGGCGTAATTGGCTGGGATTCGCCCTGGGGCCGCGGTCGGCCAGGCTGGCACGTCGAATGCTCGGCGATGATCGCGCATCACCTAGGCGAGACGATCGATATCCACGGCGGCGGGCTCGACCTCATCTTCCCGCACCACGAGAATGAGATTGCGCAGAGCCGCTGCGCGCACTCCGGGGCTCCGCTCGCCCGCTTCTGGGTGCACAACGGCTTCGTCGACATGGGCGCGGAGAAGATGTCGAAATCGCTCGGCAATATCGTCACTCCGGCAGAGCTTCTCGCGCAGGGACACAAAGGCGAGACCCTGAGGCTCGCTCTTCTGAGCGCTCACTACCGTCAGCCATTGCCTTGGACCGACGCACTGATTGCGCAAGCCAAAGCTATCCTCGACCGCTTCTATCGTCTTGCCGGAAATAGTGAGGCAGGCGAGATCGATGGCGAAGTCATCGAGGCGCTGTGCGACGATCTCAACACCCCCGCCGCGCTTGCCCGCCTGCAATCGATCGATGATCCGGCAACTCTTAAGGCCAGCGCGAGATTGCTTGGATTGCTCGCCACCACTGCGGACAGTTGGTTCCGAGGCAACGGCGATGCGAGCGCGATCGACGTTCGCATAGAAGAGCGCTCCAAGGCTAAGCGGAATCGCGACTTTGCGGCCGCTGACCGAATCCGCGATGAGCTGAAGGCCGAGGGCATCATTTTGGAGGACGGCCCGAACGGCACGACTTGGCGCCGGCAATGAGCCGCCCGCTCTACACAACCGAAGTTCTCCGCCTCGCTGCCTCGCTGCACGAGGAGCGAGAGCTCGAGCGAGAGGATGGACGCGCCGAAGTGCGTTCTCCCACGTGCGGGAGTCGGATCGAGATTGCCGTGCAACTCGACGACGATAGGCGCGTGTGCATGATCTCTCAGCGGGTTCATGCGTGCGCGTTCGGTCAGGCCTCGGCGGCTTTGGTGCAGCAGCATGCGATCGGCCGGGCGCACGACGAAGTTGCCAGTGCGTTGGTGACGATCAGCCGCTGGCTCGCCGAGGAACAAGACGAGGCCGGGGATTGGCCCGGCATCGCGGCGCTCGAACCGGCACGTCCGCGCAAAGGCAGGCATGGCGCGATCCTGCTGCCGTTCAGGGCCCTGCTCGCAGCGATGGAATCGGCCCGGTGACGACGCCCGCTGAAACCGCGCAAGCGACTACCGCGATTCTCGAAAGCGGTGCTGTAATGCTCGGTGCGGCACTTCTGTTCGTCACTCTGTTTCGTCGGCTGAAGCTCGGAGCGACCCTTGGCTATATCGTTGCTGGAGCGCTGATCGGACCGCAACTCCTAAGGCTGATCCGGGACCCTCAGCAGCTAACCAGCGTCACAGACATCGGCATCGCGCTTCTCTTGTTCATCGTCGGGCTCGAGCTCCAGCCGAGCCGGCTCTGGCGTCTGCGCAGGGACATTTTCGGACTCGGCCTTGCGCAGGTCGTGTTGTGCGGGCTGACGATCAGCGGACTGCTCTACGAGATGCTCGGACTGACGCCGGAGGCGGCGCTTGCGATCGGGCTGCCGCTCGCCCTGTCCTCAACAGCTCAGGTGCTTCCGATGCTTCGTTCGGACAATGAGCTGAACACCCCGCAGGGCGAGCGCGCCTTCTCGATCCTATTGTTCCAGGACCTCGCGATCGTTCCGATGATCACGATCATCGCTGCGATGGCGCGCAGGGCGCCGGACCCGAGCGCGCCGGTCGGCTGGACGCTCGCCCTCTACACGGTGCTGGCCGTGATCGGGTTGGTCCTTGTGGGCCGCTTCATTCTCAATCCGCTTTTCCGACTTGTCGGCCGGCTCGGCGAGCGCGAGCTCTTCATCGTTGCGGGATTGTTCACGGTCATTGGCTCGGCCGCGGTCATGCATTCACTCCATCTTTCAGTGCCGCTCGGAGCCTTTCGTCGCAGGTGTGATGCTCGCCGAATCGCCTTACCGGCACGAGCTAGAAAGCGACGTCGAGCCGTTTCGCTCGATCCTCCTTGGACTTCTTCTTCCTGTCGGTTGGCATGCTGCTCGACCTCAAGCTTGTCGCCGCTCGTCCGCTGTTCGTGCTCTCGCTCGCTGCAGGCGTGATCGCCACGAAGACGCTGCTGATCACGCTTCTCAACCGCGCATTCAGCTGTAGCTGGACCAGGAGCTTCCGGCTCGGGCTGCTGTTGAGCCAAGCCGGTGAATTCGGATTCGTCACTATTCGGCCTTGGGACTGCTGCGCTCCTACTCACGCGGAGGCGGCATCCTTGTTCAGCGCCGTGGTCACCCTTTCGATGGTCACCACACCGTTTCTCATGCGCCTGACCGATTGGCTCGAACGTCGGGAGACGCGGTCGGCGGACGGGCTCGACGGGCCCGAGCTTTCGCCGGAGACCAGCGCAATTGTGGTTGGATATGGCCGGTTCGGGCAGACCGTCGCGCAAATGCTTCAGGCAAAGCGCATCGGTGTCACCATCATCGACAAGAATCCGAGCCAGATCGAGCTATCGAGCGAGTTCGGCACCAAGGTCTACTACGGCGATGGCCTGCGCATCGATCTTCTGCGCACTGCCGGTGCGGACACTGCAAAGGTCATTGCTTTTTGCAACGACAACAAGGGCGGTGAGCTGTCACGTAGCGCGGTGAAGGGGGTTCTCGATACATTTCCGCAGGCCTCCGTCATGGTTCGGGCATTCGACCGCCGGCACCTGATCGAGCTGCGCGGACTCGACTTGGTTCTTGCCGAGCGCGAGTTGTTCGAAAGCGCCGTCGTCATGGGCAAGGCTGCACTTCGGGCGAGCGGCGTAACTACCCACGAGATTGAGCGGGTCGAGGGTGAATATCGGATGCGCGATTGCGAGCGACTGGAGCGGCAGCGCGAGACTGGCGATATCCGGGCGGGCTGGGAAACGTCCTTCGGGCAGGATCGCCCATTGCCGGACGAAGAGGCGGCTCCGGCCTAGGCTTTGCCCGCAAGATATTGATCGAGGGCGAGCACGATTGCGTCGACGACGTCGTTATGCGCACCGGCGCCGCTCTTCACATGAATGTGCGCCTGCTCGTAGGATTGCCGCCGCTCATGAGCGAGGCGTTCGAGGGTGCCCTTGGGGTCGCCGTTCCTGAGCTGTGCACGCGTGTCGCGCCTTGAAGTCCGCTCTGCGAGAATTTCCACCGGAGCGTCCAGCCAGATGGTGATGGCGCGAGTGTTGAGGAGCTCGCGAGTCCGAGCGTCGATATAGGCGCCGCCGCCTGTGGCGATGACCCGGACATCGCCTTCGATGAGCCGGGCCACGAGCCGTCGCTCGCCGTCGCGGAAATCGTCCTCGCCGTAGCGTTCGAACACTTCAGCGGGGGAAAGTCCCGCAGCATCCTCGATTGCGGCGTCACTGTCGACGAATGACAGGCCAAGCCGCCGGGCAAGGCGCCGCCCCACCGTTGACTTTCCAACCCCCATCAAGCCGACCAGCACAACCGGCCGGTCGAGACGTTTCGACATGTCCATATCCTGAAGGGGCTATACAGCGGCTCACCCGCTCGGCAAAAGCGCCCGCATGTCGAGATTGCTGGTGCTCATCATTGTGCTCGTCGTCATTGTCGGCGGGCTGTTTTACCTTTCAACTGTGCCGAAGGCGCAGCCGACCCATGTGATCGAGGTCGCAGTGACCTCAGGGAGCGACCACCGGTAGCAATGCACATTAAGCCGTTACTGATTGCATCAGCTGCTGCTGCCGCGATCGCGCTTCCGGCCATCGCGCAGGTGGTCGCGCAGACAGCACCCGCCGCAAACCAGTTTCCAAACGGCGGTATTGGGGCGACTCGGCCTCAGCCGCAGCCTTCCGCAGACGTCGCCGGCGCTCAGCAGCGACACTTCTGGCGGGGCGGACGAAACCGCGGTCGAGGAGATCGCTCCACGTTCAGCTGCAACCGACCGAGCCCGTTCAGCCGCCGATCGAATATCCTGGTTGGGCGCGTCGCGATCCCTGGGTCGTGGGCAAGCTCGACCCGGCGGCACGGGGCCTCGGGGACAACCCTTGGGGGGATTCGAGCGGCGCCTTCTTGTCGACTTTAATGCGGCGGATGGATGTGCCGATCGGTTCGCGGTGGGCGCATATCGCACTTCGCGACGTTCTGCTCGCAAAGGCGAGGGCGCCGCGCGATGTGAACCCGATCGACTGGGCGGCCGAGCGCGCCTGGCTACTGCTTCGCATGGGCGAAGCGGATGGGGCGCGGATGCTCGTCGCCGATGTCGATACGGATCGCTTCACTCCGAAAATGGTGCAGGTCGCTGTCCAGTCCGCGCTTGCGAATGCCGATGCCGCCGCCCTCTGTCCGCTTGAAGGTGGCATTCGCAGATACGACCCGCAGATCTCTCCCTTCGTCCAGGCAATGTGCGCCGCTTTGGCAGGAGATTCCGAGACCGCGTCCCGACAGATCGATGACGCACGGCGACACGGCCGGATCGGCGGCGTCGATCTTGGTCTTGCGCAAAAGGTCATTGGTGCCGCCGGCAGCGGCCGCGCCGCGACGATCGATTGGGGGCCGGTCGATGGCCTGACGGCGTGGCGCTTCGGACTTTCGGTGGCGACGGGGATGGTACCGCCAGACAATTTGGTGAATTCGGCTTCGCCGCAGTTGCGCGCATTCGAGGCGCGAGCGCCACTGCTGACGCCGCAGCAGCGGCTCGACTCCGCTTTGGTCGCGACGGGCCTCGGCGTGTTCTCATCGCAAAGCCTCGTCGACCTATATTCGGCGATTTACGATACGACCGACCCCAGCGATTTGCCGACCACCGACGCGTGGCAGCTCCGCCAGGCTTTTGTGGGAAAGGATGAGGCAGCACGCCTGGACGCGATCCGCCATATCCTCGGCCTCGGCAAGGACGGGCTTCAGAAGGAGGCGATGCGAGCACTGGTCGCGCGCGCCGCAACTTTGGTCGTGCCCGATGCCAAGCTCGCGAAGGACGCGCCAGACCTCATCGCGGCGATGCTCGCAGCGGGCTACGATCGGGCGGCGGCGCGGTGGATTGCCGTGGTCGGGACAATGGATGACGCCGCGAACGACCGTTGCTGGGCAATGCTTGCTCTTGGCGCACCCAATGTTTCGGACGTGGCAAGCAGCCGGATCACCGGCTTCATCCGCCGTGACAAGAGCTTGCAGAAGGTCCGCAGCGCCTTCCTTGTCGCCGGCCTCGCTGGGCTGGGGCGAATCAGTGTCGACACGGCCAATTCGCTCAATCGTCGCTATGGCCTCGGCCTTGGAGCGTCCACAAGCTGGACTCGAATGATCGACGCTTCAGCGGTTCGCGGCCAAGCCGGATCGGTCACGGTGCTCACCGGAACGGGCTTTCAAACGACCAGATGGGACAAGATCCCCCCGGCCCACCTCTATCACGCCATCTCCGCGCTCAATCGCACCAACCAGGACTTTACGGCGCGAATGATCGCGGCCGAGGCCCTCTCACGCACGTGATCCCCGAGGACCGAGCGCTTGTCGACCGGTTCCTCGACATGATGGCGGCCGAAGCGGGCGCGTCGAAACTCACACTGGCTGCCTATCGCAACGACTTCGACCGATCGGCGGAGGTGCTTGGATCGATTGGCTCGGCTTCGGTCGAGGATATTTCGCGCCTCGGAAGCAGCTGGTCCGACCTCGCGCCTTCGACGGTGGCGCGCCGGTCTGCGGCTCTGCGGCGGTTCTTCGGCTTTCTCGTCGACGAAGGGCTCCGCCGCGACGACCCTTCGTCCGCCCTGCCGAGACCTCGCTTCGAGCGTCCATTGCCGCGGATCCTCGACGAGCAGGAAGTCCGGCGAATGTTCGAGGCCGCCGAGGAACGCGCGGCCAGCGGCGAAGCGCTTGCGATGCGTAATCTCGCCTTGCTTGAGCTCCTCTATGGCTCGGGACTGCGCGCGAGTGAGCTGGTCGGCCTCCCGCGCGGCGCTGTCCGGCCCGGTCAGCCTTTCCTGATGGTTCGCGGCAAGGGTGCTAAGGAGCGGCTCGTGCCGATTTCCTCGCGGGCGCAGGGTGCGGTCGCGAAATGGCTGGACGGTGTGGATTCCACGTCGCTCTGGCTGTTTCCCAGCGGCAGATCTCATCTCAGCCGAGTGCGCCTCTTCCAGATCGTTCGATCGATGGCCGCCGACGCAGGCATTTTGCCACGAGCGCGTCAGTCCACACGTGCTTCGCCACGCTTTTGCCACCCACCTCCTTTCGGGCGGCGCAGACCTTCGCGTGCTTCAGTCGCTCCTTGGGCATGCCGACATCGCGACCACGCAGATCTACACCCATGTCGACAGCGCCCGGCTGGTTGAGCTGGTCAACGCCCGGCACCCGCTGGCGACCCGCGGTCGTTGACGCCCGCCGCAGGTTCGTCCTACCCGCTCGGGCAGATGTTGACGTACCTCGATTTTGAAAAGCCCATCGCCGAGCTCGAGACCAAGGTGGCGGGTCTTCGTGAAACGGCAAATAGCTCGGACGTCGACATCGACGCCGAGGTTAGCCGGTTGGAAGCCAAGGCGAAAAAGCTGCTTCGCGACACCTACGCCAGGCTCACACCGTGGCAGAAGGCGCAAGTCGCCCGGCATCCCGAACGGCCGCATTTCAAGAATTATGTGGCCGGGATCGCGGACGACTTCGTGCCGCTCGCAGGAGATCGCTCGTTCGCAGACGACCCGGCGCTCATCGGCGGCCTTGCAAGGATCGACGGTCGCCGGGTCATGCTGATCGGCCAAGAGAAGGGCGACGACACCGCGTCGCGGCTCCGTCACAATTTCGGCATGGCCAAGCCGGAAGGATACCGCAAGGCGATCCGCCTCATGAAGCTCGCCGACCAGTTCGGCATCCCGGTGGTCACGTTGGTCGACACGCCGGGCGCTTTCCCGGAGTTCAGGCGGAAGAGCGCGGCCAGGCGGAGGCGATCGCTCGCTCGACGGAGGAATGTCTGAAGCTTGGAGTGCCGATGATCGCAGCGATCGTGGGGAGGGCGGATCTGGTGGAGCGGTCGCTATCGCCACCGCCAATCGCGTCCTGATGTTCGAGCATGCGGTCTATTCAGTCATTTCCCCCGAAGGATGTGCATCGATCCTGTGGCGGACCGCCGACAAGGCCGCCGACGCGGCCGAAGCGATGAAGATCACGGCGGCCGATCTGCACGGCCCTCGGGATCGTCGATCGCATTGTCGAGGAGCCGCTCGGCGGGGCGCAACGCGATCCCGATGCAGCGATCGGCGCATTGAAGGGCGCGCTCATTGAAGAGCTTGACGGCAGCGGCAAGCTCGGTCCGAACGAGCTTCGTGCGCAGCGCCGCGCCAAATATCTCGCGATCGGCTGAGGGCGCCGAGACCGGTCCAGTCATTCTCCGTTCAAAGTAACGAGGGTTTGGTCTCCCGCTCTAACGGAGGTGGCAGCAAGAAAGATGCGGAAAAGATTTCTGTTTACCTTCGCTGCTGCGCTCGCGCTCGCGCCCGCTGCAGCGCAGCAGGTCGCGCACCCTCGACCCGCGTGACGTTGCGGTAGGGCAACGCGAAAACGCGCAGTTCATCGAACAACTTGGTGGCGCTGAAGCTGGTCCTCGCGCAGCTTATGTACAATTGGTTGGACAGCGCGTGGCTGGCTACTCCGGGATTGCCGCTCCGGGTCAGGCCTTGCATTTTACGACGCTCAATTCGGCCGTCGAGAATGCCTTCTCGGTGCCCGGTGGCTACATTTATATCACACGGCAGCTGATGGCGCTCATGGGCGACGAATCTGCAGCTTGCCTTCGCTCTCGGTCATGAAGTCGGCCACATCGCGGCAAATCACGCGCATCAGCGCGAGGCGGTCGAGCGCGAGCTTGCTCGCGAAGCCTTGCCCTATGTCATGATGGGGCAAATGATGGGCGGCCTCGCTAACCAGATCGCCGTTCGAAATCTGCTCGAGGTAAAGCTCGAAAGTCTGAGCTTCTCGCGCGACCAGGAGTATCAGGCCGACACGCTTGGACTGAGATACATGATTGCTGCCGGTTATGATCCGGCGGGCGCGGCGCAGTTGCTCGCATCACTCGCCAGGACAACTGCGCTGGAGGCGCGGGCTCAAGGCCGCACGAACCGGCGCATTCCTGAATGGGCGCTCACCCATCCCTTAAGCGAGAACCGCATGCAGCGGGCACTCCAGGAAGCGAGGGCAACCGGACGGCTTGGAACCGGAATTCGAAACCGGAATGCCTTCCTTGCTGAGCTCGAGGGCATGTATGTCGATGACGATCCAGCCCAGGGAATTATCGATGGGCCGGTGTTCACCCATCCCGATCTGCGCATCCAGTTCCGGGTTCCTGCCGGTTATTTGATGTCCAACGGAACCTATGCGGTCACCGTCTCAGGCTCGGCTGGCAAAGCGCAGTTTAGCGGCGGTCAATACAAGGGCTCACTCGACGATTATATCGCCCGGGTTTTCACGCAGCTCATCCGGGGGCAGGCGGAAATTCCGGTTCCTCGTCCGCAACGCACGTTGATCAACGGGATGCCTGCGGAATTTACGACGACTCACGTGAGAACCAATTCCGGGGTCATCGATGCGACCGTCGTCGCCTATCAATGGGATCCGCAGCACGTCTATCATTTTGTCATGTTGACTCGCGGCGGCACGGGAATCGGGCCATTTGCTCCGATGGTGAATTCTGTGCGCAAGATCAGTCAGTCGGAAGCAGCTGCGATTCGCCCTCGAGTCATTCACATTTGACGGTGGCGCCGGGGGACACGGTTCAGTCGCTCGCCAACCAAATGGCCTATAGCGACCTCAAGCTCGATCGTTTTTTCACGTTGAACGGGTTGACTGCAAACAGCAGCCTGGTCCCCGGTCAGCGGGTGAAATTGATTGTCTACGGTGCCCGGCCGAGCTGAGCGACCGGCCTCACATCACGGCGGACACGTTCGAGAGAACCGTCCCGTAAAGTCCGTTTGCGCCACCGCCCAGGGCCTGAAGGCCACCGATCATCGCGAGGATGATCAGCGCGCAGATGAGCCCGTATTCGACTGCCGTTGCACCACGCTCGCTTGTCGCGAGCATGCGTAGATAATATCGGATAGCGATCACGCCACCCTCCTCTGGTCCACGTCCACGCGGAGGGTGTACGGCATGTGCGGTTAACAAGTCTTACCGCAACTGCGGTTAACGCGGCATCATCCGTAGCGATGTCCACGCGGCGGAGTGGAAGGAACTCGAAGGTCTCGATGGTTCGAGCGCCGTCGCCGGCCGCTCGGAACGCCTGTGACGCTGCGTCGCCTTCGAAACGGGTAAGTGGGCGTCCCCTTGCGGTGAGGATATTGGTCGCTGCCATCGCTCTCAGGTCTGCGACCAGCCGATCGAGCGAGCGATACGATACTCGCACGCGCTCCACGTCGACGACTGGCCGTTCGAATCCGGCAGCCACCAGCAGTGGGGCGAGGGCGGAGGCTTCGATCCGGGGGTGGACGTGGGGCGTGGCCGCTCCCGACACCGCGTCCGCAATGCGCATCGCGGCGCGAAGCTGGGGAAATCGTATCTCCGCCCGCCGCTACGCCGAGCAGCAATCCTTCATGTCGCATGGAGCGACGGATGAGCTTGAGTGCGAGTGGAAGATCATTGACGGTGTAAGTGCGTTCGGGAAGGCCCGCGCCACGGTCTCCGGGTCGCCGCTCAGCCCGGACGAGCTGCGAAGATCGACGCCTTCTGGCGGGCGTGCAACTACCTCGCGCTGGGGATGACGTACCTCAAGGCCAACCCGCTCCTGAAGGAGCCGCTCAAGCCGGAGCACGTCAAGGACCGGCTGCTCGGCCACTGGGGGGCCAGCCCCGGGCTGGCCTTCTGCTACATCCATCTGAACCGGGCGATCAAGGCAGCACGACCTCGACGTGATCTTCATGGCCGGGCCGGGGCACGGCGGCCCCGGGCGTGCTCGGGCCGTGCTACCTCGAAGGGTCGTACTCCGAGGTCTATCCGGACTGCTCTGAGGACGAGGAGGGTGCCGCGGCTGTTCAAGCAGTTCTCCTTCCCCGGCGGGATCGGCAGCCACTGCACCCCGGAGACGCCCGGCACCATCCACGAAGGCGGCGAACTCGGCTACGTGCCTGTCGCACGCCTGCGGGGCCGCGTTCGACAACCCCGACCTGATCGTCGCGGCCGTGGTCGGCGACGGCGAGTCGGAGACCGGCCCGCTGGCGACGAGCTGGCACATCAACAAGTTCCTCAACCCGATCCGCGACGGGGCCGTGCTGCCGATCCTGCACCTGAACGGCTACAAGATCAACAACCCGACGATCTGGGCGCGGGTGCCGCACGAGGAGATCGAGGCGTTCTTCCGCGGGACCGGCTGGACGCCGTACTTCGTCGAGGGGTCCGACCCCGAGACGATGCACCAGGCGATGGCCGCGACGATCGACAAGTGCGTCGCCGACATCCGCGCCGCGCAGAAGCAGGCGCGCGCGAGCGGCACTCGCCTTCCGCCCGCGCTGGCCGATGATCGTCCTCCGCACGCCCGAAGGGCTGGACCAGCCCGCCCGAGGTCGGCGGGCACAAGCTGGAGGGGAGCTGGCGGTCCCACCAGGTGCCGATGGCGGACGTGAAGAAGGACTCGAAGCGGCTGAAGCAGCTCGAAGACTGGATGCGGGGCTACAAGCCGCACGAGCTGTTCGACGCCGAAGGGGCGGTTCAACCCGGAGCTGAAGGCCCTCGCCCCGACCGGCACCCGGCGGATCGGCTCGAACCCGCACGCCAACGGCGGACACCTGAAGAAGGCGCCTGCGCATGCCCGACTTCCGCACGTACGGCGTCAAGGTCGACAAGCCCGGCACGACCGAGGCCGAGAACTGCCGGCCGCTCGGCACGTTCCTGCGCGACGTGATGAAGCAGAACATGCAGAACTTCCGCGTGTTCGGCCCGGACGAGAACACGTCGAACAAGCTCAACGCGATCTACGAGGTGTCCAAGAAGCTCTGGCTCGAGGAGTACTTTCCCGAGGACGCCGACGGGACCGAACTGGCCCCGGATGGCCGCGTCATCGAAATGCTCAGCGAGCACACGCTGGAGGGCATGCTCGAAGGCTACCTGCTGACCGGCCGGCACGGGTTCTTCAGCACCTACGAGGCGTTCGCCCACGTCATCGAGTCGATGTTCAACCAGCACGCCAAGTGGCTGACCATCTGCAACCACCTGTCGTGGCGGGCGAAGGTCCCGTCCCTGAACCTGCTCATCACCAGCACCGTCTGGCGGCAGGACCACAACGGGTTCACCCACCAGGACCCCGGGTTCCTGGACGTGGTCGTGAACAAGAGCGCCGCGGTCACCCGCATCTACCTGCCGCCGGACGTGAACTCGCCTGCTCTCGGTCGCGGACCACTGCCTGCGGAGCGAGAACTACATCAACGTGATCGTCTCCGACAAGCAGAACCACCTCCAGTACCTGAGCATGGACGACGCGATCGTCCACTGCACGAAGGGGCTGGGCATCTGGGCGAAGGCGAGCACCGACCAGGGCGGCGAACCGGACGTGGTGATGGCCTGTGCCGGGGACATCCCGACGAAGGAGGCACTGGCCGCGACGGACATGCTGCGGCAGGAGTTCCCGGACATCAAGATGCGGTTCGTCAACGTGGTCGACCTGTTCAAGCTCCAGCCGGACACCGAGCACCCGCACGGGCTCTCCGACCGCGACTTCGACACCCTGTTCACCGTCGGACAAGCCGATCATCTTCGCGTTCCACGGCTACCCGTGGCTGATCCACCGGCTGGCGTACCGGCGGACGAACCACCCGAACCTGCACGTCCGCGGGTACAAGGAGAAGGGGAACATCAACACGCCGCTGGAACTGGCGATCCAGAACCAGATCGACCGGTTCACGCTGGCGATGGACGTGATCGACCGGGTGCCGCAGCTGAAGGTAGCCGGGCGCACGCCAAGGAGAAGTTCCGCAACGAGCAGATCGCGTGCGAGAACTACGCCTACGAGCACGGCGTCGATCAGCCCGAGGCGGCGAACTGGAAGTGGCCGTATTGATCAGAGGACAGAAGACAGAAGTCAGAAGGCAGCAGGAAAGACACAGCCGCCTTGCGTTCTGCCTTCTGAGCTTCTGTTCCTGTCTTCTGCTCTGTCCTCTGTCCTCTGATGGCTGACGCCATCCTGGTTCTGAACGCCGGTTCGTCGAGCCTCAAGTTCTCGGCCTTCACGGTCGCGGGAGCTGCGCCGAGTTGGCCCGCGGACGTGGTGGAGGTCCGGGGCGCGACGGCGGGCACGACCGGGCGCTGGAGTCGGTCTTCGACCGCTGTCAAGGCCGAACTTCGGCGGCGCACCAACTGGTCGCGGTCGGGCACCGGGTCGTCCACGGCGGGGTGAAGTACACCGCCGCCGGTGCGGATCGACGCCGAGGTGCTCACGGAACTCGAACGACTGGTGCCGCTCGCGCCGCTGCACCAACCGCACAACCTCGCGGCGGTCAGGGCGGTGATCAGCGCGATGCCGTCCGTGCCGCAGGTGGCGTGCTTCGACACCGCGTTCCACCGCACGCAGCCGGAAGTCGCGCAACTGTTCGCGCTGCCGCGGCGGTTCACGACGAGGGCGTGCGGCGGCGTGGCGCTCTGCCAAGCCGGCGAATGCGCGCGGTGCGCTGGCATCGTTTCGTCGCGCGCTCGATACGCGGCCGGCGTTTGCCAAGGCGCGGCTCAATCTTGCGTTACTCCTGTTCCGGGCACATCGGCTGCAGCACGCGCTCGACGCCTACCGGCAGGTGCTCGCCGGAAGCCCGAGCATCCCGTCGCGTGGAACGGCGTCGGCTTGGTGCTCGCGGAGCTGCGCCGCTTCGAGGATGCGCGCAACGCATTCGGCCGGGCCATTGAAGCGCGCCCGGCGTTCGCCGAACAGGCGGTATCACCTGGGATTCACCCTGTCGAACCTCGGCGAGTTCGACGCGGCGTTGCGTGCGACCAAGCGCGCACTGGAGCTCGATCCGTACTATGTGGCGCAGCGCTACGAGCTCGCGATCGATCTGCAATATGACGAGACGGAGTTTACCGTCACGCCGGAGATCGGCGGCGATCAGCGCGCGACCACCATCGAAGAATTCACGTTCAATGTGTCCGAGTTGGACAGTCTCTTCGACCACCTCACGCCCGTGGTCGTCCCGACCCAAGTCCAGAAAGGGAGTGCGCCGCTCGACATGGCGCGCGACTATCTCTCGAAAGGGCTGTACGATCGCGCGATCGCCGAGGCGAGCCGAGCGTTGTCTCGGGGAGCGGATCGGGGTGAGGGACTGGCGGTGCTCGGCGAGGCATACGAGCGGCAGGGACTCTTCGGCGAAGCGCTCGAGCGGTATCGCGAGGCGCGCACCGCGGACGCGAGTGTGTCGAGCGCGTTGGCCGGCGAAGTCCGCTGTTGCTGCAGGCGGACGCGCGGCCGATGCGCGCCCGCTCGCGGAGCAGCTGTCGTCGCACGCGCCGCGCACGCCGGACACGCTCCTGCTGCTCGCGGAATACGCGATCGGCGACGGGCGACCCGGCATTGGCGCTCGAAGCGCTGCACGCCGCGCAGGCCAGTGGCCCCGAGCGCGCGGATGTTCCGCGCAAGCTCGGCGATGTGCTGCGCGCAATGGGGCACGTGAACGAAGCGGTGTCGGCGTATCAACAGGCGCTCGAGCTGGATACGGACTTCGCGGCCGTTCGGGTGGAGCTCGCGCGCGTGCGCGCTGCCCGCGGCGACGTGGCCGGCGCGGACAAGGAGTTGGTGGCCGCGCTGCGCTCCGTGCCCACGTATACAGAGGCCGCGCTGGAGCTCGCGACGTTGCGTCGACAGCATGGCCGGCCAGCGTGATGCGCTCGAGCCGTTGATGAATGTGCTCCGTCGCGATCCGTATCATCTCGACGCCTTGGTCGCGTTGGGAGAAACCTTGCTCGCCTGCGAACGCCGCGCCGACGCGGCCGTCGCGTTCGAGCGCGTGTTGCGATTCGATCCCGAGCATGGCGCGGCGTTGTACTACGAAGGCTCAATGCTCGCCGACCAACACCGCTACCGCGACGCGATCGAACGCTGGCGCCGGGTGATCGACCGCGACCCCGGCGGCGAATACGCGCAACGCGCGCGCCGCGAAGCGCGCACCAGCCGGCCAACCTGCGCCAGATCTTCGGGGCACGGACGTTGGAGTCGTAAGTGGCCATCGAAGGACCGCTCCGCGAGCTCGGCATTCACAATGTCTTCCAGCTCCTCGATCTGAGCCGGAAGACCGGCGTGCTCCGCATCGAGTCGACCCTGCGCGACAACGAAGGCACCGTCACCTTTCGTTCGGGCCGCATCATCGGCGCAACGATCCGGAGCAATCCGCATCGGTTAGGCGCGCTGCTCACGCGAGCCGGCAAGATCTCCGAGGAAGATCTCGAGCGGGCGTGCGCCCTGCAGGATTCGCGAGCCGCGCCTCGCCATCGGCCAGGCACTGGTCGAGCTGCGCGCCATCACGGCAAGGGAAGTGGACTGGTTCGTCCGGCAGCAAGTCGAAGCCGTCATCTTCGAGATAATGTCGTGGACCGAGGGATACTTCTCCTTCGAGGAGCAGGACGTGCCCGCCGGATCGCCGAATGCCGCTATCACGCTCACGACCGAGGCGCTGCTCATGGAAGGCGCGCGGCGGATAGATGAGTGGTCGCGCATCGCCCAGCGCGTGCCGCACGTGGGACTCATCCCATCGCTCGCATCGTCACAGGGGGAATCGCCCGCGCAGCTGGAGCTGCTTCCCAACGAGTGGGCCGTGCTCGCATCCGTCGATGGCCAACGCAACTTGCGTGACATCGCCACGGCGTTGTCGTCGAACGAATTCGAGGTGGCGCGCATCGCGTACGGATTGTTGGCGACCGGTGTAGATGCGCTGCGCGAGCCTGCGCTGGAAACCAACAGCGGGGGGGATTCCGCGGGCGCGGTGCTCGTGGAGCGCGCGCTCGAAGCGGTCCGCGAAGGACGCGCCGAGGACGCATTGCGCCTCGCACGTCAGGCGCTCTCGGCCGATGCGACGCCGGCCGCGCGCCGGGCGACCGCGCTGGCGTTAGGCGCGGTGGGGCGCCACGCGGAAGCCGTCGAGGAATTCCGCCGCGCCGTCCACGCCGATCCAGCCAATGCATCGCTGCGACTCGACTTGGGATGCGCGGCCGCTCGCAGCGGCGATCTCGGGTTGGCGTTGACGAACTGGTACCACTATCTCGCGGCACGACCGCAAAGCACCGAGGCCGGTGCCGTGCGCGACGCCGTGGAATGCGCGCAACGGCTCCATCGTTATTTGCAGGGGGCCGCGCATGCGTGAGGAGATCCGTCGCTTGAGCGACGAACTGGCGCGCGACCCGGGGAGCCGCGTCTTCGCGCGCCTCTCCGAGT
Organism: uncultured Alphaproteobacteria bacterium; assembly: GCA_963785855.1. GTDB lineage: Bacteria > Pseudomonadota > Alphaproteobacteria > Sphingomonadales > Sphingomonadaceae > Sphingomicrobium. Next base: position 34,809 of record CAWAWT010000025.1, read on the forward strand.
TGCTCCGCCGCGATGGACAGCTCGCGCTCGCGCGCGAGATCGTGGAGCGCGGCCTGCACCGGCATCGTCAATGCGGCCGCGCACGAGGTGCTCGCGCGCGTGGCCCTCGATCTGGGTGATCTGGAGCGGGCGTACGACGAATGGGATGTCGCGCGGCGGCTCTCGCCGGATGAAGCTGCTCCCGCCAAGGGAATGGCGTTCATCGCGTTTCGTCGCGGTGACGTCGAGGCAGCCGAACGGTTGCTCCTCTGGAGGCGGCGGCGATCGCGCCGGACGATTCGGAAATCGAGTCCGCATTGCACCGGCTCCGGTCCGGAAGGACGCTCGCGGCGGAACGTCGAGCGCCGGCGAGTCCGGCCGGGGCGGAGGCTTCCGTTGCGGCCCAGGCTCCGGTCGTGTCCGCCACGCCAGCACGCCCGCGGAGCGTTCGGTCACGGAGCGCAGTCCGGCGTCGGTGCTCGTGGTCGATGATTCGGGTCTGGTGATCGACGGTATGTACCACGACGCGTCGGGCGTCGACCGATCGGCGGAGATCGGTGCGCACCTCGGTGGACTGGGGACCGAAGCGTCGCGTGCGCTCGCCCACTTGGGACTTGGCGCGTGGCGCGCCATGCACGTCGAGACGCCGACCGCGCTCGTGGCACTGGCTCCGGCGCCGCACGACACCGTCGTCCTGTTGGCCGCTCCCCGAGCGACGCCACTCGGCTTGATGCGTCAGCTGCTCGAGACCGAGCGGCGGCGAATTGCGGCGCTGGGGGCCACGCAATGAAGTCTCCATTCTCGGCAATGCTCACGTCTGTCGCTCTCGCGTCAGCGCGGCGTCCGCGCGGCGTTGGTGGTGGAGGACCAGCAATGGCCTGATCGTCGACTCGGTGGTGCACGTGGGCATCGACGGCGACGCTCTCGCGGCGCTCGCGGCCTTTCTGTACCGGCAGACGAAACGCGCGGTCGACGCGGCGGGACTCGGTGGCGCGACGTTCTTCCAGGTCGAGGCCGCGACGGGACACGTGTGCGGCGTGGGGAAGGGCAATGTGCTGCTGATTGTATTGGCCGACGTACAGGTCAACATCGGCAAGCTTCGGTGGAGATGCTTCGCGCAGCGGAATCGCTGGAGGCGGCGGCATAATGCGTTGCCGCACTCCGCGTATGACAGTCTGCCAAGCAGGGATCTGGCGCCGCGACCGTGGCGTCACCCGTTTCGGCCTACTCTGACCCCCCGCTGTCGTGTCGTTGGTTAACTACGCCACCCGCGAGATCACGTGCAAGATCGTCTACTACGGGCCTGGTCGGTCCGGAAAGACGACGAACTTGCATTACATCTACGGGCAGGTTCCGGACGACCGGAAGGGGAAGATGGTGTCGCTCGCCACGCAGACGGATCGGACGCTCTTCTTCGATTTCCTGCCGCTCGACCTCGGCACGATCTCCGGATTCACGACCAAGTTCCAGCTCTACACCGTGCCGGGGCAGGTCTACTACCAGACCACGCGCAAGCTCGTCTTGCAGGGCGCCGACGGCGTCGTGTTCGTCGCCGACAGCCAGGCGCGCCAGCCGCAGGAGAACATCGAGAGCTTCCAGGACCTGCACGCGAATCTCGCCGACACGGCGTCGACGCGCGCGCCGTGCCGCTGGTCTGCAGTACAACAGCAGGATCTCCCGCGCGATCTCATTCTCGCGGCATCCGAACTCGACGACGCGCTGAACTTTCGCGGCGTCCCCGAATTCTCCGCCGACGCGCTCCACGGGACGGGGGTGTTCGAGTCGCTTCGCGGCGTCTCCGCGCTCGTGCTCGACGGTTGAGCGCGACCGGCACCCGGGGCGACGCCCTCGCGAACGAGGGAGCCCGCGCGTGAGCAGTGTTCTCACCCCCGAATGGAACGCGCTCGCCGAGCATGCCGGGAATCGCCGGGCACTGGCCGCCGCCGCCAGGTTTGTGGAATCACCGAATGCGATCCCATCGCCGTTGATTTTGTACGGCGCCACCGCGGCCATTCGCGAAACATTGGTGACCGCGGTGCTGACACACGCGAGCGAAGCCGATCCTCCAATTCGTACCGTTCGAGTGACCGCGAGCGAGTTCGCGGCGCAATTG
>CAWAWT010000026.1:0-12019 GCA_963785855.1 uncultured Alphaproteobacteria bacterium
GATGTTAGCGGACAGGGATGAGACGTAAGAGAGCCAAGCCAGCAAGTCGAGCGGCGGGTCGGTGAGGTCACGTTCCTGGTTGAAGTAGTTGCGGAATGAAACATGGAATGCCGCGCTCGAACAGCAGATCTTCGACGTTGCGCAGCGATACGGGAACCGAACGTACATCTCCATCACCAGTCGGATCACCTTGGGCGAGGAGTTGAAAGAGCGGAATGGGCTGCGCGGCTTTGCTCGAGATCTGCGGCTCATCGGCCCCCGGCTACCCGCAGCCGGATCGATCGCCGTGCCACATTGCCCTGATATCCATGCAACGCGATGAGTTCGAGATGGGGCTAGTCGCGGAGTGAGCCGAATGCCTTCGAAATCAGGTTAGCATCAGCTTCCGCGACAACATTCACCTTTCCGCCGCAACCAATGATGTTCGTGTTCAAGCGCTAGTCCGAGCTTTCCAATACTTGGCGGAGCGTGCTTACGATCGCCGCAATCTGCTCCGGCTCGATGATCAGCGGCGGCGAAAGTGCAATGATGTCGCCGGTCACGCGTATCAGCAGGCCCCGCTCGAAGCACCGGGTAAAGACATCGTACCCACGACCGCCCGGCGCGCCTAGGCGCGGCGTCAGTTCTATTCCCCAATCAGCCCGATTGTGCGAATGTCGACGACGTGGCGTGAATCGCGGAGCTCGAACATCGCGTCCGCCCATGCCGCTTCCAGCCCCGCCACGCGGGTGAGCAGTCCGTCCCGCGTGTAAATATCGAGCGCCGCAAGACCCGCCGCACAGGCCACCGGGTGGCCGGAATAGGTGTAGCCGTGGAACAGCTCGATGGCCGGCTCTGGCCCAATCATCAGAGCGTCGTGCACCGCCCGGCTGGCGAACACTGCGCCCATCGGCAAAGCGCCGTTAGTCAGCCCTTTGGCGGTCGTCATCAAGTCTGGAACTACGCCAAAATAATCGCTTGCGAACGGCGTCCCAAGCCGACCAAATCCGGTGATAACCTCGTCGAAAATGAGCAGGATGCCGTGACGCGTGGCGATCTCCCGCAATCGGTCGAGATAGCCGTTCGGCGGCGGCAATACTCCGGTTGATCCAGCCACCGGCTCGACGATGACGGCGGCAATCGTTTCCGCACCATGCAATTGCACGAGTTGCTCGAGGTCGTCGGCAAGTTCGGCGCCGTGCTCAGGCTGGCCCCGCGAAAAGGCGTTGCGCGCCGGATCGTGGGTATGGCGTAAATGATCGACACCCGGGAGAAGCGCCCCGAAGGCGCGCCTGTTATTGACGAGCTCCGCCAACCGAAATCCCGCCAAAGCCGACGCCGTGATAGCCTCTCTCACGCCCGACCAATCGGGTACGGGTCCCCTGGCCGATGGCGCGCTGGTAGGCGAGGGCGATCTTGAGTGCGGTGTCGACCAACTCCGATCCGGAGCTGGTGAAGAACAGGCGATCGAGCCCGCCGGGAGCAATCTCCGCCAACCGGCCGGCAAATTCGAATGCCAGCGGGTGTCCCATCTGGAATGATGGCGCATAATCCAGTGTCTGCAGCTGGGCGGAAACTGCATTGGCGATCTCGACCCGACCATGGCCGGCATTGACGCACCACAGCCCCGCCGTACCGTCGAGTATCTGCCTTCCGTCATCGCTGGTGTAGTACATACCTCTCGGCGCTTGCGAGCAGGCGAGGCGCTCGTTTGAACTGGCGATTGGCCGTGAACGGCATCCAATATGCGTCAAGATGTGCGCGGTTCGACCCGGCGGCAGCAGCGTCCACGCGAGGCCTCCTCAAACTCTGTCGATGCTTTTCTGTGATCGCAGATGACTCGAACGCGCGCAAGCCCTGGCAAGTCCGGTTCGCTCACTCCGGCGGATCAAACTCCAGCTCGAACTCGCGAATGAGGTTCATTCCATCACGGATGTCCCCAGCGATCGCCCCGTGCAGATGCTCCGCGTCACCGGCTGCGATGGCGTCTGTCGCGGCGAGGTGCTGGTCGACCAGGCCGGCGGTACCGACGCGGCCGTAAACGACCCGCATGAACGGGCCGAATTGCATCCACAGCATCTCGATAATTCGATTGAGCGTATCCATAGCGCTGGCGCGATAGATCAGCGAGTGGAAGCGAAAGTTCAATTCCATGTAGGCGTTGACGTCGCCCGTGCGCAGCGCCTCGTCGGTCGCATTGTCCGCCGCCCGGATCGCCTTCAATCGCGCGGCATCGATCGAGGGAAGCGCATCCACCGCCGCGGCCGGCTCGAGAAGCAGCCGGCAGTGCATGATCTCCTCCAGGCGAGCGCGGGTCATCGCCGGCACCATGATTTTGCGCTTCGAGCGAATTTCGACCGCGCCCTCCGCCGCCAGCCGGCCGAGCGCATCGCGGACAGGCATCTGGCTGACGCCGAGCTGCAGCGCGATACCACGCGTCGACATGCCGACGCCGGGTGCGATCTTGCCCGTAATCAGCTGAAATCTTAGACCCTCATAAACGCTCTGCCGGAGCGGCGGAGCGTCATCGTAGACCGTGCCCGAGTCGGTCCGCCTGGAGCCGCGCTCGACCGCTGTCCTTGTCATTCGCATGGCTACCACTGTTCCAATCTGACAGCAGTTTGACGCAAGCCGGAGCTTCGCGCTAGCTGTGATCTCACCGCTAGACAATCGCACTGGGCCCAGCGTGACCGGCGACCCTGACCACGCCTATCCACCGTCTTATTACGCAGCGACCCGCGGGCCGATGCCGACGGCGTTCCCGCTCGACCACGACTGCCAGGCCGACGTGTGCATCGTCGGCGGCGGCTACACCGGACTGTCGGCGGCACTGAGGTTGGCGCAGCGCGGGGTTGATGCGGTGCTGCTCGACGCCGGACCCATCGGCTGGGGCGCGTCGGGGCGTAATGGCGGCCAGGTGCACGTTGGCATGCGCCAAGAGCAGGCGTGGCTGGAGCGAAAGGTCGGCCGTGAGGACGCGAGGCATTTGTGGCGGATCGCGATCGATGCGCGCGACCATCTCGACAATTTGATGCGCGATCACTCGATCAACTGCGACTTTCGGCCCGGCCATCTGCACGCCGATCACAAAGCCCGCTACGTTCCAGAGACGCGCGCGAATGTCGAACTGCTGAACGATCGTTATGGCTACGAGCAAATCAGGTTCGTCGATCGCGACGAAGTGCGCTCGCTGGTCGCCGGCGGCAATTACCACGGCGGTAGCGTCGATCGGCGTGGCGGCCATCTTCACCCGCTCAACTTGGCCCTCGGCATTGCGGGTGCAGCCGAGGTGGCCGGAGCGACGTTGCACCCCTACACCCGCGCCAAGGCAATCGAGCGGTCGGGCAATGCTTGGCGGATTACCACTCCATCGGGGCGCGTTACGGCAGCGACCGTACTCCTGGCTTGTGGAGGCTATTTGCGTGGGCTCGACGACAGCGTCGATGCGCGAAGTCATGCCGATCAATAATTATATTGCGGTATCCGCCCCATTCGACGCCGAACGCGCCGAAACCCTTATCCGCTACGGGCTCGCCGTGTCGGACTCACGCTTCGTTGTTTATTATTACCGGATGACACCCGACCGCCGCCTGCTGTTTGGCGGCGGTGAAAATTATTCTTGATCGCTTCCCGACCGACATCGCGGGCTTTGTCCGTCCTCACCTTGCCCGGGTGTTCCCGCAGCTCGCCGAGGTGCCGATCGACTATGCGTGGGGCGGGACGCTCAGCATCACCTCGACCCGCCTGCCGTTCATCCGCCAGGTCCGGCCAGGCATCTACAATATCAGCGGGCTGTCCGGACTGGGCGTCGTGCTCGCGCCCTATTTCGGGCGGATCGTCGCAGACGCCATCGCCGGTGGACATCAGGATTTCGACCGCCTCGCTCGCCTTCCGGTGCCAAGGCTGCCCGGGGGCCGCCTGCTGCGCTGGCCCGCGCTGGTCGCGGCGATGTCGTTCTTTGCGCTGCGCGATCGACTTTAGGCGGACAGCAACTCGGTGACCGCGCGGTGGGCCTGATCGATCGCGCTATCGGTGTAAGCCGCAGCGCCGGAATCGGAATTGGCGATAACGATCGGACCGAAGCGCTGGCGGCCGATGACGTGCGGCCGAGCGCTCTCGGGAATTTGCCACGGGTCGTACAAAGGATTGTATTCATAGGCATAGCCGTGCGGCCAGCGATTGACGATGATCGCCGCAATGTCGCGCTTCGAATCGAAGCCGCCACCTTTCAGCGATCGATCAAGCTGATCGCGAACGTGGTTCTCGAATGTTTCGATCGGGGTGCCGAGCAGTTCGACGCGTCCGGCGCGGTGCTGGTCGCGCTCGGTCGGCAAACCCGGCTGGCAGGGCGTGCGCAGCATGTGAAGCATGATTGGGTCATCGGGCGAGCGCGGTCCGGTCGATGCGCCGATCTGCGGGCCCGGGAACAGGCGGAAGCTCGAGAAATAGCTTCCGGACATGATGCACCGCTGATGCCGAGGCGCTCAAACGCGCGCCAATTGCGCAACGCAACGGTGGTATAGACCAGCGGGATTTTCACCAGCTGGTGAAGCGCTGCCTTCTGTGCCTCCGGCAATTCGGGCAGCAGATACAGAATCATCATGTTGTAGCAGGCGAGCACGCAATGCGTGCCGGTGACCCGCTTCATCGCGCCGGCGGAAATATAGACCACGTCGACCCCTGCAGGCCGCCGTTGTACGCGCAGCGCGACGCTGTTGAGGCGCAGTCGAACCGAGCCCGACACGTCGAGCTCCGCATAATCGAACTTCGCGCCGACCAGCTCCTCGACCGGCCCGGCAGGCGCAACGCGCGGGATCAGCCGCCGAACCAGCGCTCGAGCGACCGTCGCATTGCCGTCGGGGAAATGGAAGGTCGGCGATCCGCCGGTGCTGCTATAGCCCGCGGCGGTGTTACCCATTCGGGTCGTAATGCGCTTGTCGAGCTTCATTCCAAGGAAGCCGGGCAGACCGATGCCCCAGCAGTCGAGCGCTGGCTCGCAGTCGATGCCGCTACCGAACTCGCCGTGGGTCACTTCCTGATAATAGCTGACGACTTGCGGATCGACCTTGGCGATGTCGGTCAGGAACCTTGCGTAACTGATGCGCGAAAGCCGATCCATTGTCTCGGCCGCGGTGGAGGCCGGGAAGATAATCGACCTTCCCGGTTTCTATGCGGACGATGTCGCGCTTGGCTCGATTGTTGAGCGGTGCATCTCGAAGCGCGTCGCCGAAGGCCGCGGGGCTGGCCTTCCCTGGTTCGGGCAGAACCGCGAGATAATCGCGGCCATAATGCTCGCGAGCGAAAAACACCGCTTCGCGGAGGCGCGCGCCGGTGATGGCGCTTGAGATCGTGTGCGACTTGGCCGAGCGACTGGTTCGATACCCAATTCGCTCATCAGGCCGGCGGCGACTGCGCTGTACGGCCGCGGACTGTCGATCAGCATGGTGCCACCGTTGAGCAGCAGCAAATGGCCATCGACATGGACTTCGTTGCGCTTAGCATGGCCGCCGAAATCGTCATGGTTTTCGACGATCAGGATGCGCGCTCCAGGCCGCTTCGAGCGATAGAAATGCGCCGCCGAAAGGCCGCTGATGCCGCCCCCGACAACAATCAGGTCATATGGATCGTCTATTGTGTCGACTTGCTCGATTGCGAGCGTTCCGTCGCGCAGGGCATGGGCGTTTTCAAACGATCCCGGATGACTGCCTCGCATGCCGGTACGCGTCGGCGGATAATAGCCTGGCTCATCCTGCGCCGCCGTCGCTCCGGGCCCGTTCCGCTTGATCACTAACGGAGCGACCGCCGCTGCTCCGACGACTAGCCCGACGCCGGCGAACATCTCGCGCCGATCGATCCCTCGAGGCCGCTTGGTCACGCTCCGATCATCATCGCATCACGCGGCGCGGACGCGGGTCACGACGTCCTCATAGAGTTGCGACATCGCCTCACCGTTATATTTTGCGTACTGACACCGATCGAGCACCGCCTGGGGGGGGAAGATCACGGGATCGTTGCGATATTCCGCCGGCATTAGCGCGGCCGCGGCGGCGTTGGGTGTGGGGTAGCGGATCGTCCGAGTGATTTCGGCCCCGGCGTGAGCGTCGAGCAAATAGTTGATAAACTCGGTCGCCAGCCCCGGATTGGGCGCGCCCTTCGGGATGCACAAGCAATCCGACGAAATCTGGCTTCCCTCACGGGGAACGACGAAATCGAGGTCGTGGTCTTCGCGCATCACCTGCGCGATGTCGCCATTATACTCAATTACGATGTCGATGTCCCCCGACAGCAGCAGGTCTTGGCCGTTGTCATCGTGAAACACGGCAATGTTGGCTTTCTGCCTGGTCAGCAAATCCTGAACCCGGGCCAGCGCGGCGGGGTCCTTGCTGTTCATGTCATTGCCCTGATATTTGAGGACAAGGCGGCACAGGTCGCCGGCTTCGGCGAGCAATCCGATGCGGCCCTTGTAGCGATCCGAATTGAACACCCATTTCCAGCTGTCCGGAACGCCATCGACTCTTCGACTTTCGATAACCGATGCCCAGCACCAGCCAGGTGTAGGGCATCGAGAACCGACGTCCGTGATCGAAATCGGCGTCCTGGAAATTTGGCGCGATGTTCTTGAAGTTTGGAATTCCCGCGTGGTTGAGCGGGAGCAGCATGTTGGCATCGACCATTCGCTCGACAAAATCGTTAGTCGGCACAATCACGTCGTAGCCCTGGTTTCCGCCGCGCAGCTTGGCGAACAATTCGTCGTTGTTGGCGAACAGGCTCATCTTGACCTTGATGCCGCTCGCCTTCTGGAAATCGGCCAACGTTGTCTTGCCGATGTACGTGTCCCAATTGTAAAAATTGATGCTCTTGCCGCGCGGACCGCACCCCGCGAGGCCCGTCAGCGAAATTCCGACTGCAGCACCGCCCAAGCCGGCGAGAAAGCCTCGGCGGGAACTGCCGGGCGGGGCGACGGAGGTCGACTTCAGCATCATGGGTTCGATTTTCGGCATCGAGTTCTCGCCCCTGTGATGCCAGATCATCCAGTGTTTCGACACGACGTCAAGCGCGTCGCCAGACTTGGTTGAATTGTGGCCGAGGCGCGCGGCCTGATACCGCCTCAGCGAGGCGGGGCTGGCGGCGACGCCTTGACCAAGGTCCGCAACTGTGATCACAATCATGCTGCAGCGAATTGGGGGCCGGGCGATGAATGCTTTACGGACCGTGCTGACGCGGGGGATTATCCGCGCCGCGCCTTTGGCGATCACAATTTTCCTCGCGACAGCGGCGAACGCGCAGACTGCGGCACCGGACAAGAAGAAGAAGACTGTCGACGTCGATCCCAACGAGATCGTCGTCACCGCAACTCGCCAATCCGAAGTCATCTCAAAGGTTCCGATCAGCATCAGCGCATTTTCGCAAGAGACGCTGGACAACAAGGGGATCAAGTCGTTCACCGATATTGCGCGTTTCACGCCCGGAGTGCGCTTCGACGAGGGGTCGAACAACATCAGCATCCGCGGGATTTCGTCCGATGCTGGCGCGGGCACGACGGGCATCTACATCGACGACACGCCGATTTCAGATTTCGCGGACTTGGTTTCAATTCCGACAATTCGCTGCCGGCGATTTTCGACCTCGACCGGGTCGAGGTTTTGCGGGGACCCCAGGGTACGCTGTTCGGCGCGGGATCCGAGGGCGGCACGATCCGCTATATCACGCCGCAACCGAGCCTGACGGAATTCCGGACGTACGATCGCGCGGAGGTATCGAGCACCGCTCACGGCGGTCTCAGCTATGAAGTCGGGGCAGCAGCTGGGGGCCCCATCATCACCGACAAGCTGGGGTTCCGCGTGAGCGCCTGGCACCGCCGCGACGGTGGTTTCATCGACCATGTCGACAATCAGACCGGGCGGGTCGACGCCAAGAACATCAATTATGGCGACGTGACGGTGTTGCGCGGCGCGCTGGCGTGGGAGCCGGTTGCGGGGCTGCGGATCACGCCCTCAATTCAATATCAGCGGCGCACGACCAATGCGTCGGACAATTTTTTTGTAGGTCTGTCCGACCCGAAGAAAGGCAAGTTCCTAACCAGTACGCCCGAATATCGCGGGACAAAGGACCGCTTCATCCTGCCCACGTCGTACGCTCGTTATGACCTGGGTGCCGTCGCGCTGATCTCGAACACCTCCTATTTCAAGCGCACCAATTTCAGCGGCTATAGCGGGACTTTGTACGACCTGTCTTACTACCAGAGCCTGTGCGACGGCGGCTGTTCGGTCTATCCCTTCCTGACCCCGACCGGGATCAACCCGGCGCTTCCTTTCTATCTCAGCCCGTCGAAGGTCACGAACAAGCAGAATATTTTCACTCAGGAGGTTCGCCTGCAATCGAACCGTCCCGGTTCGCGGCTGACGTGGATCGCGGGCCTGTTTTACCAGCACAGCAAGCAACGCAGCATCGAAGAGCTGATCGATCCGCTGGGCAACAATTTCTTCACGCAAGTATTCGGCGTGAGCCTGGAGGACTTCTTTGAATATCCGCTCTACGGGCAGGACAGCTACATCAACGACAGCACCGCCGTCGAGAAGCAGATCGCGGGCTTCGCCAACGTTACCTACGCGCTTACCGACCAGCTGAGGCTCACCGCCGGCGCGCGCTACGCCAGGACGAATTTCTCGGTCGTCAATTTCGCCGACGGATCGCAGAACGGGTCGCGCACCGAGGGGGCAGGAAAGGTATCCGACAAACCGTTCACGCCGAAACTCGGAATCAACTATCAGGCGGATTCCAACAATCTGTTTTACGCCAGCTGGGCGCGGGGCTTTCGCGCTGCGGGCGCCAATCCGCCGGTGCCGGTCGATCCATGCCAGGACAGCCTCAACAATCTCGGCATCCCGTCAGCGCCGACGACTTACAAGTCCGACACAGTGACGAGTTACGAATTGGGAGCCAAGAACAAGCTGTTCGACAATCGGCTGAAGCTCGACAGCTCGGTCTACCAGGTCGATTGGAACAACATCCAGCAAATCGTCAACCTGCCGCAATGCGCGATCCGCTTCATCGCCAATCTCGGCAAGGCGCGCAGTCGCGGGTTCGACCTGCAGGCAAATTTCCGCCCGACCCGCGCACTGACCATCGACGGATCGGTCGGATATACACGCACGCGCTATACGCTCGACGCCCGCTTGGCGCCGGACGGCGCCGTTGTCGTCAACAGCGGCGATGCGATCGAGGGAGCACCGTGGACGCTGGCGATTGGCGCGCAATATGATTTCGGGATCGGCGGCCATAACGTCTATGTGCGCGGCGATGCCGAGTACAAGAGCCGCCTCAAGACACCGACGACCGATCGCGATCCGAACAGCGCCAACTACGATCCGGCGCTGATCGCGCCCGATTCCTACACCTTCGTCAGCATGCGCGCGGGGGTCGAACTGGGCAAGGCGAACCTGTCGGTGTTTGTCGACAACCTGTTCGATGTCGCCCCGCAGCTGGGCTACACGCACCAGGACTCCGATACGCTGCTGTTCGAAAATTCGACGCTGCGGCCACGCACGGTCGGATTGACCCTCGTTTATCATCAGTGACGCTCGGGCCGGCAACGACGGTCCAGCTTTCCAAGGCCGCGCTACGCGGCTAAGGTGTGATCACAGATCGTGGGGATATCGTGCTAAGCGAGAACATGCATGACGTGCGGCAGAGGGCGGCCGCGCTGCGCTTCCCGATCGACGCAGTGATCGATGAAGTCTGGTTGGCGCGCACGACGGCGCTCGCCTTGCCAATATCGCGCCGGGCGACGGCCGGTCGCTGGGCGAGGTTGCCGCGGGCAATGCATCCGACGTCGACCTCGCCGTCGCCTCGGGTCGCGCAGCGTTCGAAGATGGCCGTTGGCGCGACCAGCCGGTCAAGGCGAAGAAGAAGGTGCTTCACGCGTTCGCCGACGAGCTCGAGGCGCACGCCGATGAACTGGCGTTGCTTGAATCGCTCGATACCGGAAAACCGATCCACGATGCGTGCGCCGTGGACATCCCGCTGGCGATCCAGACGACGAGATATTACGCCGAGGCGATCGATAAAATCTACGGCGAGGTCGCGCAGCCGAGCCCAACGCGCCTGTCTTATGCGGTCCATGAGCCGCTCGGCGTGATCGGCGCGATCGTGCCGTGGAATTTTCCTCTGCACATGGCGATGTGGAAAGTCGCGCCGGCACTGGCGATGGGCAATTCGGTGGTTCTGAAACCCGCCGAGCAATCGCCGATGAGCGCGATCCGAATGGGCCAGTTGGCGCTTGACGCGGGCCTTCCTCCGGGCGTGTTGAACGTTGTTCCCCGGAACGGGCGAGGCGGCTGGGCAGGCGCTCGCCAGACACATGGACGTGGACATGATCGCCTTTACGGGGTCGGGTGCCACCGGCCGCCTGCTGATGCGTTACTCGGGCGAGACCAACCTCAAGCGCGTCAGTCTGGAACTTGGCGGCAAATCCCCGCAGATCGTCTTTCCCGACTGCCCCGATTTCGACGCCGCAGCGCAAGCTGCGGCATGGGCGATTTTCTACAACCAGGGGCAGGTCTGCACCGCCGCCTCGCGGCTGCTGGTTCATCGCGAAGTCAAGGCCGACTTCGTCAAGCGGGTCATCGCCATTGGGAAAACCATCGTTCCGGGCGACCCGCTCGATCCGGCAACGCGCTTCGGCGCGATGGTCAGCGAAGTTCAGATGAACACGGCGCTGCGCTATATTGCCACCGCCGAGCGCGAGGGCGCCAAGCGACTGCTCGGCGGGTCGCGGGTGCGGCAGGACAGCGGCGGTTTCTACGTCGAGCCGACGATCTTCGATGCGGTCGATTCGAACGCCACGCTGGCGCGCGAGGAAGTGTTCGGACCCGTCCTCGGGATCGTCGAATTCGCCAGCGACGAGCAGGCCTTCGCGATCGCTAACGACACGGTTTACGGCCTTGCAGCGGGCGTGTGGACCGCGGGTTTTACATCCGGTTGGAGTCGTCGAACTTGATGCGTATTTTCGCGCCTTTCACGACCTTCACGGGCGAGGGCATCGGCGGGCCCTCCGTCGCCGCAGTCGGCGGCTTTTCGGTGTAGATCGCCACCGGCCTGGCCGGGCGGTTCGGCGTACATGCCTTTTTCGTCGTAGCTGACCGCCACTAACACGACGGGCGCGGTAAGGCCCTTGAAGACCGCGGTGCCGCCGTTCTTCTCAATCACCTCGACCGCGATCGGCGGGCTCGAGTTGATGTCGGGCGAGGTCCACAGGAACACGCCGATCTCGTTGCCTTTCTTCACCTCGCCTTTTCCGGTGTAGGTGACGGTAACCGAAAGGTCATTGCCTTCCGGAGCCTGAGCCGAGGCGAGGGCGGCCGATCCTGCCGCCACTGTTGCAGCCAATACTGCGGCCATCAATCGGTTCATGCGGCCTCCTTCGTGGCGGGAAGTACGACGATACCGTGACCAGGATTGGTCAGCACCACGCTTAACAAGGGTTCTATGAAGAGCAACCTGGAACAGCACCAGACCTTTCCCGACGCTGATACAATCACAGGCATTTCAATCGCTTGATATCGAAGGCGGTGGCTCGCCACTTCAACGAACCGTCGATCCTGGTCACCCCGCAAGGCGTTCTGGGGCTATCCACTGCCGCTGAAGTCGAGCAGGCCTACGCGCGCGTAATGGCGGAGCTGCCGGCGCTTGGTTACGCGGGCACGGAGTTCACCACGCTCGCCGAGCGCCAGTTGAGCGACGACCTGGCTCGACGGGTGCTGGCGTGTGGAAGAAGGCAACGGGGGAGACATTCTAGGCCCTTCGGGATGACTTACACGTTACGTCGCGCCGGCGACGCGTGGCGAATCGTCGTCGCGGTCATTTACGCGCGAGACGCGACTGAGGCGCGCGCGCGATAGGATAAGGCACGCGTGGGCCAGCCCAGGGCGATGATGCCGCCGACGGTCTGGCAACTCATTCGAGCGCGTGCCCCGGTGGCACGGCGCGACGGCGAGTTGCTCGACGGCCTCGCCCTGGGCCGGGATGGCCTCGGGCTCGA
>CAWAWT010000027.1:0-49755 GCA_963785855.1 uncultured Alphaproteobacteria bacterium
CAGGGACGCATCGGCTGGAGCGCGCCGCTCGCACGCGCTTTGATCGGCGCGAAGGTCGGCGACGAACGGATCGTTCGGCTCCCGTCCGGCGAGAAAAGCTACGAGGTCATCGCCATTCGCTATCCGGACTAGCGGCGACTAGTCCTGAGCGACGACCCTCGCTGGGTCGACCTTCGCCGAGGCAGGCGCGGGCTCGCCAACGATCCGGATGTTGAGCTCCTTCAACTGCTTCGGGGTGACCTCGGAAGGCGCGTTCATCATCAAGTCCTCGGCCTTCTGATTCATCGGGAATAAGATCACCTCGCGGATATTCGGCTCGTCGGCCAGAAGCATGACGATGCGGTCGATCCCGGGCGCCGATCCGCCGTGCGGCGGAGCACCGAACTTGAACGCGTTGATCATTCCGGAAAAGTTCGTGTCGACCTCTGCGCGAGTATAGCCGGCGATCTCGAATGCCTTGTACATGATATCCGGTCGATGGTTCCGGATCGCGCCCGAGCTCAGCTCAACGCCATTGCAGACAATGTCATACTGCCAGGCGAGAATGTCGGTCGGGTCTTTGCTTTCGAGCGCATCCATCTCGCCCTGCGGCATCGAGAAGGGATTGTGGGAGAAGTCGATCTTCCCCTGCTCCTCGTTGAACTCGTACATCGGAAAGTCGACGATCCAGCAGAAGCGGAACGCGCCCTTTTCGAGGAGGTCGAGCTGCTCGGCGACCCGCGTTCGAGCGAAACCCGCGAGCTTGGCCGCATCCTCTTCCTTACCGGCGGCGAAGAAAATGCCATCGTCGGGTCCAAGTCCCATCGCTTGTGCGATTCGGGCCATGCCCTCTTCGCCGTGGTTCTTGGCGATTGGGCCGCCCCAATCACCGCCCTTGCGCGTCGCATAGCCGAGGCCGGCGAAGCCCTCGCTCCGCGCCCACTCATTCATGTCGTCGAAGAATTTGCGGCTCTTTTCGGCCGTAGCCGGCGCCGGGACTGCGCGAACGCGGGCGCCTTTCTCAACCAGACCCGCAAAGAGTCCGAAGCCCGAGCCCTTGAATTGCTCAGAGACATCGGTGATCAGCAAAGGATTGCGCAGGTCCGGCTTGTCACTTCCGTATTTTAGAAGCGCTTCCTTATACGGGATGCGAGGATATTCGCCCGCTCGAGTGACCGTCCGTCCATTCGCGAACTCCTCGAACACGCCCGACAGAACCGGTTCGATCGCTGCAAAAACATCGTCCTGCGTGACGAAGCTCATTTCGAAGTCGAGCTGGTAGAACTCGCCAGGACTGCGGTCGGCGCGCGCATCCTCGTCACGAAAGCAGGGCGCAATCTGGAAGTAGCGGTCAAAGCCGGCGACCATGATCAGCTGCTTGAACATCTGCGGAGCTTGCGGCAGCGCGTAGAACTTGCCCGGGTGGACTTGGCTCGGAACGAGATAGTCGCGGGCGCCCTCGGGCGAGCTTGCGGTCAAGATCGGAGTTTGGAATTCGGTGAAGCCCTGCCCGATCATCCGTTGGCGGATCGAGGCGATCACTGCCGAGCGAAGCATGATGTTCGCATGGATCTGTTCGCGGCGCAGATCGAGATAGCGGTATTTGAGCCGGATTTCCTCGGGATAGTCCTGCTCGCCGAAAACCGGCATCGGCAGCTCGGACGCCGCTGATTGAACCGTAACCTCGCCCGCCGCGACCTCAATCTCGCCGGTCGCGAGATTGGCGTTCACCGTCTCATTCGAACGCCCGACGACCGTCCCTTCAACAGTGACTACCGACTCAACGCGGATCCGATCGAGCGTCTTGAACGCAGCCGAGTTGGTGTCGGCGACGATTTGCGTGATTCCATAATGATCGCGCAGATCAACAAACAGCAGATGACCGTGGTCGCGTTTGCGATGAACCCACCCCGACAGGCGTACAGTCTCTCCGACATTGTTGAGGCGCAGTTCGGCGCAGGTATGTGTTCGATAGGCGTGCATGATGAAGTCGGCTCTGCTCAACGAAAATTGTGGAGAAAATTGCGCGCCGCGCTTCAGGGCCGGAAACATTTTTGTCAACCCGCGAGGCCGGGGCTAAAGCGCCCTCAGAACTCATGCGTATCCATCCCCTGATTACAAAGACCGAAGACCTCCGGGCCCTCGTCGAGCGGCTTTCGGCCCAGTCGTTTGTCGCCGTGGACACCGAGTTCATGCGCGAGAACACGTATTGGCCCGACCTCTGCCTGATCCAGGTCGCAAGTGGCGATGAAGCCGCCGCCATCGACCCGAAGGCCGAGGGCATCGATCTTAAGTCGCTGCTCGACCTGTTCGTGAACAACGAGGACGTTCTTAAGGTTTTTCACGCCGGCGGACAGGACCTCGAGATCATTCACAATCTCAGCGGCAAGGTCCCTCACCCGCTGTTCGACACGCAAATTGCGGCAATGGCCCTCGGGCACGGCGAGCAGATTGGATATTCGAACCTGATCGAGAGCCTGCTTGGCCACAGTCTGGACAAGGGTGCACGCTTTACCGACTGGAGCCGCCGCCCGCTCGACAAGAGGCAGATCGATTATGCGATCGCCGACGTCACCCATCTTGCAACCGTCTTTCCGCGGATGGTCGAAAAGCTGAAAAAGACCGGACGCGGTGACTGGCTCGACGAGGAGATGGAGCGTCTTGCCGATCCTTCGAGCTTCGCCTTTCCTCC
Source organism: uncultured Alphaproteobacteria bacterium (assembly GCA_963785855.1). Lineage (GTDB taxonomy): Bacteria > Pseudomonadota > Alphaproteobacteria > Sphingomonadales > Sphingomonadaceae > Sphingomicrobium. The sequence goes on from CAWAWT010000027.1 coordinate 2,672, forward strand.
GGAGGATGCGTGGAAGCGCCTGAAGCTCCCAAGCCGCAATCCCGCTGTGCTCGGTCGCTTAAGAGCGCTCGCGGGTTGGCGTGAGACGGAAGCGCGCTCGAAAAACCTCCCGCGCGGCCGGATTATCAAGGATGATACGCTGAACGAGATCGTTCTCCATCCTCCCAAGACTTAGGAAGATCTCGGACGCGTGCGCGGTCTTTCGGCCGGATGGAAGACCAATGACATCGGCGGTCGCCTCATGGCCGCTCTGTCGGGCGCGAAACCACTGGAGCAAGGTGATATGCCAGACCGTGAACCCAGGCGCCCGGGCCTCACCAAGGACGCAGCACTCGTCAGCGACCTCTTGAAGCTCTTGCTCAAGATCCGGGCAAAGGACTTGGGCGTCGCGGCCCGCTTGATCGCTAGATCCGACGACCTTGAGGCGCTTGCGGCAGGCGTTCGCAAGAACCTCAATATCCTCAGCGGCTGGCGCTATGAGCAGTTTGGCAGGGATGCGCTCGATCTAGTCGAGGGCCGCCTTGCCTTTGCGATCGAGGAGGGCAAGCTCAAGATGAGCCGCGTGCGAGACGAAGAGACCGTCGATGCGTAACGGAATGATTCTCGTCTTCAGCGCTGCTCTGGGCCTGCTCAACGGCTCCGGCCGGGCCCGTCGTTCACGGCGAAACGCCTGGACATGCATGCAAAGTGGAAGGCACCGACCAGTTCGTTGGACAAAGTAAGTCCGACGCGGTCGAGAAACAGATCAGGAACGTCTCCAACGCTGCCGTTCTGCGCTGGGCCCCGCCCGGAGTCATGCTTACGATGGACTATCGTTCCGACAGGGTTACGGTTTGGCTCGATCCGTCCGGCAAGATCACAAAGATCCGGTGCGGCTAGCCCGCTAGGCGGCTTCCCCGATCATCTGCGATTCGGCGAGCGCGCGTCGGATCGTCGGAAGCGACAGACGCGCGCGCTCAGCGATTGCGAAACGATCCACAGCCTCGACCGCCCTCTCGATCGTCCAATAATCGCGGTGCAGCCTCTTGGACATGAAGCTTAGCGCATCAGGGGGGACGTGAAGCCCGCGGTCCGCGAAATGGAGCTGGATAAGCGAAGCGAAAAGGAGATCGTCCGGATGGCCGATTTTCACCACCGGCGTAATCGCCAGGCGAGTTCTCAAGTCGGGCAACTCGGGTGACCAAGCCGGAGGTGCCTCGTCGGCGATCATGACCAGCGGCCGTCCTGTGTCCTGAGCCTGATTCCACGCATGGAACAGCTCCTCCTCGTCGCGCTGATCGGCATCGTCGAGCAAACGTCCGTTCGCGGGTTCGACGAGCTGCGCGCCAGCAATGTGCGCCCCGAGCGCGGCGGGCCAGTCAGAATCGTCGCCTTTACCGGCCACATTGTGAATTTGCGGAAATGGTCGAACGCCTCGCGATTGGCGTCGGAAACGATGAACCGAGCATTTGCTTCGGTTTGCGGCCAGTCGAGCGGAAGCGCGAACTGGTCGGGACGTTCCTTCACTGTGGTGCCGCGGTATTTTGTGCCGCCGCCGCCGGTGTGGGCGCCGGCGTTGCCGCTGCCGGCGGCGGAGCGGGTGCTGGAAGCGACGGCGGCTTGTCCGTTGCCGAGTGAATCCGCACGACCGTCCCCGCGGAACTCCGCGACCCATCCGCGGCGCCCAGCGCTGCCGCTAGCTGCGCTACGGTGCCGTGATAGGCGACCAGGATATAGCTCTTACCTCCCGGATTGATTTGCTGCGGGGTCGCCGAATTGACCCCAGCAAGCGTCCGCAGATGCGCCATCGCGAAATTGTAGATGACGACGTCGTGGCCGGTGACCTGGACCTGGTAAGCATTCACCAGATTGACCTGTTTCGGCGGCGCCTGCACCTGCGCTTCTTGCACCGGCGGACTTGGCGTATTGAGCGAAGGATCGCGTGAAAGCTGACCGTTGGCGAGCGCCTGCGCAAAGAGTGCGTCGATCTGCTGCGCGCCTTGCGCCATCATCGCCGGGATGCCCTCGCTGTTGGGCGCGGACAGAGTGAAGGTGCCGATGACCTCATTGTCGGGCCCGTGTCTTGCGATAAATCGCGCTCGCGCCGGTCCGCCCGGATAGGCGTGCTGTAACTGAACCTCGGCGACCAGGACGTCTTGTGCCCCGTACATGTCGAGAAGGGCGCGCCACCATCCTCGCCCGGGTCGTCCGGTTTGCGCCGCATTCACGAGCAGTGGGTCGGAACCCATGCCGCTCACGCGCACGTAAGCGATCGGGCTTTGGGCCGTTCGGAACTGCGCCCATGCGCGCTGCCAGACGTTGCGCAGTTCGACACTCGTTTCGGCTCCCCCTGTGATTGTGATCGGGATCAGAAGCATCGGGACCGAATGTTCGGTGACCTGGCTTCCTTCCGTTCCGAGGAAAGGCGCGGCTTTTGCGCGATCAAATTCGACCCTCAGGTCCGCGATGTACCGATTAGGACCGATTTCTTCGCGATCGACATCGATCGAGGTAACGATCTGGTCGAGGGTTCCGTCGGGAACGCCCGGCGCCTGGCTCGCGGGAGTGTTGTGGATCCTAGCCCATAGCGCTCGGAAGCCGGCCCGCTGCGCCATTCGCCAGCCGGCAAATCGCGCGCTCATCGCATCGGGACCGCCGACATCGACATGGATCCCGCCGATTTCCAACGTGTTCGACGTATCCAGTGGAAGGATTCCACGGTCGGTGCTTTCCAGCTGCGCGTAAACGGCAGCACCGATCCCGAGGGCGGCAACAAGGATCAGGAGCGGGATCAAAAGACGGCGGCGCAGCATTCGTGGCGTCTTTTGACGACAACGGCGTGGAAATCCAAGCGGCTTGTCTCTAGTGCCCGCGACGAATGAGCCAAAAGCCCCTCACCTACGCCGATGCCGGCGTTTCGATCGATGCCGGCAATGCGCTGGTGAAGATCCTCGGTCCGCTTGCCCGCTCGACCGCGCGGCCGGGCGCCAATGCGGAGCTCGGCGGCTTCGGAGGCTTCTTCGACCTAAAGGCTGCAGGCTATCGCGACCCACTGCTGGTGGCCGCGAACGACGGCGTCGGGACCAAGCTCAAATTGGCAATCGAGACCCACGAGCACGGTGGTGTTGGGGTCGACCTTGTCGCAATGTGCGTCGAACGATTTGATCGTGCAGGGCGCGGAGCCCTTGTTCTTCCTCGATTATTACGCGACCGGGAAGCTCGACAACGAGGTCGCTTCCGCGGTCATCGCCTCGATTGCCGAAGGGTGCCGTCGGGCCGGCTGCGCGCTGATCGGCGGCGAGACGGCTGAGATGCCGGGCATGTATTGTGCGGACGATTACGACCTCGCGGGTTTCTGCGTCGGCGCGGTCGAACGCGACAAAGTGCTGACCGGCGACAGCATTTGCCCCGGTGATATCGTTCTCGGCCTCGCCAGCTCGGGCGTCCATAGCAACGGGTTCTCACTGGTCCGTCGGATCATCGAGCGGGAAGGCTGGGATCTCGGCGAGGTCCTGCCCGGCGAAGGCGGTGTAACCCTCGGCAAAGCACTGCTTGAACCGACGCGCATCTACGTCGCCTCGCTGCTCCCGCTCGTGCAACAAAGGCAAGTGAAGGGTCTTGCGCACATCACTGGCGGCGGACTTCTCGAGAATATTCCTAGGGTTCTGCCCGATAATTGCCATGCAATGATCAATTCGACACGTTGGCGCTTGCCAGCGATCTTCGCCCTCCTTCAGGAGGGTGGCAGGATCGCCGTGGAAGAATTGGCGCGGACGTTCAATTGCGGCGTCGGAATGGCGGTTGTGGTCGCGCCGGAGCGCACGGCTGAGGTCACGAGCCACCTCGAAGGCGCGGGCGAGACCGCGTTTGAGATTGGTCGGATCGTAGATGGTCCGCGCGGCTGCACCGTTTACGGCCAGGCCGGCGCCTGGGGCGCGCACGAGGATTGGTCCGCGACACACAATGCATGATCCGAGGCGTGTTGGAGTCCTTATTTCAGGTCGCGGCAGCAACATGCGTGCGCTCGTCGATGCGGCGCTGAACTATGAAGTGGTTCTCATCGCCTCGAACAAACCCGATGCCGCAGGGTTGACCTGGGCTCGAGGGCGCGGGCTCGCGACATGGTCGCTCGAAAGCAAAGGCACCCAGAAGGAAGATTACGATCGGGCGCTGAGTTCGGCCCTCGAAGAGCATAGCATCGGGACGATCGCCTTGGCAGGCTTCATGCGCATCTTGTCACCCTGGTTCGTCGAACATTGGGCGGGACGAATCGTCAATATCCACCCTTCCCTGCTGCCTAAATATCGCGGCCTCGACACGCACTCCCGGGCAATTGCTGCGGGCGACACCCTCGCGGGCTGCTCCGTCCACCTCGTGACCGACGAGCTGGACGCTGGCGAAGTGCTCGGCCAGGCCCAGGTCCCGATCCCAAAAGGCGATACGCCCGGCGCTTTGGAACAACGCGTGCTTGCTGCAGAGCATCGGTTATATCCCGAAGTCTTGAACGAGTTTGTGCTGAGATGACCGACCCATTGGCAAGGATTCGCGAAGCGGCCATCGCGCTTCCCGAAACCGAGGAGAGGCTGTCGCACGGTCAACCTACCTTTTTCGTCGCTGGAAAGCAGTTCGCGCAATTTCGGAACAATCATCATGGAGACTCCAAAACCGTGGTCTGCGTTCGAGTGAGCGGTCTCGACGAGCAGGCGATGCTGCTCGAAGTTGATCCGAAGGCTTATTCGAAGCCGGCCTACCTTCCGACCTGGGTGTCGATCAATCTCGTCGGTGACAGTGTCGATTGGGACCTTGTTGCGGACCGAATCGCTGCGAGCTGGGAGCTTGCGGCTCCGCGCCGCTTGCTGGAGGCTGGGGGGCGATGAACCCGACCGAATCGCAACGGCGCCGCCGCTGGATCACGATCGGCGAAATGATCGCCCTACTTGCGCTGATCGTTTCGGCGGTCGGCGTCTGGATCAGCTGGAAAAGCAACGACAGCGAAAAGCCGACTCGTATCGTTGAACAGAAGCAGTCGATTCCCCTCATGCTTCGCGCCAGGCAGGAGTCTGATGGCCAAAGGCTGGAAATCAGCCCGGTCGAACCGAGCCACGCGCTGGAATCGCTGACGATCACCCTCCCCGGCGCCTCGCCGATCGAAGTTGGGAGCGATGGAGTGGTCAATGCCAGCGACGTCGCGTCGGCGCTCAAGGGACATGACAACGAGCCGAAAGACCGCGGGCTCAGCCTTCGGGCGCGCATTGATGCACGATATGTCGAAGCCGGCACGGAGAAGCACGCCTCGGGCAGCTACAAGTTTCGCTACATGTGGAAGGGCGGCGGTCTGTTCGGTGGACGATCGCTCCACTTGCTCAGTCTCAGTCGCTGACGCTGGACAGCGCTGCCGCAATGTGCGGCATATGCACTGATGGACTTGGGCACGATCGGTTCGGGCATCGTGGTCGTGGCGGACGCCGCGACGGTCGCCCGCGCGCTTCTTCGGCCGCATCGCGAGCCGGCTTCCCGGTTGGCGTGGATCATCGCGATCCTGGCGCTTCCGATCGCGGGAGTGATTCTTTACCTGTTTCTGGGTGAAACCCGCATCAGCGGGCCCAGAAGAACGCGCGGAAAAGAGATCAACGCTGCGCTTCCCCGGCCGGCAGGGAATTACAAGTGCGGGCGCGCTGCAGGCGGTGCTCACTGGGCTCCGTTCGCGCTGGCGCAGACAGTCAATCACCTCGAGCCGACGATTGGCAACAGCGCGCGCATAGCCGCCGACAGCAATGCCGCGATCGCCGAGATGGTTGACGACGTGGATGCGGCTCGAGAGACCGTCCACGGCTGCTTCTACATCTGGCTGGCCGACAATAACGGGTTGAAGCTCAAGGACGCCTTCATTCGCGCAGCCAAGCGCGGCGTGAAGGTGCGGCTACTGGCGGACGCTCTCGGGTCGCGGCGGCTGATAAGGTCAATTCACTGGCGCGAGATGCGCGATAACGGATGCGAGGTCCGCGTGGCTTTGCCGGTTGGCAATCCGCTGTGGACTTCTGATTCGAGGTCGCGTCGACCTTCGCAACCATCGCAAATCCATGGTCGTCGACAATGAGATCGCCTGGTGCGGGAGCCAAAATTGCGCCGATCCCGAGTTCAGGATCAAGCCGCGCTACGCGCCCTGGGTCGACATCATGAGTCGCTGGACGGGGCCGGTGGCACGGCACTGCCAATATCTCTTCGTGTCGGACTGGAACGCCGAGGGTGAAGGCGACATCGCGGACCTCCTCACGGCCCCTTTACCGAGCGCAAACGGTTCGATCCTTGCGCAGGTGCTCGGGACCGGGCCGACGGCCGAGTTCGACGCCATGCCGGCGTGCTTTTCCGAGCTGATCCACTCCGCGCGCGAAGAGCTGGTGATCACGACGCCTTATTTCGTACCCGACGAGCAGCTGCTTTTCGCGCTCACCTCGGCCGGCCGGCGGTGCGTGAAAACTGTAATCGTCTTCCCCGGCGAAACGACAATTGGATCGTCGCCGGCGCGAGCCGCAGTTATTACAGGGACCTCATCGATGCCGGCGCCCAAATCTACGAGTTCGGTCCGGGTCTGCTCCACTCCAAGACGATCATCGTGGACCGCCGTGTCGGGCTGATCGGCAGCGCCAATCTCGACCGGCGCAGCTTCGAGCTCAACTTCGAGAACAACATCCTGTTCGAGGACCAGACATTCGCCGAAGCGGTGCGCGCCCGGCAGGACGACTATCTCGCAAAGTCCGTCATGGTCACGAGAGCGGACGTCGAGCGCTACGGCATTGGTCTTCGACTTTGGCAGAACCTGCTCGCGACACTGAGCCCAATGCTTTGACCACGTTCGGGAGAGGCGCGTTGCTCAGACGTTTTCGGGCTACGAGGAGGAGATTTCGGGGAATGCCTCTTAACCGGCTCTCCAGCGAAAACGCCGAGCCCTAGCCGATGATCTCGTCAGGACTGAAGAAGAAGTCGATTTCAATCTTCGCGTTGTCGTCGCTGTCGGAGCCGTGGACGGAATTCGCCTCAATCGATTCCGCGTAGGTCTTGCGGATCGTGCCGTCAGCGGCGTCGGCGGGATTGGTTGCGCCCATCACGTCGCGATTGCGCTTCACTGCGTCCTCGCCCTCAAGCGCTTGAACGACCACCGGCCCCGAGGTCATGAAGGCGCAGAGGTCGTTAAAGAACGGCCGCTCCTTGTGGACGGCATAAAAGCCCTCGGCCTGGTTGCGCGTCATGCGGATACGCTTGGACGCAATGACTCGAAGACCCGCATCTTCCAGCATCTTGGTGATCGCGCCGGTGAGATTGCGGCGAGTGGCGTCGGGCTTGATGATCGAAAAGGTGCGCGTCGCGGCCATGACCGGGCGGTCTCCTGCATGTGAATTGGGTTGGATTTGGTGGGCCGCCTAGCGGCGCTGTCGCTTCGGGGCAAGCCTCACGCCTGCTGCTTCCATTTGCCGCCTTCCTGAGCCCAGTAGCGCCGCCCCACTCCTTCTCTCCCGGCAAGGCCTTTCCAAGCCGACCGCGCGCCCTGTACGTGCGAATTCATCGAAGAGGTAGAAGCTTCGATCATAGTTCAGCGCGGCGTCGCGCCAGATTCCGTCAGCGATCAGGAAATTGCGCGCAAGATTTGGTGCATCGGAGCCTGTCGACAGCAGGACCGGCTGACGCGCATCGTCGGGTCCGCCAGCAACGGCGTGCGGAAGGAAACTTGACGCTTCCAGATCCCAAAGCATGCGATCGAGCTTTGCGAGTAGCAATTCATCCCGCGCAACCACGATGAGCCGGCCGCCCACGGCCAAGACTTTCTCCGCGAGGCTTTGGACGACCTGTTCGAGCGGAGTGCCCGCGAGATGGTAGAAATCGACCTGCACGGCGCCGAATCAGCGTTCGAGTACATCCTCGACATATCGGTCAAGCAGGCGGACGCCGTAGCCAGTCGCACCTTTCTCATAGGTCGCCGCTGCTTTGTCCGACCACGCCTTTCCGGCCATGTCGATGTGCGCCCAGCGGACGTCTTTCTCGATGAATCGCTGGATGAACTGAGCGGCCGTAATCGAGCCACCTTCACGCGGGCCGACATTCTTCATGTCCGCGATAGGGGAGTTGATCAACCGATCGAAGGGCTCCGCAAGCGGCATGCGCCAGAGCTGGTCGCCCGATTCGCGGGCGGCTGTAAGGAGATCCGAAGCAAGCTCGTCATTGTTCGAGAACAGGCCAGCCCATTCGTGCCCAAGGCTGACCAGGATCGCGCCGGTCAGAGTCGCAAGATCGATGATGGTCGTGGGCTTGTAGTTGCGTTGCACATAGGCGACCGCATCAGCGAGCACGAGCCGACCCTCGGCGTCGGTATTGATCACCTCGACCGTCTGGCCCGACATGGTCGTGACGACGTCGCCCGGCCGCTGGGCATTTCCGCCCGGCATGTTCTCAACCAGGCCGCAGATGCCGACCACGTTGGCCTTTGCCTTACGCAAAGCGATCGTCTTCATTGCTCCCGCGACCGCTCCGGCGCCGCCCATGTCCCACTTCATCGCCTCCATGCCGGCTGCCGGCTTGATCGAGATTCCGCCGGTGTCGAAAGTCACGCCTTTACCGACGAACGCGACCGTCTCGCCCTTGCCGCCATTCCACTTGAGGATCAGAAGTCGAGCTTCTCGAGCCGACCCTTGAGCAACCCCAAGGAGCGCGCCCATGCCGAGCTTTTCCATCTGCGCTCGGTCGAGTACTTCAATCTCCACTCCCGATCCTTCAAGCGACGCGCGAACGCGCTCGACGAAGGTCTCCGGATAGATGATGTTGGCAGGCTCGGTGACGAGCTCGCGGGTAAGGAAGACGCCCTCGGCCACAGGCGCCCACCGCGACTTATAGCGTTGGTCCGCTCCAGCGACCCCAACGATCACAATCTCCTGAAGGGTGGGCTTTTGTTTCTCCTGTAGCTTGGTCCGATAGCGATCGTAGCGCCATGATCTCAACGCAGCGCCCAAACCGACACGCGCGGCCGCATCGGCGTCATAGCCGAGGCCGCTAACGTCGATGACTGCCCGTTTCTCACCCGATGTAAGGAGCCGTGCAGCTGCGGTTCCGCCGAGCTTTTCAGCGCCTTGCTCGGAGTTGGTTCCGTCACCAACGCCGACGATGAGGAGCCTCCGGACGGCTCCGTTCTCGTCGATGAACTGCTCTGAAATACCCAATGCATCGCCCTCGAAACGCTGGCGATCGAGCGCGGCGGCTACCGGTTGTTGCGATGCGCCGAGCGAGCCGAGACTAGAGCGATCCTTGCCGGCAATCGGCAGAACCAGCGCAAAATCACCCGAAGGCCGGCTTTCGGCGAAACGAATTTCCATCTTCCGAATAATCCCTGAAAGGCGAATGTTCGCGCTGCCTTTAGGACGCAAGTCGAACCTTGGCAAAGCAAGCGGTGTTCGTCGCTCTGGCCGATTGTCGTCTTTGAGGAGAGGTGCGATAGGCGCTCGTCAAGGCGGCTATTCGACGGGTGAACGGAACAGCGTTGACGGCGAGATTTGTCTGGTGGTCAGCGCTCCCGATGCTGATGACGGTTCCCGCTGCGGGGGCGGTGGCTCAGGTCGCGCCAGCTGCTTCGGCGCCTGCGCCGCCATCACCAACGACAAGCTCCGAAATCATCGAGTTCAGCGCCGACCAGGTCACGTATGACGACAACGCTGACGTCGTGACCGCGAGCGGCGAAGTGCGATTGAACCGCGATGGCAACTACCTCGCCGCGGACGAGGTGACTCTGGTATCGCAAAACCGGCCAGGTCTACGCGCAAGGCAATGTCGTTCTCCTGACGCCCGAGGGTGACAAACTCGTTGGCGACACCGTCCAGCTCGACCGACACGCTGCGAGACGGAACAGTCAGCAATCTGCTGGTCGTCCTGGAGAATGGGGCGCGGGTCGCGGCGACTCGTGGCATCCCGCAGCGGCAATGTTTCTACGCTCGAGAATGCGATCTACTCGCCATGCCCAGTGACGACCGAGAGCGGTTGTCCAAAACAGCCTAGCTGGTCGATCACGGCGGCGCGCGTCGTCGACGACCCTTCGACCGGGCATGTCCGCTTCACCGGTGGGCGATTGAGGATATTCGGAATTGTTGTTCCGTTGCTACCAGTCTTCAACATTGCCCGAGGCACTCAAGGGACGACCGGCTGGCTTGCTCCCGATTTCAGCTTTTCGAGCAAGAAGGGCTTCGAGATCGCGGAACCCTATCACTGGCAGATCGGGTCCAATCGCGATTTTACGCTAATTCCGCACCTCTACACCGGGGTGTTGCCGGCTATCGAGGTCAAATACCGGCAGCTCGACAGCATCGGCGCGTTCCAGGTCGGCGGCTTTCTCACTTATGGGACCATCGAAAGCATCGATCCGAACGTTACTTCGACGCGCAAAGGTGTGCGCGGGTATTTTGAGGCCAACGGGAAAGCCCAGCTCGATCCATTTTGGAGCATCACCGCCTCGTTTCGAGTTGCCTCGGACAAGACCCTTACGCGTCGCTACGATATCACCAATGACGACCGCCTCAGGAATGTCATCAATGTCGAGCGGATAAGCCCAGATTCCTACATTTCGATCGCCGGGTGGGCCTTCGAAGGGCTGAGTGCCGGGGATGCGCAAAAGGAGATTCCGATCGCCTTGCCGGCGATCGATGCGCGCTTCCGGCGCGAAGACGTGCTTGGTGGCACGCTGCAGATTCAGGCAAATAGCCTGTCGATCCTGAGGCTCGAAGGCCAGGACACGCAGCGGGCGTTCGCAAGCGCAGAATGGGACTTGCGGCGCCTGACGCCCTGGGGGCAGGAGGTGACCCTCACCGCCTACGCCCGCGGCGACGTTTATCATACCGATGATGCCGAGAGCACGACTGTCGCAATCTACAGCGGCACGAATGGCTGGCACAGGAGAGTGATCGGAGCGCTTGCGGCGGATGTTCAATGGCCGTTCGTCGGGTCCTTCCTCGGCGGCGTGCAAAAGCTTGTTCCGCGAGTGCAGCTTGTTCTCACACCGCCGACGTCGAACATCGATATCCCGAACGAAGACGCCCGCTCGATCGATCTTGAGGACAGCAACTTATTCGTTCTCAACCGCTTCCCAGGTTATGACCGGTGGGAGGACGCGTCGCGAGTAACCTATGGCTTCGATTGGTCGCTCGAGCGCCGAAACTTGTCGATCGACACCACGATCGGCCAAAGCTACCGACTCGTCGATCGGCCTGGCATCTTCCCGCAAGGGACCGGCCTCACCGACCGACTATCCGACATCGTAGGACGAACGAGCGTTCGATACGGGCGGCTGCTCGAGCTCACCCACCGTTTCAGGATCGACAAGGACAATTTCGCAGTCCGGCGAAACGAGATCGACCTGACCATTGGTACGACGCAAACCTACGCCCAGGTCGGCTATCTAAAGCTCAACCGAAATGTCGATCCGACGATCGAGGATTTGCGCGACGTCGAAGAACTTCGTGTGGCCGGACGAATACTTTTTAACCGCTATTGGTCGATTTTCGGTGCGGCGGTGGTCGACCTCACCGACAAGAACGAAGACCCCTTGTCGGTTGGGGACGGGTTCGAGCCGGTGCGGGACCGAACTCGGCATCCAGTACGAGGACGATTGCCTCCAGATCGGACTTACCTGGAAACGCGATTACGAGCGGGTTGGCACCTTCCGTGCCGGGAATACTTTCGGTATTCACTTGGCATTGAAGGGTATTGGCCGCTAAGGCTGCGTTCAGCGGGCCTGGATAAACGACAAGCTCCAGCACCGGGCTGCAAATCAAGGGAATTTTGGCAAACGTGGCACGAGCTTTCCGACTGAATCCCACGCGCGCGCTAGGGGTTGGCGCAGCAATTTTCCTCGGCATTGCGACCGCCGCCGTCGCGCAGGACGCCGACGATCAGGCCCCGCCTCCGGTCAACAGCAGCCAATCGCTCCATCTGCCGGAAAATCCCCAGGTTTTCGGGGCGGCCATGCCATCCATCATCAAAGCGACGGCAATCGTTAACGGCGACGTGATCACGCAAACCGACGTCGACCAACGGCTTTCGCTACTTGCGATTGCGAACGGTAGTGGAAGCATCCCTGCCGATCAGGTCGAACAGCTTCGCCAGCAGGTCCTTCGAAACTTGATCGATGAAACGCTCCAGATCCAGGCAGCCAAGGACGACAAGATTGACGTCAAGAAGTCCGACATCGACCGCACGGTGCTTCGGGTTGCCCAGAACATGAAACAATCGCCGGATCAAATGGCCGCGTTTCTTGAGGCGCACGGCTCGTCGATCGCTTCGATGCGGCGGCAGATCGAAGGCGAAATTGCCTGGCAGCGATTGCAGAACGACAAGATCGAAGTCTCGGTCGGCGACGATGAAGTGAAGGCTGTGCTCGATCGCATGAACGCATCGAAAGGCACCGAGGAATACCACGTCGGCGAGATCTTCCTGGCCTCGACGCCGTATACGCAGGATGCGACGCTGGCCAATGCGGGCAAGATCCTCGCGCAGTTGAAGAGCGGTGCCTCGTTTGCCGGCTACGCTCGCCAATATTCGGAAGCGTCAACCGCGGCCGTCGGCGGAGACCTTGGCTGGGTTCGGCCCGAGCAACTGCCAAGTCCAATCGCCGATGCTTTGCGCCAAATGGCCCCGGGTACCATCAGCAATCCCATTCCTGTTCCTGGCGGGGTTTCGATCATCGCCGTTCAAGACACGCGCAAAATCCTCACTCCGGATCCGCGCGACGCCGTTCTCAGCCTGAAGCAGATTTCGATCAGCTTCCCCAAAGGAACGACCCGCCAGCAAGCGGAGCCTGTTCTGGAACGCTTCGCCGACGCCTCGAAGACCATTGGTGGATGTGGCGGAGCCGAGAAGATCGGCGCGGAATTTCACGGCGAAGTTGTGCAGAGCGATCAGGTGAAAATGCGTGATCTGCCGGTCGCGCTTCAGCAGCTCATGCTTCCAATGCAGGTCGGTCAGGCCACCCAACCCTTCGGATCGATCGAGGATTCCGTTCGAGTGCTCGTGATCTGCGGGCGCGATGAATTGGATGCAGCTGCGCCCAGCTATGACGACGTCTATAGCCAACTCAACGAGGAGCGCGTCAACATGCGGGCGCGGCGTTATCTCGCTGACCTGCGCAGGGACGCGGTGATCGAATTTCGCTGATCGGTCATTTCCGATAGGTAAGGCATCGATGTCGACAACGCCCAAACCTCTCGCGATCTCGCTTGGGGATCCCGCGGGGATCGGTCCGGAAGTGATCGCGAAATGCTGGGACGCCCGCGACGAGTTCGGGTTGCCGCCATTCGTTGTCATCGGCGACCCGCGTGCCATCGCCACCGTGTGGGACGGTCCGATCGAGATCGTTGAAGATCCCCGTGAGGTCGATTCGGCCTTCGATCTTGGATTGCCTCTGATTCAGCTCAATGCGCCCCACGCCGACACGCCGGGCCATCCGAGCGTAGCCGGAGCGCACTGCTCCCTCAATTCGCTCGAGATCGCAGTGGGACTGACCCGTTCGGGTTCTGCCGCCGCCGTTGTTACCGGTCCAGTCGCGAAGGAGCAGCTCTATGCAATCGGCTTCCAGCATCCTGGCCAGACCGAATTCGTGGCTGAGCGTTGCGGGGTTTCGGCCGCCAATGTCGTAATGATGCTCGCGGGTCCGACGCTCCGCACGGTGCCCGTCACCACGCATTTGCCGCTGGCAAAGGTCCCTTCCCAGCTTACGAGCGCGCTCATTAAATCGCGTGGCCGCGCGACCCTTCGCGGTCTGCAGCGCAACTTCGGCATTCCCGAACCGCGGCTTGCGGTTTCGGGACTGAATCCTCACGCCGGCGAAGGCGGCCAGCTCGGCACCGAGGAAATCGAGATCATCGAGCCGGCGATCGCAGCGCTTGCGGCTGAGGGATGGCGAGTGAGTGGCCCGCATCCCGCCGACACAATGTTCCATGTCAGCGCGCGAGCAAATTATGACGCTGCGCTCTGCATGTATCACGACCAGGCCCTGATCCCGATCAAGGCGCTTCATTTCGAAGATGCCGTGAATGTAACGCTCGGCCTGCCCATCGTCAGGACCGCGCCCGACCACGGAACTGCCTTCAACATCGCCGGACAGGACCGCGCCGACCCGCGGCCGATGGCGGCAGCAATCCGGATGGCTGCTGCAAGCGCGATGTTGCGGCCCGACGGCTTTTGACGAAAAATGCGGAGCCGCTGCGCGAAATCATCGCCCGGTTCGGCCTTCAGGCGAGCAAGGCGCTCGGCCAGAACTTCATCCTCGACCGGCAGCTGCTCGCCCGAATCGCGGCAATTCCGGGAACTCTGAATGGCGAGCGTGTTTATGAAGTGGGACCAGGGCCTGGTGGACTGACCCATGCTCTGCTCGATGCTGGCGCGCGGATTACGGCCGTCGAGCGAGATCGCCGCTTCATTCCCGCCCTTGAAGAACTGAGCAGCGAGTTTGGAGACCGCCTCGAGGTCGTCCAAGCTGACGCGCTGCGTGTAGACGAGCGCGAGCTGGTAGGTGACGGCGCGCACGTCGTGGCCAATCTGCCCTACAATGTCGGGACTGCATTGCTTCTGAGGTGGCTGTCGGCCGATTGGCCGCCGTGGTGGCGTTCCCTGACGCTCATGTTTCAGAAGGAAGTAGCCCAGCGGATCGTAGCCGGACCGGGAACGGACGCTTACGGACGCCTCTCGGTGGCCACTCAGTGGCGATCGAAGCCTCGACTTGCGATGACCCTCAGCCGCTCAGCATTCGTGCCTCCACCCAAAGTCACGTCTGCGGTCGTGCACATCGTTCCAACAGAACAGCCGCAAGGGGTTGATCCAGGCATGATGGCGCGGCTGACAGAGGCTGCGTTCGGGCAACGGCGCAAGATGCTCCGCTCAAGCCTGAAGCCAGTCGCAGGGGCGCTCGAAGCCGCAGAATCGCTCGGCATCGACCTGAAGCGACGGGCCGAGACCCTGGATGTCGGTGAGTGGGTGAAGCTCGCGCGGGCGCTCAGCTAGAAGATTAGTCCTTCTTCGGAGTTTCCGGCGCCTTGGCTGAGGCCACCGTCGGGCCGCGGGTGATTGCGGCCGAAAGCTGACTGAGCTGAGGGCATCCCTTGGACCCACAGATTTGCTGCAGCTTCTGAAGATTCTGCTGCGCCCGGGCCATCGCGCCCATCTCGACCATCGCCTCACCCTGGACTGCGATCGCATCGGGATCGTTTGGCTCAATCACCAGCGCCTTGTCCGTCATGAGGACAGCCTTGCCGAAAAGATGCTGCTTCTCGGCTACTCGAGCAATGTCGACATAGGCCCAGCGATTGCGTGGATCGACAGCGAGCGCCGTCTCAAGCGCATTCTCCGCGTCCTCGAGCTTGCCTGTTGCCATCAATGTTTGACCTTGATGCATCAATTCGACGGACTTCGGTTGGATCTGATCGTCGGTACGCTGTGCCGTGACCGGCGCGGCGAGCGCAACTGCAGCAAAGCCTGACAGTAAAAGACTGGACAAGGACCCCATCAAAATCTCCGTATCTCGGGCGTCTTGCCTATCATGGACGACGTAGACGCGCGACGAAAAACCCATCGGTATGGTCGTGATCTGGCGTCAACAGCCGCCCTCCACCGTCCGAACGTCCGACAGGAATGGCAATTGCCTCACTAATCCACGATGAATGGCGTCCAAGAAACAAGTCGATTTGGCCAGATCCTTCCCGCTCGAGCAGCGAGCAAACAGCGTAGACGAGGCTTCCGCCAGGGCGGACCAGGTCCGCCGAAATGTCCAAAAGCCGCCCTTGGATCGCGACGAGGCGCTCAAGCCGTTCGGATGTGAGGCGCCAGCGGCCTTCTGGGTTGCGGCGCCAAGTTCCGCTTCCGGAGCATGGTGCATCAACAAGTACGATGTCCGCCTGCCCGCGCCAATCCTCGAGTTCATCGAGCTCATTGGGAGGATTCAAAAGCCGCGTTTCGATTGTAGCACCCGCTCGTCGGGCGCGCGGCGCAAGCTTGGAAAGCCGGGCGCGGTTGCTGTCGGTTGCGAGGATCTTTGCACTCGGTGCCGCAGCAGCGAGCGCAAGCGACTTGCCGCCCGCTCCTGCGCACAGATCGAGGATTTCGTCGCCGCCCTTTGGATCGCATGCGAGCGCGATCAGCTGACTGCCCTCGTCCTGAACTTCGACAAGCCCGGCCTCGAAGGCTGGATGATCGTCGATCCGGCTATCGATAGGCAGTCGAATACCCAAGGGGCTGATCGGCGTTGGAATTCCGCTCGGAAATTCTCCCAGCACGGCGTCGCGCGAGGTTTTCGCGGCATTGACGCGAAGATCCAGCGGCGCACGCTCAAGCAACGCTGGCCATTCGTTCGGCGCAAAGATCGACGAAAACTCGAAGACCAGCCATTCCGGCACGATTCCAGCAAGCGCCGCCTTCTCGTCCGCTTGCATTGGCTCCGGACCGCGCGGGTGACCGAACAGCTCCAGCAGTGCCGGATCGTCCCCGGCCATGCCGATCGCCGCTGCGCGTCCGCTTGCCGGCAGTTCTGCCGAACGCCGGATGGCGCGGAACACCAGCTCGCGCACCGCGCGCCGGTCTTTCGATCCTGCGTATCGTCGCACTTTGAAATAGCGGGTCACGATCGCGTCGGCCGGCGCGCCATCCTCGCGCGCTGCGATGATTACCTCGTCGAGGATTTCGATGGCCGCTTGCAGCCGAGCGGCTGGAAGTCATGAGAGCGTTCGGAAGATTGCGCGGCCACCGGGATCGCTCGCCAAAAAGATCACCGGATCCTCGCTTCGAACGACCGTGAAACGCGCGCAACAGGCCCGCTCGATTTGAGGTAAGCCGGCGCAGCGAGAAAAGCGGCCACGATCATCACCTAAACGGTCCTGATGTGCTCACCGGGTCGGATAATTGGGTGCCTCGCGCGTGATCGTTACGTCGTGAACGTGGCTCTCGGAGAGGCCAGCGTTGGTTATACGGACGAACCTGGAGCGCTTCCGAAGCTCGGCGATGGTCAGCGAGCCGGTGTACCCCATCGCCGCCTTCACGCCGCCGACGAGCTGATGGATGATGTCGCGGACCGGTCCCTTATACGGGACTTGTCCCTCGATCCCCTCGGGCACGAGCTTCAGATGATCTCGGATATCCTGCTGGAAATAGCGGTCTGCCGAGCCGCGGGCCATCGCTCCAACGGAGCCCATGCCGCGGTAGGATTTGTAGCTGCGACCCTGGTAGAGGAAGATTTCGCCCGGGGCCTCTTCGGTGCCCGCGAGGAGCGATCCGACCATGACCGACGATGCGCCTGCAGCGAGCGCCTTGGCGATGTCGCCGCTGGTGCGAATGCCGCCGTCGGCAATGATCGGAACGCCGTTCGCGGCACGCGCCGCGTCCATCACGGCCGTTAGTTGCGGGACGCCGACCCCTGCAACAATTCGGGTCGTGCAAATGAAGCCAGGGCCGATCCCCACCTTGATCGCGTCCGCACCAGAAGTCCGCGAGCGCTTTTGCGGCATCGGCCGTCGCAACATTGCCGGCGACGACCTGAACTGAGTTCGAAAGGGACTTTACCCGCTCGACGGCCCGAGCGACGTCGGTATTGTGGCCGTGGGCGGTGTCGACGACGATGCAGTCGCAGCCTGCATCGATCAGCGCCTCTGAGCGCTCGAACCCCTTGTCTCCGACGGTCGTCGCCGCTGCAACTCGCAAACGTCCTTCCAAGTCCTTGGTCGCAAACGGCGCGGCGACCGACTTTTCGATATCCTTGACGGTGATCAGACCGACGCAGTGGTGCTCCTGGTCGACGACAAGCAGCTTCTCGATCCGGCGCTGGTGGAGAATACGTCTTGCCTCCGCTTCCGTCGTTCCGATCGGCACGGTGGCGAGGTTGTCGCGGGTCATTAGCTCGCTGACCGCCTGACCGGGCTTCTCGGCGAAGCGGACGTCTCGGTTCGTAAGAATTCCCGCGAGTTTTCCGGATTTCTCAACGATCGGGATGCCGCTGATGCGGTGACTTCTTCATTAACTCCAGTGCCTCGGCCAATGTCTGGTCGGGAGTCATGGTGATCGGGTTCACGACCATGCCGCTTTCAAAGCGCTTCACCTGCCGAATGGCGAGCGCCTGATCCTCGACGGTCAGATTGCGGTGAAGAACACCAATCCCGCCGAGCTGCGCCAGCGCAATCGCCATGTCGGCTTCGGTCACCGTGTCCATTGCCGACGAGAGGATCGGGATGTTGAGCGGGATTGCTCGGGTAAGGAAGGTCTTGGTGTCCGCCTGGCTCGGCAGAACCGAGGATTCCAGTGGCTGCAGAAGGACGTCGTCGAACGTTAGTCCGAGCGGGATGTCAGCGGCGTCGTTGGGCTGGGCCATATCGGCCCATGACAGGCCGGGCGCGATTCGCCAAGTCTGCTAGACGTTCGCCCTTGCAATTACGCGCTGCGCCGCTTCGACATGCATGCGCTCGATCATCTCATTGCCTAGGCGTTCTGCGCCGCCGTGGAAGGCTTCGACCAGCGCCTGAGCGCGCTCGATTTCGGCAGCGCTGGGGCCGAAGGCCTCATGGCATGGGGCGATCTGATTTGGGTGAATGAGGCTCTTGCCATCAAAGCCGAGCCGGCGTCCGTCCTGCGCTTCTTGCAGGAATCCGGCTTCGTCGTCGAGATTGTTGAACACGCCATCGAACACCGCCACTCCTGAAGCACGGGCACACAGAACGATCATCTGAAGGGCGGTCGAGATTGGATCGCGAGTCGCATCGAGCGGCAGTCGAAGGTCGGCGCGCAGGTCGTTGGTGCCGGCGATGAGCCCCGCCGTCTCAGCCCCAATGTCTGCTGCCGCGAGCACACCTGCTGCTGTCTCGATCATCGCAAGGACGGGCTTGCCGACCGTGCCACCAATGTCGCGAAGGATTTTCGCCGAAGAGGCTCGCGGAACGACGCAAAGGTCGATGTTTGACCGAGCGACTGCGTCGAGATCGAGCGAGTGCCACTCGCTGCCGGTGCCATTGATGCGGATCGCGACCGGCATCGGCCATCGTTCCAGAGCGGCTTCGAGCGCGGCCTTGCGGGCCCCGTCCTTGTCCTCCGGCTTCACGGCATCCTCCAGGTCGAGGATAACGAGATCCGCGGCGGACACCCGCGCCTTGGCAATCGCTCGCGGATTGGAAGCAGGCAGGAACAGCAGCGACCGTATGGCGAACAGGTCCACGCTCTTGTCGCTTTTCGCTTCTCCTATGGCCATGGCCGTCGCATCATGCGCTCAATCGGGGAGGTTGCGAAGAGACATGCTTACGACGTTCATGGCCGCGGTCGCGGTTCTTGTGCTGTTTTACGTGATGATGGGCGTCAAGATCGTCCGCCAGGGCCATCGCTACACGATCGAGCATTTCGGCCGTTTCGTGCGTGTTGCCGAGCCTGGCTTCAATTATGTGACGCCCTTCGTCTATCGGGTCGGGCGCCGCATCAACATGATGGAGCAGGTTCTCGACATTCCGGGCCAGGAGATCATCACCAAGGATAATGCGATGGTCGCGGTCGACGGCGTCGTCTTTTTCCAGGTGCTCGATGCAGCGAAGGCCGCTTACGAAGTCAGCGACCTCTATGGCGCGATCATGGCGCTTTCGACGACGAACCTGCGCACGGTCATGGGCTCGATGGACCTCGACGAGACGCTCTCGAAGCGTGATGAAATTAATACCCGGTTGCTCGCTGTCGTCGACAATGCGACCGAAAACTGGGGCGTTAAGATCACGCGTGTCGAGCTTCGCGACATCCGGCCTCCACAGGACATCGTCAACGCGATGACCAGGCAAATGAAGGCGGAGCGCGAGAAGCGCGCCGTTATCCTGGAAGCGGAAGGCATGCGCCAGT
This sequence comes from uncultured Alphaproteobacteria bacterium, assembly GCA_963785855.1. Taxonomy (GTDB): domain Bacteria; phylum Pseudomonadota; class Alphaproteobacteria; order Sphingomonadales; family Sphingomonadaceae; genus Sphingomicrobium. Next base: position 22,526 of record CAWAWT010000027.1, read on the forward strand.
CGGCGATCCTCAAGGCAGAGGGCGAAAAGCAGTCGGCCATCCTTCAAGCCGAAGGAAGTCGTGAAGCAGCATTTCGTGAGGCCGAAGCGCGCGAGCGCGCGGCACAGGCGGAAGCCGCCGCCACCAAATCTGTCAGCGATGCAATCGAATCCGGGAGCGCTCAGGCAATCAACTATTTCATTGCCCAGAAATATGTCGAAGCGGTCGCCGAGTTCGCCCGCTCGCCCAACTCCAAAACGATCCTGTTCCCGGTTGAGGCGACGCAGCTCATCGGAACGCTCGGCGGAATAGGTGAACTCGCCAGGGAAGCGATCCGACCACCTGCTCCGCCCTCGCCCCCGAAGCCCAAGCCGGTGACCGTACCCAAAGTCGGCTAATGAACGGCCTCGCCCTCGATCCGGAATGGCTGTGGCTGATTGGCGGCGTCGTGCTCCTGATCGCCGAACTGATCGCTCCGGGCTTCTTTCTAATGTTCATCGGCGGGGCAGCGGTTGCGACCGGCTTTGCCGCGCTCCTGCTTCCGCTGAGCTTGCCACTGCAGTTCGCGCTCTTTGCGGCGTCGGCGTTTCTTGCGGCGCGCGTGGGCGGCCGGCGTGCCTATTCGATGCGCTTCGATCATTCGCCGGACCCTTTCCTCAACGATCGGGCGGGCCGACTCCTGGGCCGCGTGGTGGTCGCGACCCAGCCGATCGACGCGAACGGCGGCCGCGTTCGCGTCGGCGACAGCGAATGGTCGGCGCGCGGTGGGCCAGCACAACCGGGCGAGCGCGTTCGGATTTTGGACTTCGAGGGCAATTGCCTCAAGGTTGAGCCCGAGCATGTCTTACCCGAGAGGCAATCCGACGTTGCCGCATCTTAGCCGTCGCGAGGCGCTCGCGGGACTGGCAGCCAGCGGGACAATGTCCGTTGCCGCTAGGGCTATTTCGGCTTCGTCGGTGCCCGCAACCGAAGCCCAGGCGAGCGCGGCGCTGGCCAGCTTCGGGGAACATCTGCTCGCGCTCGGCCCGGAAGGTGCGACCTCGCTCGGGCTCGATACCGGCGAACGCGGGCGGTTCCGTTACCACCTCGCAGATCGCTCGCTCGCTGGGCAGCGGCGGTTTGCGGGACAATCCGCTCCGACCTTTCACGCGCCGAGTTGATCGACACGAGCGCCCTGCCCTTTGCCACTCGCACCAGCGTGGAAGTCCTGAAGAGTGCGTATAGAACGGGGCTCGATGGTTTCGACTTTTCGTTCGGGGACGTTGCCGTTGGTGGGTGGCGCAATACGCCCTATCCGGTGAACCAGGTCGGCGGCGCGTTCATCGACACGCCGCAATTTCTGACGACCGACCATCCGATCGAAATCCTCGGCCGATGCCGACGCCTATGTGAGCAGGCTTCGAGAGTTTCCCGGGCAACTCGACGGCGAGCTTGAGCGGGTTCGCGCCGGCCGCGCCGTGGGGATGATCCCGCCAGACTTTATTGCCGATCGGACGATCAGCCAGCTCACGATTGCAAGCCACAGTGCTGCGGAGGGCGGGACGCTCCTCGATACGCTCGACCAAAAGATCCGCGCCAAGGGACTGAGCGGCCCCTGGGTCGAGCAGGCGCGCCGGATCATCGCGAGCGAAATCGTCCCTTCCCTCAGCCGACAGGTCGCCGAATTTCGAGCACAACGAACATTGGCGACGAACACTGCTGGGGTCTGGTCCCGCCCGCGAGGCGATGAATATTATCGCTGGGCGCTCAAGGCTTCGACAACGACAAACCTCTTACCGGAAGAGGTTCACGCAATCGGTCTGCTCCAAATCAAGGAACTTCATGGACGGATGGACCCGATCCTGAAGTCGCTCGGCTACACGAAAGGATCGGTCGGCGCCCGGATGCAGGCATTGGCGAAGGACCCGCGATATCAGTTCAGCGCAGGGGACAAGGGCCGCGCCGAGATCATGGCCTATATTCAGCAACGATTGGCGAAAGTTCGAGCTGTTCTTCCGCGCGCCTTCAGCAGCTTGGTGCCCGGCAATCTCGAGGTGAAACGGATGTCCCCCGAGCAGGAGCCCGGTGCTCCGACGGCCTATGGCGGCGCAGGATCGATCGACGGCAAGATCCCGGGCAAATTCTGGATCAACCTCAGAAGCACCGACCTGCATCGCAAATATGATCTTCCCGACCTTGCGGCGCATGAGGCCATTCCCGGGCACGTTTGGCAGGGCGAATATGCGAACAGGCTGCCGCTGATCCGCACTCTCCTCGCCTTCAATGCTTATTCGGAAGGCTGGGCCCTTTATGCAGAGCAGCTTGTCGATGAGCTTGGGGTCTATGACGATTTCCCGGCGGGGCGGCTCGGTTACCTTCAGTCAATTGCGTTCCGCGCCTGTCGATTAGTCGTCGACACCGGGCTGCACGTGAAGCGCTGGCCGCGTCGCCAAGCGATCGACTATTTTGTCAACGTCAACGGTTCCAATCCGGACGAGGTCGCGAACGAGGTCGATCGTTATTGCGTTTGGCCGGGTCAGGCCTGCGGCTACAAGATCGGACAGAACCAGATCGTCCGGCTACGGGCAAAAACCAAACAGGAGCTCGGGCCGAGGTACGACTTAAGGGCCTTCGACGACGCCGTGGTCAAAGGCGGTAACGTTCCGATGGACGTGCTCGCGGCCAACATCGACGATCATATCGCTCGGACCAAGGCGGCTTAGACTCGGAACAGTCAATTCTCTTCGTAAAGCGTATCCTCCGGGGCATCGGCCGGGCTTTCGAGATCGATCTCAAATCCGTCGGGATCAGTGACCTTTGTCACCCACAATCCATTGCCGACGATTGGGCGTGACGCCTCAATGCCCCTGCCCCTTAGCTCGTGAAAGAACCCAACCGCATCCTCGCACACGACGCAAATGGAGATGCCGTCGCCCTTGCGCGAACTCGCGGGCTGCCAGCTGTCATGTCCCTTCGTTGGGAATTGTTGGAGCATGAAGGCAACTCCGCCGCGGCTTAGCCAGCACCATCGGATCTCATCATCAACGACCCATTTCGACCCGACCTCGAAGCCAAGTCCATTCACGTAGAAATCCAAGGACCTGCGCATGTCCTCGACTCGGAGGAATGGAACTGCCTGTTTGAGATTGGGCTCGAGGATCGCTTCGGGCGCCATTTGCGCTAACCTCCGGACCCTTCATTCATAGCAGGTATTGGGAGCACCGGCAGCGGTCCTAGATCGGGCTCAGCCCAAGCGAAGTCTGGCCTCTTTCGAAAATAGACGCTCGCGACCGTAGAAGCGAAGCGGCCAATCACGCTTGCCCATTGGCGAGAGAAGCAGATTGTTGACGACCTCGTGCAACATTCCCTCACCGGCGTTGGAGAGAAACAACCTGACGCCGTGAAGGAACACGCGGGTGATGGTCTCGTGATAGCCTTCCTTGTCGTTATTCACACCGCCGACGCTCTCATTGTAGCTGCGGATGATGGTCGGTAGCTCATGGTCGAGATCTATGTCGGTTCGCCGAAGCAGCAAATAAATGCTCGCTGCGAGATGCGCCTCATGAGTCCATTTGGCGCGCGGCAAAGTGCGCGCGAGGAGGCCTTCGCCGATGAGCGCGACCTGGCACTCGGAATGGTATAATCTGGGGTGGAATTTTGTCATCGATCGGGTCCTCGTGGGCCCGATCTGGATCGGGCCTAGACTGAAGTGGTTTGAGCGGAGTTCGCTTGCGTTTGTCGTTGCTTTTGCCCGCTCGCCGCTCTTGGACCTGCTTGCCGGACGCCTTCGTCGACGCTGTCCGCGAACGTCGCGAAATTCTCGACAAAGAGGTCAACGAGTTTCGCGGCCATCGCATCATATTCGGCCGGATCGGCCCACGTTCTGCGGGGATCAAGAAGCTCGGTGCAGCCCGGAAGCTCCACCGGCACGTCGAACCCAAAGTTCGGATCCTTTCGAAACTTCGTAGTCTTCAAGCTACCGTCCAGGGCCGCGTTGAGCAGCGCCCGCGTGGCTTTGATCGGCATGCGCTTGCCGACGCCGTATTTGCCGCCCGTCCAGCCGGTGTTGACCAGCCAACAGTCCACGCTGCCCTCGGCAATCCGTTTCTTGAGAAGGTTGCCGTAAACGGATGGGTGCCGCGGCATGAACGGCGCGCCGAAACAGGTCGAGAAGGTCGCCTGCGGCTCGGTTACGCCGATCTCGGTGCCCGCAACCTTGGCGGTATAGCCCGACAGAAAATGATACATCGCCTGGTCGGGCGTCAGCTTCGCGATCGGCGGGAGAATGCCGAACGCGTCGGCGGTCAGCATCACGACGTTTTTCGGGACCGGGCCCATATTCTCTTCGGACGAGTTCGGGATGAAATCGATCGGATAAGCGCCTCGGCTGTTCTCGGCCAGGCTCGGATCATCAAGATCGAGCTCGCGAGTGGCCGGATCGATAACGACGTTCTCGAGCACCGTTCCGAAGCGCTTCGTGGTCGCGTAGATTTCCGGCTCGGAGTCCGCTGAAAGTCGGATCATCTTTGCGTAACAGCCGCCTTCGAAATTGAAGACCGCGGTGTCGGACCAACCATGCTCGTCGTCGCCGATGAGCGTACGATTCGGATCGGCCGACAGCGTCGTCTTGCCGGTTCCGCTAAGACCGAAGAAGATCGCAGTATCGCCCTTCGAACCGATGTTCGCGGAGCAATGCATCGGCATGATGCCCTGGGGTGGGAGAATGAAGTTCAAAATGCCGAACACTGACTTCTTCATCTCGCCCGCGTAGGACGTTCCACCGATCAGGATCAGCTTCTTCGTGAAGTTGACTGCAACGATCGTCTCCGTCCGGCTGCCATGGCGCGCGGGATCGGCGCGGAAGCTCGGCAAGTCGATGATCGTGAATTCCGGCTGGAAATCCGCGAGCTCGGCAGCTTCTGGCCGCACGAGCAAGGTGCGGATGAAGAGGTTGTGCCAGGCGAGCTCGTTGATCACCCGCACCTTCACTCGGTGCTCTGGCTGCGAGCCTCCGTAAAGGTCCGCCGCGTAAAGCTGGTCCGCATCACCAAGCGCGAGCAGAAAATCCTCATGAAGACGGTCGAACGCATCCGGGGCCATTGGCTTGTTGCCGTTGTTCCACCAGATCACATCGCTAGTGAGGTCGTCCTTGACCGTGAACTTATCCTGCGCGCTTCGGCCGGTATGCTTGCCGGTGCGAACGACAAGCGGACCGTCCTTCGCAAGCAATCCCTCTCCCCGGCGCACCGAATGCTCGACCAGCGGCGCCGTGGTGAGGTTCCAGAAGATCTCGGCGCCGGTCGCGATGCCCTGGGCATCGAGGCCGCGACGCGGAACGCGATCAGTCACGGGCGAGCTTCCCTTTCCCTCGATGTCAAAACGGCGGCGACCGGTGTCAGGCCTGCCGCCGCATACGTATGCATTGGATCCTATAGGCACGGAATCGATGCCCGGTCAAAGCAACTGGGCCGCCTTGTCTCACAATTGGGCGCTGTCTAAGCGCGACTTGGCAAAGGCAGGCAGCAAGACCCGATGAGCCATGTAATCGCTCTGGTTGATGACGACCGGAACATTCTCACTTCCGTTTCCATCGCTCTCCAGCAGGAGGGCTTCGTTACGCGCGTTTACTCGGATGCGGTCGCGGCGCTTAAGGCGATCAACGACAATCCGCCCGATATTGGGGTGTTCGACATCAAGATGCCGAACCTCGATGGAATGGAGCTCCTTCGCCGCGTTCGCGAATTCAGCTCGATGCCGATCATATTTCTCACGTCCAAGGACGACGAGCTTGACGAGGCGCTCGGGTTAGCGATGGGCGCCGACGATTACATCTCGAAGCCATTCTCCCAGCGGCTCCTCATCGCAAGGATTCGGGCAATCCTTCGGCGGCAGGAGATTGAACGCGGCGGTGCGATCCTTGCCTCGGACGAGGCGGAGCCGGCACCGCTCGAGCGTGGGCGGCTGATGATGGATCCGGCGCGGCACAAGGTCCGATGGGGTGGCACGGACGTGAGCCTCACCGTTACCGAATTCCTGATCCTTGAGACGCTCGCGCAGCGTCCCGGAGTGGTGAAGACGCGCAACCAGCTGCTTGATGTCGCTTACAACGACGATGTGTATGTGGACGATCGAACAATCGACAGCCACATCAAGCGCATCCGGCGCAAGTTCCGCAGCGTCGATCCGAAATTCGATGCGATCGAGACCCTTTATGGCGTCGGCTACCGATTCGACGAATAAAGAGCCGGAGCCTGGCTTGAGATGGTCGGGGCGCTGGACTTCTCACGCACAGGATTCTGGTGCTCAATATCCTGACGCTCCTGCTCGTCGTCCTGAGCACGGTTTACATCGACGCATTCCGGCATCGACTGAGCAGGGAGCGGACTCAGCAGACCCGGCTTGAGACCGCGACAGCGGTTGCCGCAATGGGCCACGTGCCGGCATCCCAATGGCCCGCTCTTCTTGCAACCGCATCAACCGTCACGACTGACCGCTTCCGTCTCTACGGCGCTGATGGTTCGCTGTTGATCGATAGCTGGCGAATTACAGGACCAACTTACAAATTTCTTGATCCAAACACGGAGAAGTGGACGCAGGACGTCGCCCGAGCGCTCGATCGCGGGTTCAACTTCATCGTTGGTGGGCCTCAGTACGATGAATATGCCGAGCCTAAGGTCGATCGGCTCGGAGCGTGGCGTGAGGCGGTCAGGGCACTCAGCCTTGGGAGGGCCACCACCAAGATCCGGAACGCGCCGGACTTGACGCCAGTGATCTCCTCAGCAGTGCCGTTCAACGGCGGCGTGCTTCTTGCGACCGACAACGACCGCACTTTCACCCATGCGGTGCGCAAAGAGCGTGCCCTGATTCTCGGCGCGATGACCATATTGGTCGCGATTTCGATCTTGTTGTCGGTGTTTCTTGCGCGGACGGTCGTCCGCCCGCTTCGTCGATTGGCCATTGCAGCCCATCGCGTGAGACTTGGCCGGGCCCGCGAAGTGAGAGTGCCCCGACTGCCGAACCGAAGTGACGAGATTGGGCTACTCGCCCGGGCGCTGTCCGACATGAGCCAGTCGCTGAGGCAGCGGATCGACAATATCGAGGCCTTTGCCGCCGACGTCACTCATGAGCTGAAGAACCCACTCGCCTCGTTGCGTTCGGCCGTCGATGGGCTCGACCGGGTCGAGGATCCCGGGCTTCGACAACGACTGATGACGATCGCAAGAGATGATGTCGGAAGGCTCGATCGATTGATCAACGACATCAGCGAAGCAGCGCGGACGGACGCGGAGCTGGCGCGCGCGACGTTTGAAGTGGTGGACCTTGGACCGCTCATCGAGCAGATCGTCTCGAGCTGGGAAACCCGGAGGGAAAAAGGCGACGCCCGGATCGCCTTTGCGCGGCCGCGCAAGGAAACCGCCGTCGTCATGGGCAAGCCCGACCAACTCGCACGAGCGATCAACGCCATCATCGACAACGCAGTGAGCTTCTCGCCCCCCGGCAGCCTGGTCGAGATCGCTGCGGCGCATGTCGGAGAAGAGGTTCGAATCCGCATCGATGACGAAGGGCCCGGCGTTCCTCCCGAGGCTCGGGAAGCAATTTTTAACCGGTTCCATTCAGTACGGCCCGAAGGCGAAAGCTTTGGTCGCCATTCGGGGCTCGGCCTTGCCATCGCCCAGGCAATCGTCGAAGGCCATAACGGGGAGATTGACGTGCACGACCGCGATGACGCTCCTTCCGGCGCTCGCTTCACCATCCGGCTTCCAGCGGCGGACCGCAAATGAACCAGCTCAAGCCTTCAGCAGCCCCTCGTCTATCCGCCGAGACGATTCACGCAAGCACGGTCGCCATAGACGGTCGCGCCGTCCTCATCAGCGGCCCCTCGGGATCCGGCAAGTCGGACCTCGCTCTACGTCTGCTCGACCGCGGTTTCGTCCTCGTCAGCGATGACCAGACATTGCTAAGGCGGGATGGCGACCGCCTTCTGGCGACCGCGCCGCCAAATATTGCCGGCAAGCTCGAGGTCCGCGGCATCGGCATCGTCGAAATTGAGCGAACAAGCGACGTGCCCGTCGCGCTGATCGTCGAGCTCAGGAGCGACATTCAGCGCCTCCCCGACGACAGCCAGGAGCGGCCCATCCTCGGAGTGAATCTGCCCCAGGTCTCGATCGACGCAATGCCTGCTTCCGCTGCATCGAAAGTCGCGCTCGCGCTCGACCTCATGGGCCTCAAGTTCTGATGGCCGAGCGGCGGCCGCGCCGGCTGCCGCGCTTGCTCCTCGTCACCGGCATGTCCGGCGCCGGGAAATCGACCGTCCTCGACACGCTCGAGGATATGGGCTGGGAGATCGTCGATAATCTGCCCGCGGACCTGCTAGAGAAATTCGTTCACGGTGGAGACCAATGCCGAACCGCGGCGGCGGCAGTAGCAATGGACGTTCGGAGCCGCGGATTCGACGCCGTGCGACTGCCTCAACTCATCCGCTCGGTCGAAGGGGTCGATCCGGAAATCCTTTACCTCGATTGCTCTGGCGCAGAGCTGATCCGCCGCTACGACGAGACCCGCAGGCGGCATCCCCTTGCACCCGATCGGCCAGCCGAGGACGGAATCGCGCGCGAACGCCAGCTGACCATGCCGCTTCGTAACGCCGCCGACAGCGTGCTTGATACAACGGACCTCAGTCCCGCCGAGCTTCGCGACGAACTTCAGCGGCGCTACGGAGGAAACAGCGATCAGCCCGTCCTCACCATCGCATCCTTCGCGTTCGCTCGGGGGATTTCCCGAACTGCCGACCTGGTGTTCGACCTTCGCTTCCTTCCAAACCCGCACTGGATCGAGGAACTTCGTCCGCTAACCGGGGCAGATCGACCGGTTCGCGACTATCTCGCCGGTGAACCGCCCTGGGGCGAAACGATGGAGCGCATCGATATCGCTTCTCATCGACTGGATTCCCCGCTACTGGGCCGCGGGCAAAAGTTACGTGACCGTTGCATTCGGATGTACAGGTGGGCGGCACCGCTCGGTGGCCGCGGCAGTCGAAATGACCGAACGGTTGCGTAACTCCGGATTTGCTCCGAACGTGCGTCACCGTGATCTCGCTTCAGCGCCGAGTGACACGATCGAACGGCATCCCGGGCGGGCTTCGGCAAGCGAGGGCGAGGACGAGTTAAATCGATGATTGGATTGGTCCTGGTGACCCACGGTCGGCTTGCGGCCGAGTTCGTCACCGCAATGGAGCATGTTGTCGGGCCGCAGGATGCGATCGAGGCGATCTGCATCGGCCCCGACGACGATATGGAGGGCCGGCGCAAGGACATTGCCGAGGCGATCCGGAAGGTCGAGCTGGGCAAGGGCGTTATCATCCTCACCGACCTGTTTGGAGGCACTCCGTCGAACCTCGCCATCAGTCTGATGAAGGGAGAGAATGTGGAGGTCATCGCGGGTGTGAACCTGCCGATGCTGATCCGCCTCGAGGGTGCTCGCAAGGTCATGCCGGTCCATGCCGCCGTCGCAGCCGCGCGCGAGGCCGGTCGCAAATACATTTCGGTCGCTTCAGAAATCCTGGGCGAGGCCGCCGCTTGACGGCGGTCAGCCGCGAGGTTCGGATCACGAACCAGCGCGGCCTTCACGCACGAGCGAGCGCCAAGTTTGTCAATCTTGCAGCAGAGATCGGAATCCCGATCGAGGTTGAGAAAGATTCGAACAAGGTCTGCGGCACATCAATCATGGGCCTGATGATGCTCGGAGCAGCGATGGGTGACGCGATCGTCATCCACGTCGAGGGCGACCAAGCCGAAGAGGCTTTGGCGAGGCTCGTAGCGCTCGTCGAGGAGCGGTTCGGGGAAGAATAATGCCCCGCGAGGTCACCGCCTTTTCCAATGCGACGGTCAAGCTACTGCGCTCGCTCCGCGACAAGAAAGCACGACGCGAGCAAGGGTTGTTTCTCGCTGAAGGGCTGCGAATCCTGGCCGAGGCTCGGGAAAGTGGCAGATTGCCGGAAATCGTCGCTTTCTCGGCCGAGGGCGCCAAACATCCTCGGGCCGCCGAGATCATCGCTGCCACGGAAGCCTCGGGCGGAGACGCGATCGAAACAACTGCGGACATCCTCTCCAAGATGAGCGGCAAGGATAATCCGCAGCTTCTGCTCGGCGCCTATCGGCAGCCCGAAACGTCGCTGGAGCGGATCGACCGGACGAAGGCGCAGCTGTGGATCGTCGCTCAGGCGCTTCGCGATCCGGGCAATATTGGGACGATCCTGAGGACCGGCGACGCCGCCGGCGCGGGCGGGCTGATCCTGATTGACGATTGCGCCGATCCCTACTCGGTCGAGGCGGTGCGGGCATCGATGGGCGCGCTGTTCACGCAGGAGGTCGCGACGGCGAGGTGGCCGGAGTTCAGTGCATGGCTTCGCGGCGGTCAGGGCCAGCTCGTCGGCACCAGCCTCAAGGCGAATAAGGATTATCTCGAAGCCGAGTATCGCCAACCCTGCTTCCTCTTGATCGGCAATGAACAGCAGGGCCTTCCCACCGATTACGAGGCCGCTTGCGACATGCTAGTGAAGATCCCGATGGCCGGACGAGCGGACAGCCTCAATGCGGCGATGGCAGCGGCGGTCATGGCTTTTGCGATCAAGGCGAGCTGGAGAAAATGAACCACCCGCTGATCATCGGACTTGCGCTGGCTATTGCCGCCTGCATGGAAGTGCCAGGACCTCCGCCGCCGCCTTATCACGCGGTTGGAACCGAACCGTTCTGGAACCTGCTGATCGACGAGAATTCCATCACGTTCCTGCAGCCTGGTCAAAAGCCAATCAAACAGCCGACGCCAAAGGTCATCATCGGCATTGCTGGTGAAATCTACCGGACCACGCGAATCGACGTGAATGTCGTCCATACCAAGTGCAGCGATGGGATGAGCGAGCGCAAATTTCCCGACAAGGTCGAAGTCAGCGTTGACGGGAGACGGTTCAATGGCTGTGGCGGGCTCTAAGACCTACTCCGCCGCGATCTGAGGCGACTCGTCCGTCTCCTTTTCGCTCAGGTTGAGCTCATCTTCAGCGTAGCGGGGAAGCGCCTCGACCGGCGAAAGCACTTCGATTTCTCGTCGCCCGGGCTCGATGTTGAGCTCTCGAAATTTCCGCGCAGTCACAAGAGATCGACTCTCAAAACTAGATACGAAGCTATTGTAATTATTGACTGCCGTGGCGAGGCCGCTGCCCACCCGACGAAGATCGTCGGCAGCCTTCGCGAGCCGGTCGTAGAGTTCCTTGCCGAGCTCGCCGATCTGCCGAGCTTCTTTTGCAAGCCGCTCTTGGCGCCACACGGCAGCGACCGTTCGCGCAATTGCAATGAGGTTGGTGGGTGTTGCGAGAAGAACCTTCTTGTCGAAGGCATAGTCCCAAAGAGTCGGATCCTGCTCAAGCGCCGCCGTCAGGAAGTGCTCGCCGGGAATGAACATCACGACATAGTCCGGTGCATCCTCGAATTGGGTCCAGTAGGCCTTGGCGCCGAGCGTGTTCACATGCGCGCGTATCGCGTTCGCATGGGCCATCAAATGCGCCTCGCGAGCAGTCTCGTCGACCGCCCCGAACGCATCCTGATATTCGTTGAGCGATACCTTGGCATCGATCACCAGCGACTGGCCGCCCGGAACACAAATGACGACGTCGGGCCTGAGGCGGCCCCCCTCGCCGTCCGTGACGCTGACCTCCGTCGCGAAATCGCAATGTTCCGAGAGCCCGCAGCTCTCAAGGACGTTGCGGAGTTGCTGCTCGCCCCAGCGGCCCCTCGCTTTCGGCGCGTTGCGTAGCGCGTTTACGAGCTTTGCTGCTTCTGCCGATACCCGCTCGGTTCCAGTCCGCATCGCCTCGATTTGGCCAGACAGCATCCCGAAGGCGTCTCGACGCTCCGCCTCCACCTTCTGAACAGTGGTCTCGTAGCGCTCGAGGCGCTCATGGACGGGTTGAAGCAGCGCCTTGAGGTTCTGGCCGGCATTTTGTTCTGATTGCTGGAAGCGCTGGTCGGCGCGCTTCAGGAAGGATTCTTGAGCTTCCGCAAGCAACTTGTTGCTGATCTCCGAGAATTGCGCGGAAAGCGCTTCCTTGGCTTCGACCAATTCCTGGATCCGGGACTCGAAACCCCGTTCGCGTTCCGACTGAGACGCTTCGAGGACTGCCAGCCTGGTCGCAGCATCGCGGTTCAAGTCGCGTTCCTTCAGAACTTCGTTCAGCTGCAGCCCAAGAATTTCTCGACTTTCTGCTTGTCGCGTGCGGACTCGCGGCTCGCCCAAAGCCAGCCGATGATCCCGCCGACAACGAGACCCAAAGAGATGATTGCAACAGTCTCCATTCCATTTCCCTCGCGGAACAGAATAAGAACATTATAACGAAAGGGCGACTTGGCTCAAGCGGAACGGCTAGGGCTGTCCACAGGTTTGATTGAGTCGAGGAGAAAAGCATGTCGATCCGCAAGATGCTCGCCCTTCACCCGGACGTTCACGGGCGCGTCAATCAGCCGCTTGGGGATGCGGCCCACCATCTGATGTATTGCGCGCGGATGTGCCTGGGATGCGCCGACGCCTGCGCGGCGGAGCAATCTGACATGCGTGAGTGCATTCGCACCTGCCTTGACTGTTCGGACGTGTGCGAGGCGACGGGCAAGCTCGCAGCGCGCCGAACCGGCTCGAACGAACAGGTGCTTCGCGAAGCCCTCGAGTTCTGCGCCCGGGTCTGCGATGCGTGCGCTGCCCAATGCGAACGGCACGATCATGAGCATTGCAAGCTGTGCGCGCAGATGTGTCGTGAATGCGCGGAGGATTGCAGAAATGCGGCAGCGTCGGTGATGGAGCCCGCTTAATGCGCTGGCCGGTTTTCGTTGCGATCTTGCTGGTCTGTTCTGGATGTAGGCAGAAGACTGAACAACCCGCGGCAAACCATATCACTGCAACGAAAAATACGATGCCCACAACCAACGCCGGTTCGCTGCCGCCGTCTGCAAACAGTTTGGCTGAGGAATTGCCCTTAGCGGATGCGTCGTTGCGATTCGTCGGAACCTGGGCGGCGAACAAGGCGAGTTGCGCAGCTAAGCCATGGCGGTTCACGAAAGACGAAATTCGTGCAGCAGATGGTTCGCACTGCAGCATTTATGACGTGAGCAAGGTGCCCGGTGGATACGACCTTGCCGTCCAATGCCCGGCGAAAAAACCGGATCCCACTGATCTCATCAAGCTTCGCTTCGCGCAGTCTGCGCAGGCGATGCTCGTGGAATTGAACGCGATCGAGCCCATGGGCCTGATCTATTGCGGGAAATGATCGTCTAGGCGGCCTTCTTTTGCTGCTCTTTGCGCCACTTGGCGAGCTTCTTGAGCACCATGTCGCGCTTTAACCGCGACAGGTGGTCGATGAACAATACGCCGTTAAGATGGTCCATCTCGTGCTGGAGGCAGACCGCGAGCAGTCCGTCGATCTCTTCCTCCCGGATTTCGCCTTCCACATCCTGCCAACGGGCGCGAATGCGATCGGGACGCATGACCTCGGCATATTGCTCCGGCACCGAGAGGCAGCCCTCGGTATAGGGCACGTCATGCTCCGAGTGCCATAGCACCTCGGGGTTGATGAAGACCTTCGGGTCCTTAACACTGGGGCTTTCGGGATCGTCCGGATTCTCCGGCTCTTGCAGGTCGATCACAAGCAGTCGGATCGGCACGCCGACCTGAACCGCGGCGAGGCCTATGCCAGGAGCGTCGTACATCGTCTCGAACATGTCAGCGACGAGCGTTTTCAGCTCGTCGTCGAATGTCTCCACGGGCTTGGAAATGTCGCGCAGGACAGCATCGGGCGTTTCATAAATGCGGCGAATGGCCATGAAGAAGATTTAGTCTTTCAGCATAATGGGTTCAAGCAATCGGCCGCCGCGCGCGCAGAGCCTGCGCGAGGGTGCCTTCGTCGAGATAGTCCAGCTCGCCACCGACGGGAAGTCCGTGGGCCAACTGACTGATACGGATTGGGAATCCTTCCAGGCGCTCCGCCAGATAATGGGCGGTAGTCTGCCCTTCCAGCGTGGCGTTCATAGCAAGTACGACCTCGTCGATCCCGCCAGCGGAAACGCGGCGCATGAGCTGGTCGATGGCGAGATCCTCCGGGCCGACCCCATCAAGCGCTGACAATCGCCCGCCAAGCACATGATATCGGCCAGGAAACAATCGCGATCGATCCAGTGCCCAAAGATCCGCGACTTCTTCGACCACGCACATCATCTTCTCGTCGCGACGCGAATCGCGACAGATCGAACAGGGATCGGAAGTGTCGACGTTGCCGCAAACCGAGCAAGTGGAAAGCTTTTCGGAGACGTTCTGGAGCGCTGCAAGCAGCGGCTGAAGCGCGGTCTCGCGCTTCTTCATCAGGTGCAGCACCGCGCGTCGCGCCGAACGCGGGCCGAGACCCGGCAGACGCGCCAGCGCTTGCGATAGTGCTTCGATGTCCTGACTTGCCACTCTGGAGCCGAGGTAGGCAATTCCTCGCGGTTTCGCCATAGGTCGGCCGATGCGCATCGTCTTCATGGGATCGCCGGACTTCGCAGTGCCGAGCCTCGACGCTCTGGTCGAGGCCGGCCATGATGTTGTGGCGGCGTATGCGCAGCCACCTCGTCCTGCTGGCCGCGGGAAATGTGAGCGCAGGACGGCCGTTCACGAGCGGGCGGAGGAGCTTGGAATAATCGTGCGCACGCCAAGGACGCTGCGCGATCCCGAGGAGCAGGTGCGGTTCAAAGCGCTCGGCGCCGATCTTGCGGTTGTCGCCGCCTACGGGCTGATTCTCCCGAAACCGATCCTTGAAGCGCCACCGGGTGGATGTGTGAACGTCCACGCATCACTCTTGCCCCGCTGGCGCGGAGCTGCACCAATCCAGCGCTCGATCCTCGCTGGGGATGAGGTCAGCGGAGTGACCATCATGAGGATGGATGAAGGGCTCGATACTGGGCCCATACTCCTGACACGCGAGCTCGACATGCGCGGCAAGACTGCCGGTCAGGTAAGCGACGAGCTTGCAAAGCTCGGTGCGACGACGCTCATCGACTGGCTTCGCGATCCCACTCCACCGCGACCGCAGGGGGAAGGCGCCATCGATGCGTCGAAGATCCTCAAAGCCGAAGCGAGGATCGACTGGAGCGCGACGGCCGAGCAGATCGAACGGCAGGTCCGCGCCTTCAATCCGGTGCCTGGCGCATGGTTTGAAGCGAATGGCGAGCGGGTGAAGCTACTCCAAGCCGCAACGGACCACAAAACTTCCGGCGAGCCGGGAGAAGTGCTCGACGACTGCCTGAGTATCGCCTGCGGGAGGGGCTGCGTGCACCCGTTAACGGTTCAGCGCGCTGGCCGGGCGCGATGTCAGCGTGTGAGCTGTTGCGCGGTTTTCCAATTCCGAAGGGCAAATCCTCAAGTGATTCGCTGGCGGCTGACGGTCGAATTCGACGGCGGCCCGTTCATGGGCTGGCAGCGGCAGGAACATGGACCTTCGGTTCAGCAAGCGCTCGAGGAAGCCCTTCAGCTGATGACCGGTGAGACTTCGCAAGTCACTGCGGCGGGGCGTACGGACGCAGGCGTCCATGCTCTTGCGATGAGCGCTCATGCTGACGTCATGAAGCCACTCACCCCTCACCGGTTGCGAGAGGGATTAAACGCGCTTGTGCGCCCGCAGCCGGTCTCGGTGCTCGAAGTGGCCGAGGTTGCGGACGACTGGCACGCGCGCTTTTCATGCATTGGCCGGCGCTATCGTTACCGCATCCTCGCACGGCGAGCGCCCCCTGCCCTAGATTCGGGTCGAGTTTGGCACATCGCCGCACCGCTCGACGCGGATGCGATGAACGAAGGCGCAGCTCATCTTATCGGACGTCACGATTTCACGACCTTCCGCTCGGCCCAGTGCCAATCCGAAAGTCCGGTAAAAACCCTGGACAGGCTGGAGGTAATCGCGGTCGGTGAGGAGATCCACATCACTGCCGCCGCTCGCAGCTTCCTCCATCACCAGGTGCGTTCGATGGTCGGTTGCCTCTCGATGGTCGGGCGTCGCCAGTGGCAGCCGGACGACATTGGGAAGGCGTTGGAAGCGCGAGACAGGGCGGCGCTCGGCTTCAACGCTCCGCCGCATGGCCTTTACTTCGTGGAGGCAATCTACCCCTAGCCGCTATTCTGCGGCGAGCGCTGCAACTCCATTGAAGCAAGAAATTTTCAGCGTCAAGAGCTGCCATGCAGCCAGTGCCCGCGGCGGTTACCGCTTGACGATAGATCTTGTCGCTCACGTCACCGCAGGCGAACACTCCGGGCACGCTGTTACCGGTCGTTCCAGCCTCGACGATGATGTAGCCATCATCATCAAGGTCGAGCTGGTCCTTGAACAGCTCGGTCGCGGGCTGGTGGCCGATCGCGACGAACACGCCTTCGACGTCCGATGCGGCTCATCTCGCCCGTGCGCTTGTTGCGGATGTCGAGGCCGATCAACGCTTCGGGGTCGCCGCCTCCGACAAACTCGGCCGTCCATCGCTGTCCCAGATCACGTCGATTTTCTCGTTCGCGAAAAGGCGGTCCTGAAGAATTTTCTCTGCCCGCAGGCTGTCGCGGCGGTGAATCAAAGTGACGTCGTGGCTGATGGTTGGTCATGTACAGAGCTTCTTCGACAGCGGTGTTGCCGCCGCCGATCACAGCGACCTTCTTGCCCCGATAGAAGAACCCGTCGCAAGTCGCGCAAGCGGAACGCTCGCCTGCCCTTCATACGCTCTTCCGACGGCAGCCCAGCCATTTCGCTTGAGCGCGGTGGCGATCACCAGCGAATCGGCGAAATAATGGGTGCCGCTGTCGCCCGTTAGGCGAAACGGCCGATTCGAAGATCGAACTCGCAACATGATCCCAAATGAACTTTGTCCCCAACATGCTCCGCCTGCGCTTGCATCTCCTCCATCAGCCAGGGGCCTGTATGACCCCCGGAAACCAGGGTAAATTTCGACGTCGGTCGTCGTTGTGAGCTGGCCGCCGGGCTGAATGCCCTGAATGACGATCGGAGAAAGGCCCGACGCGCCGCATAGATGGCGGCCGTCAGACCCGCAGGGCCGGAGCCGAGAACGGCACGCGCGTCGAAATACTGTTGGTCATCGGGCGGGATTTAGGGTGCGCTTACCCGCCCGGCAACGGCGAAGATTTGGCTCTAGACGGCTCGGCGACCGGCGACGAAGTTCCAGTTGAGAACGATGATGCCGATGATCAGCAGGATATGGATTAATCCGCCGGCCACATGGAACGCGAAAAAGCCGAGAGCCCATAGGATCGAGCAGGATGATGGCAATGGTCAGGAGCATGGTGCGCTTCCTCGTTTGATTTTCTGAACGGGTGCGTAACGGGCCAGCGGGAGCCCTGTTCCCGCACACCTTCGATCAGACGAGACGCGACTTATTGACTGCTGCTTCGATGAATCCGGCGAAGAGCGGATGTGGCTCAACGGGCGGCTTTTAGTTCAGGGTGGAACTGGACGCCGATAAACCAGGGGTGGTCGGGTCGCTCGACGATCTCCGGCAGCTGGTTATCCGGAGACATTCCGGAAAAGAGCAGTCCGTGTCTCCAGCGGATCGCGGTAGTGGATGTTCACCTCGTAATGATGGCGATGGCGCTCGCTGATTTCGTCGGCGCCGTAGATTGAGCGAACGACGCTATTCCCGTCGGCTTCGCCGGATAGGCACCGAGACGCATCGGTTCCGCCGAGGTCGCCGCCTGCCGCGCGCTTCTGCAGTCCTTCCTCGCTCATCCATTCGGTGATCATGCCGACGACGGGCTCCGACGTCTCGCCGAATTCGGTCGTCGAGGCGACATCGATTCCGGCGAGGGCGGCTCCGGGCTGCCTCTATGCACGCCATCTTGCATTCCGAGGCAGATCCCCAAAGAAGGGGATTTCACGCTCGCGGGCGAACTTTACACTCGCGATCTTCCCCTCGCTTCCGCGCTCTCCAAATCCGCCCGGAACGAGGATTCCGTGAAGCGGCTCGAGCTCGGCAACGATGTCGGCTTCGGGATGCTCGAACAGCTCGGCGTCGATCCATTCGATTTTAACCTTGGCGCGGTTGGCGATCCCGCCATGAACCAAGGCTTCGCGGAGGCTTCTGGCGTCGGGAAGGCCGACATATTTGCCGACGACCCCGATCGTGACCTCGCTCTCATAATGGTCGATGCGGTCCATGATCTCATGCCAGCGCAAGATGTCAGGACGCGGAAAATCGTCGATCCGGAAGGCGCGAAGCACTTCGTCATCGAGACCGGCTTCGTGATATTGAAGCGGAACGTCATAGATGTTGCGCGCATCGAGAGCCGGGATAACCGCGGACTTCGGCACGTTGCAGAACAAGGCGATTTTTCGCGCTCGCTCTCCGGAAGTGGCCTGTCGCAGCGGCATAGAAGCACTTCGGGTTGAACCCCCAGGCTCGACAATTCTCGGACCGATTGTTGGGTCGGTTTGGTCTTGAGCTCACCGGCTGCCGCGATCCACGGGACCAGCGTGGTGTGGACGCTGACGGTTTGGTCGCGGCCGAGATCGTTCCTCAGCTGTCGGATCAATTCGATGAACGGAAGGCTCTCAATGTCGCCTACAGTCCCGCCGATCTCGCAGATGACGAAGTCGCAGCTGTCGGTGTCCGCGAGCGCGAATTCCTTGATCGCGTTCGTAACGTGCGGGATCACCTGGACGGTCGCTCCGAGATAGTCGCCACGCCGCTCCTTGGCGATGATGTCGCGATATATTCGGCCGGTGGTGATATTGTCCGACTGGCGCGACGATACTCCGGTGAACCGCTCGTAATGGCCGAGGTCTAAGTCAGTCTCCGCACCGTCGTCGGTCACATAGACCTCGCCATGCTGATAGGGAGACATCGTCCCCGGATCGACGTTCAGATAGGGATCGAACTTCCGGATTCGGACTTTGTACCCGCGCGCTTGAAGGACCTCCCCAAGGAGGCGGAAAGGAGCCCTTTTCCAAGCGATGAGACCACGCCGCCGGTGACGAAAATGAACCGCGCCATGGGATTCAGAGCTTCGGGGGACAAACGCCGCCGACGCAAGCGGCGTGTGAAATTTTTTCAACTTTTACCAGGGCTTATTCAGCGAGCGGGACGGCTGGCGCCTTCTGGTTCTGCCGCGAATTGGGCGTTGTCGCCGGTGCGGGCGATGGTTGCTGCTGTGCCGGCTGTTGCTGCGTTAGCGGGGCCGCGGTGTTCGCGAGCGAGGTGTCGATTTTCGTCGGCTGCCACGTCGCACCTGCAATCGCCGCCATGACGATGGACATAATGATGAAAAGGGCGCCGAGGACGGCTGTAAAGCGCGTGAGAAAATCGGCTGCGCCACGCGCCGTGGATAAATCCCGACGAGCTTCCGCCGACGCCGAGGCCACCGCCCTCGGAGCGCTGCATCAAAATGACGCCGATCAGTGTGACCGCAATGAGCGTTTGGACGATCAGCAGGAAGGTGAACATGGGGACTTTCTTCAAAAAATGAGATTGGCGCGGGACTTAGTCGCCACGCCTTCGCCTTTCAACCGAGCGTAGCCCGGTTTATTCACGAACGGCTGGTCAAACCGGTTGCTGAGCAGCTGCGGCGACAATTGGCACGAAGTCAATCTTCGTAAGGCTCGCGCCGCCAACCAATGCGCCGTTGACGTTAGCTACTGAAAAGATCTCCGAAGCGTTCGATGCCTTCACAGAACCGCCGTAGAGGATTCGGACGCCTTCGCCTTTCGGCCCGAAGCGGTCGATGAGGCGGCCGCGGATTGCGCCGTGCATTTCCCCGATCTCGACCAAAGTTGGAATCTTGCCGGTGCCGATCGCCCATACGGGCTCGTATGCGATCGCCAGTTCCCGCTCGGGTAGAAGGCGGTCCGGAAGTGACCTGTCGAGTTGAGTGAGGACGGTGGCGACCGCTTCGCCCCGCTCGCGCACCTCAAGGATTTCGCCGACACAGAGGATCACGTTCAAGCCGCCCGAGAGCGCAGCTTCAGCCTTGGCTTTCACATCTTTGTCGCTCTCGTGCTGAGCCTGCCGCCGCTCGGAATGGCCGACGATCGTCAAACTTGCACCAGCATCGATTAGCATTTGCGTCGAGGTACCACCGGTGTGCGCGCCCTCTTCGGCATGATGGATGTCCTGCCCGCCAATAACGAAGCAGGACACAGCTCGCGCCGCGCGCTCGACCAGAATCGTTGGAACGCAGAGGGCAACGTCCACTTGCGGGTAAGCGCGTGAAGCTTCGGCGATCGCCTCGATCTCGGCGATGTCCCCGGACAGGCCATGCATCTTCCAGTTTCCAGCAACGAATCTTCTCAATGCCACTTGCTCCGCTCCTCCCGATGCCAGTAGCGGCGCCGCCTTGATGCCTGCAAGGCTCCGCCGTAAAGCGGCGAGCGAACTCGCCCTCCCGGCTTTGGAAACTTCATGCTCAGCTCACTTCGCAACCTCCAGAAATCGAAGGTCGGAACCGCGATCGTCGCGCTCTTCTTCATCCTGATCCTGATCGGCTTTGCGTCGACCGGCGTGACCAATTTCGGATCGGGCAATCTCAACTTCGGGATCGGCAGCTCAACGCTTGCCAAGGTTGGCAGCGAGCAGGTTACCGAGCAGGATATGAGCGAGGCGATGCAGCGCCGGCTGCAGCAGACCCGCCAGGAACATCCCGATGCCGACTACGCAACCATAATCGGCGACTTTGAAACGATCCTCGGCGAATTGATCGACGACCGCACCCTGATGGGATTTGCGCAATCGGTCACGCTTCCCGCTCTCGAAGCGCCTGGTCGAGACGCCGAGATTGCGCAAATTCCACAAACCAAAGCGCTCAACGGGCAATTCAGCGAACAGGCTTATCAGCAGTTTCTGGCTCAGCAGAGGTTGAGCTGATTCGCAGGTTCGACAGGTGCTCGGCGGCGGGCTGCTTCAACGGTATCTCCTATCGCCAGTGGCTGCCAACGCGCACGTCGCAACGGGGATGGCCCGCCCCTACGCCGCAATGCTGCTGGAGAGCCGTGAAGGTGAAGCTGCGGCTATTCCCCTGGACGCGTTCCGAAGCGGACTGACGCCGACCGACGCAGATCTGCAGCGATATTACTCAGCCAATCGCAATCATTATATGGTGCCGGAGCAGCGTTCGCTGCGGATCGCGCGCATTGGCCCGGACCAGGTTCAAAATGCCGCTGCGTCTGATCAGGAGATCGCCGCATATTATAACGCCCACAAGGCCGACTATAAGTCCAAGGAGACGCGCGACATCAGCCAGGCGCTTGTCCAGGACCAGGCGACTGCGGGTGCAATCGCTGCTCGAGCCAAGGGCGGAGCAACGATGCCGCCGCTGCCGCACCATCGGGCGCGAACGCCGCGGTCAGCGCGCTCAAGGACCAAACTCGCGATGCAGTATGCGGGCGTGGCCGGTGCGCAAGCGGCCGCGTCGGTCTTCGAAGCGCCTTCTGGCGCGGTCGTTGGACCGGTCAGACGAACTTTGGGTGGGCAGTCGCAAAGATCAATTCGGTGAAAACCGTAGGCGGCAAATCGATTGAGCAGGCCCGCTCCGAGATCGCTTCGAAGATCACCGCAGACAAGAAAAAGAATGGGATTGAGGACATTGTCGACAAAGTTCAGAGCGCCGTCGACGCTGGAAGCAACTTCACCGAGGCAGTCGCGCAGGCCAAGCTACAGGTCTCAACCACGCCGTTGATCACAGCCGCCGGCACTTCCAACACCGACCCGAACTTCAAGCTACCACCTGAACTTTTGCCTGCATTGAAAACCGGCTTTGAGCTCGAAATCAGTGATCCGCCCGAGATTGTCACGCTTCCCAACGACCAGGGTTATGCAATGATTTCGCCGGGACAGGTCATTCCGGCCGCTCCTGCACCACTTGCAGAGGCACGTGGGCAGGTGACCAAGGATTGGATCGACAGCCAAGCGATGGACCGCGCCCGAGCTGCCGCCACGCAGATTGAAGCCAAGGTCGAGCACGGAACGCCGCTCGCAGATGCTATGAAAGCAAGCGGTGTGACGCTTCCCGCTGTCCGCCCGCTCTTGCTCAAGCGTATCCAGATCGCGAATTCGCAGGTAGCCGTTCCAGCCCCGCTCAAAATGCTATTCACACTCGGCGCGGGCAAAAGCCGAATGTTTCCCGATCCGAAGGGCCAAGGCTATTTCATCGTAAAAGTGAACAAGATCACGCCCGGCAACGCCCTTACGCAACCCGCCCTAATCGGCCAAATGCAGAACGAGCTGCAGCAAGCAGTTGCAGACGATTATGCGCGCGAGTTCCTGTCCGCGATGCGGAAGGAACTCGGGACCAAGCGCAACGAAAGCGCAATTCAGGGCCTGAAGACGCGGATGATCAGCAGCGGCGGGTGACGAACGGGGGTATAGTGATATCGCCCGGATTAGTCGCGACTGACCACAGCTAATGCCTGCAATGGGTTGGATCGGATGGACGCTAAAGTCAGCTTTGGGTGGAAAGCTGCCCCTAAGCTGGTAGGGCTAATGCCGATCGACGGAGGATAGCCGTGACCCACTCACTCGCGACCATTGCGATTATCCTCGGCTTTGTGATCTGCGTCGCGGCGGCGCTGATCCTCGCATTACGGTCAAAATCCCGGGAGCCTGGCGCGTAGCTGCCAATGTCATTGGTTCGCGGGCGCTCCAGTGGCCAAATTGGTCGATAGCCCTCGCTGCAGCAATGGGTGGGAAGATACGGTAATGGGCGGCGCCTCCAGATCGTCTGGAGGAGTGGCTGTCCCCCGGTCATGATGGATCGGGGTTTCAGGTGTGGTGCCTCGAGCCCCGCTAGCCTGATGGAGGACAGCCGTGGAGCATTATGCCGGATTGGACGTCTCACTGGAACTGACGAGCGTGTGCATTGTCGACGCGCAGGGTCGCATCATCCGTGAGACGAAGGTGCCGAGCGAACCCGAGGACCTGGTTCGCCATTTTCGATCGCTCGGGCAGCCGATCGAGCGGGTCGCCCTTGAAGCCGGTCCCTTGTCGCAATGGCTCCATGCGGGTTTGACCGAAGCCGGCTTCGAGACGGTGCTCTTCGAGACCCGCCATGTGAAAGCGGCGTTGAAGGCGATGACCGTGAAGACCGACCGGCGCGATGCAGTGGGCATTGCCCAGCTCTTGAGGCTTGGCTGGTATCAGCCGGTGCACGCGAAGTCGGTGAGCTCGCAGGAGGTGCGAGCGCTGCTGACCGTGCGCAAGCTCATCCAGGGCAAGCTGCTCGACATCGAGTGCGGCATGCGCGGGGTGCTGCGCGGCTTTGGCCTCAAGGTCGGTCCGATCAGCCGCGGGCGGTTCGAGATGCGGATCCGCGAGCTGGTCGCCGGCCATGCCATATTGGAGACCGTGATCGGCGCGATGCTCGCCGCCAGGTCTGCGCTCGAAGCCGAGTTCAAGCACCTTCACCGTGCACTGCTCGCGCTGGTTCGTGACGATCCAGTCTGTCGTCAGCTGATGAGCGTGCCTGGTGTCTGCGCCATCACTGCGATTACCTTCAAGAGCGGCGTCGATGATCCCTCACGCTTCAAGCACTCGCGCGACGTCGGACCTCACTTCGGACTTACGCCAAGGAAGTATCAGTCCGGGGAGCTCGACGTGACCGGCTCGATCACCAAGGTCGGCGACCGAATGGTGCGCACGGCGCTCTACGAGGCGGCGAGCGTGATGCTTACGCGCACCGTACGCTTCTCCAGCCTCAAGGCCTGGGCAATGGCGGTCGCGAAGCGGCGCGGCACCAGGAAGGCGCGGGTCGCTCTTGCTCGCAAGCTTGCCGTCATCCTCCATCGTATGTGGATTGATGGCACCGACTTCCGCTGGTCCAACCAAGAGACTGCAATCGCATAACAAGGAGAGCAACTAAGTTCGCGCAGGCTGATAGGTCTGCGCCGCCGAGGTCCCGCCGCTGGGACGGTGAAGTTGGTGAAGCCGCATGTCCGCTTGTAGCTGCCGGGCCTCGGCTCGATTGACTACGCTGGAAAGATGGGCTCGCCGCTTCCTCTGACCGTATGATGTGGCAGCTCAGGCTGACCACGGACAGAAGCAAGTAACCAGTGGCAGGATAAACCGGGGCAGCTTGACACAAGGGCCCATTACAGAAGCGGACATTCGGTCATTCCCATGCCGCGTTCTCATTCGATCGGCCGATATTCGAGAAGGTCACCTGGCTGGCAATCGAGCGCTTCGCAGATCGCCTCGAGCGTCGCGAACCGCACACCTTTCACTTTACCGGTCTTCAAAAGCGACATGTTGGTCAGGGAAATGCCGACACGCTCGGCAAGGGCACTAACCGCCATTTTGCGCCGGGCAAGCATGACGTCGACGTTGACGATAATCGGCATCAGATGATCGCCGCATCATCGTCGGCGAGCCGACGGCCGATCGCAAACGCCTGGGCCAGCGCCAACGCGAATAGGCCGGCTCCAATCTTTACAAAGTCGAACCGGAAATCGAGCTGGTAGTTCGCGCCCTTGGCAAGGCTTGAAGCAAGCCTCACCCCAGAACTCTACGGGCGTCGCAGCGGCGAGCAACAGCGGCTCAACTACCAAAGCATTGGCAACGTCGAACAGTGCCCAGCCGATGACCAGCCAGCCGATGATCCGCAAGCGCCGCGCCGTCTCGGGAGCAAACGGCTCCCCACTGGCGATGCTCCGAACAACATGCTTGAGCTGAATGAGGGCGAAAATCGCGCCGCCAGCGAAAGCCAACACGAACAGCAATTGCGCCAGTTCGGGCCGCCAGTCGGGCGAGGCCAGAGCGAGCGCGCCACGATCGATGCGGATTGTTCCCGCCCCCGCGCGGAGCGGATGAACCAGTGCGTCGGTCGTGACCACCGGCCAGTTTGCAGTGAACGGACCACCGTGCGCTATGTGAATGGCAAAACCCAATAGCACGAAGCCGACGGCAACGCCGACCAGCACTTGGGTGACGCGAAGGAGAAGCATGAGAAGGCGTATGGACATGGCGGACCTCAATCGGTTGATTGCCTCGCCTCTTAGTCATCAATGAAACGTCAAACAATGTATATTTTATTTAAAACGATAAATTTTGACACATTATCGAGCATGGAGCGAGCCGCATGCACTTCCACCTTCCCAAACCTTTGCACGGGTGGCGCGAGTTCGCCGGCGAAGTCGGCATCATTGTCATCGGCGTGCTGATTGCTCTTGGTGCTGAGCAGGCCATTGAGGGGCTGCACGACCGCCACGTCGCTGCCCAAAGCCGCCGAGACGTGCGGGAAGAGGTGGGTACCGATCTCGGCTTTTTCCGTGAGCGACTTCAGGAGACCTCCTGCATCGCTTCGCGGCTGTCACAACTATCCGCTATCGTGGCACGAGGTGCGGTGCCCAAGGACACAGTGAGGTGGGTGGCGCGGCCAAGCGACTTTGCCCCGTTCGCGGAACGGTGGCGCGCGGTCACATCAAGCGGACGTTCCGCGATGTTCCCGGCGGATGAGCAAGGCAGCTTCGACGAAATCTATGAAATATTCGCACGGATGGACGCTAAATCGCAGTTGGAGCAGCAAGCCTGGACCAACCTCGACGTCATGGAGCGGCTGAATGGGCCGACTGATGCTGACACCCGTCTGTTGTTGCTCAAAGCAATCGAGCAGGCGCAGCGGTCAAACAAGATGTTCGGACTTTCCGGTTCTTATGTACTGCTTCAGGCGCAAAAGCTCGGCATTGCGTCAAATCCCGAGACATCGCCCAAAGCCACGTACATCCATTCGATCTGCTTGCCACTCTCGACGCCGGCCCTCCAAGCCGAGAAGCTGCTCGAAGGCCGAGTTCCAAGTTGATAGCTCCGCCCGCAGACTTGGAAGCGGGTGGCCCAATTTCGGGTGAGCTTTCGTAAGGGCGAGGGACTCGGCCTTAATCGCAGCCAAGGTGGCCTGATTATGCGTCGGTCGCGTGCAGCCGCTAGCTAGTGCAGCGACCGCCAAACCGGCGAATATGAGCCCACGATGCATTCCGCGAAGCTATACGGCCTATGGCAGCTTTCCACCCGAACCTGCGGTCCGGCTTTGCTGCCGAAGCTCTCAGAGGGGTATTGGCACCGATTCAGGAATTAGGGGCCGCCGAAGCGGGGCCCTTTTTATCCAGACGGCGAGCGCTGCCGGTTCCACGGCTTTCCAGATCAGCCAACAGATTGCGAGGAAGCCGACGATTGCTGCGACCACCGCCGAGCCTTCACCGAAGCCGACGCGGAAATGCTCCGCGTAGTCGTCCGTGAAGCTGTCGAGCTGAGACTTCAGTTGCTCGTCGGCGGTAAGCATTCCGACATCAAGGTGTCGGCCTTTGCGGAGGAAAGTCAGGATCGCCTTCGCCTCGGCATCCGAGACATGGGGATAGCGATAGAGAAGATCCGCGGCCTGCTCGCGCGTGAGCCTCGATGCCCGCACTTTCGCGTGCGGCTGATGGGCAGTCATTTGTCTCGCTCCTTTTTGAAATGGTCAGATGGTGGACAGCCGTTGACGCGCGCTCGCGATGGGTCGGCGGCCGACCTTCCTCAACTCGCGCTCGAGAACTCGAGCACGCGGGGAACAGGCGGCCGTCGAGCTCGTCGAAATCGTCATTGGACGAAAAGACATGGTCCGCCCGGCACGCGGACGGCAACCCCGACGGTGCGGTGATTGAACTCAACTGCAAAACGTTGGCTTGGCACTGAACTTCCCCAATGCAGCAGACGCGCGACGATGGGGACGCCGTTTGCGCCGCAAGACGCGTCTGACTGGATTTCAGCGAATGCGTTCGCGTGATCGCGAAGCGTTGCTCATTGGGAAGGCCCTAGGCGTGCCCCCGCCGGCAAACGCGGCGGCCCAGGGCGCTAGGCTCGTGCGGTGCTGCTGCCCGGATGAATTTCTGACTGTGGGGAACGGTCAGCCATAGCGGCAATATGGAGCGTGGAAACGAGGGGTCAGGTGAGCCTCATCTCAGAGGTCGCTAATGTCAGCCTTCCACCCAAGCTTGCCGTCTCGGATCGACCCATTGCGGACATTAGAGCCTCGGCTCGTCTGCAGGCCGGCCTAATCGGTGGGGCTTCGCTACGCCCACAGCGTCCTCGCTCACATCTACCCTGACGGCTTCGCTCTCATCAACGAAGTACGCGGAATTGGTTAGTCGTGGACTTTGACGAGGACGAAGGCACGCTTGTTAGCTACTTGGGCGTGCCCGAGTTCCGACGAAGGCTGACGGCAGCTTTCCATCTGTGGACGCCCCCCTCGGAGCGCAAGTG
>CAWAWT010000028.1:0-12813 GCA_963785855.1 uncultured Alphaproteobacteria bacterium
TCACACGCTGTGCGTCATTTCCCCTACGAATACGTTTTCGACCGGCTCGCGATCGACGTTATCAACGGCTGGAGCTGCTGCGCCAATGGGTCGACGATCCGCAACAGTTGCCCGCCCGGCGATCTCGATGCCATCACGATTCCCGATGAGCGCGCCTGGGAAAAGGGACCGCAAGCCTTGCCGCCGGCCGCCGCTACCTGATTTACTAAGCAGCGGACGGGAATAGCCAGCGGCGCATATTGACGATTCAGGAGAGAAGCCGCCGGCTGTTTCTCTTGGTTGGGCATCCCTGTTGGCTTGTCCGAGGGTTCATCTGGAGGAGGCAGTTTCCATGTCGGGGGCCGGGCTTGGTCAACGAAGAAGTAGGAGGTTGCACGTATCCCGGCTGGAGAGTTGTTCGAGGAGACCGTCTGCACCTGATTTATCGCTGAAGCGAAGCCCGCCATCCGCTCGCCGAGCTGGACGACCAGCTCAGTCAGGCCCTTGAAGCCGTCGATCGTCTTTTCGACGGCTTCGCGCCCGGCCTCGAGCTTGCCCTTGGCTGTTCGCGTCGTCGGGTTGATCGTGCGCCCGGGCTGGTCGCTGAGCGATTGGTCACTTCCTCGAGCTGGTCGAGCATCTTGAGATGCTCGCTGATGCGCGTAGCGACCCCCTGCACATAACCGGCGACGTCGCTGTACTTCATCGACAGCGACGTCTGCAATCGCGCGCGACGGCACGAATTGCATTTTCAGTGACTTCCTCGATCCCCGCGGTGGCCATTTGAAGCCATACTCCCCGAACAACTCTCCAGCCGGGATACGTGCAACCTCCTACTTCTTCGTTAACCAAGCCCGGCCCCCGACATCGAGAGCTCCTCCAGATGAACCCTCGGACAAGCCAACAGGGATGCCCAACCAAGAGAAACAGCCGGCGGCTTCTCTCCTGAATTGTCAATATGCGCCGCTGGCTATTCCCGTCCGCTGCTTAGTAAATCAGGTAAGGCTTGCGGTCCCTTTCCCAGGCGCGCTCATCGGGAATTGTGATGGCATCGAGATCGCCGGGCGCCGATTGCGGATCGTCGACCCATTCGCGCAGCAGCTCCGAGCCGTTGATAACGTCGATCGCGAGCCGGTCGAAAACATATTCGTAGGGGAAGTCGCGCCACAGCATATATTCGGACAGAGTTGGCGGATCGCCTTGAACGCGAGCGATTGGAGGCGCCACGGCTTGAATGCTTCATAGCCGTAGAACGTCCCCTCCGCGTGGATGAACAGGCCGCGGCACATTTCACCGACGTGTTTGTGAAACGTCGGTTGGAAAGTCACGTCGCGGCTCGCAGCCGGCGAGCCACTCGGGAGCGAGCCGTTCCATCTCCGCCACGATCTTCAATGGCTCAAGGTCGGGAGCGCCAAAAAGCTCGAGCGGACGGGTCGTGCCCCTGCCCTCGCTCAACGTGGTTCCTTCGAGCATCACTGTGCCGGCATAGGCGCGCGCCATGTTGAGATTTGCCGCATTTGGGCTGCGTTGATCCAAACCCGCTCGGACGGCCAGCCGTAGCCCGGGCTCTCGCCGGGCTTCCACCCCTCCATCTCGATCACGCGATAATCGACGTCGAGGCCGTAGTGATCAACGAACCATTTGCCGAGCTCGCCGAGCGTGAGCCCATGGCGCATCGGGATCGGTCCAGCGCCCACGAAACTTTCCCAGCCTGGCCGCAGTGTCATTCCCTCGACTGGACGTCCCGCCGGATTGGGCCGGTCTCAGGACCCACACGCTCTTGCCGTGCTGAGCAGCGGCCTCGAGCACGTAAAGAAGCGTCGTGACGTAGGTGTAGATGCGGCAGCCGAGATCTTGCAGATCGACCAAAATGGTGTCGAACGTGCCCATCGACTGGCTGCTCGGACGCCGAAGCTCGCCGTAGAGGCTGAATACGGGGATGCCATAGGTCGGATCGGTGAAGTCCGGTGACTTCATCATATTGTCCTGGAGGTCGCCACGGCACTCCATGCTGGGGTCCGAAGACCGCCGAAATCTTCAATCCCGAAGCGACCAGCGCGTCGAGGCTGTGCGCGAGATCTTTCGTGACTGACGCCGGGTGAGCGAGAAGTAGCAACGCGCTTGCCCTCAAGCGGGCGCCGAAGCTCCGGGCCGGCGAGAAGCCGATCGATACCGAAAAGGGTCATTGGCGCTGCTTAAGGCAGGTGCGCGATGAAGCAACCGGGGTCGTGGAAATCGGGCTTTTCGGGATTGGGATGGGCGAGTGCCCAATAGGATTTGGTCCCGTCCTTCTCTTCGAGAACGACCGACAGTCCCAGCTCCCACTTCGTATCGGCGGTCACCGCGATCGATGCGCCAAGTGCCCACCAGGTGAAATTGTCCTCCATTCGAATATACGGGTCAGCGACTTCGGCCTCGGTCATGTCGGCGCGCGTCGAGGTGAAATCATAGGCCGCCCACTCGCCGGATGGGGCGAAGTTCCACTCGCGATAGGGCTGCTCCTCTCCAAGGACACGGAGAAAAGCTTCAAAACAGGTCGTTTTCCAAAGCTCGTCGGCTCGGCGAGGCTCGGCCTCCGGGACGATAAACCGTTCGGCTGGTGCGCCCACCCCATACCAGATGTTCGTCGTCGCAATCGTTGCGAGCGCCGCCGCGTGCTCGACCGTCGCCCACATCTTCAAGTCGTGGATGCGCGGCGGCGTCGAGGGATGCGGCACCAGATTATATTGCATGCGGCTCTAGTAGCAGCGCGGAGAGCATGACGCTAAGCGGCTTTGCATGACGGTCTTCCGCTCCTTCCTGATGCGCCTCCTCGACGAGCGCGGCTACATCCACCAATCGACCGATCCGGTGGCATTTGATGCGCTCGCGGAACGGGAGGTGATCAGTGCTTACATCGGCTTCGACGCGACGGCGCCGAGCCTTCACGTCGGAAGCCTCGTCCAGATCATGATGCTTCGGCGGCTTCAGCAGGCGGGTCATAGGCCAATCGTCCTGATGGGCGGCGGGACGACGAAGGTCGGCGACCCGTCGGGAAAGGACGAAAGCCGCCAACTCCTTTCCGACGAACAGATCGAGTCGAATATTGCGGGTATTCGCAGGGTGTTCGAGCAATTCCTGACCTTCGGCGAGGGACCGACCGACGCCGTCATGATGAACAATGCCAAGTGGCTTGATACGCTCGCTTACATCCCCTTCCTACGCGAGGTTGGGCGGCACTTCACAATCAATCGCATGCTGACCTTCGACAGCGTGCGATTACGGCTCGACCGTGAGCAGCCGCTGACTTTCCTCGAATTCAATTACATGATCCTCCAGGCTTATGATTTCCTGGAGCTGTCGCGTCTCGCAAGTTGCCGGGCCCAGTTCGGCGGCTCCGACCAGTGGGGCAATATCGTCAATGGGATCGAGCTAACTCGACGAATCGACGGCACCGAGCTTTATGGCGTCACGACGCCGCTCATCACGACTGCCGACGGGGCCAAGATGGGCAAGACCGCGCAAGGCGCAGTGTGGCTCGATCAGGCGCTTCTGAGCGCCTACGATTACTGGCAGTTCTGGAGGAACACGCAGGATGCGGATGTCGCACGCTTCCTGAAACTCTTCACCGACGTGCCGCTCGACGAGATTGCGCGGCTCGAGCGGCTGCCCGGCGCCAAGATCAACGAGGCGAAGATCGTGCTCGCGACCGAAGCCACGGCGATGCTTCACGGTCGCCAAGCGGCCGAAGCTGCCGCTCGTACTGCCGCGGAGACATTCAGCGGCGGCGGCGTCGGCGAGGACCTGCCAACATTGTCGCTCGGCGAAGGCATGAACATCACCCATGCATTAACTGCGCTCGGTTTCACGCCATCGAACAAGGAAGCGAAGCGGAAGATCGCCGAGGGGGCGGTGCGGCTCGACGACGTGACGGTGAATGATCCCGGACTGCTCCTTAGTGCCGGCGCTGAACCGATGAAGCTCAGCCTTGGAAAGAAGCGACACGCGCTACTGGTGCGCTAGCCATCGGCTAGCTTCGCGAGGTGCTCGACATCGTTTGATCGAACGCTTCACGAACCAGCCGACCATCTTCGGCCCCGACCCTTGTTCTGAATGGAAGCGCGCGACGTGGCACTGCAAGGAGAGGCTGCGACGTCGATGATCGGTGCGCCTTAGCCGATCATCCGCTCCGGATCAGGTCCACGGCCTGATCGCGTTCGAACAGATAAAGGCAGATCCTCGCGGCGATCCCGCGGTCGCCTTTGAGACCGCCGTCGCGGTCGAGGAGGAGCATGGCGTCACTTTGCGCGACCGGCGCGAGCGTCTCAACGTCTTCCGGAGTTCGCCGCCCGAAACGCTTCCTCGCCCGACTGGCGCGTGCCGAGGATTTCGCCCGGCCCACGGAGGCGTAAATCCTCTTCGGCGATACGAAATCCGTCACTCGTCTCGCGCATCAACGAAAGTCGCGCGCGTCCGACACTAGTGAGATTCTCTGCCCGCGGATGAGCAGGCACGGTGCTTTTTCCCGACCCGCGACCGACGCGGCCACGAAGCTGATGGAGCTGAGCCAGCCCGAACCGCTCCGCCCCCTCCACGACCATCAGGGTCGCGTTGGGGACATCCACGCCGACCTCGATCACCGTCGTCGCGACCAGGACTGCGAGCTCACCCGAGGCGAAGCGGGCCATGACCACGTCCTTCTCCGGCCCCTTCATCCGACCGTGGACCAGCCCAATCCTGTCCTCACCAAAGCGCAACTTGAGAGTTCGGGCACGTTCCTCCGCGGCCGCGGCATCCAGACTTCTCGCTCTCCTCGACCAAGGGACAAACCCAATAGGCCTGACCCCCGTCGGCCATATGACGCCCAAGTCCGTCGACCACATCGGCGAGCTTTTCCTCGCTGATGACTCGTGTTTCGACCGGGCGTTCGACCGGGCGGCATCTCGTCAATCCGGCTGACGTCCATCTCGCCGTAATGAGTCAGCGTCAGCGTTCGGGGAATTGGAGTTGCCGTCATGACCAGCAAATGCGGCGGATGCTCCGCCTTTGATGCGAGCAGGAGGCGCTGTGAAACCCCGAAGCGGTGCTGCTCGTCGATGACAGCGAGCCCGAGGCTCTTGTACGCGACTTTTTCCTGAAAGATCGCATGGGTTCCGACGAGGATGTCGATCGAGCCGTCGGCGAGTCCCATCAGCACACTTTCCCTCGCTCGGCCCTTCTCTCGGCCCGTCAGGATTCCGATCCGCACGCCGAGCTTATCAAGCTGTCCGAGCAGCGTCGCATGATGCTGACGAGCGAGGATCTCGGTCGGCGCCAGCAGTGCCGCCTGAGCGCAGCTTTCGACCGCGGTGAGCATCGCTGCGAGCGCAACCAGAGTCTTGCCCGAACCGACGTCGCCCTGAAGCAGCCTCAGCATCGGAACCATCTGGGCCATGTCGCCGCGGATCTCGCGGACGACTCGGCGCTGCGCATTGGTCATCGCGTAGGGCAACTCGAGCTTGCGGATCAGCCCGCCGGTGCCAGGAAGCGGAGTTGTGCGGTGCCGCCGCTGCGACTGCCGAAGCAGCATGAGCGCAAGCTGGTTCGCGAAAATCTCGTCATAAGCGAGGCGCTGACGTGCCGCCTCCTTACCCGGCTCGCGGTGCGCAGTCGCGAGCGACTCGCGCCAGCCGCCCCACGATTTTCGCGATAGCAGGCTCGGCTCAATCCACTCGGGAAGCTCCGGCGCTGGCTCCAGAGCCTCGCGTACGAGCTCGGCAAGGCGGCGGTTGGTCAGCCCCTCAGTAAGCGGATAAATTGGCTCGCGGAGCTGGGGTGAAGGCCCCTTCCCAGGCTGCGTCACTTCTGGATGAATGATCTGCCATTCGTCGCCATATTGCTCGAGCTTTCCCGAGACGATCCGCTTCTCGCCCTTGGGAAGGGTGCGCTTCGCCCAGCCGGAATTGTTGAAATAGACAAGGCTGATCGTGTTGCCGTCGGAATCGCTTGTGAAGATGCGAGTCGGTCCCCGCCCGGACCTTGGCTCCCGGTTGTCGAACGGCGTCAGCTCGAGGATGACGTTGCGACCTAGCAGCGACGCGCTCGCACTTGGCGCATTGATCCGCTCGATCGCCCCCGTCGGCAGATGATAGACGAGGTCGACGGCGCGTTCGATGCCAAGCTTTTGGAGCAGCTTCGCGATCTGTGGTCCCACGCCCTTCAATGCTTTCACCTCGGTGAAAAGCGGGTTCAGGATGTCGGGCCGCATAGGCGGTTGTTAGCGCAAGTCTCGCCGCTCGCAATGAGAGACCGATCTCACTACATTCCATCCATGCCTTCCGATCCGGACCTAAAGCGCCTCGCATGGCGAGCGCATCATCGTGGAACCAAAGAAGCCGACTTGCTGATCGGCGGCTTCTTCGACTCGCGCCATTGCAGCTGGGGTGCCGACGAGCGCGCGTTGTTCGAAGCCATGCTGGAGGAGCAGGACGTCGACATCATGAGCTGGGCGCACGGAACCGCGGAACCGCCGGAGCGGTTCGCTGGTCCTATGATGACGGCCCTGAAGAAGCTCGACTATATCCGGATCGCGCGATGAGCGAGCCGCTCCAGCGCGTTCTCCGCGCCAAGCAGTCGCTAACTCTTGCCGGCGTTCCGACCGGCTTCCTGCCGTGGCTCGCGGCCGATCTCGCACGAGCGGCGCACGGGACCGGAGATGGCGGACGTGCAGTCGTGGTTGTCGCCGACGAAGCGGCGATGCGAGCGCTTGCGGACACCGTCCCGCTGTTCGCACCCGAAGTCGAGGTGCGGACCCTGCCGGGCTGGGACTGCCTGCCATACGACCGTGCCTCCCCTGCGCTCCGGGTCATGGCCGAGCGGCTGGCGACTCTTAGCGCGCTTCAGGTCAAGCGCGAAGCTGCGCAGCTGCTGGTCGCCACCGCAAGCGCGGCTACACAGCGGTTGCTGACGCCCTTTCGGATCCGTCAACTCACGCGCCAAATCGCCGGTGGGTGAGCGGATCGAGCGTGAGGGCCTGATCGAGCAGCTGAACTCACTCGGATATCAGCGTGTCGACACAGTCGCCGAGCACGGCGAATATTCCGTTCGCGGATCGTTGATCGATCTCTTCCCGGCCGGCGAGCATCTGGCGCTTCGGCTCGATTTCTTCGGCGACGAGATTGAGAGCCTCCGCCGTTTCGATCCTGCCGATCAACGCTCGACCGACAAGTCCAAAGCGTTCACTCTACTGCCCGCGTCAGAAGCCTTGCTCGACCCCGACAGCATCAAGCGATTCCGCTCGCGCTACCGCGAGAAGTTTGGCGCGACCGCGACCCAGGACCCGCTCTACCAGGCACTGTCCGAGGGACGCCGCATGTCGGGAATGGAGCATTGGCTTCCACTGCTCGAGGAACGTCTTGAGACCCTGTTCGACCATCTCGGCGACAACGACATCGTGATCCGCGACGCCGCGGCCGATCAAGCGGTTGGCGTCCGTCGCGAGGCGATCGAGGATTATTACCAGAATCGCGTGCGCGCGATGGAGGGCGAGCCCGGAAGCTACCGCCCGCTCGAGCCGCACGCGCTCTATCTCTCCAAGAAGGAGTGGGAATCGGCAGAAGCCGACCAACCAATTCATCTCGCTTCGCCGTTTCACGAGCCGGGGTCCGAGTGCGTCATCGAGTTCGGGGTCGAATCAGCCCGCGACTTCGCGCCCGAGCGAGCGCAGCAGGCGAACGTCTACGAAGCGGTAGCGAAGCATGTCGGTGACTTGGGCCGCACAGGCCACAAAGTCGTGCTCGCAAGCTACACGCGCGGCGCCCGCGAACGCTTGAGCGGATTGCTCGAGGATCATGGCCTGAAAGCGCAGAAACTCGCCGAGAGCTGGCAGGAAGCGCTCGGCTCGAAAACTCGCGCTACCTTGCTCGTGCTCCCACTCGACCATGGCTTCACGACTCCCGACGTTGCGGTTCTCACCGAGCAGGACATGCTTGGCGACCGCCTCGTCCGTCGCCGAAAGAGGAAAGCCGCTGCAGCGTTCCTCCAGGAGCTTGCGACGCTGTCGCCCGGCGATCTCGTCGTTCACGCCGACCACGGCATCGGCCGCTACGAAGGCCTAACCCAGATCCCTGTTAGCAGGGTTCCTCACGATTGCGTTGCGCTCGAATATGCCCGCGGCGACAAGCTCTACGTACCGGTCGAGAATATCGAGCTGCTGTCGCGCTACGGAAGCGAGAGCGAAGGCGTTTCGCTCGACAGCCTCGGTGGCGAAGCCTGGCAGCGTCGCAAGGCACGGATGAAAGAGCGGATCCGCGCAATCGCGGGTGAGCTCATCAACGTCGCGGCCATGCGCGCGACCCGCGCGGGCGTCATTGCCCAGGCGGACGCGAGCTATCTCGAATTCGTCAATCGCTTCCCTTACGAAGAGACGGACGATCAGGATCGTGCGATCGCAGAGGTTCTCCAGGACCTCGAGGCGGGCACGCCAATGGATAGGCTTGTGTGCGGCGACGTCGGCTTCGGCAAGACCGAGGTGGCGCTTCGCGCAGCCTTCGTCATGGCGATGTCGGGCAAGCAGGTTGCGCTGATCTGCCCGACGACACTTCTTGCTCGCCAGCACTATGCGAATTTCGTCGAGCGCTTCAACGGCTTCCCTATCAATATCGGCCGGTTGTCACGGCTGGTCCCCGCCGCGGAAGCGAAGGGGACCAAAGAAGGCCTCGCTGAAGGGAAGATCGACATCGTCATCGGAACGCATGCGATCCTTGCGAAGAGCATCGAGTTTAAGCGTCTTGGCCTCGTGATCGTCGACGAGGAGCAGCATTTCGGGGTCGCTCACAAGGAGCGGCTGAAGGCGTTGAAGGCCGACGTCCACGTGCTCACTCTCACTGCGACGCCAATTCCCGCGCACGCTGCAGATGGCGATGAGCGGCCTTCGCGAACTATCTGTAATCCAGACGCCACCGGTCGACCGCCTTGCAGTGCGCACCTACGTGACGCCGTTCGACGGCGTCGTGCTCCGAGAAGCGCTTCTTCGCGAGCATTTTCGCGGCGGTCAGAGCTTCTTCGTCGTTCCCCGCGTCGCCGATCTGCCCGACATCGAGGAATGGTTGCGTAGTCAGGTGCCCGAGGTGAAGTTCATCGCGGCTCACGGGCAGATGAGCCCGACCGAGGTCGAGGAACGCATGAGTGCATTTTACGACCGCAAATACGATCTACTGCTGTCGACGACGATCGTCGAAAGCGGGCTCGACATCCCGAGCGCCAACACGCTCATCGTCTATCGCTCGGATCGCTTCGGCCTGGCCCAGCTCTACCAATTGCGCGGCCGCGTCGGTCGCTCCAAGTCTCGTGCGTACGCTTATCTCACTATGCCGTCTAACCGGGTTATCACCGAAGCAGCTCAAAAGCGGCTGCAGGTGCTGAGCGAGCTCGATAATCTAGGAGCTGGCTTCCAGCTCGCCAGTCACGACCTCGACATCCGTGGCGCGGGCAACCTGCTTGGGCGATGAGCAGTCCGGCCACATCAAGGAAGTTGGGTTCGAGCTTTACCAATCGATGCTCGAGGACGCCATCGTCGAGCTGAAAGCGGGCGGCATCGCTTCGAAAGAAGAATTCTCGCCGCAGATCAGCGTGGATGCGCCGATCATGATCCCCGAGCGATTATGTTCCAGACCTCGATTTGCGGATGGGTCTGTACCGCCGTCTCGGCGAGCTTGAGGACCGGCAGGCGATCGATGCGTTCGCGGCCGAGCTGATCGACCGCTTCGGGACGCTCCCAGAGGAAACCGCGAACTTGATGAAGATCGTCGAGGTAAAGCTCAATTGCCGCGACGCGATGGTCGCTAAGCTCGACATCGGGCCGAGAGGTGCGGTGGTTACCTTCGCAAAGGGCGGATTTCCCGGATCTTCGCGGGCTTCTCGACTATATCGATCGCTTGAAAGGCGCAGCGAAGCTGAGACCGGACAGCAAGATGACCGTCTCGCGCGACTGGCTGACCGCCGATGCGCGCCTCAACGGCGCCGTGCAGTTGTCCCGCGGCCTCGCTCGGGTCGCTGCCGCCGGGGCCAAGAAGAGAGCTGGTTGCGGCTTAGCCTGCGGCCGTTGCGAAGCGCATCAGTTCGGCTTCGGTCAATGCCGCCGAGGCCAGGAAACCCTGATAGACGTCGCAGCCCCAGTCCTTGAGCAGCGCGAGTTGGTCGGCTGTTTCGACCCCTTCGACCACCACCTTCAGATTGAGATCGCGGGCGAGGCGGATCAGCGCCTTGACCACGATCCGGTCGTGCTCGCGCTTGACGATGTTCGCAACTAGGCCACGGTCGATCTTGAGCATGTCGAGGGGCAGAGCCGTAAGGTAGCCAAGGTTTGCATAGCCCGTACCGAAATCATCGATCGCGATCTGGATTCCAGCTTCGCGCAATATGGCCAATCGCGCCGCGACTGCGTCGTGGTCCGCCAGCAAGGCGGTTTCGGTAATCTCGAGCGTGATACGCTTCGGGTCGATGCCGACGGCGTCAATTTCGTCGAGCACCCAGCGCTCATAACCGGGGCGGCTGATGTCCGCGGGAAGCAGGTTGATCGATAACCGAGAGGTTCCGAAGCGGTCCTTCCCAGACCGCGACGGCGCGAAGCACTTTTCGCTGAACTACGCGCGACAGACGCTCGCCCAACGCCGCGGCGTTGGCTCTTGCGAACAGGATCCCGCCATCGCGAGCTATACCGGATCGGACAAGCGCTTCCGCGCCGACCATGCCCCGTCGCTGCGTCGATCAGAGGTTGATACGCAAGCTCCACCCGCTCGTGGGCGATCATTGCTTCCAGCACGACGTCGCGTCTCGGAGAGACTGGCGGGGCCGGGGCAACGTCCGAACCCCGCCGTCCCCACTTCTTTAGACTGTCACCGGTGAGCATGGATGGAGCGCTAGCGCCTGTCCGTGGGTGCCGGAAGCGTCTGAAATATTGACGCTCCGAAACGGGACAGTGACCTTAGCCTGGGATGCTCCTATCTTGTGCCAGGTTGCAGGCTGGATGAGGAGCGAAAGATTGAGCGCCGACGCGTCCCAATCGAACGCGCATCGGACCGTCGATCTTTCGGGACGCGGGATCGGACTTCTTTCATCGCATACCGATGTCGCAAAAGCGGCCGAAGCCCTGCTGAGGCGCAAGTTCACCTTCGCACCGGCCAATGAGGCGGAGACACTTGTCGCCCTGGGCGGCGACGGGTTCATGCTCCAGACCCTTCACGAAATGCTCGATTGCGAAAGACGCTGCGTTCCCGTGTTCGGAATCAACCGAGGAACCGTCGGCTTCCTGATGAACGATTGGCGGATCGACCGCCTCGCCGAGCGTATCGAGGGCGCGAAGGGTATTCGCGTGGCGCCCTTGGAGATGCGGGCCACGACCGTCAGTGGCCAGACCTTCACCCATGCGGCCATGAACGAAGTTTCGCTGCTGCGAGAAACCCGCCAGACGGCGAAGATCGAGATTTCGGTGAACGGTCGCGTCGCCTTGCCCGAGCTCGCTTGCGACGGTGTCCTCGTCGCTACGCCGGCCGGCTCGACCGCATATAATCTCTCCGCGCGCGGCCCGATCCTGCCGCTCCAGGCGAAGATGCTCGCGCTGACGCCGATCAGCCCGTTCCGACCGCGCCGCTGGTCGGGAGCGATCCTGCCCGACGACACTGGCGTATGCCTTACGATCCTCGAAGCGGAATACCGCCCCGTCTCTGCGGTGGCCGACCAGACCGAGGTGCGCGATGTCGCCAAGGTCGAGATTCGGCTCGACCGCGATCGCTCGCTGACACTGCTGTTCGATCCGGAGCATGCGCTCGACGAGCGCATCGCGATGGAGCAATTTGCCACGTGACTACTTGCCTTTGGGGAAGCGTCAGCTATCTAGCCGCTCTGCCCATCAGGGACGTTCCCCGGTAGCTCAGCGGTAGAGCAATCGACTGTTAATCGATCGGTCGCCTGTTCGAATCAGGCCCGGGGAGCCACATTTCCAGTTCGCATCGCTGTTCGCCACTGGTCGCTAAGCGGCCTCACTTCCTCAGAAAACAGCCAA
Organism: uncultured Alphaproteobacteria bacterium; assembly: GCA_963785855.1. GTDB lineage: Bacteria > Pseudomonadota > Alphaproteobacteria > Sphingomonadales > Sphingomonadaceae > Sphingomicrobium. Next base: position 11,999 of record CAWAWT010000028.1, read on the forward strand.
TTCCGTGTTCATGCCTGTTCATTGACATTCGCCCTTGTTCGGCGCAGAAGTGTGGGACCTAGTGTTGGAAAGAGGTCGGACATGGGCAAACTAACGGCAACCAAGGTGCACTCCCTTCTGGATAAACCCGGCCGCTATGTCGACGGTGACGGCCTGATCCTTTTCGTGCGAGCGCAAGGGGGGGCAGGCCTCATGGGTCGCCCGCGTGCAGCACAACAAAAAACGCCGCGACTACGGCATTGGCAGCGCCAAGCTCTACGGTCTCTCAGAGGCGCGAGATCGCGCTTGGGAGGTCCGCAGGGCCCTAGCGGACGGCCGTGACCCGCAACTGCTGTGGCAGGACACCCCCGCGCTTCTGCTGACGCTCAAGGAGGCCGCTGAGAGCTTCTTCACGAAGGCCAGCAAGGCCGGAGACAAACGCCGCAAGCAGGGCACGTCAATGCTGGCCGCCTATGCCTATCCCTCGCTCGGGAAGCTGCAAATCCAATCGATCGACGCCGATCGCATTGCTGCGAGTGCCTTCGCCCGATCTGGACCACAAAGCCCGAGACGGCGCGACAGGTCCGCAGCCTTATCGTCCGCATCCTGAGTTTCGTGCGACCGGACGGCGGCCAGTTCGAAAGTACGCTCGGTCGCGCAATCGCCGCACGGCTCCCCGCGCAACCGCGTGCAACCAACTTCGACGCCCTGCCCTACCAGGAAGTGCCAGCGCTCATGAAGCGCCTGGAGGAGAAAACGGGGGTCGCCGCGCTCGCGGTGCGGCTGTTGGTGCTGACAGCGGCTCGTAGTGGCGAAATCCGCGGCGCAACGTGGGA